>JAAWDS010000035.1 GCA_022793895.1 Provencibacterium sp. | reverse complement strand
TACACTTAAAATAGAAAGGCGTGAAACGGCATGAAATTAGGTTGCCATTGTGTTCTCTTTCGAGAGAAAATTGCTTCCGATACGGGGAACGTGCTGGCGGGCATGGCCTCCACCGGGTTTTCAGGCGTGGAGATGGGCTCGCGCTTCTTCGGCACTGAGCGTAAGGAATTTCTGAAGGAAAGCCTGAAAGCCGCTGGGATAGAATTGGCGGCTCTGCATGTGGGCGTCCCGGCCGAGCTGTGGATGGAGGACGCGGATAAAGCCGTTGCTGCGGTGCTTGAAGCCGCCCGCTTTATCTGTGATTTTCCCAATAAAAACCTGACCATGTCCGGCAATGCCTGCGCGCGTCCTGCGGATGCGGCCCGCGCGATGGACAGAGCCGCTTTGGCCTGCAAGGAGCTGGGCGTCACCCTGGGCTACCACAACCACGCCAGCGAGTTCCTAGTGGATGACGCCGCCATGTACAAGGCCATTCGGGACGAGGCTCCGCACATGAATTTTGCCTTCGACTTAGGCTGGGTGCAGAAGGGCGGCTACGACCCCTATGCGGTGCTCGAAGAGAACCGCGGCCGCGTCGCCTATGTCCACCTGCGTGATTTTGCCGGGCAGAAATATCTGCCGGAGGGGGAGGAGCTCTCGGACGACTACAGCCGCCACCTAGGCGGCGATATCACCCCCTTCTTCCCCGATTTGGGCGGCGGCCAGACCGACTTTAAGAAGCTGCTGTCCTACCTTTCCTCCTATCTGCCGGAGGAGGGCTGGGCGGTCGTGGAATATGAGACGGGCGAGCAGGACTTTGACCGTTACAAGAAAGCCAAGGCTTTTTTGGATAGCCAGCGCTGAAAGGGGGAGTCTTCATGCAGGATATCCGTATTGATTTGAGCATGGCCGTCCCCTTTGCCGGCAAGGAAGCCTTAGCGGAAATGGGGAAAAAGGCTGAACTGGCCTTCCAGGATCTGACGGATCCTGAGAAGGAAGCTGGTTTCAAGGGCTGGCTAAACCCGATGGAACGGGGAGAAGCCTATCGGGCCATGATGGAAAAGGCCGCCGCCATCCGGTCGAAGGCGGATGCCTTCGTGCTCGTCGGGGTGGGAGGCTCCAACCAGGCGGCCCGCGCCGTCATCAAGGCGCTCCAGAAGGACGGGCCTGAAATCATCTATGCGGGCAACACCCTTTCCGCACCCGCGCTGCAAAAGGTTTTGCGGCGGCTGGATGCGAAAAAGGAGATCTACATCAATGTCATCGCCAAAAACTTCGAGACGCTCGAACCGGGCAGCCATTTCCGGGTGCTGAGGGATTACCTCATCCGCCGCTACAAAAGGGAGGATACCGCCGGGCGCATCGTCCTTACCGGCACCTTCGGCAGCCGGCTCGAAGAGATTGCGAAGGAAAACGGCTATACCTTCTTAGAGTTCCCCGTCCCGGTGGGCGGGCGCTACTCGGTGCTGACGCCGGTGGGCCTCTTTCCCATGGCGGTGGCGGGAATCGATATCCCCGCCCTGCTTGACGGCGCGCTGCGCATGAAGGAACGGCTCGCCGCGCCGGGGAACCCTGCGGTAGAATATGCCGCCCTGCGCCAGTGCCTCTACCAGGAGAAGGGCTTTGATATCGAGGTGTTGGCCGCCTTCGAGCCCCAGCTCGATTACTTTGCCAAGTGGTGGGTGCAGCTCTTCGGCGAGAGCGAGGGCAAGCAGAAGCAGGGCGTTTTCCCCACCTCGGTGAGCTACAGCGAGGATTTGCATTCGCTCGGCCAGTACATGCAGGAGGGCCGCCGCAGCTTAACCGAGACCTTCCTCTCGATTGAAGAACCGGATGGGTCGGTCCCCGTCCCGAAGGATCCCGCCTTCGGCGACCGCTTCGATTATCTGGACGGGATGGACTTCTTAGAGATCAACCGTGCCGCCGAGTCTGCCACCATCCGCGCCCACTATGAGGGAGGCGTTCCCTGCTTCCGGATTTTCCTCCCCACGTTGGATGCTTATTCGTTCGGGCAGCTTTTCTATTTCTTCATGGTTGCCTGCGCCATCTCCGGAAAGACGGCCGGCATCAATCCCTTCGACCAGGAAGGCGTGGAGGCTTATAAGCGCTCCATGTTCGATATGCTGGGAAAGTGAACGAAAAAGGAGGAAACTTTATGAAACCTGCCGCCGGAGTCAAGGACAGGGAACGCAGCCTTAAAAGGAAGATGGTGCTCCGCAATTGGGACCTCTACCTGCTGATCCTGCCGACTATAGCCTTCTTCATCATCTTCAAATACGCGCCTATGTACGGCGTTCAGATCGCCTTCCGCGACTTTATTCCTTCGGAGGGCATCTGGGGCAGCGAATGGGTGGGCTGGGACAACTTCAACCGCTTCTTCTCCTCGCCCTACTTCAAATCCTCGCTGTGGAATACCATTGCCCTTTCGTTCTTAAACCAGTTTATCAACTTCCCGTTCCCCATCATCCTGGCGCTGCTGCTCAACCAGTGCGAAACCAGGTGGTATCAAAAGACGGTCCAGACGGTCTCCTACGCCCCTTATTTCATTTCGGTCGTCGTTATGGTGGGCTTGCTCAACTTCTTTCTCTCTCCGGTCAGCGGCCCTATCAACGCCATTATCAAGGCTTTAGGCGGGAACGCGGTCAACTTTATGGGCGAACCCGGATTGTTCAAGTGGATTTACGTCTTTTCGGATACCTGGCAGAACTCCGGCTATAACGCCGTCATCTACATCGCGGCCCTGGCCGGCATCAGTCCCGAATATTACGAGGCCGCTATGGTGGACGGCGCGACCAAGTTCAAAAGGATGCTCTATATTGATATCCCCTTCCTGATGCCCACCATCTGCGTGCTGTTCATCCTGGGCGCGGGCCGCATCATGAGCATGGGCTTCGAAAAGGCCTTTCTGATGCAGAACTCGCTGAACCTGGAGAAGAGCGAGATCATCGCCACCCTGGTCTATAAATATGGTATGATTCAGTCCGACTTTGGCCTTTCCACCGCAGTCAGCCTGTTTAATACCGTGGTCAACCTAATCTTTATCGTCGCGGTCAACTGGATCACCGGTAAGTTGAGCGGCGGCGAAAACAGCTTGTGGTAAGGAGGGGACTGCTGTGGCAAACAAAATTCGCCGTTCCAGAGCGGACGTAACCTTTACCGTTATTAACAACTGTCTGCTGGGCTTGGTGCTGCTCATTGTCCTCTATCCGTTATGGTTCATCTTAATCGCCTCCATCTCCGACCCGAATTTGGTCAACCTGGGCAAGGTCATCCTCCTGCCCAAGGGGATCACCATGGCGGGCTATGAGAAGGTCTTTGAGTACAAGGACGTTTGGATGGGCTTCCGCAACTCGCTGTTCTACACCGTCATGTTTACGGTGCTGGCCACCTTCCTGACGGTCAGCAGCGGTTATGTCATCAGCCGCAAGGACCTCGTCGGGCGCAAGCTGCTTACCACCTTCTTCATGATCTGCATGTTCTTCAACGGCGGCATGATTCCGACCTACATGGTGGTGCGCAGCCTGCACATGGTGGACACCATCTGGGCGGTCATTATCCCCAACTGCGTCTGGGTCTATAATATGCTGATTGCCCGCACCTTTTTCGCTACGAGCATCCCGGATGAGATGCTCGAAGCCAGCCAGATCGACGGCTGCTCCAACCTGCGGTTCTTCTTCACCATCGTTATCCCGCTCTCTACCGCCATTATCGCCGTCGAAGTGCTGTTCTATGCGGTGGCTCAGTGGAACTCCTATATGGACGCGCTGATCTATCTGAAAACCAAGGATCTTTATCCGCTGCAAATCCACCTGCGCAACATCCTCCTAATGAACTCGGTGGATTCTACCATGATCGGCGACGCCTCGGCGATGGATGAGCGGCAGAGGCTGGCGGATATGCTCAAGTATGTGCTGATCATTGTTTCGAGCGTTCCGATGTTTATTGTCTACCCGTTTGTGCAAAAATATTTTGTCAAGGGCGTTATGATTGGCGCCGTCAAGGGCTAAAGGCTTTCGTTTCGCCCCGGCGGGGTTCTCCCGGCCGGACGATATACAGAAAAAGCAGATTAAAAGGAGGTTCCCTTTATGCAGAAATCAAAAATCCTTTCTTTGGTGCTGGCTGCCGCGCTGGCCGCTTCCGCTCTGGCTGGATGCAGCGGCGGCGGAAGCAGCTCTTCCTCCGCCCCGGCAAGCAGCGCGCCCGCCAGCAGCGCCGCCTCTTCCACCCCGGCGTCCTCTGGCGCCGCTTCCGGCGATGCGAGCGGCGCGCCGGTTGACCTCTCCGAAAAGGTTTCTTACACCGCCATGGCCGCCTTCCGGCCCCAGCACGCCGACTTTGACGACATGGATATCGTCAAGGCGGTGAACGAGGCCGCCAATATCGAGATCAAGTGGGAGCTGGTTCCCGATGCCTCGCTGACCGAAAAGAAGAACCTGGCCCTCTCGACCGGCGACGTGCCGGACGTGATGATCAACGTTCTGAACGACACCGACATCCAGAAGAACGCCAAGCTGTTCTTGGCTCTGGACGAGTACACCGACTACACCCCCAACATGAATAAAATTCTGGAGTCCGATAAGAACGTCAGCGATTTCATGAAGCTGTCGGACGGGCATTACTACTCGCTGGCCTTCTGGCATGAAAAGCCCTATGAAGGCGCTTACAGCGACCTGTATATCAACCAGGATTGGCTGGATGCCTGCGGGTTGGAGATGCCCAACACCATCGAGGAATTTGAAGCGATGCTCGTTGCCTTTAAGACGAAGGATCCCAACGGCAACGGCCAGGCGGATGAAATCCCCTTCAGCTTCATCCAGAACCATCAGTATTTCGGCCTTTATTCGCTGTATACCCCCTTCGGCGTGGTGGATCAGACCAGCCGGCTGGATATTAAGGATGGCCAGGTCTACTTCACCGCCAACAACGACGCTTGGAAGGAAGGCACCAAGTGGATCGCGAGCCTGTATGCCCAGGGCCTGATGGACGTCGAAGGCTTTACCCAGGACCGTTCGATGCTCTTCTCCAAGGGCAAGTCCGACCCGGTCATGCTCGGTTCGCTCTTCGCATTCCTCATTGATAATGTTGTTGGCGCGGATCGCGTTCCCAGCTATTCCTACTGCCTGCCGCTTGAGAGCGTGACCGGCGACGGTAGCCGTGTCTACCGTTACATCAACAACCCGATCGCCGCGCGCGGCTACTCCGCCGTTTCGAAGAACTGCAAGAACCCCGAACGGCTCATCTACTGGCTGGATCTCAACCTCGAACCGGATTACTCGCTGCAAAACACCTATGGCTCCTTCGGCCAGCAGCTGATCGATTCTACCGATGCGGCTTATACCTATGAGTTCGCTATCGCTCCGGACGGCATGAGCCAGGACGACTACCGCTTCAAGGGCGCGCCTGCCGGCTTCCCCTCCTATATCCCCGCCGACCTCTATGCGACCCTGAAGCCCGCTCCCGACGTAGCCCGGAAGATTAGCTACATGGAAGCGACTTCCGATTATCTGACTAAGGAATCCATCCCGCTCGTGCTCTTTACCGATGAAGAGAGCAAGGAGCTTGCCACCATGCAAACCTCTATTCAGGATTATGTGCTGCAAAAGCAGGCCGCGTGGATCACGGGCCAAGCCGATATCGATGCGGAATGGGATAGCTACCTCTCCCAGCTCCAGGCGATGGGCGTTGACCGTTATGTTCAGATTTACCAGGACGCCACCAACCGTTACTACGGCAAATAAACACCGGATGGTGCATTGACAAAAAATGCCGCTGAGGCGGAGACCCCGCCCTCCGTAACGTCCCGCGCAGGGGTTTCCCGCGCGGGACGTTCGATTTTTCGGCCTCTCTCAGGGCTTTGACAGCTTCAACCTATTATCAAGGAAGGATGTTTCTCTATGATCGCTGTTACCGTTTCCCAGAACCATCCCACTCTGGTCTATGCCGGACAGGAGCTCTGCAAATATCTGAACCGCATGGCGGGCGTCCCTTCGGCGGGCTTGTTCACCGGCGAAATTCCGGACGGTTTGCCGCGCATTCAATTGATCGCCGCCCCGGAGGCGTTTCCGGTGGCCGATCCTGCGCTGGATGACGCCGTCTGCATCCAATTAAAGTCCGGGGAGGGCTCCATCTCCGGCAGCAACCCCCGCGCCGTGCTCATCGGCGTTTACCGGGCGCTGCGGGCGGTGGGCTGCCGCTTTATCCGCCCCCGTCCGGATGGCGAGGTGGTGCCGGAGCTTCCTATCTCTGAAGTCACCGTTTCTTTGCAGGAAACGGCCTCCTTCCGCCACCGGGGCGGCGTTATCGAAGGAGCCAATTCTCTGGAGAATGTATTGGACTACATTGAGTGGCTGCCAAAGGCGGGCTATAACAGCTTTTTCACCCAGTTCATGGATCTCAGCTGCTTCTTCGGACGCTGGTATCACCACGATGAAAACCCCTGCCTGGCGCCGGAGCCCTACGGCGGATCGCTTGCGCAGCAATATGAGGACCGCGTCTGGCAGGAGATCGCCCTGCGCGGCCTTCTCCACCACACGATGGGGCATGGCTGGACATGTGAATCCATTGGCATTGAGGGCCGGGACTGGAATGCCGTCACCCTGGATATCTCGCCGGAAAACCGGGAGCTGCTGGCGCTGATCGGCGGAGAGCGGGAGCTGTTCCACGGCGTGCCCTCCACCACCAATCTCTGTTATTCCAACCCCAAGGCTAGGGAGGCTATCTGTTCCTATGCGGTTCAGTACTTAAAAAACCATCCCGGCGTCCGCTACCTGCACCTGTGGCTGGCCGATTCCATTCACTCCTTCTGCGAGTGCGAACGCTGCCGGGAAAAGACCCCCTCCGACTGGTATCTCCTTCTCTTAAACGAGCTGGACGAACGCCTCGCCGCCGAAAAAATCGATACGCGGGTAGTCTTTCTGCTTTACCTGGATCTGCTCTTCCCGCCAAAGACCGAAACGCTGCACAATCCGGATCGGTTTGTGCTGATGTTCGCCCCCATCTCCCGGCCCTTTAGCCAATCGCTGGCGGACTTCGCCCCCTCCGGCGCGCCCGCCCCCTATGTCCTCAACGAAACCCCCATCCCGCGCACGGTGGAGGAAAACCTAGGCTGCCTCACGAGCTGGCAGGAATATCTGAAAAAAGCGGGCCTTACCTTTGATAGCTTTGATTTCGACTATCATCTCGGCCGGGCGCACTACGGCGATCCGGGTTACTGTGCTATCTCCAAAATCATCGATAAGGATATCGACCACCTGCCCCAGCTCGGCCTAAACGGCATTCTCAGCTGCCAGGAGCTGCGCGCCTTCTATCCCACCGGCCTGCCCTGCTATCTGATGGGCCTGAAGCTCTGGGACCGCAGCCTTAGTTATGAGCAGATCGCGGACGAGTATTTTGCCGCCGCCTTCGGTAAGAGCGGCAAGCAGGCGCGCGCACTGTTTGAGGAAGCCTCCCAGTGCTTCGATACCGACTATTGGTTTAACGGCCGGGCCGCCGTCGATCCTGCCTGCGCCGCCAAAATGGAGAAGGCCCTCCCCCTGGCACAGCAGGCCGACGCTCTGGCCAGCGCGCTGCGGCCTGAAAACGACTGCGAAAAAACTTCCCGCAGCCACCTGGCCTCCTGGGGACGGTATCTTACCCTCTATACCCGCGCCCTGATCGGCTGTGCCAGCGGACAGATAGAGGAGGGAAGGGCGCTGTGGGGTCAGTTCTGCCAGTTTATCCGCGAAAACGAAACGGCCCTACAGCCTGCGCTGGACGTTTTCCGTATCCAGATGATCGGACGCCACTTCTTCTTCGGGAATCATCCGTAAAAAGGGGAGGCTGTTGGGAGAAAGCCCTGTTTTTCCCAACCGGGAATGCGCCGGAGAAACCGGCCGGAAGGGAAAAGCCGGAGCATCCGAGCGAAGAAAAAGCTGTGGAAGCCGAAAAGCTGCATAAGGCGCGGAAGGGGCTGTTGCAAAATAGAGGGGAAAGCTCCGGCCGAGCCGATCCTCCGGCTTGCAGAAACCAGAAAAACGGTGTTTTCGCGCCATAAGGCGCGAAATTCAGGGCAGCCTCTTCGCCCTGGAAACTGTTTTTCCAAAGGACGTGTTGCAAAATCTCGTTTTGCAACACGTCCTTTTTCTGCGCAAATTTTTGGGGAGAGGACTTAGCGGATGTCCGCCTCATTTTTGTACTAGGGACAGGAAGCTCCTGAATAACACTAGTACAGATAGGGGGATAGGGCTATGAAAAATCCTCAAATTCAGCGAATCATTCCGCACTTTGTCCAGGCCGATCCTACCCGGCTCCTATCCGGCCGGATAGCCGGACTGCACGTTCAGGTGATTGAGAACCGGCTGAACCGGCTGAACCTGACCGCCGGACAAAAGCTACGGGTGATCGATCGAATCCTGGACAATAGGAAAGCGGGCGGCGCGCCGGAGGTTTCAAAAGCCGTATCCGGCCCGCCGCTCTCCCCGGAAGATGTGCAAGTTTAGAAGCCGTATGCACAAGGGAGTTACTGGGAGCACTGTACACAGCTTTTATGTTATGGATGGGCCGGAACCGGCGGGCTATGGAAACATTTTAGGGCGCTTGGCAAAATTGCGGATAAAAAGAAAGCGGGTGAAATACATGCAGGCAGCCATTTATAGCCGCAAATCGGTTTACACCGGCAAGGGCGAGAGCATCGAAAACCAGATTGAGATCTGTAAACAATATATCGCCGCCAACCTGCCGGACATTCCCGAAGACAGAATCTTGGTGTTCGAGGATGAGGGCTTCTCCGCCAAAAACCTGGACAGGCCGCAATTTCAAAAGATGCTCGACGCAATCCGGCAGGGGAGGTTTCAATACCTCGTCTGTTACCGGCTCGACCGCATCAGCCGCAGCGTCGGCGATTTTGCGAAGCTGATCGAGGAATTGAACGAATTGGACGTCGCCTTTATCTCGGTCAAAGAGAAATTCGATACCGGCAGCCCGATGGGCAAAGCAATGATGATGATTACCTCGGTTTTCGCCCAGTTGGAACGCGAAACGCTGGCGGAGCGGGTGCGGGATAACATGTTTATGCTGGCCCGCCGCGGCCAGTGGCTGGGCGGAACGCCCCCGACCGGCTATCTATCGGAAAAAACGGAAAAGGCGGATGTGAACGGCCGCCTAAAGACGGTTTGTAAGCTGAAGGCCGACCCGGATGAAATCGGGACGGTCCAGATCATCTACCAGGAATTTTTAGAACTACAGAAGGTGTCCGGCGTATACGGCAGGCTCATCGATAGAGGGATAACCTCCAGAAACGGCCGGTGGTTCTCGAAACCCGGCATCAAGCAGATTTTAGAGAACCCGGTCTACTGCATTGCGGATAAACAGGCGCGCGATTATTTTATCGCGCAGGGATCGGACGTCTGCTTTTCGGAGGAGGATTGTTCAGATACGCTGGGCCTGCTCTCCTACCATAAACGCGACTACAAGAAAAAGGGCGCGCCCCGTCTGGACCGCTCGGAATGGATCATCGCGGTGGGCAAGCACAGAGGAATTGCCTCCGGTAGGCAGTGGGTGGCCGTACAGGAGATTCTGGAAGCGAACAAGCCTTCCAGCCCACAGACAAACGCTTATAACGACTACAGCCTTTTATCCGGGATGATTCGCTGCGGTCAATGCGGCAGGCGGATGTTTGCCCGCCTGCGCAAAGCCAAGGGGACCGGCAGCCTGTTCGACTACATCTGCGACGGCAAGCTACAGGGGGGGACAAAGGTATGCGGCTGCCGGAACCTGAACGGACGGCAGACGGATGCGCTGGTCTGCGAAACCCTCATGCAGTATGCGAAGGAGGATTCCAGCATCTGCCCGCTGCTGGAGAAGCTCAAAAGGGACATTCAGCGGGAAGAGGCCGCTAACCCGCTGGAAAAAACCGAAGCGCGCATGGCAAGGCGCCGCTCTGAAATAGGGAATCTGGTCATTCAGCTCTCGCAGCCGGGCGTGGGGCATGCGCTGCTCAGGGAGATAAGCAACCGGGTGGAAGAGCTTACCGCCGAGCTGGAACAGCTTACCGCCGAAAAGAAGCGGATGGAAGAAAGCCGGGAGGCGATTGCCGGGAAGCATCTACAGCTCGATCTTATCGCGAACGCCCTTTCGAGCTTTCAAGCCTGTGCGAAGCAGATGAGCCTAACGGAGAAGCGGACGCTGATAAAGCTGCTTCTCCAGAGGATCGAGTGGGATGGGGAGAACCTACATCTTTTTATTTACGGCGAATAGGTATTCCCGGCGGCCTGCCCGCGCGGGGAACGGGCCGGATGTTACCCCCGCGATGGCGGCGCATTTCCAACGCTCATTGCGATGATTTCGATGTTTTTTTGCGGCGCGCTGGTCTTTCCGCTGGATTCTCTCTTATCCGCCCTGCTCTTAACGGGTGTGATTCTTTTAGGGGTGGGACTGACGCTGCTGGCGAGCCGGCTGCTTTCCAAAACGCTGCTCAAAGGTCTGCCCTCCTCCTTTACACTGGAGCTCCCTCCTTATCGCAAGCCCCAGGTGATGCGAGTGATCGTCCGCTCGGTGTTGGATCGGACGCTGTTCGTTCTGGGGCGTGCCGCGGCGGTCTCGCTGCCCGCGGGCGCGGTGATCTGGCTGATGGCGAACATCCGCCTGGAAGGGCTGAGCCTTTTACAGCACTGCGCCGGCTTCCTGGATCCATTCGCCCAGTGGATCGGGATGGATGGGTTCATCCTTCTGGCCTTCATTCTGGGCCTGCCAGCCAATGAGATTGTGATGCCGATTATCTTGATGAGCTATCTCTCGGCGGGGCATATGATGGAGATCGAAAGCCTAACGGCGTTCCGCCAACTGCTGGTCCAGAACGGCTGGACCTGGGTAACGGCCTGCTGCGTGATGCTCTTTTCGTTGGTGCACTTCCCCTGCGCTACGACGCTGTGGACCATCAAGAAGGAAACCGGGAGCCTGCGCTGGACGGCGGTTGGCTTCCTGCTCCCGACAGCGCTGGGGATAGGGCTGTGCGCTCTGGTCAACCTGCTGTTTGGTTAAAAAAGCGCGCCCGCAGGATGCAATTCTGCGGGCGCGCCCTTTTCTGAGAACCGCGGGTGTTTTTTTACAAGCTCTTCTATCCTACCGTCCGCCCGGAGAAGAAGAAGTAGGCCAACACCAATAGGCCGAGGAGGATCCGGTACCAGCCGAAGGCTTTGAAGTTGTGCTTTTGGATGTATCCCACTAAAAACCGGATCGCGAAGATGGAAATGAAGAACGCTACAAGCATTCCGGTCAGCAGAATGATCAATTCCTCCGGGGTGAAATGAAAGCCGAATTTTAAGAGCTTCAGCGCGCTGCCGCCGAACATAGCCGGGATAGCTAAAAAGAAGGTGAATTCGGCCGCCGTTGTTCTGGAAATACCGATTAGCAGAGCCCCGACAATGGTCGCCCCCGACCGGGAGGTGCCGGGGAAAACGGCGGCAATCATCTGAAAAACGCCGATGATGAATGCAGAGCGGTAGGTGATGCCGGAAATCGCCCGTACCTGCGGCCGCCGGTCCCGGCGGCCGTTTTCGATCGCCAGAAAGAGGATGCCGAACAGAATCAGCATGATAGCAACGGTGACATAGTTATAGAACAGCTCGTTGCAGATATCCTCAAACAAAATGCCTACAACGCCTGCGGGAATCGAGGCTACCACGATTTTAAACCACATCGAGAACTTTTCCCGGTCCGCACGGAAGCCCCCCCGAAAGGAAAAGGGGAACAGCCGTTCCCAATAGAGGAAAACGACCGCCAGGATAGCGCCGAGCTGGATCACCACCAGGAACATCTCCCAGAATGCGGGACTGACATTGAGCTTGATAAATTCATCGACCAGGATCATGTGGCCGGTGCTGCTGATGGGGAGCCATTCGGTGATGCCCTCCACAATGCCGAACAGTACCGCTTTTAGGATTTCTATCCATTGCATGGGTTCTCTCTCCTTTATTTCCGGTTAGGCCCTGCCCGGAACCCCTTGAAAACGTTCCGCCGGCCTGCGGCCTTTTGTCCATATATAAGCGGCGCAGGGGCTAAAAATACCCGCGCCGTTGTCCCCCAGGATGTGTCCCCGCCCCGGCGGTTCGGATATCCGCTTCCGGTCAGGTTCCCTCCTGAACCGTCCGCTTGCACGGCCAGCGCAGCTTTTGAATGAGGCCGATGATCTGCCCGGAGAGCAGGACGGTTAACAGCGAATAGGCAATGCGCCGCAGGGGGATGTAACTGAGCGAAAGCAGCAAAACGAAGAGATCGCTTAACAGGTAAAGCCACTGGATATCCAGGCGCGTTAGCTTGTTTAGGCTCATGGCCAGGGCGTCATCCCCGCCGGGCGCTCCCCCGGCGCGGACGCAGACCCCCGCGCCCACGCCGACAAAGGCGGCCCCCAGCACCGCGGCCAGGAGCGGCTGATCCGCCAGCTGCGGCCAAAGGTGGTCAAACTGCTCAAACACCGCATAGGCGATGGAAAATTGAACGCCGGATAGAAGGGAGGAAAGAACGAAATCTTTTCCGATGACGCGCCAGCCCAGAAGATAGCAGACGCCGTTCAGAACGAAGCCGGTAAGGGCGGGCGAAAGGCCGAACCAATGGTCCAACAGCAGGGTAAGTCCCAGAACGCCTCCCTCGGTGACGCCGGAGAGCGAATGCACATGATAGAGCCCGAAGGCGAGCAGAGTGCTTCCGGCCAGCAGGGCGAGGTTCGGCCAGATTCGAGCGCGCGAAAACAATTTAACAAAACCTTTCTCTAATTTTTATTGTAAGCGGCTCCCGTCCCTTCGGGAAAAGACGGACCGCCTGCGGCGGCTTTTATAGGAGCGCCGGGCCTATCCGCGGCCCGCCAGGTAGAAAATGAGCGAGAGCGCCCCGAACAGGATGGGCTGGTGGCAGAGATACACCCACAGCGTATGCCGCCCGACGAAGGCGAGCGGCCGGCAATGCAGCCGGTAGGCTCCGGCGGGAAAACGCCCCTCCCGGATATAGACGCCGATATAAGCGCCGCAGAGGAACAGGAAGAACCAGGGGAGCAGCGGATAATAGTCGCTGGAGAAGAACTGCGGGGAAGGGAACCCCAGCGGGAACAGGAATCCGCAATCATAGAGGCCGCGCGGAAGGAGAAAGCGGTAGGTGAGCCCGCCGAAAACGCCGGAGGGGAGGGTGAAGGTCAGATAAAAGGCGACGCCCGCCAGCAGTGCGCCGGGAAACGGCTTCACCCGGTCCAGCCCTCTCTCCAACAGGGCGAACAGCAGCATGCAGCAGCCTAAACAATGCAGCACGCCGAACCGGATAATCTGTTCCGGGATGACGAGCCAGGTTGCCGCCGTCATCCCCATGGCAAGCAGCAGCGTTTGCAGCCCGCGGCGCAGGTTGCTGTGCGAAAGACGGCAGGAGCAGCCTGAGATAAAAATAAAGGCCCCGGCCATGATATCGCGGATAAGGTTCAGCTGCGCAGAGTAAAAAAAGGGCATGTCCACTCCGAAAATAGCGACCAGATCATAACCGGCATGGTAGCAGACCATGAGGATAATTGCCGCGCCGCGCAGTTCGTCCAAAAGATGAACCCGCCCGATTTTATTCTGTTCCAAGCATTTTCTCCCTCCCTTAAGGCCGCTTTGATTTTCGCCGCCTCCGATCAAGCCGGGAAGAGAAGCGGATCCCTCTCTTTGTTGGCGCGGCCGTTTTCCTTTCCTAGAAATAAAGTTTCCGGCGGCAGACGTCCGGGATGAATTGTTTTTAAATTCCGGATATGTTATCATAGAAGCAGAATGCGCCAACGGCGTTCAAAGAAAGGTGGTAAGCCGTTATGAATACAGGAGCCGGGAGAGGACGGAAGGATTGGATGGCCATATGGTTTAAGATCTCCGCCCTCATGCTCACACTCTCGATCGCCGCCCGGTTTTTAACCGGCTATATCGTCCGCTGCTGGGACCGCTTCTCACGGGGCCGCGACCTGTCTGTAGACGTTATCGCGCCCAAATACGGACCGGCCCTTGTCGTTTCAGCGGGCGACGAGGAGGACCCGTTCGGCCGGGTGATGGAAGACGGCTACCATACGCAAACCTTTTTACGGCTGACCCGTCTGGAAATTGTGCGCAAGGCGGCGGTGGCGCTCTGGCTGTTGGCCGCTCTCGTCACCTTCCTGCTCTGGCTGTTGGCCGGAGAGGAGGAAGAGCTATAGCTTGCCCGCCCGGCGCAGCGCGTCGGCCTTGAGCAGCGCCAACTGCGTTTTGCCGTCGGCGATCTGCTGATCCAGAACCATCTGCACCGCCTGCTGAAAGGGCATTTGCAGAACGTCGAGAAATTCATCCTCATCCAGCTTTTGACGGGTGGGCTGGAGCTGGGCGGCATAATAGAGGTGGATAACCTCTTCATCGTAGGCGGGGGTGGGATACATCGGGCCAAGATAGCGGTAGGTTCCGGCGGTGTATCCGGTTTCCTCCTCCAGCTCGCGCCGCCCGCAGGCGGAGGGATCCTCGCCATATTCGAGTTTCCCAGCCGGAATCTCGATCAGTTCCTTCCCAAATGGATAACGAAACTGCCGCACCAGCAGCACCTCGTCGCGGCTGTTTACCGCAACCACGCAGACGCCGCCAGGATGGGAGATAACCTCCCGTTTGGCAGCGTTTCCGTTTTCTAGCTGCACGTCGTCGGTCCGGACCCGGATGATCTTCCCGTCATAGATGGGCGTACTTTTCACCGTCTGTTCCAAATGCGGCATAGATGTTTCCCCCTGATTGAATGGAAAGGTTGATATTTTTCGGCCTGCAAGAGCAGGGCGGTTTAGGCCTTGCTTTACAGAGCTCAAGGAACCGGTATAAAGGTCACGGCGCTGCAAGCGCGGCGCGTGCGGCGGTATCGTGGCCATGCCCGTAGGGCGGCCAAGTAAATTAAGAGTATAATAGCCGCTCTGCGGCTATAATACCACAAGCGCGGCGCGTGCGGCGGTATCGTGGCCATGCCCGTAGGGCGGCCAAGTAAATTAAGAGTATAATAGCCGCTCTGCGGCTATTATACCACAAGCGCGGCGCGCGCGGTGGTATTATGGCCATGCCCGTAGGGCGGCCAAGTAAATTAAGAGTATAATAGCCG
>JAAWDS010000034.1 GCA_022793895.1 Provencibacterium sp. | reverse complement strand
ATCACCATGACGCTGAACTATTACGCACACGCAACATTCGCTTCCGCAAGGGCTGAAATGGAAAGGCTGATCGCAGCATAGCCGCAGACGGATTTACTACTTCTTTTACTACCACCCAAAGGGAAAACCTAAAAGGTTATGAGGGTATATAAGAACTTCTCCCCATATCTAAAATGCCGTTATAGCCCGAAAATACAGGCTATAACGGCATATAATAACTTCTAAAAAGATAATCAATTTTTCTATATGGATTTTATGTAACAACAAGCCGGGCAGCGAATCGCTGTCCGGCTTGTTGTAATGGGCAAAAAGCGTTTGCAGGCCAAGAGGACGGCTTGCAAACGCTTTTCCTATTTTTGAAGCCTGCGGTATTCCCGGCTCATTCCTTCGGCGCTTCCATCTGCCGGTATTTTCCCGGCGTCACACCGTAGCGCTGTTTAAAAAGACGAATCAATGTGTGCTCAGAGGCATAGCCTACCTTTCCGGCTATCTCCTGTAAGGAAAGCCCCGTCTCTGAAAGCAGCTCTCTCGCTTTTTGAAGGCGCTTTTCCTTTACATAATCGGAAAGGTTAAGTCCTGCAAATTCCTTGAAAAACTGCGAAAGCGCTGAGGGAGAGAGCTGAAACTGATCGGCAACCGCCAACTGGGAAAAATCATAGTTCAAATAGTTGGCGTCGATATAGGCGATAATTTTTTGGCCCAGTTCACTGTTTCCGCTCGTCTTGGCCCGGCCGGCATAGGAGGTGATTTCAACAAACACATCATAGAGAATGCCGCGCATCTCCTCTACCGACTTCCCGTTGAGAATGCCGTTCACAATCGTATCCGTCTCCCCCACTGTATCCAGCGGGATCTTCAGCTCATCCGCTACTGAAAAGGCGGTGGACAGAATATCAAAAAACATGTGCCGCATGGCGAGCAGGTTGGTCTCCGCTTCTCCGGCGCTTTTTTCCAAAAAGCGTTCCACCTCGCCCATACATTCCTCTATCTGCCCCTCTTTTAAATAGTGAATCATGTTTAGCTCCCTGTGGATAGAATATCCGCAGCTTTGGCGGCGGTTTTTAATCCTTTCATAATAGATAATTGAATTTTCATCGCTGTTGATCGTTCGATAATCCAAACACTTGAGCGCTTGGCGGAAATAGTCGTTCAGGCGCTCGACATTGGAGCAGCTCCCGCTGACCCCGATTGCGCAGGCCGTCTCGCTGTTGCGCTCTATAAACGAGCAGATCCTTTTGGCAAAGCCCTCGGCAACCGCTTCTTCTCCAGAAGAGGACAGGTTGAGTAAAATAAGGATGCGCTCGGTGTCTACATCGCAGAGATATCCCGTCCATCCCCCCTCCTTCTCCTCCAAAAGACTGCGCAGCAGGAATTGAAGAGTCCCAAACACCTCCACCTTTTTTTGCAGCGGATCCCGATCCGAATAGAGCATCTCAATCAGCAGAACCCGGAAAGCGTCATAAGGGAAGTTTAGACCGTAGTGCTGATAGATCCCCGCTTCATTACGGTATTCCCCGGTATCGCCGCGCACCAGCTTGAGCAGCAGCGCGTTCTGGACGGCGCTATGGTTGTTCTGCGCCTGCTGTTTATAGGCGCTGTTTTCCTCCATCAGCTCTTTCACGTGGGATTTCAGGGTGGTTTCCCTCCAAAATGACTGGGAAACCTGTGAACGTAGCCGTTGGTAATTAATCTGCCGCTTGCGCTCCTCGTCCGTACTAAAGGCGTCAAAGATAAACGACATAAATTCCGAAATCGACCAACTGGCTCGAAAGACAACATAGCTTCCCGCCCCCAGCAGCAGCGCCAAAATGATGAATATCATACGGATAATCAAGAAGATCTCCTGATACAGCGCCTTCTCCGGCGCCGCTACAATATATTTAAACATCCCGTTGGCACTGGCGCTGTAGGTGATCGAATAGTTGCCGTCCTTCATGCGCATGCGCAGCGACCCTTTCGGAAGTGTCATCTGCCCCTGCTGCGGAAGCTGTTCTGCCTCCCATCCGCGCAGAACAACGGCGCGGCCTTCCCGATCGAGAACAGCGCTCACCCATTCCGGATCGATATTCTCCAGCGCATTCTCAAACAGCCGGTTATCAATGAGAGCAACGATATTGGCATTCCCCCCGCGAGGACGGGGAATGGAACGGATCAGCATGCTGACGTTGAACCGATCGCTCCCCTCGTAAAGCACCGTTGAGCCGCCGGTCCTGTACTGCATATCATAGACCCTTGCATGGAATTGTTCGGCCTCCGCTACATTCCCCGTGGTTCCAAACTGAACAAGATGGGTAAAAAAGTAATCCGAGGTATAGGCGGCCCCCGGCGTAATAATATAGTTGGAATTGGGGTAGTAGACATAGAGCAGTTTAACATATTCGTTGGGAAGTCCATAGACCGAAAGGCTGCGCATGATCTGGCTGACCTTATAGCGCTCCGAAAGCGCCATGGGGTCCTGGACAGGACAGAAGGCATAGATATCATCGTCAAAGGCAATCTGGTTGACCATGATCTCCAGCGCGCTGAGCTTGGCATCGATCGCGCCGGAGGCATTCTCCATAGAAGAGGCGGCAAAACGCGCCGTTTCCCTACCAAGCTGCTTCCAACACAGCAGGCATGCCAGCAGGGAAATCATAATCGGGACCGCTACCAGCACCAGATAGAGCATGGAAAACATCCGGATGTTCCATTTAATATCCTGCCTTCTGCTTTTCATTGGCGCCTCCTCTGTCTTATCATCCGTTTTCCTCGGCCAAAGCGGCGGCACTCCCGCCCCATGCACCGCATGAAGCAGGAATACCGCCGCTTCCGAGATCGTACAGCCGGACCGCACTCTCTCCCGGCGGCCGGCCTGGCGTGCGCCCAGTATCCTATCAAACGCCTGCCGCCGAATCATCTGAACGATTGGAAAAGCTACCTGCTCTCATACCGCCCTACCGCGGCGCTGACCAGGGACAGATATCCTTCTATGTCCATGTCATTCTTCAAAACCGAAAGCATCTTATCATATTCCTGGTCAATATCTGCCTGTCCCAGAATAAATTTGAGGGTCATCTCGTCTACATAGGTCTTGATTTCATTCTGGTAGTTGGCCGCCTGGGAAGACTCCTCCTCCGAGTAGGAAACAAAGGGCATCATACCGGAGATATCCGCCTTCGCCCACATACGGGCCGCCTCTACCTGCTCGTCCCAGCGCAGCAGCCGCTGCTGGCGGACCCTGGAATCATGGACGAACGGCCCCCAGGAAGCGCCTAGGCAGTATTTGCCAAGCGCTACCGACACGGAGCTATCCGGATTGTGCGCAATCTCATCCGTCAGCTGCGGGAATCCGTCCACCCATTGATAGGTAACGCCTTCCTGGCCGAAATTGACGATATCCGATCCCTCCGGCGTATACCAGTAGTTGAGCCACTGAGCGCAAAGCTCCGGATATTTGGTCGTTGTGCTGATGCCCGTCCCCGCCCCGGAGAAGTCCAGGGTGCCGAAGAAATAAACAGGGGCGTCGCTGTGCCCCTCCAAGGTAGGATAGTTGGTCACAAAGAGGATGCCCGGATCCCCGCCCAGCGACATTGCATAGGTATCGAAGCCCATGCCCAGTCCGTCATACCAACTGGCGGCCTCGCCGTTCATAATCCGTGCTTGCTTCTGCTTATAGTCCAGGCTATTGAAATCTGGGGACAGATAGCCCTTCTGAAACCACTCGGCCATCTTTTTTACATACTCTTTATATTCGGGCTGTAGCGCCCCATACTGTGCTTTTCCATCCTTTACATACAGGTGCGGATGGAATCCCCAAGCGCCCGCAAAGGTGTAGAGCGTGTTGTCCTTGGTCGGATCCATGCAGATGAGCGGTATTTCGTTGGCCGGATTACCGTCCCCATCCAGGTCGGTGCGCATCACCGCCTCAAAGAAAGCATCCCACTCCGCGATCGTCTGCGGCTGTGCAACGCCCAGCTTATCCAGCCAATCCCTGCGGCCCTGGAAGCCGTCGGTATTCGCTACCTCCTGCTGATAGCGCAGGTAGGGGAAGCAGTAGTAGGCTCCCTGGTCGGTGCTGATCCACTTTTTAACCTCGGTATGCTCCTCCAAAAACGCGGTCAGGTCGGGAGCATAAGTATCCATCATCGGCTTGAGATCATAGAACAGGCCGTCGTCCAGCAGCTTCTGCGTACCGCCCGCAATGTTGTTCCAATTCCCATAGAACATCATGTCCGGGCGGTTATTGGATGCCAAAATCAAGTTAAACTGTTCGGTAGACTGGCCGGACGGTGGGTGGATAAACTCGATATGTACGCCGGTATTCTGCTCAAAAAGCTGGAATTGCAGCAATCCGTTATAGTCCTTGTGGTGGACGCCGACCTTCCCCTCGTCGATTTCACAGAAATATTCCAGCGTTACCGGTTCCTCCACCAGCGGGAGCTGATATGTAAACGCTTCCCCAGCGCCGGCCGCAGAAGCGGCGCCCGAACCGCTTTCCAGCGCGGAGGATGCGGCGGAAGAGGCATTCCCTCCCCCTGCACATCCGGCTAATGCCCCTATGACCAGGGCCAGCATGACCACCAATATCCGTTTTCCTGTCATGTTTACCTTCCTTTCCTAGAAATTTTCCGGCAAAGCCGGAGTCCTGTGCATCAGCCGGCAACATTTATCACCGCCCGGCGGCTGCCGGCTGCCTGGAATCTCAGAATCTGACGACCGCCGCCTCATATTCCTCCAGGCGTTCTATCCGCAGCCGGAGAAGGCCCTCCTTATATTGGAAGGAGGCGTTCCCCGGCGCTTTCAGGGAGGCTGCCGACCGGGGTTCCTTCCCTACCGGCAGAACAACCTCAATCCCTTCCACCGGAATAGGGGGATAATAACTGGTTCCGAAGTGGCCGGAATTATTCACCAACTGAACGACCAGCCGATCCTCCGTCCCGGCGGCCGTTACCTCCACCATCGGTGTCAGCGCAGGCGCGGCGCTGGGCAGGCCCGCCAGCGACTGAAGCACATCGCGCATCACGCCGGCGGTATTTTCATACCCTTCGCGGCAGAACAGCGTTCCCGCCAGCCAGGGCAGATAGACGCCGTATCCCTTACCATAGGGGAAACGGGTAACGCCGGGGATATCGGTCTGCTGGGTATAGAAGCAGCGCTCAGGCGGTCCGAAGGGATGCGGCGGAATGAGCCCAAAATACCGCTGCGCCTTTGGTGAAATATCTGCAAAAACAAAGCGGTCTCCAAAGGCGATAACGTCGGTCTGCGGGAAGGAGGGGAAATCCTTCTTATCCTCCTCGCGGATGCGCAGCATGGCGGAAACCATATCGCTACGGACCGCCCGTACCCTCTCTACGCCCATGCAGCGCAGACAAACGGTATCTCGATCTTGAAGCTGACCGTCACCCAAGCCGGTGTCGCCGCTGGCGACGACGACCCCGCCATTTTCTGCAAAACGGTCCAACTGCGCGGCTTGCTCCTCAGAGAGAAACTTAATGTCCGGCAGGATCACTGCCTTGTATTTGGAAAGATCCGCCTTTTCCAGCTTTTCAAGCAGCAGCTCATCAAATAGGATATGGTTCTCGGTCAGCGCCCGGATCCAGCCCCGCTCCTCGGAGGAGTCGCCCCAAAGCGCGGAACGGATAAGCAGCGCATCCGCCCACGCGCGCAGGCCGCAAAGCTCTTTTTCATGCTGCTTGTGAAAACGGAAAACCTTCTGGATGCCCGCATAGCCGGAGCGGTCGTCGTGGTTATCCAGCCGGCCGATCAGATAATAATCCAGCCCGCCAAGGTTGGCCAGATTCTGCCACATGCGCAGCTCCTGAAGCGCCGGGCTGACCGCAACATGCCGGTAAAAGAAGCCGATGAAATCCACCGTCGTATTCGAAGCGGGCAGCGCCTCCTGTCCGGTCCCGCGGATGCAGCGGGTGTTGGAGGACGCGCTGTACTGCCAATGCGGAAGCGGCCGTCCATATTCGGTGTTCGACTCCATCCGGACAAAATCGCGGCCGTTCACCGCGATATCCGGCGATAGAGCCTTGACATGCCGGTAGAACCTTTCTTCATAGTCCGCAATACAGCGCCGCTGAAAGAGCTTATATTTGCGGTAGACAGGATCGTTCATGTCCTCTTTCAGTGGAAGCGCAAGGCCGAACATCTCCCGAAATTTCCGTTTGCAGCTTTCGCAGTGGCAGACGCCATAGTAGCGATAGCTGTAGTCTCGGACCTGGAAACCGCCCATGTTGCAGAATACGCCGTCAAACGGAAGTTTTTTTAGCATTTCATCGATAATTTCAAAAACATACTCCTGTTGGTACCCGCCGTTGACACAGGCATGCACATCGCCGTTGTAATCAACGATTTCGCCCTCCGCCGTCCGGTAGGCCCATTCCGGGTGCCGCTCATAGACGGGACGGCGCACCTTGGAAAAATCCGTCCGCGCAATGACCCGGATCCCCTCCTCATGGCAGCGCTCAATCACCTTGTCCAAACCGTCGCCATGCAGGCAGGGGCTTTGAAAGTGATAGGGCAGATCGGTGGGGTAGCTGGCAATAATGCCCGCCGCATTGACCATCACGATCGTCGCCTCAAACGCCTTTAGGTCCTCAACAAAGCGGTCCGCATCCATATCTTCCATGTCGATCTGCCGCATGTTGGTCTGGATGAAGCGCCAGGGAGTTTCCTTCCACCATCTTTTCAACGCTTGTCTCCTCCTTTTCGTTTTATCCTTTGATCGCTCCCACCATGACGCCCTTCACAAAATGCTTCTGGATAAAGGGATAGACGCACAGGATGGGAACGGTGCTCACCACAATAATCGCATATTTGATCGTCGCCCCAATCATCTCCTTCTCATCCATTCCAACCATGCCCTCGGTCATGGCGCTGACATCATTGGCAACCAGGATGTCCCGCAAAACAATTTGCAACGGGTAGAGCGATTTGCTCCTGAGAAAGACCATCGCATAAAACCAGGCGTTCCAGTGATAAACTCCATAGAACAGAATGATGACGAAAAGCACCGCCTTGCTGACGGGGACCGCTATCTTCCAGAAAATCTGGAAATGGTTGGCCCCGTCGATCGTCGCCGATTCAATCAGGCTGTCCGGAATCTCGCGGAAGGAGGTGCGCATCACAATTAGGTTATAGGGCTGCGCCATCTTCCAAATGAACATGACGAGCCGCGTATTGGTCAGGCCCATGTTGTCCACCAGCAGATAGGTGGGTATCAGGCCGCCGCTGAAAAACATAGTGACGGTAATGAGCACCATGAAAAAATTGCAAAGCATGGCGTTTTTGCGCGAAAGCCCATAGGCCGCCAGCGCGGTAAAGAGGGTGTTGACCGCCGTCCCCACCAGCACATAGACAAGGGTGTTTCCATAACCAATCCAGACCATGGGATAACGGAAAACATATTTATAGCTTTCCAGTGAAAAGCCCTTCAGCCCCCAAAGAACGCCTGTGTGCTTCATGATTTCAGCAGGGTTGCTGAAGGAGGCCGCCAATACATAATAAAGCGGATAGGCCGTAACCAGCACAAGGATAGACAGAAGGACGATGTTCACCGCCTCAAAAGCCTTCTCCCCTTTGGTACGCAGCATGCGCGTTTCCCCCTTTTTCTTATAAGAATGTGAATCCGGCCGCGAACGGGACGGGAATCCTATTTCCGTTCAGCAGCCTTTTACCAGAGACTGGTTTCCGTCAGCTTGCGGGAAAAGCGGTTGACCACAACCAGCAGAACGCAGTTGATGACCGAATTGAAAAGCCCGATGGCGGTGGAATAGGAATAGTCCGCCTGTAGCATACCAATGCGGTAAACATAGGTAGAGATTACGTCGGCTACCTCGTAGGTAGAAGGGTTATACAAAAGCAGGATCTTTTCAAACCCGACATCCATCACCCGGCCGACACGCAAAATCAACATGATAATAATGGTGGGCGCAATGCCCGGCAGCGTAACGTTCCACACCTGGCGCAGCTTTCCCGCTCCATCTACGCTGGCCGCATCATAAAGTTCGGTATCCACCGAGGAAAGCGCCGCCAGATAGATGATGGAGCCCCAGCCAGCCTCCTGCCAAATACCGCTGGCAATGTAAAGCGGCCGGAAATAGCGCGGGTCGGAGAGCATGGAAACCGCGGGAAGCCCGAACAGCCCGCCCAGCTTATTAAAAAGGCCGGTGGTCAGCGAAAAATCCACCAGCAGGCCGCAAATGACCACCATGGAAATAAAATGCGGTATGTAGGTAACGGTCTGCACCACCCTTTTAAAACCGGACTGGCGCACTTCATTCAAAAGCAGCGCCAAGATAACCGGCATTGGGAAGCCAAACAGAATATCCAGACCGCTAAGAATCAGCGTATTTCCCAGCAGCCGCCCAAACTGCCTGGATGAAAAGAAACGGGCAAAATTCTCAAAGCCGACCCACGGGCTTCCCCAAATTCCTCTCCCCGGCGCGTATTTTCGGAAGGCAATCTGTGCGCCATACATGGGGATATAGTGGAAGATTACAAAATAGCACAACGCCGGCAGGATCATCCAATAGATGACGTGGTTGAGCCGGATATCCTTTTTTAATTTTCTGAGCCATGCGGCCATATCCCGTTCCCCCTTATTCGTTTGTGAACATAGTGTAACCGCATCCGCTTTTATTGTCAATTTATAATTATTTTTTATGTATAATTGTTTTTATTTTAGATATTCTGTTTCATTTTGGATGGATAAATATTTATACATTCACTCGCTGGGCCGTCTTTTATGCCGCTTACCCGTCCGGAAAATGCCGGACTTCATTATCGAACCTTAAAACGGAACGGCAATCCCCAAAAATTCATGGGCAAGAACGAGAGTCCCGGTAGGCGCCCGCCTTCTGAAACATTTTGAATCCAGCCGCTTCATAAAAGGGAAAAATTCGCCGGTTCTTGTCCCATCCGGAAATAAAAAAGACGCCAAAAGGGGCGGGAAGCGGGGACAAGGCAGCCATTGAAACCATTAAACTTTTACAAGCACGGTATCGGCGTTCAGGATAGTTTGGCTTGACATACCTATTTTTGGTGGTATATTATAAAGATGTGGTTCCCTTAACAGAATAGCCTATATATCTGGGCAGAGGGCAATACAGCGCTTATTGCAGAAGGAAGTGAGCATTCTGGATGACACCAAAGCGCGCATTATTTTTGCGGCAATGAAGGCTGTACGGCAATATGGTCTGGAGGGTGTGCGCATCCAGAACGTCTGCGATTTGGCGGGAATCTCCCCTGGGGCGATTTACCGCTACTTCGACGGCAAGGAACAGCTGTTGATGGAGTGCTTCACCTATGTGGACAAACAGGCGGCGGAGATTTTCGAGCATTTGAAATTCAATCCTCTGGATATTCTCACCGGCCCCATGGAAGCGGTAAAAGGGCTGTGGCTGCCCTACTTCCGGTTTTGGACGTCGCATCCGGACGAGGCCATTTTCTATCACCGGTTCCGGGATAGCGCCTTCTTCCCCAAATATGATAAGGACCGGGATATAACCTATTTCAAAACGTTTATCGGAATGGTGCAGGCCTTCAAGAAGGTGTTTCCCAGCCTGGATCGGATCAATCAGGATCTGTTGTGGCTCCATATTCTTACCTCTACGGTGATGTATGCTAAATATGTAGTGGAGGGAGTGCTTCCCAACAGCCAAGAGACTGAGGACACGGTGTTCCAGCTGCTGGCCACCGGGTTGAGCGGCTATCTGAAGCCGCAGAAGCCCCAAAAAAGAAATCGGGGATAGGAGACAGCGCATTGGAGAACACGCTGTATTGAGAAACAAAAAAATAAACGTTTATTTACGGCACGCTGAACATTTGCCCTCTGCGGGTAGTTTTTAGGCCGTCATGTAAATGAATATTTACTTTGCGGCTGCGGAAGCCGCGGCGCCAAGCCGGATGAAAGGTTTCCCCGCCATTCCGTTTTGCCGATCTTTTGGTCTATTCCCGTTTCAATACTACCCGTATCTATACCGCTGGAGGCGGTACCGTACACGCACGGCAGCTTGACCGGATGAAGCAACGAAGATAAGGAGTGCAGGTATGGAAAAAATATTGATTGTTGATGACAGCGCCTTGCAGGCGGCCCAACTAAAATCCATTTTAGACCCTGAATATGATGTCACCGTCTCGCAGACGGCGGAGGATGGGCTGCGCCGCGCAAGCGGCGGAAACTTCTCGCTGATCCTGCTGGATGTCGTTATGCCGGGAATGGACGGCTTTACTCTGTTGAAAAAATTGCAGGAAGAAATCATTACGCAGAGCATTCCGGTCATTCTGATTACCAGCCTTTCCGATGTGACAAACGAGCAGCGCGGGCTGATCTTAGGAGCCGTTGATTACATTACAAAGCCGTTTAACCCTCTGATTGTCCAGGCGAGGGTCAACACGCATATTAAGCTCTACCGGTACCGCAGACAGGTTGAACAGCAATCCATGACGGATCAACTGACGGGAATTGCTAATAGGCGCAGGTATGAGCAATATAGTATTACAAAATGGAATGAAGCGATCCGGCTGCACATT
Organism: Provencibacterium sp.; assembly: GCA_022793895.1. GTDB lineage: Bacteria > Bacillota > Clostridia > Oscillospirales > Ruminococcaceae > Harryflintia. Next base: position 28,282 of record JAAWDS010000034.1, on the reverse strand, counting down.
CCATACTCCATCTGCATATTCGATATTGACCGATTCAAAGTTTATAACGATACATTCGGCCACCCTGCGGGGGACAGAGTCATCGCCGCCGTAGCGCAGACGGCCGCTTCCCACTTGCAGCGCAGCACCGACTTTCTTGCCCGCTATGGCGGCGAGGAGTTTATAGCGATCCTTCTGGGCGGCGCCTCGAAACAGATCCTGGGGTATTGGGAAAAAATCCGGCAGGCGGTAGAAACTCTTCATATCCCGCATGATCCCTCCGTATCCGAGTGGGTCACAATCAGCATTGGGGGCGTTACCGTTATTCCTGAATTAGAAAGCTCCTATGACTTTTATTTAAAAATTGCGGATACAATGCTATATGATGCAAAGAAGCATGGCCGGAACCGGGTCTTTTGGGCAGACGAACAGTTGAAGCAGCTGTAAGGACAGAGGACGGTTTTCTTTAACAGCGGGAATCCATTGTAACCGTTTCAAATGGGAGGCATATTGTGCGCTTATTGAATCTATTTGGAAAGAGAACGAAGGATCCGGAACCCCCAGAAAATAAAGGGGCAAACGAGGCGGAAGAGTCTGCGGCTTATTCCGGCATGCGGGTGGAGGTAACGACCTTTGAGGGCCACCTGCTTTTTGTGGCGAAGCTAATGGAACTGCAAGGAAGCAAGGCGGAGCTGCACCAATATTCCGAAACCGGGCTTCCCCAAGAAGAGGGGGAGAGCCTCCATGTCAAAATCCGCGGGTACAACGATCACTGTCAAAAAGCCGTCTATATGGAGGGCGTTATTACCCCCATGCCCAAGCATATCTGGCAGGTGGAGGAATTAACGGTTACGCAGGTTGCAAACGACCGCGCTTTTTTCCGGTTAAGCACCAACCTTGACGCCACCGCTACGATGTTCAGCGGACTGGAAAAGGGAGAAAGACCTTGCAAAATGCTGAACATCAGCGCAGGAGGGGCCTGCATTAGCTCCAAATACCGCTACCACAAAGGAGATAAATTTTTATTAAAGGTGAAAATGATAGAGGACAGACCGGAATCCGTTCTATACTGTCAGGTGCTGCGCGTGATAGAAAAAGACGACGCACCTTTTGAATATGGATGTCAGTTTTTAGAACTGACGGAAGACGATCAATCGAAGATTGTACAAAATATATTTGCCGTTCAGCGTCAAAAAAGAGTACGTCCTTTATAGCGCGCTTTGGATACTTCTCCTTTACCGTACTCCGTGCGGCCTTCCAGCAACGCTTCTTAGATAACGGCAAAGGGAGACTTTCCCCAGTGTCGGTATAAAATCGCAGATACGCTGAAAGCTCCCCCTTTAGAAACCCTTACAGGTTTCTAAAGGGGGAGCTTTCTCATCGGTTATTCTCCAGGCCGGGCCAGTGCAGCAGCCGCCGGCCCTCTGCTAAGGCGCTGGGAAGACCGCTTTTCTCAGTCCCTAACTCTCCAGCTCCAGGGAGACCATCTCCCATATCTCCACCTTCTCCAGACGGCAGAGGACCCGTCCCTCTTCTTCCCTCCATTCCACCTTCGAGCCCTCTATCCGCGCGTGGGCCGCCTTCACATGCTTCCCCTCAGGCAGCTTGACCGTGAACGACAGATCATGGTAGGGAGATGCCTCGGTCAGCGGCCTCTGGCCAATCCCGTTGACAAAGTGCGCCAGTATCCGCCCGTCCCCTTCATAGGCCATCGCCTGGATCCCTCCCGGCGCTTTTGCCGTGAACGCCTTTTCTTCCCCAAGTAGCAGCGTCACACAGTTCTGCATCAGACGGTAGTGCTCCCCCAGCTTATACTCCTGCGCCAGCCGGCCCAGCTCGAACGGCAGGAACAGCACCCGGCCTTTTCCATATTCTCTCAGCGTGCACAGCGGCAGCCGCGTCTGCGGGCACAGGATGCTCGCACGCTCCGGCGGCGCTCCGACCGCGTCCAGCGGCGCAAACGGCGGTACCAGCGTCGCCAGCACCTTGGTCCCGTTCAGCGGCGTGCAGTAGGCCACCTTCCCGCGGTGCGGCAACAGCGGCGTCTCCTCAAACCCATGCCGCAGCTCCCCGCTGCATTCTTCAAACCGCCAATAGGAGGCCGCCAGCTCCTCCGAGCTGCCCATCTCCCGCTCAACGCCCAGCAGCTCCGCCAGCTCTTCCAGCCCCGACGTTCCCTCTGCTATCAGGCTCCCGCCGGAAAGGACATATTCCCGCAGCGTCTTTTCCTTCTCCCCGTCCAAGGGGTATCCGTCCGGCAGCACCGCCACGCGGTATTTCCCCAACCGCTCCGGCTTTAGCTGGTAGCTGTCCAGCAGGTCAAACTGCTCCTGGCGGCTCAGCAGCCCTTCCGCCCAACCCTCTGCGCTCTGCTTCGCGTTCCACAGGAGCGCCGTCTGCGCCAGCGAACGCGCTCCAAACATCTCTCCCTCCACCTTCGCAGCCCGGCGGTTGATTTCGCTCACCGATCGGATGAGCCGCCGGTCGGTGATGGTGTCGTTAAAGCCCGTCAGGCTGTGCCATAGATAGCCGCCGTTGGCCGGGATCTGCGCCATCCAGAACAGGTGCTCCGCCGGCGGCAGGCCGGTGTGCCTCCAGTCCATGCCGGGGCAGGTGTGGATGATTCCAAACGGCGCCGGCGCTTTATCCATGACCGTTCTCCCCATCCGGATGCTCAAGGCCGGTTTCCAGAACTGCGGGATCTCCTTGTACCCCAGCGACAGCACATCCTGCGGCTCGGTGCACAGCATGTCCGCCGTCGCCAGGCGATCCTCTAGGTTGTCCTTGTACAGATTGTAGTATAGGATCATCGGCGCATCCGGCTTCTCCTCCTTGATCGCCCGGTAGATCTTTTCAATATTGTCCCGGATGCAGCGCGACGGCCAGTCCGCCTCCATCCCCGGCGCTGCGCCGCGCCAGGCCAGCGTTGGCGATCCGCCTCTCGCCTGCGCCTCCTCCGGCTTTGGCAGCTCCTTCCCGTAGGTCTCCCGGTATTTCTTCCGGCAGGCGTCGCAGTAGCACCTTTCATAGTGCGGCGCGTTGAAAAATACCCCGTCTAGGTCATATTCCCGCAGCGCTTCATGGATAACCGGTACCGCCACCTCATCCCCGCGGTATCCTCCGTTAATACAAGTCGTATAGAGCAGCGACCACTCTCCAGGACGTGTAATTCCATATGCCTGCGGACGCCGGTCCCACTCGCGCACAAACCATCCCGGCCTCTCCTGGTAGGTCCGGTCATCCGTCTTGCTGAAATCGAACCGCGCCACCACCCGGATTCCCCGCCGGTGGCATGCTTCGACGAGCTCCTCCAGGAGATCCCGCCCCTCCGGCAGATATTCGTTGATATGATGATAGCTCACCTTACTCGGATACCACGCGTAGATCCCGCCCACGTTGGTCACTAACACGTTGGCGCTCATCTCTTCGATCTCCCGCGCGATCTTTTCCGGATCCATCCGTCCGGTGTCCTTTACCTGCAAATTGGTCTGGATCACCCTCAGCGGGCCCTTCCACCATGCGCTTTCCTTCATTTTCCGTTCACGCTCCTTTCGGTGATAGGTCGTCTCTTGCTTTCCCTCGAAACGGAACCAAAATTTCTAAAGCCCGCTGTCTATTCCGTCCGCACCTCGATCCCGGCCTCGCGGATCCCCTGCCCGACGGCGTCCAGGTGTTCCATATGCGCTCCGTCGTAGTGACCCAGCGAGATCCCGTCCACGCCCGTCTCGCTCATCACCCGGATGGACTGGCGTATCAGCTCCGGCGTTGCATTGGGGCGCGAAGCCAAGGCTGCAATGAGCTTGCGATCAAAGCCGATCCCGCGCCGGATCTTGAACAGCGTGTTGCGCTTGTAGACAAAGCCATCCTTAGCCCCCGTTTGCTCGCTGTAGTCCGAATCCCGCACCGAATCCAGATAGGGAGCGATGTGCTTAAAGGAGATCCCGGTATATTCCGGGAGCCGGACATGGTTGTTGTAGCGGAAATCAATCTCCGGCTTCGCCTCATGCACGCTTTCATAAATATCGCGGAACAGCTCGGTAATCGAATCGATCCGGAAACGGATAAAGTCCAGCAGCCCCGGATATTCAATCAGCAAAAGGCTCTCCGATACATTGGAGCCGAGCGTCAGGTTGTTCTCCATCAGCTCCTGCTGGAACCGGTAGGGGGTGGCGCCGGCTACCCGGCGCAGCTTTTTAACGTCCCGTACCATCCGCTCCCAATCATACCCCAGCCGGTTCGCCTTTTCCTGACAGTGCTTACAGAAGCAGCCGCCGTTGGCCAGCCCCAGAAGCGCCCCTAGGCTGGGATGCTCGATATCCATCCACGGCTCAAAGAACCAGGGGGCTTTCGCTATGCTCCCTTCTGCAAAGGTCAGCAGGCAGGTCTGCACCAGGTCCACATCATGGTTTTTCACCGTGTCGTAAAACATGGCCCGCTGATATTCATGTACGTCCGGATGATTGGGGCAGAGCATCCCCTGGACGGCGTTGATCGGCTCCCCTTCCACGTTGACTTGCAGGGTATCCGGAAATTCGCTGCGCGCAATATCGGTGTCGAAAATGGTATGGCTCAACTCGATACCCGCCTTCATCCCCCTGCGGCGCGCCTCCTGGGTCAGCACATCCAGCCAGTCGGTACCCGCTAAGAACTCCTGCTGGGAGAACCTGGGCTTGAGCCGGGTGTTTTTAAAGCTCGCCGGATCGAGCCGGTAATAGACCCGGCTGTTTTCGGGGAGGTAATATTTGCGCACCGGATTATGGGTGTAGAAAAGGCTGGTCAAGGGGCGTTTTTCATAGTGCATCACTCCGACCAGGTATAGACAGTTGACCAAGCTGCGCTCTTGCAGGGTACCGGCGATCCGCTCGATCCCCTCGTCGGCCAGGTCCCAGGCATATAGGCTTGCCGCCACTTCTTGTATGTACATTACACATTCTCTCCTTTATTTAGACAGTTTGGGGATATTCAGCTCCCCGGCTATCTGATCCAGTTTTTCACACAGTTCATCCTCCAGGGAGAACGCGCCCTTCCCGGTAAACGCCTCCCGCGCTTTCCAGGATCCCATTCCGGGGATATGCAGTCCGGGCGCGCGCGCCTCGCTGCGCCGGGAAAGCGTACCGGCCCGTTTTTTAAAGGCGCCGATGTCCATCAGCGCATCCGCCTTGATGGCGATGGCCGTATGCGCCGACCAGTTCTGGAGGCCGTCGCCAGTCTCTTTTTCATCCAGGATGCAGCCCTGCGAGAGCACCGAGGTGAGCACCTCGCCCAGCATCGCCAGCCCAAAGCCCTTATGGCCGCCGATGGGGAAGCGCGTTCCCTGCGCGAGCTTCATCGGGTCGGCGGTCGGCTTTCCCTCCTTATCTAGCCCCCACCATTCCGGAACGGGCTCCCCCTTTTTGGCGCGCATCTGTAGCTGTCCAAAGGAGGCGTAGGCCATGCAGGCGTCGAGCATCACCGGATAGATCCCGTCCGTTGGGTAGGCAAAGCCCATCGGCAGCGCGCTCATGCAGGCCCCCGGCCTTCCCGGCGCGCCCATGCTTACGCCCCCCTTGCAGAGCAGCAGGCCGATGAAGCCCTTTTCGGCCGCCCGTTCCACATAGGGGGCGGCCGCCAGGAAATGGTTGGTGTTGCGCAGCGCGCAGAGGCCGATTCCATGCTCTTCCGCCAACTGCATGGCCCGCTCCATGCCGAAGCTACAGCCCAGCTCTCCCAGCCCGTTCCCGGCGTCATAGCTCTCAACGCCGCCAAAGGCCGCCTGTAGCCGGTATACCGGATTGGGTACGGCCTTCCCTTCACGCAGCCACTGGACCCGCGGCAAAAAGTCATAGATATCGTGGTGTCCCACACCACGCAGGGTGGCCCGGATAAAGACGTCCGCCACCGTTCCCGCGTTCTCTTCGGTCAGCCCGCAGGCGCGCATTGCCTGCTCTATGTAGCTTCTAAGCTCCTTAATGCCGGTTTCTTTCATCTTTTTCGACTCCTTCCTCACTTCCAAGGCCTGTTTATTCTCTACCCCAGCAGCCTGATCCCCCGCCCTCCTTTTCTTCGGATTTTTTAAAAGCCTCCCCCGGAAAGGAAAAGGCGACGGTTGTCCCCTCCTGGCAGGAGCTTTCCAGCCGGATGCCATAGCTTTCTCCAAAAACCATTTGCAGCCGCCGGTCAATGTTGATAAGTCCAATGCACCGCTTATCCTTCTCCGAAAAGCATACCTCCCGCTCTCTTCCCCGGTGAAGAAGCGCACGGATGCGCCGCAGATCCCCTGGTGAGATTCCCGCGCCGTTATCCTTTACCTCAAAGCAGATATCGCCCTCCGATCCGATAAAGCCCTTCACCGTCAGAATTCCACCGTGCGGGCGCTTTTCTAGCCCATGGTATACGGCATTTTCAATCAGCGGCTGTAGGGTCAGCTTGGGGATGGAGCACCCCCAAATTTCTTCATCGACGCGGATATCATACTGGAATCTTTCCGGATAGCGGATGCGGATGATCTTCAGATAGCTATCCACACAGCGCATCTCGTCGCTGACCGGGACCATCCCCGGCTCCTTGATGCTGTAGCGCAGGATCATCGAGAGGGCCGACGCGACATCTATGATGGGGTCCGCCTGGTACTCGGAGGCGATACCGCTGATGCAATTGAGTGTGTTATACAGAAAGTGCGGATTGATCTGGCTTTGCAGCGCGTTGATCTGCGCCTGCTTTTTGAGCAGCTTCTCCTCATACAGCCGGGTATTGGCCTCAATCAGCCTGCGGCTGCCCTCTTCGATCCGATCGAGCATGCGGTTAACGCCGTCTCCCAGCATTTCCAGCTCGTTGTGTACGCTGACATACATGCGCGCAGCGCCGTCCCCATCCCCCACCCGCTGCATCACCTGTGCCATCTGCTGGATGGGGATGCCGATGCCGCGCACCAGCCGGTATCCCCAGAGAATGAGAAACGCCACCGTCGCACCGCCTAACAGCGCGCCGGTTGCCCGTACTTTCTTCAGGCTGCCGGTCACTTCCTTTTCCGGGAGGATCGAAACGATTTTCCACCCCGTCTCCTCAACATCTTGGTACTGGAAAAAACAGGGCTCCCCGGAGAAGTCCACCGTGCTTCCCCCGGACTTCCGGGCCTGGGCGGCGTACCCCTCCAGGTCAAAGAACGCGCCCCCCATCTCCTGCCGGTTGGAGGAGATCACCCGGTTCTCCCGGTCGAGGAAAAGCAGGCAGGCCCCGGTGACCGGGGAGATGGAGGTCATGATACGGTCGATATTCTGCAAGTTGAGCAAAATGATGCAGGTGCCGGCGGCCTGGCTGGATTCATCCTCTGCGAGCGCGCGCTGGATGGGCTGAACGTAGGCGTAAGCAAACCCGTTCTCTTCATCCTCGTCGGCGATGGCATAGTACCCGGCGCGCTGCGCGCTGCGGTAGGTGAAATCAAACTGCCGCCCGATCCGGCGCATCACGCGCAGATCCCCAGCGCCATACTGTCCGCTGACCCGGCCGTCCAGATCCAGCAGCATAACCGCCGCAATATTGCGGTTGGCGCTCTTGACGCTGAGAAGCAGGTCCCGGACCTTTTCATAGTTGCCGAACTGGGAGGCCACGCTTTTATCCCGAAGATATTCCTGAGTCTGGCGGCTGAAGGAGACTGTGTCGGCGGTCGCTAGGATCCCCTGCTGAATGGTCAGCAGGTTCGCCTCCATCTGGCGGATGCTTTCCATCCGGTAGCGATCCTCCCGCTCCTCCATCATCTGATAGAAGCCGCTGTAATAGTAGACCTGCATGAGCGCAATCAGCGCAGCCGCCACGGCGATCAGCAGGGTGATCTGGGCGCGGATCCCACAGGCTTTTTTCATATGCCGTCCTCCTATCTCGCTTTGTATTGGGAGGGCGTCACGCCGAACCGCTTCTTAAAGACCCTATTGAAATAAAAATAATCCCCATAGCCGACGATATCGCAGACATTGGCCACCGAATATTTCCCCGTGCGCAGCAGCTCGCAGGCTTTTTCCAGGCGCAGCGTCGTGACATAATCGGGAAAGGAGGTGCCGGTATGCTTGCGGAACATCTCGCTACAGTAGGAGGGATTGATATAGAACCGGGCGGCCAGATCCTTGAGCTTCAGCCTCTCGTCATAGTGGCCGCGCACATAGTCCAGCAGATCGGAAAAGATGCCGGAAGCCGCGGCAGGATTCTCCTCCCGCGCCCGGATGCTGCTCAGGCAAAGCTCCAGCAGGTATTCACACAGCTCTTCCAAGCTGTCATAGGCGCTCAGGATTGCCTCCCGGTCCTCCGGCTCCACCTCCTCCTGCGCGCCCTCCCGACGCTCCAGGATACAGAGAAGCACCTCGTGATAGAGAACCGCCGCCTGCGTGCAGGTCAGATGATTTTCACGGAATACCTGCGGCATCGAAAGAAACAATTCCTCCAGCGCCCGCCGGTTCTTTTCCTCCAAAGCCTGGCGCAGCCGGGCGCACACCTGCCGCATAGCGGGCAGGTTCTGCGGAGAATAGCGGAAAATTTTGCGTTCCTTGTCGATAAAGCTGCCGTCCGCTGCGGCCAGCGCCCGCTTGAGTCCCCGCGCGATCCCCTCCTGCGGGGAAAACAGAGGGCTGATGCCGGCATAGACCGGTTCTTCTCCAAATTGTTGAGATAACTGCGGGTAGAGATCCCGCCCGGTACAGCACAGGCAGACCTCGCGGCCGCTGCCGGCGAGCAGACGCCGGTGGGGAATCGCCCCTAACAGCCCCTCAAGCAGCGTGCAGGAAGGCTGCCGTTCATATTTGAGCGCTATCGCTTGCAGGCTTGGCGCATCCTGCGGCAGCCGCAGCATTTCCAGCAGTTCCCGTTCCGGTATCTGCCGGGAAAGGATCCGCTCGATCAGGTGATAATCGCTCACCTTCCGGCTGCGTTCCAGCTGCCGGCGCAGGTTGACCATAGCGGCGCCAAACTCCTCCCGATCCAAGGGCTTGAGCAGGTAGTCTGACACCCCTGAGCGAATGGACTCCTTCGCATAAGAAAAATCGGCAAAGCCGCTGACCATGATAAATTCGGAAGCGCACCCCGCCAGGCGCGCCCGCCGCAGAAGCTCCAGGCCGGAGATCCCCGGCATCCGAATATCGGTGAAAACCACGTCCGGCTTTTCCTTTAAAATATAGGTCAGGGCCTCCGCCGGGTCGGTCGTCTCCAAAACGATCTGAAAATGCGGGGCATAGCCCCTTAAAAAGTTCGCTACGCTTTTGATCGACCATGGCTCATCATCGACTATGACCACACGATACATCCATCCGCCTCCGAAAAGCGTCCATGCCGCTGCGGCGGGGACGCGCCCCGCCGCAGCGCATTCTGTCCTTGAAATATCCGGGCGGCTCCGAGGCCGCGCCCGTTTTATTATTTTACCTTCGCATATTCCTCGTTGATTGCATCCGTAACCTGCTGGCCGCCGGTGGAGAGCCATTTCTCCACATATTCATCAAAGACGGTATCGACATCCGTCCCCTTGGGCGCTGTGATAATCTGGACAAAGGCTTCGGTTTCCAACTGCCGCAGCAGCGTATCGTATTCCAGATTGGCCGGCGTCGTCACAAAGATGGGGGAGCTCGGCACCATGTTTTCGCGCATCATCGCCAGCGCGTCCTGCATCGTCCCGTTGCCCATCCGGTCCTCATATTCCCGCCGCATGATGTTGCAGTACTGGATGGAAAGGCCCTCCTGGGTACGCTTGTTGATGTCGCCCCATTCCCCGATAAACTGCATCTGGCCGTCCTTGATCTCGTACTGTACGCCCTCTTCGCCATACCGCACCCGCACGTAGCCCTCTTCAGAGCCGATATAGTTGCAGATTTTCATCGCGCGCGCCGGATTCTCGCAGGCGGTCGTGATGCCGAAAAAGATACCGGAGCGGTTGTCGGGGTGGTGAAGCTGGCCGGGGTTTCCATCCTTGTCCTTAATGGGCTTGTAAGCGGCGAAGAGCGCATCCGGCTGCTTCTCATACAGCGCCTTTAAGCCGATATCAAAGGCAGGATCCAGCCGCTGCGGGTCATAGCTGTAGGAGCCGAAGGTCCCAAAGCCCAGCACCTCTTCAAACTTGTCGCGGGAATAAAGGGCAAATTCCGGATCGATCCAGCCGTTGGTATACCATTTGTTGATCAGCTTGAGCGCTTCCTTCATCTCCGGCATAATCGAGCCGCGAACGAGCTTCCCGTCGCGCTCCTGCCAGTCATAGGGCCATACCCCGCAATAGGCGAAAGCCTGGGTAAACCACTCGGTGGAGGGGTTGTTCGGGCCGGAGATGCCGTAGGTATCCTTCTGCCCGTTTCCATCCGGGTCGTCCTCGGTAAAGGCGCGGATGACGTTTTCATATTCCTCCAGCGTCTCCGGGACCTTGAGGTTCAGCTTTTCCAGCCAGTCCATCCGGATAATCGGAACGACGCAGGCGGTGCGCGACTGGACCGGCGTTACCATCCGCTGGCCGTTATAGGTGCAGTTGATCCACAGGTCATCCGGCCGTATCGCCAAAATTTCCTGACCGTACTCCTGCACCAGCCCATCCAGCGGGATCAGCACGTTTTCATCCACATAGGTCTGCACAATGGCGGGCCGGTCAAACTGGATGAGATCCGGATATTCGCCCGACGCCAGCACCAGATTGCACTTGTTCAAATAGTCGTCGGTGCCGCGGGGTACCAGCATAAATTCCAGGTCGCAGTTGAATTTTTCGCCCAGGAACTGCTCGACCGGGTTTCCGGGCGGCACGTCGAACTGCTTGCCCATCATAATGGTAAAGCTGCAACGCTCGCTCTCATCATCGGTATAGCCGGAGATGGACTCCTGCTGCTGCGGTGCACTGGAGGAGGCTGCCGGCTCCTTGCCGGAGGATGCGGGCGCAGGCGCCGCAGAGGACGCCGCGCTCTGGGCGGAACCGCCGCCGCTGCTGCATCCGACGGCGGACAGCAGCACTGCCCCTAGAACCAGACTGGCGGTAATGCGTTTCACATTCATGGTAATGCCCCATTTCTCCACGGCCTTTTCCATTCGGGACCGGCATGCCGCGGGTATACCGGCCCTTTTCCTTCGTGTTTTTTCCTTTGCGGGCAGCGGCCTTCTATCGCCTCCCCTCATTTTGGCAGCCGGCGCTCAAGCCTTAACCGCGCCGATCATCACGCCCTTGACAAAATATTTCTGTAGGAAGGGGTAAACCACCATGATCGGCAGAATCGCTACCACGATGGTAGCCATGCGCACCGACTGAATGGTCATATCCGACATGGTTACGTCGCTTCCTCCCCCGCCGACATAGCTGAGATCCACCTGCTGCACAATCTCCCGCAAAACGAGCTGCAATGGGTAGCGGGTTGATTTGGAGATATAGAGCACCGCATCAAACCAAGCGTTCCAATAGGCGACCGCATAAAATAAAATCATGGTCGCAAAGATGGGCATGGACAAGGGGATGATGATCTGAAAAAGGATCATCAGATCGTTGGCACCCTCAATACTGGCCGATTCCTCCAGACTTTCGGGGATAGACTTAAAAAAACTGAGCATCAACAGCAGATTGTAGACGGTAACGGCCTTGGGCAGAATCAGCGCCCAAAGGCTGTCATACAGCCCCAGGCTTTTGACCACTAAGAAGGTGGGGATCATGCCCCCGCTGAAGAGCATGGTAAAATAGATGAGAAGGGTGAGTATCTTTCCGCCGCGCAGCCTTCTGCGCGAGAGCGGATAGGCGGTCAGCGCGGTTAGAACCAGACTGAGCGCCGTTCCCACCGTTGTGACAAAGAGGGTGTTGCGGTAGGCCGTCAGGATGCTGCTGGTCGAAAAGACCATCTTATAGGCGGAGAGGCTGGGCTTGACCGGCAGTAAAAAGAAAATATCCCGCGCCGCCTCGGTGTCGGTGGTAAGCGAAGCCATAATCACATACCAAAACGGGTAGAGCGTCAGCACCGAGAGTAGCGTTAAAAGGACGGCGTTCAAGCAGTTGAAGAGGCTGAACTTTTTCAAATTAAAACGCGCCATCTCTAGTCCTCCCATCTTTTGGATATGGTGTTGACCAACAGCACCATCATCAGCCCAATGACCGATTTAAACAGGTTGACCGCCGTGGAATAGCTGAACTGCGCCTGCTGCATGCCGACCTTGTAGACATAGGTATCGATGATCTCCGCCACCGAATTGACCATGGGGTTGGACATAATCATCACCTGCTCAAAGCCAGCATCCAAAATGTGCCCTACCTTGAGGATGAGCATGATAATAATGACGTTGCGTATCTCCGGCAGGGTGATCCGCCACATTTTCTGTCCGCGGGTCGCCCCGTCAATATCCGCCGCTTCATAGAGGGCCGGATCCACCCCGGTCAGCGCCGCCAGATAGACAATCGCGCTCCAGCCCATATCCTTCCAAATGTCGGCCCCCACCAGCACGCCCCGGAAATACCTAGGATCGGTCAGGACATTGACTTGAACGCCGGTCAGGGAACGGACGATGTTGGAAAGCAGGCCGGTCTCCGGGGCGAGCAGAATGACGACCAGGTTCCCAATCACTACCCAGGAGATAAAGTGCGGCAGGTAGGCGATCGTCTGCACCGTGCGCTTAAACGCTATTGAACGCAGCTCGTTGAGCAGAATGGCGAACAGGATCGGGATCGGGAAGCCGATCAGCAGCTTATAAAAACTGATGACAACGGTATTGTAAAAGATCCGCCCGAAATCGTCGGAGGAAAAGAACTTGATGAAATGTGCGAAGCCGACCCACCGGCTGCCCAGGATGCCGGTGCCGATCTTAAAATCCTGAAAGGCGATGACTATGCCATACATTGGTATGTATTTAAAGATCACAAAAAACAGAAGGCCGGGGATCAGCATGAGATAGAGGTACCGGTCCCTTTTGACATGCTTTAAAAGCCGCTGTGTATACTGGCGCATGGCGCTTCTCCTTTCCGGTCCCCTAGTTCCGCAGGCACTGCCGGGCATATTCGAGATCCTCCCGCAGCAGGCGTTTCAACTCGCTCTGGCCGCTGTACTCATGGGTCAGGCAGATGGGACCCTGGTAGCCATGCCCCCGCAGATACCGCAAAATACGTCCCCAGTCGGCCATTCCCTGGCGGCCGGTGGTAAACCACCGCTCATATTGCGCCTTCTCCGCCTCAGTGCCGTTGGAGCGGCGGTAATAGACGTTTTTTAGGTTGACCATCCCCAAGCGGGGATAGACCTGATCCAAAGCCTGTTCGCATTCCTCCCCCGCCAGAATGCTTTGCGCGCTGTCCCAGACGGCAGCGCAGATCTCCGGGGGATAATCCTGCAAAAACGCCGCCAGCTGGGTGGAATTGTTGAGCATCGGCCCATAGTGATGCTGAATGCCGACGGCCACCCCATAGCGCTCCGCCAAGTGCGCCGCCGGTTCCAGCTCCCGCCGCGCCTGATCCAAGGCTTGCGCATAGGGCAGAGCCGTATTCAGGGGAACCAGGGTGCGGATCAGCGGAATACCGGCGGCCTGGCATCCGGCAAAGACCTCCTCGCACAGCGGGGCTCCGGCGCAGACCGCCTCCAGCCCATATTCCTTCATCTCCTGTACAAAGGCGGGCAGCTTTTCCGGCGCTTCCTTCGGCGATACCGGATAGCCGTCCCTCACGCAAAGCTCTATCGCGTCAAACCCGATCTCTCTTAGCCCTTCCCCCAGCTCCTGCGCGCTCAGGGACATAAAGGGCTTGGTGAATGCAGCAAAACGGATCCCTGTGGATTCCCCCATACCTTTTCCTCCTCTTTTCCAGTTTTATTCCGTGCTTTTTTACTTCTTAGCCGTAGTATATCGGTTTTGGGGAAGGTATCATATGAAAAAACTTCGGAATTTTTATAAATTTATTCGGCTTTTTTATTATTTTATAGGTAATATTTAAAAACCGCTTGGCAGATTCGTCGTTTCAAAGTTCCTTGGACAAAATTCCGCTTCTTTCACATTTCTTCTATTCCGGATCTTAAGCGAAGGAATGGGGTGTCTCTCTGCTTAAATGAACCGCTGGGAAGCACTGGATAGATTTGACTAAATTCAGGAGGTCTGATAGAATATTATAGGATATTTATTCAGTCATTGCGGCGCTTCTGTCCCGGAAATACGGGGATACATGCGCCGCAGCGCGAAGAGGTGCATCTGTTTTGAAGGTATCGAAGAGCGTTATCTACCAATACTTCCTATCCTTTTTTATCGTTTCGGTCATCCCTCTCATCATCATGAGCTATCTGCTGTACGACAGCCAGATTATCAAGCAGAAGGAGGCTATTTCTTCCCAATATGTCAGCTCCATCACCCAGGTCAAAACCAAAATGGACTACATTATCAAGAACCTATCCAACCTTTCCCTAAGCCTGGGGGCTCAATATGAGCTGGAGGCGCTGATGCCGCAGGCGCAAGGCCCGTTGGGGACGGCCACCTCGGTCATTCAATATCAGGGTTCTCTGCTCTATCCCTCGCCGGAAATATTCCTATACCACCGCGGCAGCCGCGAGGTTTTCACCTCGCAGGGGAGGATGAGTTATCCGGAATTTGAGAATTTTCTCGGCGGCTCCTATAACATGACCATGATCAAGCTCTTCTCGCGCCTGAACACCTGCCAAAAGCAGGACATCTTTTCCAGCTCCTATTACACGCAGGGCGACGGCGCATCCGGACTCTGCCTGATGTATCCGCTCCCCTATCCGGATCCCCAGGCGGAGGGGGCGATTACCTATCTCTATACGGCGGAACAGCTGGGCGAACTGTTTACCGACTTTATCGGAGATGTGGACGGCAGCATCCTCATTTTTGACGAATATCTCAAGCAGGTTTACTGCGGCGGCATGCGGGGCGGGAGCAGCACGGCTCCGCCCGCCGCTCTGCTGGGAGGCTTGAAGAAGCTCAAGGGTACGGGGCTGTATACGCTAAACGCAAACGGCTTGGAATATGTAGCCGTGCGCACGCTGTCGGAAAATACCGGGATCTCCTATTGCCTGCTGATGGAAAGCGCGGACGCCTTCGCACCCCTAGCCCGGCAGAAGCTGCGCTTTTACATAACGACCGCTCTGCTGGCGCTCGCCGGGCTTTTATCCTCGGCGCTGCTGGCTCTCTACAATTACCGGCCGCTACGCAGGCTGAAGCTGCGTCAGAAATATGGGAACGGAACGCAGAAAAATGAATTTGAGCTGTTAGGCAACATTCTGGAAAGTCACGACCGGATGCACGAGCAGCTCGCCAAAGCAAGGCCCCTGGTGCAAAACCGGTGCCTGGAGCACATCCTAATGGGAGCGAAGCGGGAGGACGAACTGGAATACTATGTGCAGTGCGCCGCCATGCGCTTTCTCTACAGCCGGTTCTGCGTGATGATCGTTTATCTGCCCGCGCAGGATGCGCGGATCCCAAGCATGGCTGGACGTTTGGAAAAGGGTGCGCTGGAAAATCTGCTGTGCTATGCGCTGGATCTCAACCTGGAACCCGGAAAAGCAGCGGCGCTGCTGAATGGGGAGCTGGAGGAAGCGCAGCTTCCCGGACTGGCCGCGCGGCTGCGCCATGCGGCCGACGTCCGGGAGGAGGGGAGCTGCGTGGTGGGCGTGGGCGCTATCTGCGATAGCCTGGAGGGCTGTTCCGCATCGTTTCTGGAGGCTAAGGCCGCCCTGGAGCTGCGCGGGGAAGAGGAAAGCGTTGCGCTGTACCGGCCCGAACCGGCCGGAACGATGCGCGGAGAATACCCGGTCATTGAATATACCCTGCTCCTTCAGAGCATTAAGCACGGGAACCGGACGGTAGCGATGAACGTTTGCGAAGAAATCCTATCCGCCATACGCGAAAGGTGTCCGTCCGTCTTGATCCTGCGCTATATTACTGGGGAGCTGGTCGGCAATCTGATGCGGCTGGCTAAAAAATTAGAGATCCCTGTGGATATCGGGCAGTTCACCGCTGTGCCGAGTGATTTCGGATTTTTTGAAAAATTTGCCGGGGAAATGCGCGCCCTGGTCTCGCAGCTTTGCGGCGGCGTCAACCGCAGCAAAAGCGAAAGCTACGAAAGCCTGAAAAGAGAGGTGATGGATTATATCAGCCGCAGCTTCTGCTCCTATGATCTCTCGTTAGAGGCGGTGTCCAACCGGTTCGGCATCTCGGCCGCCTATCTGCGGCAGATTATTTTTGAGGAGACGGAAAGCCATTTTATCCCCTACATCACGCTGCTGCGCATGGAAAAAGCAAAGGAGCTGCTTACGCAGACGGATATGAAGGTCAAGGACATCGTGGAGGCTGTCGGTTACAAGGACAGCGCAAATTTTATCCGTAAATTTAAAAATAGCGAGGGCATGACGCCGGGCCAATACCGCGCCTTTAAGGCGCAGGGAGGTTGAGCCGCCGGAAAGCGACGCCATGGTACAAAGGGCCGGACCGCTCCGGACGCGTTGTGAAATAAAACCGTCTGGCAAAAGCCTACCCCCGGCCTGCAAAAGAAATGGCGCGAACCGCTCTTCCGGCTTGTAGAAACCGGAAAAGCGGCGGTTTCGCGCGGACAGCGCGAAATTGGGGGCGGCTTCTTCGCCCCGAAAGCCGCTTTTTCAAAAAGGGCGCGTTGCAGAATTGTATTCTGCAACGCGCCCTTTTTGGGATCATCCCCTCCTAATATTGAGTTCTGCCGCCCTCTTCCTCTCTGTCAATCGCCGCAGGCCGGCCGGATTGCACAAAAACATATGTAGATGCTGTTTAAGGAGGCGGAGACCGGTCACATATCGTTCCACAGGCCAACGATGGATAAGCGGTGGGCGCGCTGTAAATCATTCGGTTTGCAGCACGCCCTTTCTGATATCCTCCCATATACGGTCCCGCCGCCGTCAGGCGGCCCGCACGCGCCTTAAACAAGGCTTTAGGCAGACCGGAGAATTAAAAAAATATATGTAAATGCAATTCCCATAGGCCTATATGTGTTACATATGAACCCGCCGGGTTGTTGTTTTAAAAACACACCTCGGAATATTTTTGACATATTGACGGAATAACAACCAATAATATAGACTTATTTTAGTCAAAAAAACAATTATCCTAAATTTGAGGAGGCGGATTTTATGATAAGCACAGGGAAAGCTGCCGTAGACGCCGCTGGACCACAGGCCCGGCCAAAGGGCAAAGGCGGCTCTTCGGAGAGCTGGGCCAAAGATTTTTCGCGCAACCGGTATATCTATATCATGATGATTCCGGTGATCCTCTACTACATTCTCTTTCATTATGTCCCCATGGGGGGGCTTGTCATCGCCTTTCAGGACTATACGCCGATGAAAGGCTTTCTGGGCAGCAGCTTCGTTGGCTTTAAACATTTCGCCGACTATCTGACCGGCCCCTATGCGCAGCGGACCATCGTCAACACGGTTATGATCAACCTCTATCAGCTCGTACTGGGATTTCCCGCGCCTATCATCCTGGCGCTGCTGCTCAACGAGGTGAAGTTTAAACGCTACAAGGCCGTCAACCAAACGATCAGCTACATGCCGCATTTCGTCTCGGTCGTCGTCGTAGCCGGCCTTATCATCAACTTTGTGAAGTCCGATGGCATTGTCACGCAGCTTCTGGGCATGACGGGGACCAACCTGCTGGCCAAGCCTGAATATTACCGGATGGTCTATACCCTCAGCGGCATCTGGAAGAACGTCGGCTGGGGCAGCATCATCTATCTGGCGACGCTCTCCAACGCCGACCCGAATCTCTATGAGGCCGCGGCGCTCGACGGCGCGGGGCGCTTCAAGCAGCTGCTGCATGTAACGCTGCCCACCCTTGTGCCCATCATTACCATTCAGCTCATTATGCGCATGGGCAACATGATGAGCGAGGGCTATGAAAAAACGCTGCTCATCTATAACCCCCTGATCTATGAAAAGGCGGATATCATCTCCTCCTATGTCTACCGGCGGGGGCTTGAAAATATGGAATACAGCTTTGCATCCGCCGTCGGGATGTTTAATTCGCTCGTCAATCTCATGCTGCTGTGGTTTGCCAACTGGTTCAGCAAGACCTTTGTTAAGGAGAGCCTATGGTAAGCCGCCCCGATAAATCCGGGCATTTTTGAGATTTGAGAAAGGCAGGTTGAATTCTCATGGCCATGGTGGAAAAAAAGTCGGTAGGAAACACGGTTTTCAATATCGCTGTCTGCGTTTTAACCGGAGCGGTCAGCCTCGTGTGCCTCTATCCTATGCTGTATGTGCTGTTCGCCTCTTTCAGCGATCCCGCGCAGCTCATCAGCCACGTGGGCGTTCTCTATAAACCCTTGGGCTTTTCTACCCTTGGATATCAAGTTGTGTTCAAAAACCCGAACGTCCCCATCGGCTATATGAACACCCTCTTTTATGTTGCGGCCGGCACCGCTATCAACATTCTGATGACGACGCTGGCGGCCTATGCGCTCTCCCGAAAGGGCTACAAGCTCAAAAAGGCGTTCACCTTAGGGATCGTCGTGACCATGTATATCGGCGGCGGCATGATCCCCAATTTCCTGCTCGTGCGTAATCTTGGACTGCTGAATACGCGGCTGGCGCTGCTGCTGCCCGGAGCGATCGCCACCTGGAACATGATCGTCATGCGCACCGCGTTTAACGCCATTCCCGCTTCGCTGGAGGAGTCGGCGAAAATCGACGGGGCCAACGACTTTGTGATCCTCTTCCGCATCTTCATCCCGGTGGCCAAGGCGACGCTGGCCGTGATGGTGCTCTATTACTCGGTCGGCCACTGGAACGCCTGGTTCAACGCCATGATCTACCTCAAAAAACGCGAACTCTGGCCTCTTCAGCTCTTCCTGCGCGAAATATTGGTTGCCAACTCATCAGGAGGCAACACGGCCGGAAGCGTGATCGCCAGCGCAGATTCCGACTTCAACTATTTGGACGAGGTCATCAAGTATGCGCTCATCATCATCTCCACCGTTCCCATCCTGTGCTTCTACCCGTTTATCCAAAAATACTTCAACAAGGGCGTTATGATGGGCTCGCTCAAGGAGTAGCGGACGGAGCGCCGTTCCGGCAGGCCGCTTTTACCCTTGAAAGCGCAGTCCTCTTCCACGGTAATACGCGTCCATCCAGATAAGGAAAGGAAGACTCACATGAAAAACAGAAAATGGCTGGCAGGAATGTTGGCGCTGGCCCTCGCGGCCTCCCCACTGGCGGGCTGCGCGGGCGGCGGGGAGAAACCGTCTCCTGCGTCCTCCTCCCCGCAGAGCGCGGCTTCCTCCTCACAGGAGAGTTCCGCACCCGCAGCCTCCGAGGCTGAAACCTTTGTCTCCACCTACCCCATTCCAGGAGCGGACGGCATGACACTGAGCTTTTGGCGCTCCCTGCCCCCCGCCGCGGCCAAGGTCATTACCAACTATGCCGAGGCGGAGGTCTATCAGGAGATCATGAAGAATACCGGCGTCAACCTGGAATTTCTCCACCCGACAGCCGGGCAGGAAAAGGCGCAGTTCAACCTGCTCGTCGCCTCAGGCGATCTTCCGGATATTGTGATGCAGCAGAATTTCTATACCGGCGGCCCGGCCGCATCGGTGGCAGACGGCGTATGTATCGACCTGACCCCCTATGTGCAGCAGTACGCCCCCGATTTTTATAAGGCGATCACCGGCGACGAGGCCGTTTACCGCGAAGCGACCGACGCCGACGGAAAGATATCTGCCATGGGGCTGAT
This sequence comes from Provencibacterium sp., assembly GCA_022793895.1. Taxonomy (GTDB): domain Bacteria; phylum Bacillota; class Clostridia; order Oscillospirales; family Ruminococcaceae; genus Harryflintia. Next base: position 8,653 of record JAAWDS010000034.1, on the reverse strand, counting down.
TAAGGACCGGATGCCCCCCTTCAACCGCCTTACGGTGCGCAAGGACGTGATGCAGGAGCTGGGGATCGAGAAAATCCCTGAGACCATCGCGGAATATGAGGCGGCGTTTGAGAAGATGAAGGCCGCGGGTATGTACGGCTTCAGCCCCGTGAAAAACGCTTATGTGCTCATGTTCTCCCGCGCCTTCGACGCAAAGGGCGGCTGGCACCTGGATGCCGGCGGGAAGCCGGTTTACGGGCAGATCCAGGAGGGGTTCAAGGAATACCTGGAGCTGATGAACCGCTGGTATGACAGCGGCTACCTCTCCCCGGACTTCATGAGTGTGAACGACGAGGACAAAGCCGCAGAGTTCGCCTCCAAAAAGACGGGATTTCTCATCCAGGCGTCCGGCATCGCTCTCACACGCGCACGCGCAGGCAAATATGAAATAGAAACCCTGCCCTATCCCCGAAGGGAGCCCGGCCAAGACCTGCACATGGAGGAGGTCTCGGTCAACAAGATCGAGGAGCACTGGACGAGCGTCACCACCGCCTGCAAGCATCCGGAAATCGCCGTTCAGTTCCTCAACTACACCTATACGCCTGAGGGAGCTTCACTGGCCAACTGGGGTATTGAAGGGCTGTCGTGGGAGATGAAGGACGGCAAAAAGACCTTCACCGACCACGTGCTCCACAACCCGGAATATGACGGCGTTACCGCTCAACAGATCTGCAAGCTCCATCAAATAGCCAAGCTCGCCGAGCCGGATATTCTGTGCGGCGTCAACGTGGTTTCGGATCCGGAAGCGCTGGAGATGCGCGTGAAATATGCCGACGACCCGCACAGCGACGACTCGATGATCCTTCCTCCCATCCAGCTCACCCAGGAGCAGAACTCGGAACGCGCGAAGATCATGAACGAAGTCAACACCTATGTCGATGAGATGGTCCTCAAATTCATTACCGGCACGGCCCCGCTTTCGGATTGGGACAGCTACGTTCAGCAGGTCCAATCCATGAACCTCGATCGCGCGCTTGAAATCACCCAGGCGGCCTACGACGCCTATCTCCAAAAGGCCCTGCCCCCGCAATAAACGGCGTCTTGCCGTCCTGCCTCGCGCGGCCTGTCCCGTTTCCCGGAAGAGCCGCGCGGGAACCTGGCGCTCATTTTCTGCAAGCGGGCAAAACCGTTTGCAGAAACACAAAATGATAAAACCAAATAAGAGAGGGGTAACTTTATGAATCTTCGGAAAATACTGTGCATGCTTTTGACAGGCGCGATGACCCTGGCGGCCGCAGGCTGCTCAGGCTCCGGCCAAAGCAGCCCGCCGCAGGCGGCCCCGTCGGGAGGGGCTGCGTCCGCTCCCGCGTCCTCGACAGCGGACGCTCCGTCCGCCTCTGAGGAAGCGCAGCCGGAGGAAAAGACGGTATCCTACCCGATTGCTGAAGCCGAGGGAGTGACGCTGACCTACTGGCGTCCGCTTCCGCCGCCGGCCGCCAAGCATTACACCAACTATGCCGAAACCGAGATCTATCAGGAGATCATGAAGCGCACCGGCGTCAACCTGGAATTTACCCATCCGACGGCGGGCGAGGAAAAAGCCCAGTTTAACCTGATGGTCGCTTCCGGCGACTTCCCCGATATCGTTCAGCAGATGGACTACTACACCGGCGGCCCGTCGGCGTCGGTGGCGGACGGACTGTGCATCGATCTGACGCCCATGCTCGAAGAATATGCGCCCGACTACTACCGGGCTATCCGCTCTACGGACAAAATCTACCGCGAGGCGACCGACGCCGATGAACGCGTCTCGGCGTTCGGGCTCATCAAGGACCGCATGCCTCCCTTCCAGCGCGCAGCTATTCAAAACGCGGTTATGGATGAACTGGGAATCGAAAAGATTCCCGAAACCATCGCAGAATATGAGGCGGCCTTTGAAAAGATGAAGGCTGCGGGCATACAGGGGATCTGCCCGCCGAAGAACGGCTACATGATTATGTTCTCCCGCGCCTTCGACGCAAAGAACGGCTGGCATCTCGACAAAGAGGGCAAGGTCGTTTTCGGGCAGCTCCAGGACGGATTTAAGGAATATATCGACATGCTGCACGCCTGGTATGAAAAAGGATACATCTCCCCCGACTTCATGAGCCTGAGCGATCAGGACAAAGGCGCGCTGTTCGATCAGAAGATGTTAGGCATCTTCCTCAACCCGGTCGATCTGACCTACACGCGCGCTAAGGCCGCAGGCTATGAATTTGAGGTTCTGCCCTATCCGCGCAAGGAGCTGGGCCAGGCGCTACACATGGAGGAGGTTTCGGTCAATAACATCGAAGGCCACTGGACGAGCGTTACCACCGCCAGCAAATATCCCGAAATCGCCGTTCAATACCTTAACTACGGCTACTCCGAGGAAGGGGCCGAGCTGTTTAACTATGGCATCGAGGGCTTGAGCTGGAACTGGGAGGGCGATAAGCGCGTTTTCACCGACCACATGCTCAACAACCCCGAAATTGACCGCGCGGCCGCACAGCATGTTCTCAAGCTCCACCAGCTTCCCAAGTTCTCCGACCCGGACATCCTGTGCAATCCCAACGTCATCGGCGACGCCAAGGCGCTGGAGCTGCGCATGAAGTATTCGGATGACACGACCATCGACAACTCAATGATCCTGCCTCCCATTCAGCTCACCCAGGAGCAGAATGCCGAGCGCGCCAAGATCATGAGCGAAATCAACACCTACGCCGATGAGATGGTCCTCAAATTCATCACCGGCTCTGCGCCTATGAGCGATTGGGACGCCTTCAAGGAGCAGATCCAGTCGATGAACATCGACCGGGCCAGAGAGATCACCCAGCAGGCTTATGACAGCTACATGAGCAAGGCCGTTAACTAAACTGGAAGGAAACCCGCAGCGGGACGCGCCGCTCCTCAAGGGGGCGGCGCGGCTACCTGCCTGCGGCACGCACTTCCCTGCGTGAGCGAGCCGCCGCATCCCCAAACGCCTCGTTCTCCTGCCGGGGACGCCCCTGGACAACTATCGCGGAAGTATGTATAGTAGGTTTAGAACGCAACCGCCGGTACTCCGGCCGTCCCGGCCGCCGCTGCATAGGCTGAGACCGCAAGCCATTTTATATAAAGGAGAAATGATGATGCAAAGCATTCCGCGCCCCGAATATCCGCGCCCGCAGATGACGCGCCCCCAATGGGAAAATCTGAACGGCCCCTGGGAATTCGCCATCGACTTTTCCGCAAGCGGGAAAGAGCGGGAAATGTTCAAGGATGGAACGTTTGACCAAAAAATCACCGTCCCCTTCTGCCCGGAGAGCGAGCTCTCCGGCGTTGGGTACAAGGACTTCATGCCCGCCGTCTGGTACCGCAGGCAGATAACGCTTGGCGGGGAGCAGCTACAGGGCCGCGTGCTGCTGCACTTCGGCGCGGTGGACTATGAAACGGAGGTCTGGCTCAACGGCGAGAGCGTCGGGACCCACAAGGGCGGCTTTTCCTCCTTCACCTTTGATATCACCCAGGCGGCGCAGGAGGGGGAAAACACCCTGGTAGTCTGCGCGCTCGACGACGTGCGCTCCGGCAAGCAACCCGGCGGCAAGCAGAGCCCGCGTTTCCACTCCTTCGGCTGCCACTATACCCGCACAACCGGCATCTGGCAGACGGTGTGGCTGGAGTTCGTGCCAAAAACCTACATTCGATCCTACCGCCTCCTCCCGGATCCCGCCAACGCCAAGGTGCAGCTCGAAATCTACCTGGAAGGGGACGCCCGTTCGGACGAGGTAACGGCGGCGGCCTCCTTCGAGGGCCGGGCCATGGGGAGCGTGACGGTTCGGACCTGCGGCCGGGTCGCGCTGGTAAGCCTACCGCTGGAGGAGGTCCACCTCTGGGATCTCGGCTCCCCCGCGCTTTACGACCTGACCCTCTCGCTCGCAAGCGGGGACTGCGTGCAGGGCTATTTCGGGCTGCGCACCATCGAGTGGCACGACAAAGCGATGTATTTAAACGGCCGCATCGTGTTCCAGCGTCTGATTCTCGACCAGGGCTTCTTCCCGGACGGCATCTTGACTGCGCCGGGCGACGAAGCGCTCAAGCGGGATATCGAGCTGTCGATGGAGCTCGGTTTCAACGGCGCGCGCATGCACGAGAAGGTGTTTGAAGAGCGCTATCTCTACTGGGCGGATAAGCTGGGCTACCTCGTCTGGGGCGAAATGGCCAACTGGGGGTTGGACATCACGACGGCGGCCGGGCTGGAAAACTTCCTTCCCGAATGGCTGGAGACGGTGGAGCGCGATTTCAACCACCCCGCCCTCATCGGCTGGTGCCCCTTCAACGAGACCTGGAACAACCGCCATACCGGCGCCAAGCAGGATGACAACGTTCTGGCCGTCGTCTACCAAGCGACCAAGGCGCTCGACCCGACGCGCCCTGTTATCGACACGAGCGGCAACTTCCACGTGGTCACCGATATCTATGACATCCACTGGTATGAGCAGGATCCCGATAAGTTCCGCGCCGCCTTCAAAGAGGCTTTCCAGAAGGGCGAGGTATTGGATAACCACGAAAAACGGCAGCATTACGCCGGGCAGCCCTACTTTGTCAGCGAATACGGCGGGACCTGGTGGAACCCGAAGGATTCCGACGGAGAGAATTGGGGCTACGGCATGCGCCCGGACAGCGAGGCGGAGGTGCTGCGCCGCTATGTGGGGCTGACCTCGGCGCTCTTAGAGATGCCGCAGGTGTGCGCCTTCTGCTACACCCAACTAACCGATGTCGAGCAGGAGCAGAACGGCCTGTATACCTATACGCGGGAAAGGAAGTTCAGCGACGAGACCTACCGTAAGATCAAGGAGACCAACACCGCTATCGCGGCCATTGAGAAGGGGGAATAACCGGTGCCTGCGCCCAACCTTATCTACATCTTCGCCGACCAACTGCGTTATGCGAGCCTCTCCTGCCACGGGGACCGGCTGGCGAAAACGCCGAACATCGACCGTTTCGCCGCGCGCAGCGCCGAGCTGTGCAACGCGGTGTCGGGCCACCCGGTCTGCGCGCCCTACCGGGCATCGCTCCTGACCGGGAAATACACGACCAGCACCGGCATGGTCATCAATGAGATCCGCATGAACCCGAATCACCGCTGCTTCGCGCATGTGCTCGGCGAGGCTGGGTATGAGACGGCCTATATCGGCAAATGGCACATGTACGCCAACCAGCTTGGGAACCACTATGATCCCAAAAACTCTTTCATCCCCAAGGGGGAGGACCGGCTCGGCTTCGACGGGTTCTTCGCCGCCTACAACTTCCACCATGAGTATTACGGCGCGCCGGCCTATTACCACCTCGACACGCCGGACAAGATCTACTGCACCCAGTATGAGCCGGACGAGCAGACGGACATGGCTATCAGCAAGCTCCGAGAGCTGAATCAATCAGAGAAGCCCTTCGCCCTGTTCCTCTCGATCGGGACGCCGCACGACCCCTGGATTCCGGAGAACGTGCCCGGCAAATATTTGGAGATGTTTAAGGACGCTGAATTTAAGCTGCCGGAAAACTACCTGCCGGAAAACGATCCGCACGCCGACGGCTGGGCCCGGCTCTCCGATCGCGAGCGCAGCAATCTCACCGAGTGGATGCGCGTCTATTATGCGATGGTCGCCAATCTGGACGACAACATCGGCCGGCTGATGAACGCCATTGAGGAGATGGGGCTGGATAAAAACTCCGTCGTCGTCTTTACCTCCGACCATGGGGAGCTCTTTGGGGCGCATGGACGCCGGGCGAAGAACATCTTCTATGAGGAGGCGGTGCGCATCCCCTTCTTCCTGCGCTTCGCCGGCCATGTGCCGAACGGGACCTACACCGCGCCAATGAATACGGTGGACATCATGCCCACCCTGCTGCGGCTGCTGGATCTACCTGTACCGGAGGAGGTCGAGGGGCAGGATTTGAGCGCCTATCTCTGCGGCGGCGGCAGCGGCCCGCACCCGGAGGGCAGCCTGATGATGTGCACCGGCCCGACCGCCAAGTTTGAGGACGGCAACGAGTGGCGCGCATGGCGCAGCGAGCGCTTCACCTATGCGACCTTCCTGAGCGACGGGAGCGAGTACCTCTTTGACAATCTGGAAGATCCCTATCAGATGCGCAACCTCATCGACGATCCCGCCTATGCCGGGACCGCCGGGGAGCTCAAGGCGAAGATGCACGCTGAGATGCAGCGCATCGGAGACGATTTCCGCCCCTGCTCCTGGTATGAGCAAAACTGGGTGGAGGATCGGAAAATCGTACGTACAGCGACGCTAGGATGCGTTGCAAAATGAAATTTTGCAACGCATCCATTGAAAAAGCGGCTTTTGGGGCGAAGACGACGCCCCAAATTTCGCGCCATCGGCGCGAAACCGCTGCTTTTTCCGGTTTCTGCAAACCGGAGGCTCGGCCCGGATGGTCTTTTCTGCAAACCGGAGGCTCGGCCCGGATGGTCTTTTCTGCAAACCGTGGGATCGGCCTGCACGATTTCTTTTACGGGCTGGAGAGATGTTTTTTGACAGCCTATTCTATTTTGCGGGCGCGCCCTTAAAATGCCTGGGATGCAAATCCGGTCTATTTGATAAAGGAGGATGGGATTTTGAAGCCCAACATCATTATTGTTATGACCGACCAGCAGCGCGCCAGCCTGCGTGGGAGCGAGGGCTTTCCGCTGGACACGATGCCGTTTCTCGACGCATGGGCAGAGAGCGGCGCAGATTTCGCCTGCGCCTACACGCCCAATCCCTCCTGCCTGCCCGCACGGGTGAGCATGTTCACCGGCCGCTATCCTTCGGCGCACCGGGCCCGCACCAATCACAACGGCATGGACGCTCTCTACACTGCCGACCTGCTGGATGTGCTGCACGCCAACGGCTACCAAACCGCGCTCTGCGGGAAGAACCACACCCACCGCAAGCCGGACGATTTCGATTACTGCGTTTCCAACGGGCACCTGGGCGGTGAAGGCGGGAAGAACAGCGTTCCGCCGACTGAGGAGGAGCAGGCGTTTGACCGGTATCTCCAGTCCACCAAGTTCCGCCTGAGCGCCGACCCTGCGCCGGGGGATGTCACGCTGCAATATCCCTACCGCAACGTGACCCATGCGCTGGATTTTATCGACACGCGCGACAGGCAGAAGCCGTTTTTTGCCTGGATCTCCTTCTCTGAGCCGCACAACCCCTATCAGGTTCCCCGCCCCTATTACGATCTCTTCCCGCCCGAATCGCTTCCGCCCATCACCACCGGGCCCGCCGATCTGCCCGGAAAGGGCCCGCGCTATGTCTGGATGCGTTCGATGTGGGAGAAGGTCATGGGAGAGGGCATCGAGGAGGAGACGGCGCGCATCCGCTCGAACTATCTGGGGATGCTGCGGCTCATCGACGATCAGTTCAAGCGCCTCATCGAAGGGCTGCGGGAACGGGGGCTGGAGAAGGATACCCTTGTCGTCTTTCTCTCCGATCATGGCGACTTTGCAGGGGAATATGGCCTCATCCGCAAGGGACCGGATCTCTGCGAGGCGCTCTGCCGCATTCCGATGGTTTTCGGCGGCGCGCAGGTAGCGCCGCAGGGCAAGGTTCCGGGCCGGATGGTCAGTCTCGTGGACATTCTCCCGACCGTCTGCGATCTCATCGGGGCCGGACTCCCGTTCGGCTGCCAGGGCAAGAGCCTGCTGCCGCTGCTCGAAGGGCGGGACATCCCGGAAGGGGAATGGGACGTGGCCTACAGCGAGAGCGGCTTTTCCGGGCTCTACTGGGATGAAAACGATGCGCTCGACCCCATCGCGGAGGGGGCGACCAAGTGCTACGACACCTTCGACTGCCTGAACACCTGGACGCAGGCCGGACAGGTGCGCATGGCGCGCAAGGGAGATTACAAGGTGCAGCTCGATATGATGGGCAGCGGCTATCTCTATTATCTGCCGGAGGATCCGCATGAGGTGCATAACCTCTGGGATTCCCCGGAGCACACCGCCATAAAGGCTGAAATGCTCGCCGGGCTTAGCGCCGCCATCCTGCGCGCGCAGGATCCGATTCCCGCGCCGCGCCACCGCTACCGGGTCAAGGTGCATCCGAAAGGCTACTGGTTCGAGAGCTTCCACAGCCCCGATCCGGGCGTTTATGGAAAGTAAGCGGGAGAAAACGATTGTGAAGAAGGCTACAGCCTCAGGCTTCCCATAATGGGAAGCCTGAGGCTGCGGTTTGTTATTGAACTAGCAACAGATAATACTGCCTCTGCCCATCCAGCTCGTTCGCTATCAGGTTGATCCCTCGGATATATCTCCCCGCTACGCTCCCGTTCCCATTGTACTCCCCTACCATCTCTTCTCCATCCCAGATATGGTAGCGTCTGTTCCCTTTCCACTCCTTGCTCTCTCTCAGCCCGTCCGGACGGTACCAGTACTTCTCTTCCTTCCCATCCTGCCACAGCCTCTCCAGCTCGTTATACGCATTATACTCCCGCCATTCCAGCTCGACAACCCTTTCCTCCGCCTGGAAACCTGCTTTCCCTTTTCCGCTTTATCTAAGCTAATTTAAAAAATATAATGATAAGACACCTTTCAATGCTGTAATGATAGAATGCCCAACTAAAAAAGAGATAATGAACACTATAACAGACCAAAATTTATGATTGGTTCTAATTGTAT
>JAAWDS010000033.1 GCA_022793895.1 Provencibacterium sp. | reverse complement strand
TCTTCCTGGCCTTTTTTGAGAGTGGCAACCTCGGCGCGGAGCTCTTCCTGGCCCTTCTCCAGATTGCCGACCTGAGTGCAGAGCTCTTCCTGGCCTTTTTTGAGAGTGGCAACCTCGGCGCGGAGCTCTTCCTGGCCCTTTTCCAAGTTGCCGACCCGGATGCAGAGCTCTTCCTGCCCTTTTTTGAGAGTGGCAACCTCAGCACGGAGCTCTTCCTGGCCTTTTTTGAGAGCAGCGACCTCAACATGGAGCTCCTCTTGGCCCTTTTCCAGCCTGTCCAGCCTATCCAGCACGGGTTGGATCAACTGACCCATTGCTTGCAGAATCTGTTCGTCTGACATCGTATCCCCCCTTTGCTGTCTTTAGTATAGCATATAGGGAGCAAGCAGGCAAGAGAGCGGGTAAGCGTAATCCTTTAAAACTTAGGTTATTTTGCTTAGGAGGCAAAGCCGCACAGAGAAGCCGGATGGAAAAAGAATTCATACATGATTTACAGGTGTGGATTTTATAAGCGCCAATTGTTAGCGGACCGTTAATTTTTCTGTGATATCCTCAGACGTGGCAGTTTATCAGGTAACAGCAACCCCATGCGGGCGGAAAAAGAAGCAGAGCGGAAACCTAAGCCCATCCGGGCAAAGGGGTTTCCAAAGGAGGAACGAGAAGAACGATGAAAAAGCCCAAGAAGAGGACGGTTATTCTTCTGTGCGTGCTGGCGGTGGCGGCCGTTGGCGTGACGGCAATGGTGAAGCGCGGGCAGGGAGATACAGTCCTGCCGGTTTCGGCCATTCCGCTCACGAGGACCGAGCTGGCCAACCGGGTCAGCGCGACCGGGACGGTGGAGAGCGCCTCCTATACCGATGTTTACAGCATGTCGAGCAGCTCGATCAAAGAGGTCTATGTAGAGGTTGGCGACCGGGTGGAAGCGGGAGAGCTTCTGATGGAGCTGGACACCGAACGGTTGGAAATGGATATTGAAGAAAAGACCGCCCTCATCAACAAGCAGCGCGCCGCCGCCCAGCTCAGCCTTTCCTCCAGCGAACGCAAGCTGGACCAGGCGCAGCGGGACCTGGACAGCAAGCGCGGAGCCGGACTGGTGAACGCGGAGAACGCGCTCAGGCTTGCGAAACTCCAGATGGAGAATGCCAACGACGCTTATAACCGCGCGAAAAAGCAGTATGACGAAGAGCGGGACGAGGATGACGACGAGGATCACGGCTGGTGGGATGAGGACGAAATTACATATGGCGCATCGGGCCTCACACTCAGCCAACTGCGCGAGGCGCGGGAAAGCGCGCTGAACGCCTATGAATCCGCCCGCCTCAGCTACCGGAACGCTTTGGATCAGGTGGACCTGGCGGAAACAGAAGCGGATCGCTCGCTGGAATCGCTGGAGGATTCGGTTGCCCAGTCCAAGCTGGAGGCGAATCTCTATGCGGATGAGATTTCACTCAAGCGCATGCAGATGGAGCTGGCCGATGCGGCCGTTACGGCGCCTATTTCCGGAACCGTAACAGCGGTATATGCCAAGGAGGGCGCGTCTGGAAACGGTCTGATGTTCGTCATTGAGGACACCGAGGATCTAGTCATTAAAACCAATCTGAAGGAATATGACATTGCAGAGGTGCGGGAAGGGATGCCGGCGCTCATCAAGTCGGATGCGACAGGCGAAACGGAATTTGAGGGCAAAGTGGCCAAGATTTACCCAACGGCCCGCAAGGGAGAAAATGGGCAGACGGCGAGCGGCGCCATTGAATTTCCGACGGATGTCGCCCTGCTCTCCACCGGCGCCGGGCTGCGCATCGGGATGAACGTGCGGCTGAATATCGTCACCGAAAAGAAGGAAAACGTTTGGGCGGTCCCCTATGATGCGGTGACGGCGGACGCCTCCGGCCGGACCGTCGTTTATGTCCTGCGCCCCGGTGAGAATGGGAAACAGGTGGCTACCGCCGTTGAAGTGGAGGTCGGGATGGAAACCGATTTCTACATTGAAATCCAGTCGGACGGATTACAGGAAGGGGATACCATCGTCTCCGATCCAGGGATGGTCACCGACGGGATGGAGGTTGCGGCGCTGCCCTCTGCGGGTATGGCGGATCTGGGCGAGGCGCTGGCCGTGCAGGCGCAGCCGGAGGAGAATGCGGACGGCGGGGACGCGGACGGCGAGAGCTCTTCAGACGGCGAGGAGAACGCCTCCGGGCAGAGCGAGGGCTAAAAGCATGGGTGAAGAGAAAAAAATGTCTCCCAGCAGTCCGGAAATCGCTCCGGAAGGGGAGAAAACCATCATTTCAATGCGGGGCATCTATAAACGGTTCTACATCGGCCAGCCCAACGAGCTGGAAATCCTCAAGGGAATCGACCTGGAGGTAAAAAAGGGCGCGTTCCTTTCGATTGTCGGCGCATCCGGCTCCGGGAAATCCACCCTGATGAACATCATCGGCGCGCTGGACCGGCCCACCGAGGGGGCCTATACCCTGGACGGGGTGGAGATGCACGATGTGCCTGACCGGGGGCTCTCGGAGATACGCAACCGCAAAATCGGGTTTGTTTTCCAGACCTTCAACCTCATTCCCCGCACGACGGCGCTCTCTAATGTGGAATTGCCGATGCTCTATGCCGGCGTCCCGATGCTGGAACGCGGCCGGCGCGCCAGGGAGCTGCTGGAGCTGGTGGGGATGGGGGAGCGGATGAAGCACATGCCCAACGAGCTTTCCGGCGGACAGAAGCAGCGGGTGGCCATTGCGCGGGCAATGGCCAACGACCCGGCCATCATTTTGGCGGATGAGCCGACGGGCGCGCTCGACTCGCAGACCGGGCGGCTGGTGATGGATCTGTTCCATACGCTCCACCGCGAGCAGGGGAAAACCATCGTTTTAATTACCCACAACCCGGAGCTGGCCGCAGAAACGGAAGAGATCATTACCATCAGCGATGGACAGGTGATCGGCCGGGAGAAAGGGGGCGGAGCTCTTGCAGCTCATTGAAAACATTGCTTTGGCCGTCAACGGGCTGCGCTCCAACAAGATGCGCGCGCTGCTGACCATGCTCGGCATCATCATCGGCATCGGGTCGGTGCTCGCGATTGTCACCGTCGGCGATTCGATGACCGCCTCGGTAACGAGCGTGATGAACGACATGGGCGCCAACAGCATTCAGCTTGGGCTGGTGAACCGCCCGGATGAGAACGGCGAATACCGCGGCAATGTGAGCGGATCGGGAAGCCGGATTTCTGACGAGGACTTGATAACCGACGAGATGGTTCTCCGTTACCGGGAAGCGTTTGCCGGACAGATCCAGGCGATTGCCCTTACGGATTACACCGGCTCCGGCCAGGCGAAGAATGGGCGCAACCGTGCGGTTTGCGACGTACAGGGACTCAATGCCGACGCGTTCGGCACGGTGAACCTCGATCTCATTGCGGGGCACTTTTTGAATGATCGGGAGGTAGAGGGCGCTAAAAACGTCGCCGTTATCTCGGATAAATTTATCGAGAAGCTGTTTCCGGGCCTTAGCCCGCAGGACGCCCTGGGCCGGGAAATTAAGGTGCAGATGGGCGATGAGATCGAAACCTTTGCCGTTACGGGCGTCTACAAATATGAAATCAGCGGCATGATGCAGGCGATGACCGGCGACGTATCGACCAACGTCTATATTCCGCTGCCGGTTTCCCTCAAGATCACCGGCAACCCGGAGGGCTACAGCTATATGCAGATCAAGGCGGCGGACGGGGTGAACCTTGAGCAGTTCCGCGAGCGCTCCAAGGCGTTTTTCGCCCGGTTCTACCGCAGTAATCTGAACTATGATATCGAAGCCTATTCGATGGACAGCATGATCGGGCAGCTGACCGGCATGCTGGGGACGATGAGCATTGCCATCGGCATCATTGCGGGGATTTCCCTATTGGTTGGCGGCATCGGGGTGATGAACATCATGCTGGTGTCGGTGACCGAGCGGACCCGCGAGATCGGCACGCGCAAAGCGTTGGGCGCGAAGAACAGCGCGATACGGATACAGTTTATTGTTGAGTCGATGATTATCTGCTTGATTGGCGGGGCCATCGGCGTTGCGCTGGGGACCGGGCTGGGGCGGCTGGGCTCGACGCTCTTAGGCTTCCCCGGCTGGCCCTCGATATCCATTGTGATCATCGCGGTCTGCTTTTCCATGGCGATTGGCGTTTTCTTCGGGTATTATCCGGCCAACAAGGCCGCAAAGCTCGATCCCATCGAGGCGCTGCGCTATGAATAGAAGGATGTGCGCCGTACAAGCAGCGGGCTTTGCAGGGGACGGACAGGACGGCGCAGAGACGCCGGTTCCCGGCCGCATATGCCTGTAAAGAGACAAGCAAAATCAATCTGCCCCCGGCTTCGCCGGGGGCAGATTGATGGAAACAGGGTTTTCCCATATTCAACGAAGATGCGGAAGAGATTCAGCAGGGTCCGGCTTGCTCATTCACAGTGGGGAACAGAGCGCCAACCTCTTTCTGCCACTGGTGCAGCAGCCCGCGAAGACGGGCCGCCGTTTCCGGCTGCTGGGCGGCAATGTCCTGATGCTCGCCAAAATCGGCGGCAATATCATACAGCTCGCAACGGTTATCTTCAAAAAATTCAATCAGCTTGTAGCGGCCGAGCACCACAGAGGCGCCCGGCGTTCCTCCCTGGTTCCCATAGTGCGGGTAGTGCCAGAAAATGGGACGCTCTGCAATAGCGCCTCCCTGTAACAGCGGCAGCAGGCTGACACCGTCTATTCCCTCCGGAAGCGCCTCCTGCGCTCCGGTGAGCTCCATAAAGGTAGGGTAAAAATCCGGCGTGGTCACGGGCGTCAGGCAGCGGCTGCCGGCACGGATCCTTTTGGGATAGCGGATGATCAGAGGAACTCTTGTCCCGCCCTCATACATCCAGCCCTTGCCGTCTCTGGCGGGAAGGTTGCAGGTGGGGGAACCCTCGGCGGTAGCCAGCCCTCCATTGTCAGAGGTGAAGACGACCAACGTGTTGTCCGCCTTGCCGCTTTCTTCCAGCGCCTGCATCAGCCGGCCGATGTTCTCATCCAGATTCCAGAGCATGGCCGCATAAGCGGGGTCGGACTGCACCATCCGGCGGATGACCCTCTTCCCCTTACCGGTAGGAGCGGCTTCTCCAGGAACGAGAGCCTCCGCCTTATCCAGCCCCATCTTTTCGGCTTTCCGGCGGAAACGCTCCATGTCCTTTTCCTTGGCTTCAATGGGGATATGCACCGCATAGTGACAAAGGCTCAGGAAAAAGGGGCGGCGTTCCTCCGATTGGATGAGCTTTATCGCCTCGTCGGTTATTCGGTCGGTGAGATATTCCCCTTCCGGGCCGTCCGGCAGGGTATGGATGCCATAGGGGCTGAAATAGCCCTGGTAGGGACTGCCCCAGGAGCAGCCGCCAATATTTTTTTCAAACCCGAAGCGCTCCGGGTAGTAATCTTCCCCGCCCAGATGCCATTTGCCGACATGCCAGGTGGCATAGCCCTGCTCCTTCAAGGAAGCGGCAATGGTCTTTTCCCCAACCGGAATGTGCTTTAGGTAGGGCGCTTCCACCAGCTTGGCGCGAATGGGATGGAAGTTTCCCATGCTGATCCAGTCGGTTACGCCGACCTTTGCCGGATATTTTCCGGTCAGATAGCTGGCCCTAGAGGGCGAACAGACCGGGCAGGCTGCATAGGCGTTGGGGAAAACCATGCCCTCTCGCGCCAGTTGATCGATATGGGGCGTTTCATAAAAATCGGAACCCGTGCAGTGCAGATCCCTCCACCCCATATCGTCTAACAGGATGAACAATATATTCGGCTTCTCCAATTTGACCACCTTCCCCGGCTTTTTCAAATTTTGATCGAACCAATTGTTACGCCCCGCATGAACGATTTCTACATTCAGGTCTATAAGAACAAAGAGACGCCCGCAAGGATACGGAAGAAACCGGTTAACGGTGTCCGGCATCTTGCGGACGTCTCTGTTTATCTTTGCAGAATCCTCGTAATCGTTTCGGTCAGCATCGGGATATCGATGGGCTTGGTCAGGTGCGCCTCCATACCGCTTTCGAGGGACATTTTCCGGTCGCTTTCAAAGGCGTTGGCCGAGAGCGCGACGATCGGGATACAGGCCAATGCCGGATTCTCCAGCTTGCGGATTTCCTGCGCCGCCTGCCAGCCGTTCATCACCGGCATCTGAATATCAGTCAGGATGAGATCGTAATCTCCGGGCTTTGCGTTTTTTACCATTTCAACCGCAATGCTGCCGTCGGCGGCCGTTGCAACGTCAAACCCCATTTCCTGAAGGATCTCGGTTTCAATCTCCAGATTAATTTCATTGTCCTCCACCACCAGAATCCGCCGTCCCCGGTGAGAAACGCCGTTTTCATGGGCGCTGCCGGAAGCAGGGAGGGGCTGATCCTGTATGTGGAAATGAAGGGTGGCGGTGAAGGTGCTGCCCTGGCCCACCGTACTATCCACCGCTATGGTTCCTTCCATCATTTCGACGATGTTTTTGGCAATCGTCAGGCCCAGGCCGATGCCGTGGATGCCGCTCAAGGTGGTGTTCTGCTCCCGCTCAAACGGTTCAAAGATGTGCTGTAAAAAATCCTTGCTGATCCCAATACCGGTGTCCTTGACCACGAATTGGTAGGCAACGCGGTTCCCCGGCAGCGTTTCCAGTTCCGTCGCAATGATATCCACCCGGCCGCCGGGTTCGGTATAGGTGACGGCATTGTTGGCAAGATACAGAAGGAGCTGCTTGAGCCTCTCCGGATCGGTATAAACGTCGCGGTGCTTTAAAGCCGTGCAGTCGGCAAAGAAGGTGATGTCCTTTTCAGCCGCTTGGGGAAGCAGAAATTGATAAATCTCCTCCACCGTGTCCGGAATACTGCATGCGGCCTCCATAACGTGATCCTTCGACTCCGTCCAGGAGAGCTCCAACACCTTGTCGATGAGGTTCAAGAGCTGCTTGCTGGAGGCTTCAATCTTATCCAGATAACCGCGGACTGCATTCATGTCCCGCGTATTCTTTTTGATCAGGGCGGTAAACCCGAAAATCGCGTTCAGCGGCGTCCGTATGTCGTGGGACATATTGGAGAGGAAGGTGTTTTTAGCGACGATGGCTAAGTTTGCATTGTTCAGCGCTTCCTCCAACATCTGCTTCTGCTCCATTTCGCGCCGGAACTCCTCGTCAATCCGGCGGTGTCCCAACACGATTTGGGAAACGTGTCCGCCATTGCCGGCGTTGTTTCCTACGTTGACAATGCGAAGCTGCAAATACTGCGTTTCCCTCTGGTAAAGCACCCGGTAATTGATGTAGTAGGTTTTGCTGGAGGATAATTTCTCGCGGATGTAGTCCGGGGCCATTACCCTGGAAATCATCTCCCGGTCCTCCGGATGCACCCAGGTTTGGATGTAATCGTTGGCATACCAGACAAAGCTGCGGAGCTGAAAGTCTTCGTCGAACTGCCGTTTGGTCCGGCTGCTTAACCGGTAGGGGAGGATGGTATCCTCATCCAAGTCCGCATAGAGGATAGAATCGTAATTGATGCTTAAGCCTTCAATCACCTCCAGCCGCCGCAGGTGTTCCTGGCGGATGCGATCCCTTTCTTTATCGTATTCCTCCATTAAATCCTGCAATTTTTGCTGGCTTTGCTCTTTCTCGGAGAGGACGGCGGCCTTTTCCATGAGCTGGCGCTTCTTTTTCTCGGTGGCGTCGCTGACGAACACATAGAAAATATCGCCCACAGATTCGCTGTGGATAAAGTGCCCGTAGTCCTCCAGCCAGCGGATGACGCCGTCCTTTCGGATAATCCGGTATTCTACATAGTCCAGATCGTATTGACTGTGAGAAATCTGCTCCCATATGCTCTGTTCAACCGCGGCCCGATCCTC
The DNA here is from genome assembly GCA_022793895.1 of Provencibacterium sp. GTDB lineage: Bacteria > Bacillota > Clostridia > Oscillospirales > Ruminococcaceae > Harryflintia. The sequence goes on along the minus strand of JAAWDS010000033.1, from coordinate 14,317 downwards.
CGGATGCACCATCCCTTTGAAGGAATTGCCGGTCAGCTTTCGCAGATCCTCCATCGTATCGCACTGGAAGATCCGCAACAGCGCCCGGTTGGCATGGATAAGCGATCCGGTATCGTCTGCATAATAAATAAGGAAGCCGCCCGGCATTTCATCCATGAATTTTATGATGGCCTGGGCCGCCCGAAGGTCGGGCGAGGCGGATAAGGTTTCCTCTGCCTGCTTGCCGCTTTCATTCGGATCCTTTGCAGGTTCAGGGTTCGGCCGGTTTAATAAGGATAGGATATTTTCCATCAGATTGCGCTCCGTCTGTTGTTCGTTCATGATAACCGTCCCTCCTGCTTTTTAGGGGCTTTGCATGTGAAAAATGGCTGCCGTCCGGCAGCTATAAGATCAGGCAAATACCGCCTGAAGGACCTCAAGCAACCCGAAGGACATGAGTCCCATGAGGATGCCGGCGATGAGCACGCCTGCGGCAATCACCCAAAAGGCATAGCGCGGCTTGAGCCGCAGAATGGTGGCGATCAGCGATCCGGTCCATGCCCCCGAACCTGGGAGCGGGACGGCCACGAAAACGAGCAGCCCTAAAAGCTCCCACTTTCCGATTTTTTGGGCCTTTTCTTCCGCTTTATCCCAAATACGCTGAAACCAGCCGCCGATCTTAGGCAGCTTGCAGCACCAGCCCAGCACCACCCGCACGAACAGCAGCAGAAAAGGGACGGGGAGAAGGTTGCCCAGAACGCAGACCAGGTAAGAAGGGATCAGCGGTAAGCCAAGCACGGTAACGGCGGTAATCATTCCGCCGCGCAGCTCGATCACCGGCACCATGGATAGGATAAAAACGCTTAGATATTTTTCCAGCATCGTTTCGTTTCCTTTCTTGTTTTAAGGCTGCCGGGAGCCGCTCTCTGCGCTTTCCGGGGCGCGGCGTCCGGCTAGGTAGGCGCGGGGGGAAAGGCCGGTGATGCGCTTAAAAACTCTGGAAAAGTAGAGGGGATCCTCATACCCCACCGAGTTGGCGACCGAGCTGACGGGTAATGAACTGCCTGCCAGCAGCGCGCAGGCTTGCGAGATGCGGTAACGGGTCAGATACTCGTTGGGCGTCACTCCCAGCGATTTGACAAACACCCGGTAGAGGTGGCTGCGGCTCACGCCGATATTCTGCGCAATGGTGGAAACATCAATGGGGGAAGCGTAGTTATAAGCGATAAACTTGGTGGCGCTCCCCACATAATCGAAGCCGCCCTCCGGCGCCCCGCCGGAGGAGGAGAGCTCGATGAGCAGCGATAAAAATTCATAGAGCCGCCCGATCATGCGCGTTTGATGGAAAAGGGAGCCGCCATGGGCGTCCAGAATCGCTTGCAGAGCGGGGCGCAGCCGGTCATCCTCCAAGTGCAGCACCGGCCGGTTCCTTTGGAAATCGGTGCGCTTTAGAAGATAGTTCGCTTCACTCCCATTGAAGCCCACCCAGACGTATTCCCACGGCTCCTCCTCATCCGCCCAATAGCGGATAGGATCGCCGGGATAGACGATGAACAGATCGTTTTCTCCCAACGTATAGAGCGCTTCACCGGTCCGGTAGCAGCCGCGGCCGGACCGGACATAATGGATAAGGTAATGATCGCGCACGCCCTCGCCCCAGGCTTCCCCCGGACCGCACTTCTGCGCTCCGCAGTTGTAGACCCCCAGCGTCAGGCTTTCGCGGGTGCGGTCCTTGTAAGAAAATTTAAAGGTTTCGCCCATTCCGGCCCTCCGTTTCCTGGCGGGAAAAATCCGGCGGGCGAGGGAGCCCTTAGAAGGCCTTCCCCCATCTGCCGGCCCGATAAATAGACGTCAGAATTATTATACTACAGCGTTTCCTGGTTTTGCAACAAAAATCCATGATTGCGCACCAATTTCCCGTTGCAATAGCCGTCCGGAAGCGGTAGGATAAAGATAATGGAGAAGATCGCCTGCGCGCCGCTGTTGCCGCTTAAAAACAATCGTGTTGGAGGGAACTTTGTGAATAAAGTACGGAATTTCTCCGAAGAAATCCAGTCGGGCGCCTTTGACCGCCCCTTTGCTTGGCTTTATGGGGCGGGCTGCGAAGCGCAGCAGCGCGCCCGCTATCTCGACGCCCTGAAAGAATTTGACGCGCTTTTCGGCGCCGGCCGCGCCTGCCAGCTTTTTTCCGCGCCCGGACGCACCGAGGTGGGCGGCAACCATACCGACCACCAGCGCGGGCGGGTGCTGGCCGCCAGCGTGAATCTGGATGTAATAGGCGTCGCCTCCCGCAATAACGACGGGGTGATCCGCATTCAGTCGAAGGGGTATCCGCGCGATGAGGTGCGTATCGACGCGCTGGAGGCCCGCCCGGAGGAGGAGGGGAAAGCCTGTGCGCTGATCCGGGGCGTTGCCGCCCGGTTCCTGGCCCTCGGCTACCGCATCGGCGGATTTGACGCTTACACGACCTCCGACGTGCTGGGCGGCTCCGGCCTCTCCTCTTCGGCGGCCTTCGAGGTGCTTGTCTGCGCCATACTCAGCGGACTTTTCAATGAGGGGCGCGTTCCTCCGGTGGAGGCGGCGAAGATTTCCCAATATGCGGAGAATGTCTATTTCGGCAAGCCCAGCGGGCTGATGGATCAGACGGCGTCCGCCGTGGGCGGTTTTGTGGCGATTGACTTTGAGAATCTGGATCGCCCTTCTGTGCGCAAGGTGGATTTTGATCTGCAAAAGAGCGGCTACCGGCTGTGCATCGTCGATACGGGCGGCAACCATGCCGATCTAACGGCGGATTATGCCGCCATTCCCCAGGAAATGCAGGAGGTGGCCGCTTGCTTTGGCAAGCAGGTGCTGCGCGAGGTGCCGAAGGAAACCTTTTACCAGCAGCTCGGTAGCCTCTATCCGAAGGTCTCCAACCGTGCGGTAGCGCGCGCCATCCATTTTTATGAGGACAACGATCGGGCGCCGCAGCAGGCGGCCGCGCTGGAAGCGGGGGATTTCCCGCGCTTTCTGGAGCTGGTAATCGCTTCGGGGCGTTCCTCTGCGGCCTATCTGCAAAACCTGTTTTCTCCGGCGGATCCCGCCCATCAGGGGCTGACGGTAGCGCTGGCTCTTTCGGAAAAGCTGCTCGCGGGCTGCGGCGCTTGGCGGGTGCATGGCGGCGGTATCGCCGGTACGATTCAAGCCTATGTGCCGGAGGAAAAGCTGGAAGGCTACCGCGAGGCGATCGAAAGCGTCTATGGTGCGGGGAGCTGCCATGTGCTCCAGATCCGCCCTATTGGGATGTGCGAAGTGACCGAGACCCTTGGCCAATAAAGCGTCGTGATCCAGAAAAGATTTGTGTCTGCCGGGCGGCTTTGTCCGGCAAGAAATGGAGGTTAAAATGGCGGAACTCAGATGGCATCCCCTGATTGGCGATTGGGTGATGATCGCTTCCCACCGGCAGGCGCGCCCGCAGATGCCTAAAAACTGGTGCCCCTTCTGCCCCGGATCGGGCCAGGTGCCGGAAGACTATGACGTTTATAAATATGACAACGATTTCCCGGCGCTCTCCCAGACTCCGCCGGTCCCCGACGATGTGGCCAACGATTTCTTCAAGGTGCGCGAAGCCTATGGCAAGTGCGAGGTCATCCTCTACTCCCCCGGCCACACCACCACGTTGCCCCAGCTTTCGGACGGGCATATGCGCAAACTGGTGGACCTGTGGTGCGAGCGCTTCCAGGCGCTCCGGGAGGATCCGAAGATCAAATATGTGTTTATCTTTGAAAACCGGGGCGATGTGGTCGGCGTGACGATGCCGCACCCGCACGGCCAGATTTACGGCTACTCGTTCATTCCCAAAAAGCTCGAACTGGAGCTGCGCAACGCCCGCCAGTACCACGAGGATCACTCCGGCGCCTGCCTGTTCGGCGATCTGCTGGAGAACGAGCGGAAGTTTGGCAAGCGGGTGATCTTCCAAAACGAGCACTTTACCGTTTTTCTGCCCTTCTTTACCGAATATCCCTACGGGGTGTATATCCTTGCCAACCGGCATGTGCAGTATATCACCGACTTTACCGAAGAGGAGCGCGCGGCGCTGGGAACGACCATCCGCGATACGGCGGGGATGCTCGATCATCTCTTTGATTACCGCTTCCCTTATATGATGTGCATGCACAACGGCCCGGTCAACAGCGGCGACACCTCGGCCTACTACCATTTCCATATTGAATTTTTCCCGCCGATGCGCGCCGCCGACAAGCAGAAATTCAACGCTTCGAGCGAGACCGGCGCTTGGGCGCACTGCAACCCCACCAGCCCGGAGGAGAAGGCGCAAGAGCTGCGCGAAGCCTACCGGCGGTATATGGACAGCAAAAAATAGAACGCTGGAAAATCTGTGGATAGAAGGGCGCGCCCGCAAAATAGAAAAGAAACCTCCGGTCGAGCCGATCCTCCGGCTTGCAGGAACCAGAAAAACGGTGCGTTGCAGAACTTCATTCTGCAACGCACCGTTTTTGCCGTCCGGCAAGCTGCTTGAGGAAGGACGCGGCCGTTTTTGAGGCGGGCGCGGCTATCTGGGACAGGTTGGGGTATAATACAGGTTAAGGCGTCATTGAGGAAGGACGGTTTTTTCCGCAGCGCCGGGTTTTCTGCCGGATAGGCTGCCGCACAAAAAATAAAAGATTGACTTTTCCTGCCGCATTTACTATAATTTACCGTATGAGTGCCAAATAAACAGCGCGGAGCAAAGAAGCGCCGGCTTCCCGCGCCCGTCGGAGCGGAAATCTGCTGAACAAGCGCATTTCCGCTTTGTCCTGTCTTGTTGGGAGAAATTTTCCCAGGAGGATGGATTGTGCGCTTACCACTACATGGGAGGCTTTCAGATGAAAAAAGTTGGCAAACCGGTGTTTTTCATAGTTGCTTTGCTGATTGTGTTTCTGACTGTAACCTCATTGACCGGTATCACCACCCAATATGGCGACGTGTCCAAGGTATGGATCAAGGGCGCGGACAGCATCCGTTGGGGAATTGATATCCGCGGCGGCGTGGACGTTACCTTCACCCCGCCCGCAGGCGTTGACGCGACGGAGGATGAACTCTCCGCGGCGCAGGCGGTCATTGAAACCCGGTTAATCAATCAGAACATTACCGACTATGAGGTCTATAAGGACACCGCGAAGGATAGGATTATCGTCCGGTTCCCCTGGAGGGCGGATGAAACCGATTTCGATCCGGAGGCGGCGATCCGGGAACTGGGGGAGACCGCCCTTTTGACCTTCCGCGAGGGGATCGAGCTCGATGAGGCGGGCCTGCCCACCGGTATCACGGCCGATACGGTGATCCTTTCGGGCAGCATGGTAAAGAGCGCCTCAGCCGTTGTGGACAGCCAGACCAGCGCGCCGATGGTTTCGCTGGAGCTGACCAGCGAGGGGGCAGAAGCCTTCTCGGAGGCGACCGCCCGGCTGGCCGGGACCGGCGTTATCAGCATCTGGATGGATGAGGTGCTTATCAGCTATCCGAGCGTTCAATCCCACATTCCGGATGGCAAGGCTGTCATCACCAACATGGCTTCGGTGGAGGAAGCGAAAAGCCTGGCCGATAAGATCAACGCGGGCGCGCTGCCCTTTAAGCTGGAAACGGAAAACTATAACTCCATCTCCCCGACGCTCGGCATGGGCGCGAAGGATGCGATGCTTCTGGCGGCCGTGATTGCCTTTATCCTGATAGCGGTCTTTATGATTGCTGTTTACCGGCTCAACGGTGCGATCGCGGTGATCGCGCTGGCGGGCCAGGCGGCGGGCATCATCATTAGCATTACCGGTTATTTTCCGGGCATCCCCTCGTTTACGCTGACCCTGCCGGGCCTTGCGGGTATGATCCTCTCCATCGGCATGGGGGTGGATGCCAATATCATCCTGGCGGAACGCGTGAAGGAAGAGATCCGCGCCGGCAAAACGCTGGACGGCGCGATTGACAACGGTTTCACCCGCGGCTTTACGGCGATCTTTGACAGCAACATCACCATGATCATCGTCGCCGTCATCCTGATGGGGGCGTTCGGGCCGACGGACAGCCTGTTTGCAAGGCTTCTGAGCCCGGTGTTCAGCATCTTCGGGCCGGCGACGGCGGGCACGATCTATTCCTTCGGGTATACGCTGCTCGTCGGCGTTATCCTCAATTTCTTAATGGGCGTTACCGCAACCAAGCTCATGCTGAAATCGCTGTCCCGCTTCAAGCCGTTCCGCAAACTCTGGCTGTATGGGGGGGTTGACGAATGAAACTCGGAACGATAGATTTTATGAAAAACAAAAAGATCTACTTTGTGGTTTCCATCTGCCTGGTGGTGCTGACGCTACTTTCCGCGGTGATTGTCGGCGTGAACCTGGATATTCAGTTTAAGGGCGGTACGATCCTCACCTATTCCCATTCGGGAGAGCTGAACGCCGCCGATTTTCAAAAGACGGTGGAGGCCCACCTTGGTCAGAGCGTGAAACTCCAGGAGCAGACGAACGTGGCTACAGGCGAAACCAACTATGTGGTTTCCCTCACCAGCACCGACGGCCTGACGCTGGACGAGCAGGGCGCGCTGACCGACGCCATTACCGCCGCCTACCCGGACAACGGGATTGAAACGGTGTCGGTCAACAATGTGAACCCGACCATCGGTTCGGAATTCTTCCGCAAGTGCCTGGTGGCCGTCACCATTGCGGCGCTGCTGATGGTGGTTTATATCGCTTTCCGTTTCCGCCGCATCGGCGGCTGGAGCGCGGGCGTTATGTGCGTGGTTGCGCTGCTGCACGATACGATGATTGTTTTCCTGACCTTTGTGCTCTGCCGGTTCCCGATCAACGATAATTTCATTGCGGTGGTGCTGACCATTCTGGGCTACTCGATCAACGCGACCATCGTGGTTTATGACCGCGTTCGTGAGAACGAGAAGCGTTTTGGGCGCAAAGCGGATATCGGCGACGTGGTTAACACCTCGATCAACCAATCGCTGACCCGCGCGATGAATACCACCATTACCACGGCTACGGCGATGTTGGTCATCTGCATCGTCGCTTTGACACGGGGCGTCTCCTCGATCCTCTCGTTTGCGTTCCCGCTGCTGATTGGTATCCTGGCGGGCTTCTATTCCTCGGTCTGCCTCTCCGGTCCGCTTTGGGTCACTTGGCAGCGCTATTATGCCGCGCGCAAAAAGGCGGCGAAGGCTTAAGCTGTTTAGGTGTATTCCTCAGCTTTATAGTCCGCCGGCCTCTTAGGCGGGAGGGGTTCTCTGGGAATGTCTGATTTTATAGCGGACTTCTCCCGGAGAGTCTATAAAAGGATAAAAAAACAAAACTGGCTGGAGCCTTGCTCCGGCCAGTTTTCAAGTAATCGAGATTCTTTCAGTGCCTGTTTAAAATCTTTTATGAAATTTTTTGGTAAATGCACAGGAAAAGGAAAAATGGACCAAAAGAGTGCCTGCCCTATTGCCTTTCGGGGCATTTAGGCGCACAATGAGAGGCAAGCAGCGGTTAGAAAACAGTTTATTGATCCGCAGATTTTGGAGGCGAGAGCATTGTTTACCACTAGGGATTTATACCGGCTAATCATCCCGCTTGTGATTGAGCAGGTGCTTGCTATGACCATCGGCATGGCGGATACCATGATGGTGGCTTCAGTAGGGGAGGCGGCTGTTTCAGGGATCTCCCTGGTGGATACCATCAATCAGCTGCTGATCAGTATTTTTTCCGCATTGGCGACGGGCGGCGCTGTGGTCGCCTCCCAATACCTGGGGGCCGGGGACCGAAAAGAGGCATGCTCGGCGGCGAAACAACTGGTTTATTCCATTGCCGCCCTTTCCGCTGGCGTCATGCTGCTTTCCATCGCCGGGCGCACGCATATTCTGCGCCTCATCTTTGGCCAGATTGAGCCGGTGGTTATGGAGAATGCGAAGGTTTATTTTCTGCTTTCTGCGCTCTCCTATCCTTTTTTGGGGATCTTCAATGCGGGCGCCGCCCTCTATCGGGCAATGGGAAATTCACGGGCCTCTATGCTGGTTTCGGTGCTGATGAACCTGGTGAACATCTCCGGCAACGCTATTTTTATCTTCGGCTTCGGATTGGGCGTGCGCGGGGCGGCGCTGGCAACGTTGGTCTCCCGTGTCCTTGGCGCGGTCATTATGCTGGTTCTCATCCGTCATCCGAGTAATCCCGTCTATGTGGAACAACTTCTTCATTTTGAATTTCGTGGGAATCTGGTGAAAAATATTCTCTACATAGGGATCCCTAACGGTCTGGAGAACGGGCTTTTCCAAGCGGGAAAGATTCTGGTGCAGAGCCTGGTGGCAACCTTTGGAACGGCGGCGATTGCGGCCAACGCGGTGGCGAACAACATGGCGGGGATGCAGGTCATTCCCGGCAACGCCATGGGTCTGGCGCTGATAACGGTGGTGGGCCAATGCGTCGGCGCGGAAGACTATGAGGCGGCGAAGCGCTACACGCTCAAGCTGATGAAGGTAGCCTATTTGACGATGGGGGCTTGGAGCCTCCTGCTCACCTTCCTCTCGCCGGCGGTAGCCAGGGTTTATCATCTTTCTCCGGAAGTGACCGAGATAGCGATTCAGCTGATGATGCTTCACGGCATCTGCGGCATCGTCTTTTGGCCTTCCTCCTTCGCGCTGCCCAACGCCCTGCGCGCGGCAAGCGACGTCCGCTTTACCATGGCCTCCTCCATCTTTTCGGTGATTGTTTTTCGCCTGGGCTTGAGCTACTTGCTGGGGTTGGGGGTTGGCCTCGGCGTACAGGGGGTATGGCTGGCAATGGTCTGCGACTGGATTTTCCGCTCCCTCCTGTTTGTGACGCGATTTTTCAGCGGAAAATGGCGCGGTAAACGGAAGCTGGCCTAGATGTGCGGCGAACGAATCCGGATGCGGGGCCGTAGGGCTCAGAAATCGGAAACGGCGCGCGGACGGGATATCCCGTCCGCGCGCTGCTGTATGTTGAGGGAGCTCTTTAGGACTCCAGCCTACGCAGATGCTTGAAGGTGATGGTAAAGCTGCCGTCCGAATGGTTTTCCAGTGAAACGGCATCCGGATCCTGAAAGAGCTGGGCGGGACATTTGATTTCAACGCCGTTGTCCGCCTTTAGGCGCTGCATTTTAAACTCCCGCTGGGCAAACGGCTTGTCCAATGGAAGCTCGCGGGGCAGCCCCTCCTCTCCCGCCGCGGCGATAAACTCAGCCCTCAGCTCCTCTTCATCGGGAAATATCCGTTCAGCCACCCGATCGAGAATGAGGATCTCCTCCTCCCCCTCGGCTTCGGCCGTTTCCGCCTCTTCCATGAGCGCGCATTTCACGCGCGCTTCCAGCTCGACATCCCGGCCAAAGTGTTTTTCATTGAGGGTATCGGCGACCTGTAGGATGGTTTCGGCCGCGTCCTTTTTAGAAATCCCGGTTTCGCATTCCAGGAATAGCTGAGAGAAGTACTCGATAGACTCTCCATGAATGGCGTGCGGCTTTTCAAAGACCCGCAGGATCATCGGATCATAGGGGATCAGGCAGGCTTCCTCCACCTTCCCGGCATTCAGCGGGAGGACCGTGGAGTTTTTAATGATCTGGGTGCCCATTCCCCCGCCCTCGGTTTGCAGCACGCGGTGGGTGTAGCACTCGGCATAGTTGAGCTTTAAAATGGCAAGGTAGGATTTTCCTGCGTTGTCAAAGGCGGCTACCAGGACGTCCGCCGGGGGAATATCCTCGTTCCCCTCCAGGATCTGCGCCAGGCGTTCACAGAGCTGGCGGGCCATGGCCTGAAAGGGCAGCTCGCCCTTTTGAAAGGCTTTCACTAGAGGATAAACGCCGGACTCCGCTTGAAAGGTCGCCTCCTTTGCCCCTGCGTTGTGGAGAAGGCGGCGGACATGCTTGCCGACAAATTCGGTGCAGGTCTCGCTGTCAACATCCAGTTCGACCTCCGAAAAAACCGAAGAACCTTCGTCGTTGCCGATGGTATGTAGAATAGCGTGATTAATAAGAAGCGGCATTTTCTCTCTCCTTTGTCCCGTTATAAAATAGACCCCATTATTTTAGCACCGGCTGCCTGAATTTTCAAGCGAAGGTTGGAAAGGAGGCGTTTAAAAAGCGTTGCCGGGGTTAAAGGCTGCCAGCCGGAGATGCAAACCGGCCGGGGGATAAACGGGGAAAGGGGAATAGGAGGAGCTTTGACTGCGAAGCAGGTGCTGAAAAGGGAAAAGAAGCGCATAATAGAAATACAGGAAGGAAAAACAGAATCTGTTTTTCCTTCCTGTATTTTAAAAAGACTTCCTCAGTCCACCGTAATGGTAAAGGCCGCCTGGTGGGAAGCGCCGGGGGCCAGCGTTTGGTAGCGTCCGTCATTCAGCGAGTTGGGCAGCCCGTTCCAGGGCTCTACACAGATGAAGCAGTCGCGTTCCGGCATGCTCCAAAGCATGATATAGGGATAATTTTCGTCCAGGTCGAGGGTGACCGACCGACCGTTCCCTTTGTCGCGCAGAACGGCGCGCTTCTTAACCCCGGAGAGCAAGACGGAATCCAACGCAATATCGGCCGGGAGATCGCATTCCCCGCCCTCAAAGGGCCGCAGCTCGGTGGTGGAGGGCTTGGCGATGAGGGACGCATCCGCCTCAACGCGCGCATTTTTCAGTGCGCTCACGCAGAAGTAGGGATGGAAACCGAAGGTGAAGGGGAAGGGCTCCGTTCCGCTGTTCTCCACCTGGAGGGAAACGGTAACGGCATTGCCCCGGAGCGCATAGGTCAGGCGCAGGGAGAAATCGAAAGGATAGCTTTTGCGGGTAAAATCGTCCGCGGAAAGCGCGAGGGTGACAGAGGCACAGTCCTTGGCGCTCTCCTCCGCCAGCTCCCAGCTACAGGAATGTACAAACCCATGAATGCCCATGGGATATTCCTTACCGTTCCAGCGCCAGGTTTCCTCCACCGTGCGGCCGCAGCAGGGGAAGAGAACGGGCACAGCGCAGCGCGCGCGCTCCTCCGAGTGGAAGTTTTCCCCGTGGATATAGATGTACTCATATCCGTCGCGGACAAGGGAAGTGAGCATACCGCCGCGGGCAGGGACGACAGCGGCGCTGGTTCCGGCTTCGGTGTCGCGCAGCACCAGTTGTTCAAATTCGCCAAAGCGGGTCTTTTCTACCTGGAACATGGCTTTTAACCTCCTGTATTGTTAAAATGTCGCAAGGGGAACCGGATTGCCGGTTCCTCTTCCTTATTATAGCGCAGAATGGGAGGATGGGAAAGGGAAATCTTGCGCATCTTTCCGCTGCCGGCCGGCAAGGCGTTCCGGCGGTAGGGCTTTCCCGCGAGCCTATTTTCAGATTCCCCATCCAGGGATATCCCTAGCTTCGGGCGGACTGGGCAAACTCGCGGGGGGAGATGCCGTATTCCGAGCGGAAAGCGCGATAGAAGTTGGCGTAATCTCCGAAGCCGCAGCTGCTGTAAATGTTGGTCGGGCTTTCTCCGGCCAAAAGCCGCTGCTTCGCCATAATCAGCCGTTTCTGGATGATATAGCGGTAGACCGGGCTGCCCACCAGCCGCCGGAATTCGCGCGAAAGGTGGTATTTGCTGACAAAACAGCGCGCGGCCAGATCGTCTAAGGAGATCTCCGAGTCATAATGCTCGCCGATATACTGTAAGGCATTGGCGACAAAGGGGGCGCTATGGCTATCCGGCAGGGTATAACGGGCGGGCTGGCGCTGCGCCTGCCGGTTGAGCGCGACGAGCAGCTCGATCAAGTGGGCATCGCAGAGCAGATCTGCTCCAAATTCCCCGTTTTCCCCCGCCTTCTCCGCCTCCATCAGCGCTTCCACGCGCTCAAAGAGGGCCTGCCCCATGACCGGGCCGGGCCGCAGGAGGTTGACATGTCCGGGATCCAGCACATCGAAGCAGCGGCGCAGGTCGCTTTGCCCGCTGGAGAGCGCCTTGAGATAGGAGGGCTGTAACCAGAGCACAATCCGCTCATAGGCTTCCGCGCTCTGGGCGGAAAAAACCGGCTGATGCAGCTCGGTCGGCGAGATCAAGAGAATGTCGCGCGGCGCGAGCGCATAGGTCCGGCTTTCCACGTGGTAGCTCACCGGGCCGCAGAGGAAGAAATAGACCTCATAGAAATCATGATGGTGCAGCTCCACAGGTTCGGGAGAGAGCGCACGGTAGCGGTGGATCTCAAAACGATCCCCCCGCATCTGCTGGCGCAGGCTGAAGGGATGAATGGCGGCCTTCAAAATCGTTTCCTCCTCGTTTTTGCCCGGCGGATGGGACGGGACGGCTTTGCCGGAAATACAGATTTATCATATAGCAAGATTCGCAATGTGTCAAGCAATTTTGACAGTTCTTCTTGCAATATGAATCGTGTATGATGGAATAAATTGGGCTTCCTATAACAGAGGGCCCGTCCCGGAGCGCATCCGGGGTTTTCGTTCAAAAATCCGTTTAGGAACAGGAGGAAGGCTATGAAGCTATCATTCAGATGGTATGGCTCCGACGATCCGGTAACGCTGGAAAAGATCCGTCAAATCCCCAACATGCAGGCGATTGTAACGGCGGTGTATGACGTTCCGGCCGGCGAGCTCTGGAGCCGGGAGAGCATTGCTGCGCTTAAAAAGCAGGTGGAAGGCGCAGGGCTACAGTTCGAGGTGATCGAGAGCGTGCCGGTGCACGAGGACATCAAGCTCGGCAAGCCCACCCGCGAGCGCTATATTGAGAATTACAAAGAAAACATCCGCCGCCTGGGCGAAGCGGGCATCAAGTGCATTTGTTACAACTTCATGCCGGTCTTTGACTGGACGCGTACCCAACTCGATCGTCCGCTGCCGGACGGGTCGAACGCATTGGTCTACTATCAGGACCAGATTACCAAGATGGATCCGCTCACGGGCGAGCTCAGCCTTCCCGGCTGGGATGCGAGCTACACCAAGGAGAGCCTCAAGCAGGTGTTTGAGGAATACAGCCAGCTTACCGAAGAGGACCTTTGGGAGAACCTGCGCTATTTCCTCAGCGAAGTGATTCCCGTCGCCGAGGAGTGCGATGTGAGAATGGCCATCCACCCGGACGATCCGCCATGGCCGATCTTTGGCCTGCCCCGCATCATTACCGGCGAGAAAAACCTGGATCGTTTCTTGAAGCTGGTGGACAGCCCCTATAACGGGCTTACCCTCTGCACCGGTTCGCTGGGCAGCGCGAAGGAAAACGACATCGTTCACCTTGTGGACAAGTATTCGGCGATGGGCCGCATCCATTTCCTGCATTTCCGCAACGTTCTGCTCCTGCCGGACGGCAGCTTTGAGGAGAGCGCGCACTACTCCCCCTGCGGCTCGCTGGATATGGTGGGCATCCTGAAGGCGGCGCACAAGAACGGGTTTGACGGCTACATCCGTCCTGATCACGGCCGCATGATTTGGGGTGAAACCGGAAAACCCGGCTATGGCCTCTTCGATCGCGCGCTGGGCGCGACCTATGTCAACGGCATTTGGGAAACGTTGGAGAAGATGAAATAACCTCCCGGTCCGGGAGGAAGGAGGACGCCGTCCGGCATTGTTTTGCCGGGCGGCGCTTTCGTTTTTAGGAAAAGAAGAAATTTATTTTTACCTTTCCTCTTTAGTTTTCCGGAAGGAGAACGAATAGATAAAATGAAGGCCAATAAAGCCCGTTGGTAAAACTATAGTTTTGCCAACGGGCTTTTTCTATGCTTGAATCCACAATAAAAAGACAAAACTATCGGAATTTGTTCGTGTACTAGGGAACTTTGCTCCCAAGGCCCGCCCATTGCTTCTGTAACTTTATCTATACTTGATGGAACAGACAGGGAGGTCTGAAGATGCTGGTATTGGGAAGGAACCTAAATGAAACGCTCGTGATCGATGGGAAAATTTTCATTAAGATCGTCCGCGGAAGGCAGGGGAACAACCTGAAGGTGGCGATAGAAGCGCCGCGGGAGGTGTCGGTAGTCCGCGGGGAGCTGTTTCCCGGAATCGAGAAGATGGAAGCGAAGTGGGCGAAGGTATTAGGGCCGGAGACAGCGGAGCAAAGAGGGTAAGGCCGGCAGCAGGAAGCGCCGGAGAAAAAGGTTTCTGGCCGCCCCCCTGTAAGTGCGCAGTGCAGGGGGACGGTTAAGGAATAGAAGAAAGGTAAGCAAATAAACCACAGGCCGATTCAGGGGATAGGAAGCTCCTGAGGCCGAGACAACATGGAGGTATTAAAATGGGAATGGTAGTAAGAAGCAACATCATGGCGCTGAACGCGAACCGTCAGCTGGGGATGAACAACAGCCAGGTATCGAAGTCGTTGGAGAAGCTGTCGAGCGGCTTTAAGATCAACCGCGCGGGCGACGACGCTTCCG
>JAAWDS010000032.1 GCA_022793895.1 Provencibacterium sp. | reverse complement strand
TACGCAGTAGAAAGGCGTTTTTGAGGGAAAGGGTATAAAACCCTTGCCGCGCGGAAAACGTACCCGCAAAGCCGCTTGTATCAAGGCTTTCTCAGCCCCTACTGCGTAACAAAGAGCATGAAAAAAGCGGACAAGAAACGCTTTGTTTCTCACTCGCCTTTTTCTGCACCCCGTATGGCAGCTACCCTATTTCAATTTGTTGGTTGATACTGTTTTATGAGTAACTACCCTTTGGAAAAACGGTTTTCAGGGCGAAGATTACGCCCTGAATTTCGCGCCATAAGGCGCGAAAACACCGTTTTTCAGGTTTCTGCAAGCCGGAGGTTTCTTCTCTATTTTGCAACAGCCCTTTTGGCTACATTTGTTCTTGAATTTTGTCCGCAAGCTCTGGATCGGCCTTCTGGAAATATCCCAGAACGGTGGAACGGGTATCCGGCTGGACGGCGCGGAGCTCTGCGGCGATATTCTCCGTCAGATGTTCGCGTTCAATCTCCGGAAGCGAGCGGTAGCGCTCGCCTGCCTGGGTAAAGTTATCCGGGTCCGGAAGGCCGCTGCGCTCGATCGTGCCGGATAAGGTTTCCCCTATTCCGCTTGTTACCTCGCTGTCCGGCGACCAGGGGGCGCGGTTCCTGCGGCTGTTTATCGGGATTTCCCGGAAACCGGCTCCCAGCCGGTAGCGCTGCGCATCCCAATAGATAAAGGAGCGGCCTTGCAGCAGCTTATCCTCCGAGAGCTCTGCGCCCGGAAGGAGGTTGGCCGGGGAGAAGGCGATTTTTTCCACCTGCTGCCGGTAGTCGGTGGGATTGCGGTCCAGCACCAGCCTTCCCACCGGCAGGAGCGGGAAGCGCTCCTCATCCCAGAGCTTGGTGCAGTCGAGCGGGTGATAGGGGAGCTGGGAAGCGGCGGCGGGGTCTAGGATTTGAACGCTGAGCCGGTACTCCGCCGGGTTTCCGGCAGCGATGGTTTCATAGAGCTCCTGTCCGGCGATGTCCGGGTTTTCACCGGCCAGCCGCACAGCCTCCTGGCGGCTCAGCCAGGCCGCGCCCTCCACCGGCTGCCAGTGGTATTTGACATAGCGCCGCCGGCCCTGCGCGTCGCGCCAGACATAGGCGTTGACGCTCGAAGCAGGGAGATGCCGCAGGCTTTTCATCGTGCCATAATCCGAGTAGAGCCAGGTGATAAAATGGAGGGCCTCCGGCGCTTGGGCGGCAAAGCTCCAAAAGCGCTCCGGGCTGGAGAGGCCGCTTTCGGGGGAGGGCCGCAGGGCGGCGATCGCTTCGGGGAAGCGGATGGCGTCGCGCACCAGGAAAACCGGGATGTGGTTGCAGAGCAGATCGAAATTCCCATCCTCCGCATAGAACTTGGTGGAAAAGCCGCGGATGTTGCGGGAGGTGTCCGGGGTTCCCGGACCGCCTGCGGCCAGCGAGAAGCGTGCGGCCACCGGCGTGCGCCTGCCCACTGTTTGCAGGAAGGAGAGGGTTGTAAATTCCTGCATTGAGCGCTCGGTCAAAAAATAGCCGAGAGCGCCGAACCCTTTGGCATGAACGGCGCGTTCCACCAGCTTTTCATGGACGAAGGTTTCGAGCGTTTCATGCAGGATGGTATCCTGTAGCAGCACTGGGCTGCCGGGACCCACGCTTAAAGAGTGGAGGGCGGTATCCTCCTCACAGGGGGAGGCGGTCCGGGGAACGGCGTTTTTTTCTTGGAAGGATCGTTCCATCTCGTGCAGGGTGGGCGGCCGTTTTTCCGGAACGGCCGGTTCGCTGGGAGAGGGCGTTTCTTCCGCCGCCGGCGCATTCTGTGCAATGGAGACGGCTTCTTCGGAGGGCTCCGGCGGCGCAGGGGGATCCTTGGCCGGTTTGGGCGCAGCCATGAGGGCGTCGGACAGGGCGCGGGAATAGACGGTTTTCATCTCCTGATAGAAGCGATCGGTAGAGGAGAGGGCGGCTTCCGTCCGGTTGGCGGAAAGCAGGCCGGTTTTGTTGGATTCCAGATGATACCATCCGTTGTTCATGTAAGCCTCCGTTTCTTGCCGGACGGCCCGGCAGGCGCAAAATAAGAAAAGCGGCTGTAGCGAAACCGAGTTTTTTGGCGTCGCAAAAGCGAGTTTTCAAAGGGGAAGCAGCCCGCGGTACGGACAAGGGAGCTTCCGGCGTCGGTGAAAGTTCCCAGTTCCCGGTGAAGCAGCGTTTTGTTCCTGGAGCGGGCCGCTTTATATCTTATTGTGCATCCGGCTAAAACATGCTAAAAAGGAGGAAGCCGTTTATGAAACGCACAGCGTTTCATAAACGGCTTGTTTGATTGGGAGGGAAAATGGCCCTGGCGTCTGGTTCGTTGATCGGTTCCATGCGGACGACGCGGCCTCTTTTGTCCTCGCGCCAAACCGTTTTTTAGAGGGGCCGCCGGTGAGCTGTAAAAAATAGGCGGCGTTCGCTATGTCAACACGGCGGCGGGGAAAAATCGTCGGAAGAAGCAAAAAGGCTCCGGCTGCAAAAACCTCAGGTTTTGCAGCCGGAGCCTCCGGAAATGCGTTTAGCGTTTTCGCGGCGGAGCAGTAAGCTCCGGGACTCCCTCCCGCATTACATCTCTTGAAGCTGCGCCGTATAGAGCCGCCAATAATCGCCCTTTTTCGCCATCAGCTCCTCATGGGTGCCGCATTCGCTGATGTTTTGGTCGCGTACATACATGATGAGATCGCAGTGCTTGATGGTGGAAAGCCGGTGCGCGATGATGAAGGAGGTGCGCCCCTTGAGCAGATGGTTAATGCCCTCTTGCACATACTGCTCCGTCTTGGTGTCGATGGCGGAGGTAGCCTCATCCAGAATCAGAATGGCAGGATCGGAGATGATGGTGCGCGCAAAGGCGATGAGCTGCTTCTGTCCCTGGGAGAGCCGCCCACCGCGTTCTTTCACCTCAGTTTCATAACCGTAGGTCATCTCTTCAATGAACTCGTCGGCATGCACCACGCGGCAGGCTTCGGCAATGGCGCGGGTATCGGCGTCCAACCGGCCATAGCGCACATTGTCGCCGATGGTTCCGGAGAAGATGAAGCTGTCTTGCAGCATGATGCCCATCTGGCTGCGCAGCGAATGGAGCGTTACCTTGGAAATATCCACCCCATCAATGCGGATGCAGCCGCTGTTCACATCATAAAACCGGGAGATGAGATTGACCACGGTGGTTTTTCCCGCGCCCGTCGGGCCGACCAAGGCGATGCTCTGGCCGGGCTTAACGGTGAAGTTGAGCTTCTCCAGGACGGGCTTATCCGTTTCATAGCCGAAGGTGACGTTTTCAAAGGTCACTTCGCCGCGGACGGGCGGCAGCTCGGTGGCGCCGGGTGCATCGTCGATGAGCACCGGCTCATCCATCATTTCAAAGATGCGCTCCAGATAGGCGATGGTGTTGATAAAATCGTTGTAGATCTGGGAGAGGCGGTTGATCGGCTGCCAGAAGCGCCAGGTATAGCTGCCCATCGCATACAGCACGCCGAACGAGACGGCGGGATAGACCCACAGCACGCCGGTCAGATAGATAAAGCCGGAAACCACCTGGGAGATGTTTTCAACGCTGAACCAGACCAGGTTGGAGATAAAGGCGGCCTTGTACCAGGCGCGGCGCGAGCGGTCCGCCAGCCCTTCATAGATCTCGCGGTTTTTCTCCTCGCGGGTGAAAATCTGGGTGACGCGCATGCCGTTGATGCTCTCTTGCAGATAGGCGTTGAGATTGGAGTTTTTGTTGGAGACCTGCTGCCAGGCGCGGCGCTGGGCGGGCTTGATGGTGAACATAATCACAAAGAGGACCGGCAGGCCCGCCAGCACCACCAGCGCCAGCCGCACATCGCAGATAAACATGAAAACGGCGATGAAGATAAGATTGAAGATCTCTAAGAGGAAGTTGATGATGCCGTTGGAGAGCATGTTGGAAACGTTGTTGACATACTGCACCACCCGGACGAGGATCTTGCCGTGGGGGCGGTCGTCATAATAAGTAAAGGGGAGCTTCTGCATGTGGGCGAACAGATCGGAGCGGATATCCAAAATGATGTCCTGCCCCACCTTAGCCATGAGCTTGGATCGGATCTGTACAAACCAGATGCTGATCAGAATGGCGGCGGCCGAAAGCACGGTCATCAGCGCGAGCTCCCGGTAGTCCTTGTTGGGAACGCTCACATCCAGCACCCGCTGCGCCATGATGGGGGTGGTCAGCGAAAACAGAGAGGAGAGAAGGCTGAGGGAAACGGCCCAAAGCATCGTCCGGGCGTGCTTTTTCACATATTTGAGGCTGCGTTTGAAGTGCTGTAGATCAAAAGGGGTTTCCAGGGTTTCATCAATGTCGAACTTATTGCGCTTAGCCAACCTGAGCCACCTCCTCGATGCCGCTTTGGATGCGGTAGATATCATAGTAGTAGCCGTGCTTTGCAATCAGCTCCTGGTGGTTGCCGCATTCAACGATGCGGTGATCCTTGAGCACAACGATGCGGTCGGCCTTTTTCACCGAGGAGATGCGCTGGGCGATGATCAGTTTGGTGCAGGGGAAGGGGAGCGACTCCAGCTGCTCCTGGATGTATTTTTCGGTTTCCATATCCACCGCCGAGGTAGTGTCGTCCAGGATCAGGATGGGCGGGGAAAGAGCGAGCGCGCGGGCGAGCGCAATGCGCTGCTTCTGCCCGCCGGAGAGGCCGACGCCCCTCTCGCCGATGATGGTTTCATAGCCCTCCGGCATGCTGTCAATGAACTGCGCGGCGGCAGCGGAGGCGCACCAGCGCACCTGCTCATCCGATAGCTCCGGGTCGCCGTAGGCGATGTTTCCATCCACCGTGTCCGAGAAGAGGAAAACGTCCTGCGTCGCCATGCCGATGTTTTTGCGCAGCGTCTGCAAATCCCAGTCGCGGACATCAACGCCGTCCACGAGGATCTCCCCTTTATTCACATCATAGAACCGGGAGATGAGGTTGATGATGGTCGTTTTCCCGCAGCCGGTTTCGCCCATGAAAGCGACCGTCTCGCCCGGCCGGATATGGAAGGAGATGTTTTCCAGCACCGGACGGCCGGAGAAGCGGTAGTCCACCTTGCGGAACTCGATTTCGCCCTTCAGCGGCTGAGAGCTGGTCTTTGCGTTCGGCTTGTTGGTGATTTTCGGATCGACCGATTGGATTTCAATCAGCTTGTTGGCCGAAGCAAAGAAGCGCTGGAGGTCGTTGAGCAATTGGCCGAGCTGCTTGAAGGGGTCGCAGACCGCCCAGGAGAGCGAGCTGAAAGCGAGAAATTCGCCGCTGGTCAGTTCGCCGCGGATGAGGAAGATGCCGCCGAAGAGCATGATGGTGACGGTCATCGATTGGGCGAGCGTTTCGATCCAAGGGTAGTAGCGCAGCCACATATAGCTGGCGGTCAGGTTCTGATCATGGAAGCCCATGTTTTTTTCTTCAAATTTCTCGATCTCGTACCGCTCGTTGGCGAACGCCTTGACCACGCGGTTGCCCTCAATATTTTCCTGTGCGTCGGTGTTGAGCAGCGAGAGCTTTTCGCGCAGCTCGATATAGACATGGCGCACCTTTTTAATATAGCGGCGGGAGATGATCAGGATAAACGGCGTGACGGCGATGAGCACAAGGGTAAATTTCACATTGATGGTCAGGAAATAAACCGTTGCCGCCGCGAACAGGAGAATGCTGGAAAGGAAGGTGCGGAAGATGTAGTTGACGTTGTGGCGGATCATATCGATGTCGCTGGTCAGGGCGGTCATCAGATCGCCCGTGCGGTAGCGGTCATAGAACGACATGTCCAGCTCCTGCAAATGGTTATACAGCTTTAAGCGCAGGTTGTAGACCAGGCCCTGTGAGGAGACCTCAAACAGCCCCATCATGGCGTAGCCCATCAGGGTGCGGACCAGGGTAACGGCAATCATCGTGAGAACCAGCGGGACCAACAGCTCGGTTTCCCCGCCCAAAAGCACACGGTCGATCAGCATTCTGGAGAAATTCGGGTTGACTAGCGAGCTCAAGGGGAACAGGACGGCCAAGACAAAGCCCAGGATGTAACGTTTTCGGTAGCCTTGTAGGTTCTCCCAGATCCAACTCAGTTGCATTTGGCATGACCTCGTTTCTCTCGCACATTAAACGAATGTGCCGGGTGTGTGGCGTTCGGGAAAATGCTGCCCGGTGAGGGTCCGTTCTGCAAGCGGGGGGAGGGACGGGCCTTCACAAGTGAAGCCCATTTTACCCTCAACTGCGGGGGTTTGCAACCCTATTCGGACAAAAAACGGATAAATCTGAAAAGTTTGTTGCCTTTGGCCAAGCCTTTGGAAAAAATCTGGTAAGCATGGGGGATATCTGCACAAAGTCCTGCAAAAAGAGGTTATAAAAAACGCGCCGCGTTTTTTATAACCTCTTTTGAAAAAGTACTTCCGGGGCGAGGATTACGCCCCGGATTTCACGCTGTTCGCGCGGAACCGCCTTTTTCCGGTTTCCGCAAGCCGGAAAGAGCTCTCCCACGCTCCCTTCTGCGAGCCAAGGTGTTTTTTACATTCCCATTTCGATGCAGGACTTTGTGCAGGATGGGGACGAAGAAAGGAGAAAACAGGAATTTTTAGAAGGCGGGCAGCTGGGGCGGTTCGGCATCAGCGCGCTCCTCATCCGGCAGGAAGGCCGCCACCGCCGATTCCTCCAGGGTGGAGAGATCCTTCAGCCGCCGCTGGATTTGGCGGGTCCGGACGCCCACGAGCTTATCCAGCTCGCTGTTCGCCTGCTCCAGCCGTTGTTGCGTCACGGCCAGCACGTCCGCAAATTTACCAAATTCTGTTTTAACGGCGCTGAGCGTAGCCCAGACCTCGGCGCTGCGCTTTTGGATAGCAAAGGTGCGGAACCCCATTTGCAGGCTGTTGAGCAGGGCGGCCATCGTGCTGGGTCCGGCCAAATTAACCTGAAAATCCCGTTGCAGCGGCTCCACCATCCCGCGGTTGACCGCCTCGGCATAAAGCCCTTCGAAGGGCAGGAACAGAATGGCAAATTCGGTCGTATTGGGCGGATCGATGTATTTATCATGAATGTCCTTCGCTTCCTGGCGCAGCCGGGACTGGAGTACCGACCAGGCGGCGGCCACCTGGTCGGCGCTCCCGGTCTCATAAGCATCCTGTAAAGCGCCGAAGGTTTCGCCGGGGAATTTGGAGTCGATGGGCAGCCAGACGGGACGCCCATCCTCGCCCGGCAGCTTCACGGCATATTCCACCATGTTGCGGCTTCCCGCGCGGGTAGCGACGTCGCGCGCATACTGCTCCGGCGAGAGGATTTCCTCCAGGATAGCGCCCAGCTGAAGCTCTCCCAGAATGCCGCGGGTTTTCACGTTGGAAAGCACTTTGCGCAGATCCCCAACGCCGGAGGCGAGCGACTGCATTTCGCCTAAGCCCCGATAGACCTGTTCCAGCCGTTCACTGACGGCCGCAAAGGATCGGGTCATCCGTTCTTCGAGCGTTTGCTGGAGCTTTTCATCGACCACCCGGCGCATCTCCTCCAGCTGGCGGCCGTTATCCTGCTGGATAAAGGTGAGCCGCCGCTCCATCGTTTGGCGGATGCTTTCCAGCTTTTGCTCATTTTCCAAGGCAAAGGTTTTGAGCCGCTCCTCCATCTGGCCCAGCGAGGCCGCTACGGCGCGGTGAAGCGCATCCTGCCGCTGTTCGAGCCGCGCGCCGGTTTCATTCAGGCTCTCCGCTTGCAGCCGCGCCGCATAGCTCTGGCTGGAGGTCAGCATTTCCCCCAGCGAACGGATAGCGCTTTGCAGCGTTTCGTTCATCTCCTGGCGCAGCGCGCGCTGCTGCTCCAAATTTTCCAGGCGCATCTGTTCGAGCCGCGCGGCAGTATCCGAGCGCTGCAACCGGCGCCAGATCAGAAGGTTCGAAACGCCCAGCGCTATCAATAAAAGAAGCGTTAAACCGGTGAATACCCACTCCATGCCCTCATTCCTTTCCCATTGAACCGCCGTTTTTCTATCGGCGAACAGCCTGTCCCTAGGGTGGCGGCTGCCCATCTACGGCTATTATACATGAAAGAGAGGGGAAAGAAAAGGGCGCGTCCGCAGAATGAAATTTCCGGTTTGCAGAAACTGGAAAAAGCGGCGGTTTCGTGCGGGCCGCGCGAAATTTTGGGCTGAATCTTCGCCCCAAAAACAGCTTTTTCAAAGGGAGCGTTGCAGAATGCAATTCTGCAACGCTCCCTAAGCTGCCAGGCGGGAAACTATTGGGCAATCTTCAGCCGCAGCCGCAGCTTGTCGGCGATCATGGCGATAAATTCGCTGTTGGTGGGCTTTCCTCTGGTGTTGTGAACGGTGTAGCCAAAATAGCTGGTCAGCACGTCGATATCCCCGCGATCCCAAGCGACCTCGATTGCGTGTCGGATGGCGCGTTCCACGCGGGAGGAGGTGGTGCCGTGTAGCTTGGCAACATTCGGGTAAAGCTGCTTGGTGACGGAATTGATGATGGCCGGCGTTTGAACGCACATAATAATTGCGTCGCGCAGATAGTGATAGCCTTTAATGTGCGCAGGAACGCCGATTTGATGGATGATTTCCGTTACCATCATTTCCAGATCCGCTTCCTTGGCGGGTCTGGGACTGAGCGGCGGCTGTACGGTCCGGCCGTTTCCAGACATTTGAACGATGCGTTCGGCCATCACCTCGATATCGAACGGCTGAAGGAAATGATAGACCGAGCCGCTGCGCATCAATTCATCTTGCAGCGACTTGTTATCGCAGGAGGTCATGGTCATGAACATGGGCGGATTCGCCAGGTGCAAGGCGGCGACCTCCCGCATAACGCCAATGGCGTCCAGATTTTGCATGAACGCGTCCAGCAGGACAACCGTAGGCTGATTCTGACGGATCATCTCCACCACCTGCTTTCCATCCTTCGGGCAGACGAAGGTGCTCACGCCATAGGTGCGAAGAATGGAGGAAACCTGCGCGCAAAAATCCTTGTTATCTTCGCCTATCAATACCTTAATTTTTGTATTCATGATGTTCTCCTT
The DNA here is from genome assembly GCA_022793895.1 of Provencibacterium sp. GTDB lineage: Bacteria > Bacillota > Clostridia > Oscillospirales > Ruminococcaceae > Harryflintia. Next base: position 25,290 of record JAAWDS010000032.1, on the reverse strand, counting down.
CGCGGTCAGATTTTGGAAGCAGTTTCCAATTTATTACAATTGAAATTCTACCATATACTGGAAATAAATGCAAGTACTGTCATAAACTTTTGCAGCGGCATGGGAGGGAAAGGCGAAAATAGTTCATAAAAAGGAAGGGGACGCCGCTTTCAGGAAGCCAGAGCCCCTCCGGAAGCGACGCTTTTGAGCGTATTGTCCATGTTTTCGGCGAAGATAGCATAGCCGCGCGTGGGATCGTTGACAAATACATGGGTAATCGCGCCGACGAGCTTTCCGTTCTGTAAGATAGGGCTGCCGCTCATGCCTTGAACGATGCCGCCGGTTTTGGCGAGCAAGGCGGGGTCGGTGATCGAGATGACCATATTCCGGGTACCGGCGTCGCTGCTCGTGTTGATGCGGTCGATCTGGATAGAGAAGAGGGAAGGGGTTTCGCCCTCAACGGTGCAAAGAATGCTGGCCGGGCCTTTTTCGACTTCATAGCTGTGCGCCATTTGAACCGGCTGGTGGTAAGGATAGGATCCATAGAGCTTACCGAAAACGCCGGTTTCGTTGTTGATCTCCAGCGTTCCCATTGCGGAGGACTCCACAAACATCCCTTTGAGCTCGCCGGGCGTGCCCGCATGGCCGGGGGAGATGCCGCTGATCGAGGCGCGCACAATCTCTCCGGAATAGAGCGGCATCACCAGCTGGGTATCCACATCGCAAACCGCATGGCCCAAACCGGCATAGCAGCCGCTTTTGGGATCGTAGTAGGTCATTGTGCCGATCCCGGCCGAGGAATCGCGCACCCAGATCCCGGCCTTATACTGCCCGTCAATAGAGGAACGAACCGGTGTGAGCAGCGCGCTGAAGGTCTTGCTGTCGCGCTTTACCGTCAGGTTGAGCGGCACGCCGCCGGAGGACTGGACGAGAGCGCCTACCTGCTCGTTGGATTCCACCCGCTTGCCGTTGATGCTGGTGACAATATCGCCGATCTGGATTCCGCATTGTTTAGCTGGGTTCATGAGACCCTCTGGAGTATCCACATCCGACATGCCGACCACGATCACCCCTTCGGTGAACATTTTGATCCCGAAGGGGATCCCGCAGGGGACCACCGACTTGCGATCCACCACCTGCACCTGCACCTGCTTCACGCTGACTGCGCCGAGCATACGCAGCTGAAGCGAATAGGTATTGCCCGCCACCGAATAGGCCTCGATGGGCAGCAGCGTGTTTTCCGCTTCGGGATAGATGGAGAAGGGGGAACGGATGGTCAACTGCTCGCCCTCTGCGATATAGTATTTATCCGGAAGCGAGTTGCCTGTATAGATAGCAAGGGACAGCACGCCAAGGATGCACACCGACAGGATACCTGCCGCCGCTTTGCATAACTTTCTCATTGGATTTACCGCCTTCCGCGCCCGCGAAAGCGGGCCTGAAAATAAGTGATAAAAAGGCGGAACGCCCTTTTACCGTTTTTATTTTCCGCGGCCGGAAGGGGAATATAAGAGGCAAATCCTTTTAGGGTTAGCAGTTTTTCCGGTAAGGCAGGGAAGAGGCGTTCTGCTGCGGCGCAGAATTTTCCCGTTCGGAACTGGAAAAAACAGATGGGAACAGCGTCTGTTTCTGTCGAAAAAAGAGGAAATAAATCCCATACCCATTCTACCTCTTATTATTCCCGGCTTCAAGTCCTATCCGGCCGATATTACAGACAATTTTTATATCGAAGCGCATGCTTTTCAGCGTTTCTTCCAGCCGGCCGGCATGGCTTTGGTAATAGCCCGGTTCAAATTTTCGCAGAGCCTTACCCAATCCCAGAATATCCGCGCCGTTTTGATAGATGGTTTTTTGAATCGTCTGTTCGGCCAGGCGGCGGATCTCCTGTTCCTGCGCTTCGCGCGCCTGCCTGAGCAGCGCGGAGGAGCTGGAGACAGGGGGGATCGTCTCCTGAACGGCGCTGTGGACCGAGATTTCCAGCTTCATGAGAACCTCTCCCTGCGCATTGATTTCAGGGTGCAGCCGCGCATCGCTGCCTAAGATTTTCAAGGCGCAGAGCGTATCCCCCTCTAAAGGGAGGGACATCGCGCTCTGCTCCATCCGGCCGGTGATCCAGAGTGCGCCCAGCACCTCCTCATCTGTCAGGGTATCCACCTGCCGTCCGTCCTTGCAAAGCGCGCTGCCGCCGATGTGGATCTCCGGCTCCTCCTCGTTGCCCTCCAGATAGATCAGCGGCAGATCCGCCGCCCGCGTTTCGCTTTGCAGCTGCATAACGATATCGAGCAGCCGCCCGCCGTGCATAAACCGGTCGCTGCGCCCGCGTTCCGCCGCCTGCTCGATGGCCGATGCCGGCACGATGCCGCGGGCAATCTGTGCGCTGACGATTTCGCGCGCGCTCCCCTCGGCCGCCATCAGGTAGATTCCCGGATGAATCTGCGGCTGGGAGTTAAAATAGGAGATGGGGGAGTTGATATCGTGCTCCATCATCTCCCGGCCGAGAACGACAATCCGGTTGGAGCCGAAAAAGAGCTGCTTGCCCTCGGCGCGCCCGGCCTTCGAGATGGCGTCGGTCAGGGTGGGACCGGAGGCTTCCATCACGTTGTTGTTGAGCTTGGAGGCGTCGAAGGCGGTGGCGCCGCCGCTGCCCTCCGGTACGAAATATTGAAAGGTCAGGCGGTATTCCCCTTCCTCCCAATCGATCCCCACCGCCTGGACAATGGCCCGGTCCTTGAGGCGGACAGCGTGCATGCAGCCGGTAAGCAGCAAGGGAAACAGGCAGGCGATAAGCAGCAGCGCGCGGTAGCTGTGTTTACCGGCTCTCTGCCGGAGAAGCCTATTTTTCAACAGCCGCATCCCCCTTTCTTTTCCTTGGAAGCAGGCCGAGCGCCAGCGGAACAGCCGACACGAGCAGCAGCAGCGGAACGCCGGAGAGCAGAATCCGGTAAGCGGCGCGGAACAGCTCCAGATAGAAGCTGAATACAAGGCCCAAAGCGATGACCGCGGCCCCCTCTCCTAAGAGCAGCCAGCGCTGCACCCGCGGGCCGCAGAGGTTGGAGAAGCACTGGCGGCAGATATAGAGGTAAAGCGTCATCTTCACCAGTCCGATCATCGTCCAAAGGACCATATGCAGCGCGTCCATCCGTTGGAAATAGAAGAGAAGCGCGGTCTTGGCAATGGCATAGAACGGATAATTTTGGGTGGCCGCATAGTCCTGCACCGTGTAAATCGCGGTGGCGATCACCGTTCCCAGCAGCAGGACGGCGGCGGCCAGCCAGCCCGCGAACCCTTTTTTCACATTTCCCTTAAGGTAGGGCAGGAACAGCAGCGCCAGCACCAGCTCCCCGGTTTCACTGAACGTACTGTAGGCGCTTTGCAGCATGGCGGGAAAGGCGGAGAGATCCGGCGGGCTCATCCCCAGCGGATCAAATTCCCGGATAAGCGAGAGGATAATGAGCCCCAACGAGAAGAGCAGAGCTATCAGAAGAGGACCGGAGAAGCGTGCAACCGCTTCCAGGCCCATCCAGGCCATGTAAAGCGCGCAGAGGGTGAAAAGAACGATGAAAATGATGTTGCGCTCGTTGGGATAGATAGCCCCGGTGATGAAAAAGTCATATTGTACGGCGCAGTCCGCTGCGCTGAAGAGCGCGCCCAGGCCGAAGAGGGTGGAGCAGGCATAGCCCGCTGTTTTGGATTTTTGATAGGCATATTCCAAAATTCCCGTACCGCTCCGGCGCAGAACCAGCCAAGCCGGAAGAAGGGCGGCGAGCGAGAACAGCGCGCTGAACAGCAGGCTGACGAGCGCTCCGGAGCCGCTCACCGGTTCGGTGAAGCCGGGGACGGCGGTGAAAAAGGTATAGGTCCGGCACAAAAGCAGCATGACAAAAAACTGGGCGGCGGTTATCTGAGGAGACGTTTGGCTCCCCTCCTTTCTGGCATTCCGGCAGGGAACGGTTTAGGCTTCGTCCGTTTCGGAGCCGGGGAGATCCTGGATGCGCATCTGCCGCCGGCCGAGCTTGCGCCATCCGGCGCGGGCAAAGACGTCGCGCATTGGGTAGAGCGAGAAGGGGGAGGCGGGAGCGGTCTGCGGAACCCCCATGGGATGCTTGGCGCAGAGGTTGCACAAGACCGCCGTCAGCCCCAGCGTCATCCCGAACAGCCCCAGCGTCCCGCCGATGAGGATGAATGCGAAACGCAGGACGGTGATAGACTGATAGAGCGAGGGGACGACAAACGAGCTGATAGCCGTTACCGCTACCACCATCACCATCGGCGCGCCGATGAGCCCGGCCGTTACGGCGGCATCCCCGATGACCAGCGCGCCGACGATGCTGACCGCATGGCCGATCGGCCTTGGCAGGCGCAGGCCGGCCTCCCGCATGAGCTCATAGATAAAGTGGATCAGCAGCGCTTCAAACATCAGCGGGAAAGGGGTGGATTCTTCGCTGGTGGCGATGTTGAAAAGCAGCGCATTGGGGAACAGCTCCGGGTGGAAGGAGGCGAGCGCCACATAGGCCCCCGGCAGCAGGATGGTGAAGAAGAAGGCGGTATATTTGAGCAGCCGGATGAAGGTGGCATAGTAAGGGCGGTGGGTATAGTCGTCGACCGATTGGAAATGCTCGTTGAACAGATAGGGGACGATGAGGGCGAACGGCGTTCCATCGACCAGGATGGCGATGCGCCCTTCACAGATCTTGGCGCAGAGGGTATCGGGACGTTCGGTAGTACCGACGCCGGAGAAGAGCGAGAGCGGCCGGTCCTCCAAAAAGGGTTCGAGGTAGCCGGATTCCAGGACGACATCCAACCGGAGGCGGCCCAGCCGGCCGCGCACCTTGTCGAGCATTTTCCCTGAAACCGAGTCGGTCATATAGACAAGGCAGATATCGGTTTTGGAGCGCACCCCCACCGTTGCCAGCTCGAACTTTAACAGCGGGGACTTTAACCGCCGCCGGATCATCGTGAGGTTGATCCGCAAGGGTTCTACAAAGCCTTCGCGCGATCCGCGCACGTTGACCTCGCTGGAGGGCTCGGAGATGGAGCGGAAGGAAAAGCCCTGCATGCCGAGGGCTATCCCCAGCGGCAGCCCGTCGATCAGAAGCACCGCAAAGCCGGACATAATAAAGGTGAAGAGCTCGCCATAGGTATAAAATTCCTTTTGATCCGCTCCCAGAACGGCGTGTGCGCGCAGGTGTTCCAGGGCGGCTTGCGGGGAGGCGCAGGGATGTCCCAAACTGGGCTGCGCCGTTCCCAAGCTGGTCAGCGGGCCGGCCATCAGCTCGGCAAACGCCTGTAGGTTGACCATCCCTTCGCAGATGAGAACGGCGATTTCAACCCCGCCGGCTGTGATCCGCCGATCCACCAGATCGGCGGAATTGTCAAACAGCCGGCGCACGGCAATCATATTTTCAGAGAGGGAAGGATTCAGCCGTTCCCCTTCCGCCGGGGAAGGGGAGGGGCTCGCATATTCCTGCCGTTCCTCCTGGGCCGCCTTCCGCTTAAAAAAATCAAACATAACCAGTGCCTCCCATCGGTATTCCTTCTTTAGCATGACCGGATGCGAGGCGTTTCATGCGCGGCGGGCGCGGAGAAAGGTATATTTGAAGCGGAGGGGACTTATACTAAATCCCGTGAAGGCGCTTTGAGGCGCAGACGGCTGCTGGGAGCGCCTGCGGCCTCTTTTTTTGGGGGCTGCCGATTTTTTTCTGGAAGGATGGAAGGGATGTTCACCGTTTTTATCAAGACCGTTATTCTCTACGCGCTGATCATTTTTGGGCTGCGCCTCATGGGGAAGCGGCAGTTGGGGGAGTTGCAGCCAACGGAATTTGTCATTACCATCCTCATTTCCAACATTGCAACGCTGCCGATTGAGGATGTCGATATCCCTTTGCTGACCGGCATTCTCCCCATTTTAACGCTGGTCTGCTGCGAGGTGATTATGTCCGCCCTTTCGCTGAAAAGCAGGCGCGCGCGCAAGTTCCTCAGCGGCAGTCCCAAGATCATCATCCGGGATGGGGTCATTGATCAAAAGGAGCTGAAAAGCCTGCGCTTTTCGATTGACGATTTGATGGAGCAACTGCGGCAGAACAGCATTTTTGATATCGCCGACGTGGCCTTCGCCATTGTGGAAACCACCGGGAAGCTCTCGGTCTATCAAAAATTTGAGGCGCGCAGCGTTACGGCCCAGATGCTGAACCTTCCTTCACAGGGAGAGGAAACCGCCCCGCCGGTGGTGATGGTTTCGGATGGGCAGTTGATCCGCGAATCGCTGGAATACTGCAACCTGCGCCCGGAATGGCTGGAAAAGACCCTCCGGGATCAGAAGGTAGCGTTGCGGGATATTTTCCTGATGACCTGCAACCGGCAGGCGAACTACCACATTATTAAAAAGGAGAAGAAGGCAGGATGAACCGCTTTGTAGCCGCCCTGGTCATTATGGGCCTTATCTTAGGCGTTTGCGCCTATTCCTACCGCCTGTTTTCCTCCACTCGCGATGAGATGATAAGCCTGCTGGACGCTATCGAGTCCTCGGCGCTGGCTGGGGAGGAGGAAGAAACGGTTGCGCAGCTGTGCCAGGAATACAGCGAACGGTGGATGGAAAAGGAGAGCCGGCTCCTGCGCTTTATCCGGCATCCGCAGTTGGATGAAATCAGCTCGCTGACGGCGGAGCTGCGCTATCTTGCGTCGGGCGAAAATTATAGCCATTTGCTCGCCGCAATTAGCCGCATCAAGGTGAATCTGGAAAAGGTGGGCGATGCGGAGATGTTCGGAGGCTAAGAGGCTGCAACAAATGCTTTGCGTTTGTTGCAGCCTCTTAGCCTTTTCCTGCAAGCCGGAGGAGCGGCCCGCACGTTTTTCTGCAAACCGGGGATATGTTTGTTGCAGCTTCTTTCTGAAAAAGTGTTTTCTGGCAGCTCTAGTAACTATTGCCAATCGCCTTCATCCTGCATGCCCTGCGGCAGCGGCGTCCATACTTTTAGCACCAGCTAAAAAGGGGATGCGTGGGGATGTATACAAACAAAGTAGAGATTTGCGGCGTCAATACCGCCAAGCTCAAGGTGCTCAAAGAGAAGGAGAAAATTGAGCTGCTCAAAAAGGCGAGAGAAGGGGATGCGCAGGCGCGCGAGGAGCTCATTAGCGGAAACCTGAGGCTGGTGTTGAGCGTGGTCCAGAAATTTACCAACCGCGGAGAAAATTTGGACGACCTTTTCCAAGTCGGCTGTGTGGGGCTTATCAAGGCGATCGACAATTTCGATCCGAACCAAATGGTGAAATTCTCCACCTATGGCGTACCGATGATTTTAGGGGAGATCCGCCGCTATCTGCGGGACAACAACCCTATCCGTGTCAGCCGGTCGATGCGGGATACTGCCTACCGCGCCATGCTGGTGAAGGAGCAGTTTATCAACGACAATGCCCGTGAGCCGACGGTGGAGGAGATTGCGGAAAAGATGGGCTGCAAAAAAAGCGAGGTGGTGCTGGCGCTGGAATCGATTGTGGATCCCGTTTCCCTCTATGAACCGGTTTTTTCCGATGGGGGAGATACCATCTATGTGATGGATCAGGTGGGCGACGGGAGCGGCCAATCCGACTGGCTGGACGAGATCTCCTTGAAAGAGGCGATTTCCGGCTTGGGAGAGAGGGAGAAAAAGATTCTTTACTGCCGGTTTTTCCAAGGGAAAACCCAGATGGATGTTGCCCAGGAAATCGGTATTTCCCAGGCCCAGGTTTCCCGGCTGGAAAAGGGCGCGCTCGATCGGATCAAAAAACAGATCTGAAAGGACGCGTTGCAGAATCCCATTCTGCAACGCGTCCTTCCTGAAAAAGCGGCTTTTGGGGCGAAGACGACGCCCCAAAAGCCGCGCCACCGGCTCGAAACCGCAGCTTTTTCCGGTTTCTGGGGGCCGGAGGATCGCTCGGCTGGAGGTTTCTTCTATTTGCGGGCGCGCCCTTTCATCCTTCCCGCTCGTAGAGCGTCCAGCTGAAATCGGCGGTGATATCCAGCCGGTCCAGAGCGTCCAAGCGTTCGGCGCCTGCCGCGGGGGTGCGGTAATAATAAGGGGTCATTTTGTACAGCGCATGCAGCAGCTCAGGGGTTTCACAGGAGAAGGAATAGGTCAGCCGCTCGCTGTGCAGCGGGGTGAAGCCCTCTATCCTGCGGATGCCGTCCTCGTTGAGATAGGGATGCTCATAGAGGATGCTCTTGAGCTCGTACAGGTGCTTAGCCGCGGGATAGACCGCTAAGAGCTTGCCGCCCGGCCGCAATACCCGCGCATTTTCCTGCGGGCAGATGGGAGCGAAAAGGTTATAGGCCAGGTCGAAGCTCCCGTCTGCAAACGGCAGCTCATAAAGGCTGGCCACGGCGAAGCGCGCCCCTAGACAGAACCGCGCCGCATGGCGCAGCGCCCGGCGGGAGAGATCGATTCCATAGAGCGCGGCCGTCCTCCCCGCCTCACAGAAGGCATCCCAGAGCCGGCCGGTGTAGTACCCCTCCCCGCAGCCGAGATCGAGCAGCGCGGGGGCAGGCCCGGCCTGGCTGAGGAGGAGACGGTTCACAGCGTCCGAAAGCGGGCGGTAGGCGCCGGAGAGCAGGAAGCGGGTGCGGGCTGCGATCATTTCGGCGTTGTCGCCCGGATCGGCGCTGCTTTTCTTCTGCGGCAGCAGCAGGTTTACATAGCCCTGGGCGGCGATGTCGTAAGTATGGCGGCCCGCGCAGCGGTAGGACTTTCCCTCCTGTGCAAGCGGCCGGCCACAGACGGGGCAGCGGAACATCCGGCCTTCCTCCTTAGAAGTTTTCATTCTGCCGCTGGCGGCGCAGGGCGGCGCGGCGACGGCCGGCTTCATATTCCTGCCGTTCCTCATAGGTCTCAGGAATCAAAGGCGGAACGGGGGTAGGCCGTTGATTTTCATCGAGCGCCACCATCACTAGATAGGCGCGGTTGACCATCTCCCGTTCGCCGGAAAGCGCTTCCACATAAGAATCTACCCGCACCTCCATCGAGGTGCGCCCCACATAAGTGACCTGTCCGACGAGGACCATGGTGCTGTCCACATAGGCGGCGGCTTTGAAGCAGAGGTTATCCACCGCGGCCGTCGTAACGTTGCGGCCGGCATGACGGCGCGCCGCTACCGCCGCGGTGACGTCGATCCATTCCATGAGCTTGCCTCCGAAGAGGCGTTGGTAGCCGTTGATGTGTTCAGGCATGAGAATCTGCACCTGTTCGGTGCGCGAAAAGGAAGGCGTTTTCCCTTCCATTGTGCGGTCCCTCCTTTCGGCCCCTTAGAAAAACGCTTGAACATAGCCGCCGATAAAGACGATGAGAACGATAGCCGGCAGCAGATAGGCGACATAGCCGCGCAGGATGCGGGGGAACCGGACTCCCTTCCCGGTGTTCGCTTCGCGCAGGAAATTCTCAAAGCCCCAGCCGTAGCGCGTAACGCAGAACAGCAGGTAAACGAGCGAACCCAGCGGCAGCAGATTGTTGCTGACGATGAAATCCTCCAGATCCAGAATGGAGCTCCCCGGCCCCATCGGCTGTATGGCGCCGAGCAGGCTATAGCCCAGGCAGGCGGGCAGCGAAAGCAGCAGCACCACCGCCATGTTGACGAGCGATGCCTTTCGGCGCGTCCATCCCCAAAGATCCTGCGCAAAGGCGATGATGTTTTCAAAAATGGCGATGATGGTGGAGAGGGCGGTGAAGGACAGAAAGACGAAGAAGAGCGTTCCCCACCAGCGGCCTCCCGGCATCGAGCTGAACAGGTTGGGTAATGTGACGAAAACGAGGCTGGGTCCGCTGCCGGGATGGACGCCGAAGGAGAAGCAGGTGGGGAAGATCAGCAGCCCGGAAAGGAAAGCGACGAGGGTATCCAGCACGGTGACATGCAGCGCCTCCCCGGTAAGGGTGTGCTCACGTCCGAGGTAGCTGCCGAAAATCGCCATCGAGCCGATGCCGATGCTCAAGGTGAAGAACGCCTGCCCCATAGCGGCGAAAATGGCTTCAAACAATCCCTCTTCCGCCATCTTTTTAAAATCCGGCACGAGGTAAAACCGCAGCCCTTCCCCAGCTCCTGGCAGCGTGAGCGCGCGGATCACCAGAATCAGCAGGATCACGAACAGGATGGACATCATCTTTTTGGTAATCCGTTCCACCCCGCTTTGCAGCCCGATCGAGCAGATGCCGAAGCCAAGCGCCACCGTCAGCCCCATCCAGAACACCGATTGCGCCGGATCGGCTTGCAGCGCGCTGAAAACCCCTTCCACCTCGGAGACCGCGAGCCCAGAGAAGCGGCCGGAGAGCATTTTAAACAGATACGCTACCATCCAGCCGCCGATGGTGGTATAGAACATCATCAATAGGTAGTTCCCGGCCATAGCGACATAGCCGAAGAGGTGCCAGCGGCTTCCCTTCGGCTCCAGCACCTGGAACGAGGCAGCCGCGCTTTTGCCGCTTGCGCGGCCGACGGTGAACTCCATCGTCATAATCGGCAGCCCCAGCGCCACCAGGAAGAACAGGTAGATCAGCACGAAAGCCGCGCCGCCATATTTCCCAACGATATAGGGGAAACGCCAAACGTTTCCCAGTCCGATTGCACAGCCGGCGGAGATGAGCAGGAAGCCCAGCCGCGAGCCGAATTTTTCACGCTGCAAAGCCATTCTCCTTTTTTGTTTCTATTTTAGATCGATTCCTGCGGCAGAATCATACCGGTAAACTTATAGAGGATTTTTTGATCGACCAGCGCATCCAGCAGGATGCCGCTCTCGGTGTATTCCTCATATAACACCTTACCCGCTTCGGTAATCTCGTTGCGCAGCCCCCCCTGCGCATAAGGAACCAACAGGCGCAGCCGGCGCTGGGTGGGTTCCAGCGCACGCGCGAGGGCGGCGAGCAGCCGATCGAACCCAAAGCCGGTCTTGGCGCTGACGAGCACCGCGTTCTTTTGCAGGGGGAAGGGGATGGTATCGATCCGGTCGCATTGGTTGTAGGCGAGAACGGTGGGCGTTCCGCCTGCGCCCAGGTCGGCGATCACCTGCTCGGTAACGTCGAGCTGCTCGCGCACGTCGGGGCTGGCGATGTCGCAGACAATGAGGATGAGATCGGCGGCGGCCGCCTCCTCAAGCGTCGATTGAAAGGCTTCTACCAGGTGGTGCGGCAGGCGGCGGATAAGCCCGACGGTATCGACCAGCAGGACGCTGCGCCCATCCGGCAGCTCCAGGGAGCGCGAGGTGGGATCCAGCGTAGCGAACAGCTTGTTTTCGGCGAGCACCTCTGCGCCGGTCAGCGCATTCAGCAGGGTGGATTTTCCAACGTTCGTGTACCCCACGACCGCGACGGTGAGCAGGTTGTCCTTCTTGCGCCGCGTGCGCATGCGTTCCCGGCGGTCGGTCAGCTCCCGCAGCCGTTCCTCCAGCGAGCGGATACGGCGGCGGATATGCCGGCGGTCGGTCTCCAGCTTGGTTTCGCCCGGCCCGCGCGTGCCGATCCCGCCGCCCAGGCGGGAGAGCTGGGTTCCTATCCCGGCCAGCCGCGGCAGAAGATAGCGCTGCTGGGCAAGCTCCACCTGGAGCTTGCCCTCGTCGGTAACGGCGCGCTGGGCGAAGATGTCCAGAATGAGCATCGTCCGGTCGACGACTGCCGCATCCACCGCCCGCTCGATGTTGCGTAGCTGGCTGGCGCTCAGCTCATGATCGAAGATTACCAGATCGCATTCATAATTTTTCACCGCCTCGGCCAGCTCCTCCAGCCGCCCTTCCCCCATACAGGTAGCGGGATCAAACTGCGGCCGCTTCTGGCTCATCCGGGCGACCACCTCGGCGCCGGCGCTTTCGGCCAGAGCGGCCAACTCGTCGAGCGAGGCGTTCACATCGTATTCCCCAAGATCAACGGCGGCCAGGATGGCGCGCTGCACCGGGGATTTGTTTTCATACATCATCGGTTTTTCCTTCCTGTCGGGACCCATGCTGTCACATGGGAAGGTCTCAGGTTTTTGAAAGGCGAACGGTTTATAGGATCCAGCCGCGGCAGGATAGGACCGGTAGGGTTTTATCCTGCCGCCTGCCAAGGCTGGTGAAAATGGGGGGCGGAGCAGGGCGCTTTCTCGGCTGGGGCAAGAGCTTCTCCCGTTTGGAAAGGCAAGTTATGCGCGCATGCTTACAGTAGACTTATTATTTCATAAACGCGAAGCGATTATGATATTGGCCATACCCGCAGGGCGGCCAAAGGAATCGGCGTATAATAGCCGCCTGCGGCTATTATATCACAAATTGGCGGTTTCATCACCATAAGAAAGGAAAAATTCGGAAGGGCGCAAAAATCCGGAGCTTTGCGGATGGAGAAGGGTAAAATCTACGAATTTTGTATAAATAGAAGGCGGATCTCTTGACGCATGCCGCCGGACACGGCTATAATAGAGGACGAAGAGGATCGAAACGCGTCGTTTGCCGCGCGCATGCGGAAAACGGCGGTTCAGCGATAGACAGCGCAAACGGGAAAGGGGAATGGGATTGCTTCAACTGCAAAAGATTTCGGTGGATGTGCCGAATGTCCGGGAGATCCTGCGAGGAATTGATCTGACGGTGGAAAAGGGGAAGCTGGTGGTTCTGACCGGCCCGAACGGCGGGGGAAAATCCACGCTGGCTAAGGTCATTGCCGGGATACAGCCGTCCTCCTCCGGCTCTATTTTATTGGATGGGGAGGATATCACCAGCTTGGATATTACGGCGCGCGCCCGGCGCGGCGTTGCCTTTGCTTTTCAGCAGCCGGTGCGTTTTAAGGGGATAACGGTGCGCGATCTCATCTCGCTTTCGGCCGGCGGGCCGGTGAGCGAGGGCCAGATGTGCGAGCTGCTCCGGGATGTGGGCCTGTGCGCAAGGGATTATATCAACCGAGAGGTGGACGCCAGCCTATCGGGCGGTGAGATGAAGCGCATTGAAATCGCTTCGGTTCTTTTAAGGCGGGCGAAACTGACCATTTTCGATGAACCGGAGGCGGGTATCGACCTTTGGAGCTTTACCAACCTCATCCATATTTTTGAGCGGATGCGCGGGCGGATGGAGGGGGCGATGGTCGTTATCTCCCACCAGGAGCGGATCTTAGCGGCGGCCGATGAAATTGTTGTTCTGGCGGATGGACGGATTACCGCGCACGGCCCGCGCGAGCAGATCCTTCCCACCCTGCTCGGCGGCGGAGAAAAATGCGCCTATTGTCCGGGACAGGGAGAAGCGTGTGCAGAGGGAGCGAAGGCCTGAGGCTTTCGCTGCCGCGGCAAAGAATGGCCGGGGAGGGGCCCGGCGGAAAAGGGAGGCTTTTATGAATCAGCAAACGGAAGAGCTGCTCGCCCTGATTTCAGATTACCAGCCCGGCGGGGAGTTTACCGGCGCCTATAACATCCGGGAGGATGGCGGATGCGCCGGGCGGCGTTCCAGTGAAAACGTCGTCATTACCTCCAAGCTCGGACAGCCGGGAATTGATATCCTGGTCAAGCCCGGTACGAAGGGGGAAACGGTCTATATCCCCGCCTGCGTCACCCACAGCGGGGTGGACGATCTGGTTTACAACGATTTTATCATCGGGGAAAATGCCGACGTCACCATTGTGGCGGGCTGCGGCGTGCACACCGAGGGAGAGGGGGAATCGCGCCACAACGGCATCCACTCCTTCCGGCTTGGGCGCGGCGCGCGGGTCCGCTACCTGGAAAAGCACATCGGGATCGGCGAGGGCAGCGGCGCGCGGCGGATTAATCCCGTTACCCGTGTCGAGCTGGGCCCGCAGTCCTATATGGAGATGGACACTACCCAGATCGGCGGGGTGGATACCACCGAGCGCTCCACCGAAGCTGCGGTGGGGGAAGGGGCCAAGCTGATCATCCGGGAAAAGCTGCTGACCGAGGGGAAGCAAACGGCGGTGACGGACTTTACCGTTACGATGGAAGGGGAAGATTCCAAGGCGGACATTGTTTCCCGCTCGGTGGCCAAGGGGAAATCCAGGCAATCCTTCCGGTCGGTCATGCGCGGCAACAGCCGCTGCACAGGCCATTCGGAGTGCGATGCGATTCTGATGGACTCCGCCTCGGTCAGCGCCTCCCCCGATCTGGAGGCCAATCATCTGGACGCGGCTTTAATCCATGAGGCGGCTATCGGCAAAATCGCGGGCGAACAGCTTATCAAGCTCATGACGCTGGGACTCAGCGAGCAGGAGGCGGAGGAGACGATCATCGGCGGCTTCCTAAAATAGCGGGATCCGCCGGGAAAGCTCCCGGAAAGGAGAATGGATGGATGCCCTTTTCTCAGGCGACCCTGGATTTTCTGTTTGCCAACCGGCTGCACAACAGCCGGGAGTGGTTCCAGGAGCATAAGAAGGAATACCAGCAGCTTGTTATCGCCCCGCTCCAGGAGTTGGTTCGCCGGTTAACCCCGGTGATGCTGGAAATTGACCGGGAGGTAACGACCGAGCCGCGGGTGGATCGCACCATCTCCCGCATTTGGCGGGATACGCGCTATTCCCATGATAAGTCCTTCTATCGGGACAACATGTGGATCATCTTCAAGCGCGGGAAGATGCACGGGACCCAGGTTCCCGGCCTGCACTTTGAGCTTACCCAGTCCGGTTTTAACTATGGCTGCGGGTTCTATCACGCATCCCCCGCCTATATGGAACGGCTGCGCGCCCAGCTTTTAGCCGCCGCCCCGCCTGCTAGGCAGGCGCTGGAGCGCTACCAGTCGCAGAGCTGCTTTGTCCTGGAAGGCGATCGTTATGCGCGCCCCCATTTTCCGGAACAGCCTGAGGCGCTTCAAGAATGGTTGGAACGGCGCAACATCGGTTTTTGCTGCGAGAGCAGCGACGCCGGTTTGCTGTTTTCCGACCGGCTGGCGGACAAGCTGGCGGAGGACTTCCGGCTGCTGGCCCCCATTTACCGCTTTTTGTTATATGTAGCATAAAAAAGAGAAGCCCGCAAAATGCTTTGCATTTGCGGGCCTCTTTTTTTCCGGTTCCTGCAAACCGGGAGAGCGCCTTGTAGATCTCTTCTTTATTTAGGAAAACAGGGAGAGCGCAATCAGCAGAACGTGCATGGAAACGAACAGCGCGACGCCGGTACTGCCGAAGAACAGCCGGTACTTCACCCCTTCCGGCATACCGGACCCGCCGCGGGAGAGGGAAAGCCGTTTATAAAAATGAACGAGGATAACCAGCGAGCCTGCTATCGTTCCCAGCATGAAAACGGAAAGAAAAAAGGAAGGGATCATCAGCCATAGCCATTCGCCGGGCGCGGAAAGATAGATGTCCGGCGAGGCGGCTATCTGTTCGAGAGCCTCCAGATCCAGAAAGCTGAGGATCAGCGCGCTGGGCAGGTTCAGGCAGATATGCAGGCCGATGCTGCAACGGACCGAGTAGCGAACGGCGGCATAACCAAAGACGAGCCCGACAACAAAGGTGTAGGCGAACTGAGAGAGGTTCCCGTGGTACAGCGCAAAGAGAAGGGCGGTGCTGAGAATGCAGAACCCCTCTCCCCAGTGCCGGAGCCGGTCGAGAAGCAGCTTGCGGAAAACCAGCTCCTCCAGCACCGGAGCGGCGATGACCGTAAAAAACAGCAGCGCCGGAGCAGGCAGCCCGTTCTCTAAATCCAGGAGGGGATTTTCCGGAACATAGCCGGTCCGGCTTGCAAACCAGCTAGCAAACAATTGGGTAAACAGATTGGTGAGATAGCTAAAACCAAAGGCGGCAATCAGCAGAAGAAGAAAATGCTGCACCGGTACGCCGCGGTCCGGCGTCCTGCCGGGGGACGGTATCCGGCGGATGAGAAGGAAAAAGGGCGGGTAGCCCAGCGCCATGGGCAGCAGGATGGAGACGAGCGGGAGATACCATTCCGCCTGCGTCCATGCCGGGGACCACCATCTCAATAGCCGCAGGAACAGAAAGCCCCCTACCTGCACGCTGAGCGCCATAATAAAGAGGGACCATCCGATCCGCGAAGCGTCCGGTTGATTGGGAAGCGGGCTGGTTTCCTCCCGGAAGAGGCTGGAAGGGGGATTCGGCATAGCACAAGGGCCTCCTTTTTAGCTGCGCTATCAAAAAGCAATTTCCATACACGGATTGGCTGTCTTGCGGCTAACCGTGCGGGCAATTGAAAAAACGGGATCGGGGATTATTCCGGCGGGGGAGAAGGCGGCGTATCCTCTGAGGGCGCGGATGAAACGGCGATCGCGTCGGAGCGGATTTCCTGGCCGCATACGCCGCAGGAATAGTGCATGCTCACCTCGCCGCCGCAGCCCTGGTGTGCGATCCGGTGTCCGCATTCGGGCAGATACCGCTGCGCCCAGAGGATCATGCAGTTGAAGAGATCGCGCAGCGCCGCCCCTTTTTCGGTAGGCCGGTAGCGGTAGCGCGGCGGATGCTCCCGATAGAGCTCGCTTTGCAGCAGTCCATCCCGTTCCAGGCTTTTCAACCGTTCAGAGAGCAGGTTGGAGGGGATACCGGTCAGCGCGTCCTGAAGTTCTTTATAGGTCTGCCGTCCGCAGATGCAGCCCCAAAGGATCAGCATAGACCAGCGATCCCCAATTAAATTCAACGTTTGAGCAACGCTGCAATCCATTTCATACCGTTGTTTCATAGCCATCCTCTCCGCGCCCGTGCGCTTATGCTTCTCTTCTCTATCATAGCACGATACGGGCGTTTCAACAAGCGGGGGAGATTAAAAAATGGCCCTCTTATCCCGGTTGCTTTTGAAAGGAATTGTGTTAATATAAGAAAAGGCAGTGCAAAGGGGATGGGAAAATGGAACTGGTCATGGTAACGGGCATGTCGGGCGCGGGAAAATCCCAGGCGATCCATCTTTTGGAGGATATCGGATTTTACTGCGTGGACAATCTCCCGCCGCAGATGATCGGCAAATTTATTGAATTGTGCGAGACGCCGGGGGAAGAGCTGAACCGCGTTGCGATCGTGGTGGATGTGCGCGGCCGGGGGATGTTTTTAGACTTCATTGCTTCGCTGCATGAACCGGGCGGCTGCCCGCGGAAATATAAGCTGCTTTTCCTGGATGCGGAGGATAGCGTCCTGCTCAAGCGCTATAAAGAGGGGCGGCGCAGGCATCCGCTTTTAGAAGCGGGCGGATCGTTGCAGGAGGCGATTGCCGCTGAACGGCAGCTTCTCAGCCCTGTGCGGCGGCGTGCGGATTATATCGTGGACACCTCGCAGACGGCCGTTTCCCAATTGAGGGAACAGCTGGTCCAGATTTTTACCGGCGGGAACGAACAGGCCATGCTGGTGCAGTGCATGTCGTTCGGGTTTAAGCATGGCTTACCCAGCGAGGCGGATTTGGTGTTCGACGTGCGCTGCCTTCCCAATCCTTTTTATGTCCCTGAGCTGCGCGAGCATACTGGTCTGGAAGAGCCGGTGCGCCGCTATGTCATGCAGTTCCCACAGAGCCGGGAGCTGTTGGAGCGCCTAGAGGCGCTGATCGATTTTCTGCTGCCGCTCTATGTGCAGGAGGGCAAGAGCCAGCTGGTCATTGCGGTCGGCTGTACCGGCGGCAAGCACCGTTCGGTGGCATTTGCCCAAGCGATCGGCAGCCGGCTTCTGGAGCAGGGCGTGCGTGCGGTGATCTGCCACCGGGATAAGGACAAGCCGGCGGCGCGCTAATATTGGCGGCGCCTCGTTTCAGCCTCTGGAGGATAGGCTCGAAGGGCGGGCAGAATGGGCTAGATTTTAACGTTGCAGGCGCTGTGCGGTTGGCGGATTCCCCTGCTTTCCGGGCCGCCGTCAGTTTGGGCGGTCGCCGATGCTGGCCGCCAGGCGGCCGCAGCTCTCCCGCAGCGCCGCATGATCCGCCCGTTCCAGTTCGGGATCCTCCCTCAGCAATTCCCCGGCCGCTTGCTGGACGTTTGCCAGCAGCCGGTTGTCCCGCGCCATATCCGCAATCCGCATACGCGGCAGGCCGTGCTGGCGGCCGCCGAAGAAATCGCCCGGCCCGCGCTGGCGCAGATCAAATTCGGCGATTTGAAAGCCGTCGTTCGTTTCGCACATCGCTTTGAGGCGGGCGCGCGCCGTTTCCCCGCGCGCATCGGAGACCAGGATGCAGCTAGAGCTCTCCCGCCCGCGTCCCACCCGTCCGCGAAGCTGGTGCAGCTGGGAAAGGCCGAAGCGTTCAGCGGCCATGCAGATCATGACCGTCGCATTGGGCACATCGACCCCCACCTCTACCACCGTGGTGCAGACGAGCAGTTGGATTTCCCCCTCCTTAAAGGCGCGCATGATCCGGTCCTTTTCGGCGGGCTTGAGCTTGCCGTGCAGAACGCCGGTGCGGTAGCCTGCGAAGGGGCCCTCTCCAAGCTCGCGAGCCGTTTTTTCGGCGGAGGGCAGGCCGGACGTCTCCTCCTCCTCGCTGACGAGCGGGCAGACCAGATAGGCTTGCCTCCCGCGGTCGAGCTGGGCGCGGACAAAGCCGTAGGCGCGTTCGAGCTTGGAGGAGGGGATGCAGTAGGTTTCCACCCGCTGGCGGCCGGGAGGCAGCTCGTCAAGCAAAGTAACGTCTAGGTCGCCGTAGATCATCAGCGCCAGCGTGCGGGGGATGGGTGTGGCGGACATGACGAGGATATGGGGGTCGCCGCTCTTTTCGCGCAGCATCACCCGCTGCCGGACGCCGAAGCGGTGCTGCTCGTCGGTAATGGCCAGCCCAAGGTTCTGAAAGGAGACGTCCGCTGTCAGCAGCGCGTGGGTTCCAATGGCAACGCCGGTCTCGCCCGATTGCAGCGCTGCCAGCGCCTGGCGGCGATCCTTCGCCTTCATCGAGCCGGTCAACAGCGTTACCTGTACGCCGAAGGGCTTCAAAAAGGCGGCGAAGGAGGCGGCGTGCTGTCCGGCCAAAATCTCGGTGGGGGCCATAACGGCGCACTGGTAGCCGCTTTGAACGGCGGCCAGGCAGGCGGCGGCGGCCACCAGCGTCTTGCCGGAGCCTACATCCCCCTGTAGCAGCCGGTTCATCGGCGTCCCGCTGGAGAGGTCGGAGAGAATCGCTTCCACGGCCCGGCGCTGTGCGCCGGTGGGGGAGAAGGGAAGGCTCTGATAAAAGGCTTCCGGCTGAAAGCCGCAGATGCGCACCGGACTTTCTTTTTTCCGTTCGGAACGCACCCGGCGCAGCGCGATGGAGAGAATAAACAGCTCTTCAAAGATCAGCCGTTCGCGGGCGAGGGAGAGCGCGTGCGCATCGGAAGGGAAATGGATGCTTTGAAGCGCAAAGCCGAGCTCGCAGAGCTGGTAGCGGCTGCGGATATCCGGCGGTATAGGATCGGCGAGCTGCTCACGGATAGCCGCAAGCGCCTGCCGGATGTTGCCGGAGACCCCTTTCGAGGTCAGCCCGGCGGTCAGCGGATAGACCGGCAGAAGCCCGCCGGCTTCCCCCGCTGGGAACACCAGGGGAGAGGTCATCTCCGGACGTGCGCCCGAAAGGCGGATTTGCCCATAAAAGAGGTATTCCTCCCCGATTTTGAGCGCTTCAAAGGCATAGCGGTTGTTGAAAAAGGTAATGGTCAGTTCGCCGCTCTCATCGGCCGCGCTCAAGCGGTAGAGGGTGAGCCCCTTGCGCAGCCGCGCCTCCGGTTTTTTGCGCAGGACCGCTCCCCGTACCGCCGCTTCCGTTCCCGGCTTGCAGTCTGCACAGGGGGTAACGGCGGTCAGGTCGAGGTAATCGCGCGGGAAATGGTAGCACAGGTCGCGCAGCGTGCGGATATCTAAGTGATGGTAAAGCTGCGCGCGGACAGGCCCCACCCCTTTACAATATTGAATGTCGGTGTTCAGATCCAGGATGGTTCCCTCCTTAATATATAGAAATGGGCCGTGCATGCGGACAAGGGTTAGAAAGGGGAAAAGCGGAATGGTTTTTAGGGAAAACGAGTTAGGACTGGAGGATTATCAGCAGCTTCGGGAAAGCGTAGGCTGGAACCGCCTGCATGCGGGCCAGGCGGCGCGCGCTCTAAAAGCGGGCCTATTCAGCGTCACCGCCTGGGAGGATGGCAGGCTGGCCGGGATGGCCCGGTTAGTCGGGGACGGACTGTATCTCATGGCGGCCGATGTCGTTGTCCGTCCGGAATACCAGCATCGCGGCATTGGGCGTAGGCTGGTGGAACGGCTGCTGGAATTTGCAGAGGACCAAACGCCTTCCGGCGGCCGCACCAGCGTTCAGCTCATTGCGGAGCCGGGCCGGGAAGGGTTTTATGAATCGCTGGGCTTCCGGCGTCTCCCGCATGAAGCGAGCGGCAGCGGCATGCGCCGGGTCATTCACCGGGCGTGAAGGCTGGTTCCAGTATAACATTTTCTGTCCAGCCTGTACAGGCGGAGGAAAGGATGGTTGGGAAAATGGAAATCAAAAATCATCGGGCGTTTTGGGTGGACACGCTAGAGAAAATCGCGTGGCCGGTGCTTTCGGCGCTTTCCGAGGGGAACTTGCATAAGGAAATGCCGGTGGAGTTCTATGGCGAGAGGGACAGGCGGCCTTTTGCGCACCTGGAAGCGTTTGGACGCACCCTTTGCGGGATTGCGCCCTGGCTGGAGGCGGAGGGCTTGACCCCGGAAGAGGAGGAAAAGCGCGCCCGGTACGCGGCGGCGGCGCTGCGCGGCCTGGATGGGGCCACCCATCCCGCCTCCCCCGACCGTATGAATTTCAGCGAGGGCGGCCAGCCGCTGGTGGACGCGGCGTTTTTGGCGCACGGGCTGATCCGTGCGCCAAAGCGGCTGATCGGCGCGATGGGGGAGGAGCTGAAAAAGCAGGTCGCGGCGGCGCTGCGGGAATCCCGCGGCATCCTGCCGGGACCGAACAATTGGATACTCTTCAGCGCCATGGTGGAAGCGGCGCTGTTTGCGCTGGGCGAACCGGACGCGGATCGGCTGCGGGTATCTTATGCGCTGCGGCAGTTCATGCAGTGGTATAAGGGCGACGGCCTCTATGGGGACGGCGCCGCCTTCCACGCCGATTATTACAACAGCTTTGTCATTCAGCCGATGCTGGTGGATGTCGCCCGCACCTTTGCGCCGCAGGATGCTGAGATTCGGGAAATGCTGCCGGTAATCGAAAGCCGCGCGTCGCGCTATGCGGCGCTTCTGGAGCGCTTGATTTCTCCGGACGGGTACTACCCCATCACCGGCCGTTCGATCTGCTACCGGTTCGGCGCGTTTCAAATGCTTTCGCAGGCCGCGCTGGAGCGCCTTTTAGATCCGTCGCTCCCGCCCGCGCAGGTCCGCTGTGCGCTGACGGCGGTGATTGCCCGCATTATGCAGGCCCCCGGCAATTTTGATGAAAACGGGTGGCTGCGCATCGGCGTATATGGATCTCAGCCCAGCTTGGCGGAATCGTATATCTGTACCGGCAGCCTCTATCTGTGCTGCGCGGTCTTCCCGGCCCTGGGCCTCCCGCCTGCCGATAGCTTCTGGAGCGGGCCGGACATGAAGTGGACGGCGCAGAAGGTTTCAACTGGGGAGGATTTCCCTTGCGACCACAGCATAGCCGGCTAACAGTGCGGAAAAAAGGCCGGCCTGCAAAATGCTTTGCAGGCCGGCCCTTTATATACCGATTGGAGGGATTCCCAAAAATCAGCCTTTGAGGCCCTCGGTGCTGATGCCCTCTACCAGATATTTCTGACAGAAAATGAAGATGATCATAATCGGCAGAACGGATAAGGTAGCCATGGCGAACATTGCGCCCCAGTCGGAACCGGAGGAGGGGTCGGAGAACAGCTTGAGTGCGACGGCCACGGTGTACTTTATCGGGGAGGTCAGGTAGAGCAGCGAGGCGAGAAAATCGTCCCATTTCCACATAAAGGCGAAGATGCCGCAGGTAACGATGGCGGGAACGATCAGCGGCAGGATAATCCGGGCATAGATCCCATACCAGGAGCAGCCGTCGATTTTGGCCGCCTCATCCAGATCGCGCGGGATGCCATCGATAAACTGCATGATGAGGAAGACGAAGAACGCGCCGCCGAAGAAGTTCGGGAGTACCAGCGGAAGGATGGTGCCCACCCAGCCGATCCGGTAGAAGATGATGTACTGCGGAATCATAACGATCTGATAGGGCAGCATCATCGTGACCATCATCATTGCGAACCAAAGGCCGCGGCCCTTAAAGCGCAGGCGGGAGAAGCCAAAGGCAATCATCGGCGAGGAAAGCAGGGCTCCAAAGGTTGCAAGGCCGGAGATGATGAAAGAATTTTTGAAGAAATTCGAGAAGGAATAACCGGCGAAGCCCTTCCAGCCGTTTGGGTAGTTTTCCGTCACAAACTCGGAGGGGATTAACGACCCGGCGGTCGTGAAAATCTGTCCGCTCGGCTTAAAAGAACTCATCACCATCCAAAGCAGCGGGTAGATCATTCCAAAGCCGATGAGGATGACGGCGACATGGTAGACGATCCGCAGAATGGTCTTGCGCGTGCGGTAGGAGATGGTGGAAGATTTTGCAATCGGGCGGGGAGCTGTATTCGTGGTGTTCATATCATCCATACCTCCTTTAACCTTCCTTAGAATTGCGGAATACCCAGCGGTCGGAAGACTTGAAGATCAAGCAGGTGAGCAACGCGACCACAAAGAGCATGAACCAAGCCATAGCGGCGCCGTAACCCATTTCGGAATACTCAAAGGAACGCCGGTACATGTAAACGGCATAGAACAGCGTGGAATCCAGCGGCTTGCCGTTGGTAACAATGAAGCTCTGGGTGAAGGCAGTGAAAGCGTTGATCGTCTGCTGAATCAGGTTAAAGAAGATAACCGGGGTCAGCATCGGCAGGGTGATCGAGAAGAACTGCCGGACCTTGGTGCAGCCGTCCACCGTTGCCGCTTCATAGAGGGAGGTAGGGATCTGCTTGAGACCGCCTAAGAAGACGAGCATCGAGGAACCGAACTGCCAGACCGAGAGAATAATCAGCGTCCAGATAGCGGTATCGGTGCGGCTGAGCCAGCCGATTTCGGAGTGAATGCCAATCTTACCCAGCAAGCTGTTGATAACGCCGTTTACTGCGAAAAGCTGCTTCCAGAGAACGGCGACCGCAACGCTGCTGCCCATAATGGAGGGTAGGTAGTAAACAGCGCGGTAAACAGCGCTCGCGCGGGTGCCGCGATAGAAGAGCATGGCCACAAACAGCGCCATGATGAGCTTGAGCGGGACCGAGACAACCGCATAGAAGATGGTCACGCGGAAACTTTTCCAGAAGGTGGGATCCTGTGTGAACATACGGATGAAGTTATCAATCCCGATAAAGGAGGGGGAGGATAGGATGTCATAACGGGTGAAGGACAGGCAGAAGGAAATGACGATCGGGATCAGCGTGAAGGCAAACAGGCCAATGAGAAACGGCAGGATAAAGATATATCCGGCCACCTGCTCCCTATTCAGGAAGGAGGCGATTTTACCCGGCTGCGATTTTTTCATAGAAAGCCCTCTCTTTCCTGGATATTTCTATACAAGCCCCGCAGACAGCCCGCGGGGCTTGTATAGGTTTACATGGGTACTTTAAGCGGCGTTCGCCTTGGAAAGAATGTCGTTGGCCTCAGGGATGTAACGGGCGGTCGCCTCTTCGGGAGTGAGCTCGCCATAACGGACGAGATCGGTCAGATCGTCGAGCAGCTTGTTGGCCTCGGAAGCGCCGTTGGGCAGAGGCGGATCAAAGGGAACCGCAACTTCCGTAACCTTTGCAATGTAGTCAAAGATAACCTGCTGGTTTTCACCAAGTTTCGGGGCGATGTAGTCGGCCATCTTCGAGGAAACCGGCACGCCGCGCTCGGCCTGCAAGCAATCCTGCGCCTTTTCGGAATTGGTGTAGTAATCGAGGACGCGGGCGGCCTCGTCCTTATACTGAGAGGTCTCGACGATCGAGAAGAACTGCGAGGGGCGCAGATACATGCTCTCAGCGGTCGCGTCGTCGGTCTTCGGATACATGGCAAGAGCCAGCTTGTGGTCGGTCGCGTTCTGCATGGCGTCCAGCTGGTTGGAGCCGCCGGGGAAGTTGTAGCAGGAGGTCTGCAAGCAGAGCGGCTGTGCTTCGAGGCCGGCGGTAGTCGCCTCCTGAATCATATCAACGGTGGTAGACCAAGGGCTGTCAATAGTAGTCTTAATCTGGTTGAAGTACTTGAGGACGATATCCTCGCCGATGCCCAGGCAGTTGTTTTCAACATCGAAAATCATCTGGCCCTGGTCGCGCGCCATCATGCACATGCTGCCGTAGCCGCCGGGGGTCTCGCCGCGGACGCCGGTTTTCTCATAAACGGTGGCGGCAATCTCCATGATTTCAGAGTATGTAGGATGCTCAGGCATCGTAACGCCGGCTTGCTCAAGCACGTCCACATCATAGATGGTGCAGACAGCGTTCATGCCGATGCACAGCGCATAGAGCTGGCCGTCGAACATGCCGGTCGCAAGGATGCTCTCGGAAACGTCGTCCAGATTCAGATTGCCCTTTTCAACCTGCTCAGAGAGGTTGGCAAGCTGGTTGCGCGCATGGTACTGGGCAATGTAGCTATAGTCCTGCTGGATAATGTCAGGCATGTTGCCGGAGGCAGCCTGGGTAGCGAGACGATCCCAGTAACCGCTCCAATCGATAAACTCCGCCTCGAACTTTACATTGGGGTTCTCCTCCGTGTAAGCGTCGAGCATGGCGTTGGTGGTGTCGTTGCGCAGCTGGTTGCCCCACCAGGCAATACGCAGCGTGATGTCCTCGCCCGAAGCGGCAGGGGCTTCGCTGCCCGCGGCCGAAGAAGCGGGAGCCGCGCTGGACGCCGGGGCCGCGCTAGAGGCCGGAGCCGCACTGGAAGCGCTGTTTCCACCGCCAGAGCAGCCAGCCAGCATCGAACTGGCCATTGCGCCGGCCAGAAGCAGAGTCAAGACCTTGCCGGATTTACCTGTCATTTTCATGAAAGTGTCCTCCTTTGTCTTTCGTTTTTGTGTGTTATGGACAATCTTTATTTTATTTTTTTTTGAAAAAATGTACATTAAAAAAACCGAACACCTATGTCAAAAAAACTTACATATTTGCTTTACAATAGCGCACAAAAAACTGTATAATATATAGGACAGCAGCGGCAGAGATGTTTTGCCGTTGTTAAAAGCATAGTTACCATCAACCGGCTGAACAGCCGGTTTTTTTATTGTTTGTCAACAAAACAGACTGCCATTCTGCCCGTAAACCCTCCCCTCATCCCTTGTTGACAAAACTATGCTTTTAACAACGGCAAAACATCTCTGCCGCTGCTGTCCTATATATTATACAGTTTTTTGTGCGCTATTGTAAAGCAAATATGTAAGTTTTTTTGACATAGGTGTTCGGTTTTTTTAATGTACATT
>JAAWDS010000031.1 GCA_022793895.1 Provencibacterium sp. | reverse complement strand
TTCTGTCATCAAATTGTTTCCAAAATGTAATATATAATATGAACAAATCTGTTAAATGCCTTCATTATGCGGGATTAGGGGATGAAGCGGCTTGATGAAAACGATGAAATAAAGAGATGTTAGTTACATTTTGTAATATATAAGAGCGAAAGAATTATTGGCGGCTGAGTATTTGCGCGGCGGCCTGGAGAAGACTGCCGGCGAGCGGCGCGCCGCATGCCGCCAGCTCTTCCCGGCGCTGGTGCCCGCCGGGAATCAATATGCAGTTTGCGCCGAGCGCGGCCGCCATTTCGGCATCCTGTACCATATCGCCAATGAAAAAGGTGCGGGCGGGAAGGAGGCCCCTTTGTTGAAAAAGGGCCTGCGCGCGGTCCAGCTTGCTTTGACCCAGACAGTCCTTTGCACCGCTGATAAACTCAAAATACGGTGTAATTTCGAAATGATCCAAGAGCGTTAAAAGCAGGCTCTGTTCAAAAGAGGAGAGGATTGCCTGCCGCAGCCCCGCTTGTGCAAACAGCTCCAGTGCTTGACGCGCGTCCTGCTGGAGACGCGCCTTTCCTATATGACGGCGGTATCCCTTTATAAAGCGTTCTGCCAGAAAGGGGAGAGGGTAGCGATCCAAATCGAACAGCTTTTCATAATAGCGTTCGACCGGCGCTTCCATTTGAGCGCGATAAGCGTCGGCATCGGTAGGCGGCATTCCCAATTCGTTCAGCAGGTCGCATAGAGAGGCGACGGAAACCTCTACGTCGTCCAGCAGCGTTCCATTCCAGTCCCATAGGATATGTAGATCAAGCATCCGGTTGGATTCCTCCTATTCATGTTGAAAAAACTTATGTTCGCTTTGAAACTGCCCCATACTTCTTCCTTTCTCCTTTTACAAAGGATAAGCCAGGCAGCTTGCAGTAGGCTTCTTTTCCATTATAATACGTCTATGCCTTTGGTAGCAAGAAGGTTTATGGATAAAACTTCAATCACCGGTTTTTTAAATTTTTTTCTCCAAACCCCTTGCAATTTATTTTGGACTATGATATACTTACCTAAGTAATCCAATCTGAATGTCTTTATATCGCGGGGTGGAGCAGCTCGGTAGCTCGTCGGGCTCATAACCCGAAGGTCATAGGTTCAAATCCTATCCCCGCAACCAACTTGTGTGACCGGTTGTATAACCGGTCACATTTTTTGTGCTCATACCGGAGCCGAGAGTGCGCAAAAAAGCAAGAGCTGTCGTTGGCCTCTGCCCTCTAAGGATAACCGCGCAAAGATAAGGCGGCGGCTTCAGCCTATGTTTTTAGGCTGAAGCCGCCGCTTTTTGCTTTATGGGAAAAAAGGCGGAGACGGATGCGGCGTCCGTCCCATGTGTGTTTTACTCCACCTTCTCAAAAGCGCCTTTCGGGCAAAAGCGCATACATTTTCCGCAGACGATACATTTTTCTTCATCCACCACCGGCAAAGAATGAATATCCTTTTGACTAATAGCGTTCTTCGGGCAGATTGCCATGGATGGGCATTTATGATTTTGCGGGCATTTCTGCCGGTTTACTATAATTTTCATGGTGCTTTCCCCTTTCTTTAGCCCTTGCAATATTGTTCTTTAATCGATTCCATCAGTATAATTACGCGTTCGTCCTGAATCCAATAAACCACCTTCATCCCTTGTTTCTGGGAGGAGAGGATTCCGGCGTTTTTCAACAGATTCAGGTGCTGCGAGAGCGCGGACGCGGTAATCCGGGGCGAATGCTTATGGATGTCTCCGACCGTAAGCGGCCCTTCTGTCAGCGCGCATAGGATCAGCAGCCGGTGCTCATTGGCTAAGAGTTTCAGAAGCTCTGCAACCCTCTTCGCGTGCTCCTCCATGCGCTTTTTCCTCCTTCCGGTACTTGAGCTTACAGATCCCCTGCGTCAAGGTTCCCATGGGGCAGTATGTACACCACGATCGCGGGCGGAACAGGACCATCGTCAGTATCCCCAGCACGGTGGAGGTCAGCATCACGCCAAAAAATCCAAAGGCAAACTGTGCAAGCCATGGGGCTACGCCATCCACCTGCGGCCATTGCCAGGGAAGTTTAAATACCCATAAAAGCGTCACCGTTTTCGAGAGCTCCGCTCCCGTAAAGACCTGATAGGTACTGAACAGCATGAGGCTGAACATGGTCATGAAAAAGGCTAAGAACCCATATCGGAACCAACGGCTGCGCAAAAACTTTGGCGGCGGCGCATTGCGGGAGAGCTTCCACCTTCCGCCTAACAACCCCAATAGCTGCCCCCGTCCGCAGTAGCGGTTACAGTAGGCTTTCCCGCCTCCAAATAGGGCGATCAAAAGGGGAATGGTAAAAAACAGCATCCCCAGCCAGGCAAAGAGAATGTTGAACAGCCCCAGACAGAGATAAAGCAGTTCCGCTATCCAAAGATAATCGCACCATCTCTTTTTCTTCACAGCATAGCCCCCCGTTCGGTAATCGTGATAACGCCGGCAGGACACTCCTTTGCACATCTGCCGCAGCCGACGCACTTCGTTTCATCCAGTTTGGCTCTAACGCCGGACAGAATATGGATGGCTTCCCGCGGGCATACGGCTACGCAACACCCGCAGGCTACGCATTCCCCTCCGATACGGGCAAGTTTGGTTGATCGGTTCATAGCATCCTCCTCCAAATAATTTAATAATTAAGATGTTTCTAATATACTTTAAAGATAGCGTCTTGTCAAGCCCAGAAGCCGGCTGCCGTTTTAATCGATGAATCCCTTTCCTTGATTGGCGCTTGGCTATGGGAACCTATCCGGACAGCTTTTAGAGGACCGGACATTTTTTATGCTTCATCTGTATTTTTATCTGTTTTCCGTTCTGTTTAGTACATTTTGAACGGATTTTAAGAAACAAGAGAGCGGCATAACCGCAGGGGGTTACAGCCGTTTAGCATAAATTATAGCTATTCGGTTTAAATAATGTCGCTTGACAGAGGGCAAACTCATCGGTAATATGAACCTATAAAATCGGTATTTATACAGAATCATTTATTAAAGATGCACAGTTTATGTGCTGCGGCACAGAATGCGGTGAAATGAGGAGGCAATTAGATGAACGCCGTACAGAAAGCGGACCCTACCAGCAGGAATCCAAAAAAGGAAAAAAACATATTTCTGCGGGACGTGGCTCGAAACAAAGGTCTCTATTTAATGCTCATCCCGGTCGTCGGCTACTTTGTCCTCTTTCACTATGTCCCGATGTACGGCGCGCAGATTGCTTTCCGGGACTATAGCCCGCTCAAGGGGATCTGGGGAAGCCCTTGGGTGGGGTTGAAGTATTTTAAGGAATTTTTCGGAAGCTACTATTTTGCGCGCCTGTTGCGCAACACCGTTTTAATCAATTTTTACGACATCCTCTTTGGCTTCCCTGCTCCGGTTATCATGGCCATCCTAATGAATGAGCTCAAGGGGAAATATTTTAAAAGAACGGTGCAGACCATCACCTATCTGCCGCACTTCATTTCTTTGGTGGTCATCTGCGGCCTGTTGACCGACTTCCTTGCAAGCGACGGGGTTATCAACGATATCGCCGCCCTGTTTGGCGGCGCGCGCACCTCTTTCCTGCTGGAACCGGGGGCGTTCCGGACCATCTATATCGGTTCGGAGATCTGGCAGTCGATCGGCTGGAACTCGATTATTTATCTTGCCGCTCTGACCAACATCTCCGCTGAACTGTATGAGGCGGCGCGCATCGACGGCGCAAGCCGCCTGCGGGAGATGTGGAGCATCACGCTGCCGGGCATTACGCCCACTATCGTCATTATGCTGATCATGCGGGTAGGGAAGATTATGAACGTTGGCGCGGAAAAGATCATCCTTCTCTATAACCCCTCCACCTATGAAACAGCCGACGTGATCTCCTCCTTTGTCTACCGCAAGGGCATTCTGGAGGCCAGCTTCAGCTATACCACGGCCATTGGGCTTTTTAATTCGGTAATCAGCTTTGTATTGGTCATTGCCGTGAACAAAATCTGCAATAAGCTGACCGATTCCAGTCTGTGGTAAGGGAGATGCCCGGCAGGCAAAGGCTTGATTCTAGCGCCAAGACTCTGAAGAAAGGAAGAAACCGAACGATGAAAATAAAGCGCAAGCCGCAGGATGCCGTTTTCGACTTCTGCAACGTCGCCTTTATGACGGTGATGATGGTCGTTACCCTTTACCCGATGCTGCATGTCCTTTTCGCTTCGGTCAGCGACGCGAACGCCCTTCAACAGCACCGGGGTCTGCTGTTCGCCCCTACGGGCTTTAGCCTGGCGGCCTATGGCAAGGTCTTTGAGAACCCGATGATTCCAGTGGGATATGCCAACACGCTCATCTATCTGTTCTTCGGCACACTCATCAATGTGGTCTTAACCACGCTGGGGGCTTACGCCCTCTCCCGGCCTAGCCTGATGCTGGGGAAATACATCATGTTCGGCATCGTCTTTACCATGCTTTTCAGCGGCGGCATGATTCCCACCTATCTGCTCATTCGGGATCTGCATATGATCAATTCCCGCTTGGCGCTGATGATTCCCAACGCTATCAGCGCATGGAACCTGGTCATCATGCGCACCGCCTTCCGGGGAGTTCCGCCCAGTATGGAGGAATCCGCCAAGATTGACGGGGCGAACGATTTCACCATCCTCCTGCGCATCTTTGTCCCTTTGTCGTTGCCGGTGCTTTCGGTCATCGTCCTGTTCTATGGGGTGAGCCACTGGAACTCCTGGTTTAACGCAATGCTCTATATCCGCCAGAGGACGCTCTATCCGATTCAACTGGTCCTTCGGGAAATTCTGCTCATCTCTACGGCGGACATGACGACCAGCGTCAACACCGGCGACGACAAGGCCAATATCGGAGAAACGATCAAATACGCCACGGTAGCGGTGGCGACCCTCCCCATTCTATTTGTCTACCCTTTCCTGCAAAAATATTTTGTTAAGGGGATTATGGTGGGCGCTATCAAGGAATAGATGGGAGCGCTTATCTGGCTTGCCGAAGAGCGGAGGCCGGCCCGGTACGCCAAGGGATCAACGGGGCTTTCAGAAACCGGAAAATCCCTATTCGAATAAGGAGGCTGACGAAAGGAGAGGATAACGCTGGAGAAGAGAGAAACGGCCTTTTTAAAGGCGCCGCTCGTCAAGGTTCCCCGCGGCAAAAAACAACGAACATTCAGGAGGTAGAAATATGTCCAAAAAACTTGCGTGTATCGCTCTTTCTCTGTCGCTGATTCTGTTGGCGGCGTGCGGCGCGGCGTCTACCGAAGCGCCGCCGTCCTCCGGGACCGCGCAGAGCGCGCCCGCTTCCTCAGCGAGCGCCGCCTCCAAGGCGGCCGAAAGCGTCCCGGCGGATGCGGGCGGCGGCCTTCCCATCGTTTCACAACCGCTCACCCTGGACTACTGGAGCAGCTTTCCCTCCAAAAACGCGGAAACCCGCAAAAGCCTTGGCGAAGTCACCGCCTACCAGGAGCTGGAGAAGAGGACGGGGATTACCATCAACTGGCAGCATCCTCCCATCGGGCAGGAAAACGAGCAGTTTAACCTGATGATCGCATCGGGCGATATTCCGGATATGATCTATTACAACTGGCAGAACGCTCCGGGCGGCCCGGCCAAATACATCGACGACGGCTTGATCCTCAAGCTCAATGACGTCATTGAACAATCTGCCCCGAATCTGCGCGCGGTCTATGAGCAGTATCCGGAGGCGGGGATACAAAGCCAATTGGATGACGGGACCTTCTACATGTTCCCCTTTATCAAGCCGGATTCCTCCATCCGTACCTACAACGGACCGATTGTGCGCAAGGACTGGCTGGACAAGGCGGGCCTGGAACGCCCGGTGACCATCGACGACTGGTATATTATGCTCAAAGCCTTCAAGGAGCAGGATCCCAACGAGAACGGCGAGGCTGACGAGATCCCTTTCGTTTCGGTTAAGCTGAATACCATCAAGTGGTTCGCCGGCGCCTGGGGCATGAAGCTGCGCATGGACAGCGAGAACACCGGCCCCTTTTATCAGTCGGAAGGAAAGGTTCATTTCGGCCCCATGGAGGACGATTATCAGGAATACCTGACCGTTATGCGCCGGTGGTATGCCGAAGGGCTGATCGATCCGGACTTTGCGGCGACCGACTCCACGCGGCAGAACGCGCTCATCAGCGGCAACCAGGCGGGCGCATTCTGGGGCGGCGCTTCCGGCGGGCTGGGGAAATTTTTAAACAGCGTGCCGGAGAGCGTACCGGGCTTTGACCTGACCGCCGTACAGTACCCTGCGGGGAAGGCGGGCGTCAACTACAATATCCATCCCGATACGGTCAACAGCATTCCCGGAACCGGCGCGGCCATCACTACCGTCAATAAGCATGTGGAAGAAACGGTCAAATGGTTTGATTATATGTACGGCGAAGAGGGCGCCCGGCTGATGAACTTCGGCATTGAGGGCGATACCTACGAGATGGTGAACGGCGAACCTATCTATACCGACGTGATCCTCAACGATCCGGAAGGGCGCTCGCCGGATATCATGGTCGCCAGCCACACTACCACGCCGCAGGAGACCAGCGTTTATGCGACCGGCTACTATACGCAGATGCTTTTCCTCCCGCAGCAGAAGGAGGCGTTGAGCATCTGGGGAGACGGCGACTTTTCACTCAACCTGCCTCCCATCTCCTACACCAGCGAGGAGAGCCAGAGGCTGGCCACCATCATGAATGAGGTGAACACCTATGTGGATGAGACGTTTGTCCGCTTCATCATGGGGCAGGAGGGCGTAGACGATTTCGAGGTTTTCCGGGGGAACCTGAAAAACATGAACATTGAAGAGGCGGTTTCGATTGCGCAGGCCGCGTTGGAGCGCTACCAGGCGCGTGCATAAAGGAGCCTTTGAACAGAGAGGGAGCGCCGTTTGAAAGAGCGGTCAACCGCAGCGGACGGGCGTAGCCCGTCCGCTCCGGCGTTTTCAACAGGACGCGGGGAGGAGGGGGTAACGATCGGAAACCAGCGTGTAAAACAGACGGTGCAGACGCGCAGAATGTTCCTCACCTTTCTTCTTTCTTACCTGCTGATCCTGGCGGTGGCGCTCTTTGCCGGAAGCGTTGTGTATGTAAACGCCATCCGGATCATCCGCAGCCAGGAGGAGAACGCAAAGGTGGAGATGCTCCGGCAGGTCTCGCAGACCATCGACATGAAAATCCAGGAGCTCAACGCCATCGCCGTTAATGCGGCGACCAGCCAAAGCGTGCAGAGCTTTTTGACGGTGCGCGCGCAGCTCAATGAGAGCAGCCGCTACCAGGTGTTCAATGTGATCGAAACGCTACAGACGCTGCGCAACAGCAACAACTTCATGCGGGAGATCTTCATCTATTTTAAAAACAGCGACCTGGTGCTCAGCTCCAGCAGCATGAATACGCCGGAATTTTTTTACAACACCGTTTTCTCCTACGAGGGACTCGGCTTGGACGAATGGCGCGAGCAGCTCCTGAGCGGCCGGGGAGGCAAATGCTATCCGGTCGCGGGATGCCGGCTTGCCGGGAAGGAAACGCGGGTGCTGACCCTGATGCAAAACGCGCCCATCACCCAGCGCAGCGCGGCGGTGGTGGTGTTTATCCTGGTGGAAGAGGAGAAGATTGAAAGCCTCATGGGCGGCCTGCCCGGCGATGGATCCATCGCCGTTTCGGACGCGGGCGGCAGGGAAATCCTTTCGATGGGATCCGCGGGATCGGAAGGGGAACAGGAGGGCTATTCGGTCACGCGGATTTCCGCCGGCGGATCCGGCTGGAGCTATGTGTATAGTACCCCGCAGTCGGCCTACATGGAGCAGGCCAAGAGCATCCAGCGCATGGCGGTGCTGGTCATGGGGGCGAGCGTATTCGTCGGGCTTTGTCTGGCCTTCCTTTTGGTGAAAAACAACTATTCCCCCATCCGGCAGATCATGGATCTGCTCGGCGGGATTCAAAGGCCGGAGGCGGATCTCTCCAGAGGGGAGGCGGAGTATATCAAGTTTTCCATCTCCCAGGTGCTTGACCGGTACGCCGCGTTAGAAAGCTCCTACGCGGACATGGATAACCGATCCCGGCTGATGGAGGAACGGTTCCGCCAGACGGCGCACGCCCTGCGCGACAGCTTCACCGCCGACCTGATACGGGGGCGCTTTACCGACTCGCAGGCGACTGCGGAGCTCATCCGCTTCCATGAGATGTTTTTTGATACCGACCGCTTTATCGTGGCGCTTTTTCAGGTAGATCCGCCGGACGGAGCAGGCGGCGGAGAGGCGGCGCTGGACGGCCTGCTCCCGGTTCTGCGGTCCTCGCTGGAGGAGCGGCTCTCCCACCTGGTGACGGCCTATGCCGCACCGCTGGAGGGGGAGGTCGTGGGCGTATTGCTCAATCTAAAAACGGAGGATTATCCGGGGGATATTCTCGGCGATCTATGCACGGCCTCTCAAAAGCTGCAACAGGTCCTTTGCGAATACAAAAAGCTGCGGCTGACGGTGGGCGTTGGCAACGTCTGTAAGGGGCTGTGCCACCTGGGGGTTTCCTATCAGCAGGCGGGTATGGCGCTGGACTACCGGCTGGTCCGGGGGCAGATGCAGACCATCGCCTACCGCAGCGTCGTCCGGCAGGGGGAACGGCCTCAGCGGGGCAGGATGCTCTCCGCCAATATGGAGGCTCAGCTTGTAAACTGTGTGAGGGCAGGGGATCGGGACCAATGCGCCAAGCTGCTGGAGAGCATCTTTAGGGAGAGGTATCGCGCCGATATGGATATCCGTTACGCCAAGTGCCTGATGTTCGATCAGATCGGCCTGGCGCTTCGGGTGCTCGATGAAATTGACCTGCGCTATTCGGAGATCCCCGGCGTGCATGCCGATCCGGTGGAGCTACTGCTGCGCTGCAAGAGCCTAGAGGACATTCACCGGACGGTGTCGCTGCTTTTCGACAGCATCTGCGCCTATATCGGCAAAACGCGCGGCAGCAAGCGGGAACGGCTGAAAAACGATCTGATCCAATATATCGATCGCTGCTACGGCGACCCGAATCTCAGCCAAGCGGCGATTGCCGGACATTTCGGCATCACGCCGCAGTATCTTTCCAAATTTTTTAAGCAGGCTACCGGGAAAAATATGGTAGAATATATCCATGAACGCCGGATTGCGTGCGCAAAGAAGCTGCTTAAGGAGGGGAAGCTCCCCATTTCGGAGATTGCCAGCCGCACAGGCTTCAGCAACGTCCGGCATCTTGACCGCGTTTTTAAGCGCTGCGAGGGAGTGGCCCCCGGACAATACCGGGAGGCTCTCGAACAGAAGGACGAGAAAGAAAATGAGAAAGGATGTTGAACGAATGAACCAGGAAATCCATGCGGTGCTCGCTACCGTGCGCTATGACGAACCGCACCTCAAGCGGCTGATCGACGCGTTTGCGCCGGCGCCGGTCTATCACTTCGACCCGCAGGATAAGGAGGGGATCCGCTCGGTACTCCAGAATGTGGATGTAGCGGTGCTGGACGCCGATTTGGACGATCAGATTTTGGCGGGAAAAAACCTGCGGTGGATTCATTGCAGCCATGCCGGTCTGACCAAATCAGCCCGGCCGGAGGTTTTCCGCCGCGGGATTATCCTGACCGGCGCGGCGGGACGTTCCGCGCCCTCGCTGGCGGAGCATGTATTCTTCTTTGCCCTCAGCCATGTTTACGACGCGAAGAGGCTGTTTCAGGCGCAGGCGGAGCACAACTGGACGCGCTTTTCCCAGCAGTTTGCCGCCTCGAAAGGGCTTTCCTGCAAAACGATGGGCGTGATTGGGCTG
Source organism: Provencibacterium sp. (assembly GCA_022793895.1). Classification (GTDB taxonomy): domain Bacteria; phylum Bacillota; class Clostridia; order Oscillospirales; family Ruminococcaceae; genus Harryflintia. Next base: position 31,219 of record JAAWDS010000031.1, on the reverse strand, counting down.
GGCAACACCGGAAGCGCCGTGGCGCGGCGCGCAAAAGCCTTTGAAATGCGGGTGCTGGGGTATGACCGCTACGATAAGCCGGCGCCGGAAAACGTCGATGTATACTATGCCATGGATCGGGGGGAGACCATCGAGCCGATCCTGCGGGAAAGCGATTTCGTGGTGCTTTGCTGTCACCTCTCTGATGAGACCTACCACATGATCGGCATGGATCAGATGAAAAAGATGAAGCCCACCGCCTGCCTCATCAATTTGGCCCGCGGCTCGCTCATCGACGAGAACGCTCTCTATCAGGCGTTAAGGGACGGCGTAATCGCCAGGGCCGGCTGCGACGTTTTCGAAAAAGAGCCGCTTCCGGCGGATAGCCCGCTGTGGGATCTACCCAACATGATGGTCAGCCCGCACAGCACGCCGCGGGTGGCCGACATTTATGGGAACGCGCTGGACATTCTGATTGAAAACATTGGCCGTTACCGCCGGGGGGAACCGATGCGCAACCGGCTGGGCGAACGGGATGTCTACACAAAGTAGCGCCGGAAGGAAGGCGCATACCCGTTTTACCGATGCCGGATAGGAGGAAACCGTTATGCCTTGGTGGACCCGCAACAACCTGCGCCTGATTCAGAATAACCTGCGCGACATTGACGTTGCCGCCGATATCGATGCGCTCATCCGCGAATGGGAGTCCTTTTCCTGCAACGCCGTCATGGTCGGTGCGGGAGGAATCTCCTCTTTCTTCCCTACGAAGCTGCCCTACCAGCGCCCCAGCCCCTATCTGAAGGGGGATTTCCTGGGAGAGCTGACCGAAAAATGCCATCAAAAGGGCATCCGCGTATTTGCGCGGTTCGATTTCAGCAAGACCCATGAGAGCCTTTTCCCGGAGCATCCCGGCTGGTACTACCGTTCCCCGGCGGGCGAGGCTATCCGCTATCATGATACGGTTCAGACCTGCCCCTGCGGGGAGTACCAGCAGACCCTTTCGCTGAATGTCATCCGGGAGGTGCTCGAAAGCTACCCGGTGGACGGCGTTTTTTTCAACATGTTCGGCTTTCAAACTAAGGATTATTCCAACCGCTATCACGGCATTTGCCACTGCGCGGGCTGCCGCGAACGGTTTTATGCCTACTGTGGGGAGAAACTGCCTGAAAGGGAGGACTGGAACGACCCGGTCTATTTAAAATATGCGGACTTTAAGGAGCAGATAACCGGCGGTATTCTGGAGAGCATCCATGCGCTAGTACAGGAAATCAACCCGGAGGTCGCTGTCTGCACCTACCGCCACAGAGGGGCGGACGTTGTGCGCAGCGAGTCCAACAGCGCGGTGGACCGGCCCTATCCCTTCTGGCTCTACTCGGCGAGCGAAAATGTGGATGCGGTGATGGGGAGCTTTCCGGACAAAATCATCAGCAACTGCCTCATCAATGCGACGGACATTTTCTACCGGTTTACCGGCGTTTCCCAGGAGCTTTGCAAAATCCGGCTGTATGAGAGCATCGCCTCCGGTTCCGGATTGGATTTCTGCATCATCGGCGTTTTTGAGGACTATCCCGACCGGGAAAATTTCCCGGCGGTCCAGAAAATTTTCCGCTTCCACAGGGAGCACGAGGAATACTTTGGGCGGTTCACCTCCTGCGCAAGGCTCACGCTGGTGAAGCCGGAAAGGCCGGGAAAGGAATATTTCGGCCTTTACCGGGCGCTCAAGGAGGCGCATCTGCTGTTCGATGTTCTGCGGGAAATCCAGCTAAAGGACCGGCTGGACAGCCTCTGCTCCCGCCGGGTGGTGATCCTTCCCTCCCCCGAATGCCTGGACGGCACGCAGGCAAGGACGCTGATGGACAGCGGCGTTAAGCTCTTCTATACCGCTGTGACCCGGAACGCGCCCATCCTCTCTCAATTGGGCGTGCAGTTTGAGGGAACGATGGAGGAAACCCGCGCGGGCTATCTGAGCACTCGTGAAAAGGAGGTTTTCCGGTCCTTCCCCTCGCGCGGCTGGGTCATTCTGGACCGGATGTTCGGCCTGCTGCACACCGCCGCGGGCAGGGAGCTTCTTCCGCTGGTGCTTCCCGCGCGCTTCGGCCCTCCTGAACGCTGCTTTGGCCACCGTCCGGGCGAACATCCCGGCGCCTTAATAACCTGCCAAGGGCGGGCGGCGCTTCTGCCCTGGGGAGTGGGGGAACTCTACTATCAATATGGCTATGAGGATCACAAGAACCTTTTTTTGGATCTGCTGCGGTTCTTATCGGATGAGCTCTGTCCTCTTTCCACCAATGCGCCCGCGCAGGTGGAAATTTTCTATGGCGGCTGCGGGGAGGGGAAGAAGCTGTTGCAGCTCCTCAACCTCACCGGCTTTAACGGCGTCACCTTTTTCCCGCCCGTACCGCTCAGTGGATTGGAGGTGACGGTGGATTGCGCGCAGGAACCGCGGAACCTTAGGATGCTGACCCAGGACGCGGCCCCGGCGTGGACCTATGAGGATGGGAAGCTGCATCTCAGCCTGCCCATCCTGAACGATTATCTCGCGCTGGTTCTGGAGGAGTAGCGTCCGGCGTCCGGACGGACGACATTTGGTTTTAATCGGGCTGAAAAATTTTTAAAAGGGATTGCCTGCAAAATGCTTTGCGTTTTGCAGGCAATCCCTTTCTCTCTCTAAAACATCTCCCGGAGCGTCTCCAGAAACTTCTGCGCCGGCTTGGAGAGGAGCTGATACTTTTTCCAGATCACGCTGGCGGTGACTTCCCAGGCGGGACAGAGGGGACGGAAACACAGGCCGGTTCCTTCCGTATGGATGAGCTTGTCAAAGCAGATGGCATATCCCAGCCCTTCATCCACCAGAAGGGAGCCGTTGAAGATCAGGGTATAGGTGGCTACAATGTTCAGCTTGGAGATATCTGCGGAGATCTGCCGCATCGTCCGCCAGCCCTCCAGCTCCTCCTGCCGGGAAACGATAAGCGGCTTATCAAAGAGATCCTGCGGGGTGATAACCTCCTTTTTTGCCAGCTCCGAATCCCTGCGCATCAGCACGCCGAAGGTGTCGGAGACCGGCAGGGGAAAAGATTCATATTTGGTGTGATCCAAGCCTCCATAGACCAGCCCGAAGTCGATTAAGCCCCTGTCAAGCTGCTCCAGCACAAAAACGGAATTGCCGCTGGAGATGTGGTAGTGGATATCCGGATGGGTTCTTTGCAGCTCGCAGGCCGCCCGGCCGATGAGCCGGTTCACATCCGATTCCCCCGCGCCGATGTAGACGTCTCCGGCGACCGATTCATCGGAAAGGGCGATTTCATCCTCCGTTTTTTTCATCAGCAGGACGATTTCCTCCGCCCGCTTGCGCAGGATCATCCCCTCCTCGGTGAGCGTAATCCCCTTGCTGCTGCGTAGGAAGAGCTGCTTGCCAAGCTCCTCCTCCAAATCCTTGAGCTGCCGGGACAGGGTGGGCTGGGAAAGGTGCAGGTATTCCGCCGCCCCGGAAAGACTCTGTTCGCGAGCGGCCGCCAGAAAATACTGCAATACGCGAAACTCCATTCTTTTCACCTCCTATACCGGCAGTATAGCAGGAAGAGATATAGCTGTCAAACATAAACAGCTATTTAATATAAGTATTTGTTATTTCAAATTAGCCATGGTATCATAAAACCCAACCAAAACCGATTTTTAAAGGAGGGAATTCTTCCATGAAAAGTACGCTGTCCTGGTTCAGCCTTTTTTTGAGCCTGACGCTATTAATGGCGGGATGCGCCGGGGGAGGGAGCGAATCCCTTTCGTCCGGCGGAGATTCGGCCGGCGGCCATTCGGACGTTTCTTCCGGCTTTTCGTCCGGGCCGGCCTCCCAGGCCGGGACGAAGAGCGAGGCCCCGGAATCCCCGCCGGAGGACGCGGTTTCCCCTGGCGGAGACATCCTCTCTCTGGAGCCCGGCCTTTCTGCCGTCCGCTTTGATGGGGACTACGGCTTCGACGTTTTTTTAGCGCAGGGTGGGGCCGCTTCAGATGGGGAGGTGGCGCGGTATCTGGCGGAAAATCTTCTTGAAAACGCTGGGCTTGATTTCGTTGGCCGCTTCTTTGGGTGCAGCACGATTGCGGCGATCAGCCCTTCGGGAGACGCCCTTTTTGGCCGCAACTTTGATTGGAACGCCTGTCAGGCGATGGTGATGGAGGCTCATCCGACAAACGGCTATGCCTCGCTGTCCACCGTGAACATGGACTTTATCGCCCAGGGGGCCGGGGACAAGCTGGATGCAGCCCTGAAGCTGGACACGGTGCGGACGCTGGCCGCCCTTTACGCCCCGCTGGATGGGATGAATGAGGCGGGGCTGGCGGTATCGGTGAACATGATTCAGGACAGTGCGGTTATTCGCCAGGACACCGGCAAGCCGGATTTGACCACCACCACCGCCGTCCGGCTGCTGCTGGACAAGGCCGCCAGTGTCGGGGAAGCGCTGGAGCTCCTCCGGCAGTACGATCTGCATGCCTCGATGGGGATGACCATTCATTTTGCGCTTGCCGATCGAACCGGCCGCAGCGCAGCGGTGGAATATGTGGACCAGGAGATGACGGTTATCGAGACCCCCGTTCTGACCAACTTTTATCTGGCGCCGGGGGAGAAATATGGCGTTGGCACCCGCCAATCTCAGGAGCGGTTTGCGATCCTCACCGGCCTGCTGGCGGAGAGGGAGACGCTTTCCGAAGCGGATGTCCGGGATGCGCTCTCCCGCGTGAGCAAAGGGAATTTCGGGGAGTTTGAGTCCACCGAATGGAGCATGGTCCTGAATCTTGCTGCGAAAACGGCCCGGTATTACCACCGGGAGAACTATGAAAACAGCTATCTTTTCAAACTTTAAGGGAGGACGGCCGCATGAATATCCCGAAAACGTTATGGAATCTATACCGGCTGAAGCAAAACGAGAGGAGAACCCCTTCCCAGCTGCGGGCTCTCCAACAGAAGAAGCTGCGCCGGCTTCTATACTATGCCTGGGATCACTCCGCCTATTACCGCGAAGCCTTTGCCGCGGCGGGCATCACCCGCGCGGCGCTGGAAGATACCCCCTTGGAACAATTCCCAACGCTGGATAAAGCGACCCTGTTCCGGCAGTTCGATCGCCTGATAACCGTTCCGGAGCTGCGGCAGGAGGAGCTGCGCCGGTTCGACGCCGAAGAGGCCCCGGATCGAAAGCCCTTTTTGGGAAAATACCATGTCGTCCACTCCTCCGGCAGCACCGGGACGCCAGGATATTTCGTCTATGACAGGGCCGCCTGGGAGACGATGCTTTCCGGCATCCTCCGTGGGGCGCTTTGGGGAATGCCGGCAGCCCAGATTCTCCGGCTGCTGGCGGGAAAACCCCGCATCCTCTACATCGCCGCCACCGATGGCCGGTACGGCGGGGCGATGGCGGTGGGGGACGGTATCGACGGGGTAGGGGCCCGTTCGCTTTATCTGGATATTAAGACCCCGCTCTCCCAGTGGGTGGATCAGGTGAAGGCCTTCCGGCCCAATTTCATTATCGGCTATCCCTCCGCCATGAAAATCCTCGCGGAGCTTGCGCAGCAAGGGGAGGTCTCTCTTGAAATTTTCCGGATGGTCTCCTGTGGGGAGCCGTTGGGAGCCGGGCTTCGGGGATTTCTGGAGGAGACCTTTCACACTCAGGTGGTCAATTTCTATGGGGCCAGCGAGTCCCTTGCCTTGGGGGTGGAGTCCGATCCCGAAGAGGGAATGCTGCTCTTTGACGATCTAAATATCCTCGAAGCGGGGGAGGATGGGCTCTATCTCACCTGCCTGTATAACTTCGCCCAGCCGCTCATCCGCTACCGGCTTTCCGACCGGATCGTTATCCGGCCCCCGGAGGAGGGGATCCGCTTCCCCTTTTTCCGGGCGGTGGGGCTGCTGGGCCGGAGCGAGGATGTTCTCTGGTTTAAGGATGCGTTCGGGAACCGGGAATTTCTTCATCCGTTGGCCGTTGAGGGCTTTTGCGTGCCGGGTTTGTTGGATTACCAGTTTTCCCAGATCGGCCCGGATTCCTTTCAGATGCTGGCGGAGGTTTCCGGGGAGGCGTCCCAGGAGTACGTTCGCCGGGAGATGGGGGAGCAGATGGGAAGGATTCTCGCTGAAAAAGGGATGGAGTATGTAGATTTCTCGCTTCATTTTGTGCCGGAGATCCTTCCCGATCCCCGCACCGGCAAAAAGCGGCTGGTTGGAAAGACGATGGAAAACTTCGGGAGGTGTGCCGAATGAGGCAGGCGGTTTTAGAGGGGACGGCGCTTCAAAAGTCCTTCCCTGGGGGCGGGGAGCTGCTCCAATCGGTGGATCTCTCCATTTATGAAGGGGATTTCACCGTCATCATGGGCCCCTCCGGGGCGGGGAAGTCCACTTTGCTCTATGCGTTCAGCGGGATGGACAGCATCACCGGCGGGACGGTGCGCTACCGGGGACAGTCCATCGCCGGTCTCTCTGATAAGAAGCGGGCGTCTCTCCGGGCCAAGGAGTTCGGCTTCGTTTTTCAGCAGCCCCATCTGGCCAGCTGCCTGACCCTCTTCGAAAACATCGCGGTGGCGGGATATTTGGCCGGAAAGGAGCCGGGAAAGGCCGTTCGGGAGCGGGCGGAGCGGCTTCTCCGGCAGATGGGGATTGAGGGGGCCAAGGACCGGTTCCCCTCCCAGGTTTCGGGAGGCGAAGCCCAGCGGGCGGCCATTGCCAGAGCTATCATCGGCCTGCCGGGTATCCTCTTTGCCGACGAACCCACCGGGGCTCTCAACCGCCGGAGCAGCCGGGAGGTGCTGAACCGGCTCACCGGTCTGCACCAAAATGGGCAGACGGTTCTCATGGTGACGCACGATCTGGGCGCGGCTATCCGGGGAAACCGCATCCTTTACCTGGAGGATGGAAGGATTTTGGATGAATGCACGCTGCCCCCTTACGAGGAGGCGGCTGAAAAAGAGCGGGAGGAACAGACCGGCGAATGGCTCTCCTCCTTGCGGTGGTAGGGGGGGGAGGAGCTATGGCGTTTCAGATACTGTTATGGGCCGGGCTCCGGCAGCGCCGGGGCGGCCTTCTGGGGATTTTTCTGCTGATGTTTTCCCTCTCCCTCTCCTTGGCCTCGGTGTTAAGCGTTTGGAGCAATGCCGGCCGTTATCTGGAAGGGGAATTGAACCGGGCGGGCTTCGGGGATCTGACCGCCTGGGTTTCGGGCGCGCCGGACACCCTTTCCGGCGAAATCGCCGACCTTCCGGCGGTGGAGCGGGTGGAGGAACAGGCGGTTATTTTCACCCACTACCGTTTAAACGGCCAGGAGTCGGACAGCGAGGGGCAGCTCATCCTCTACCGGCCGGAGGAAAGACGCTACCGGTTCTTTGCCGGGGATCTCTCCGGCTATACCGGGCCGCCGGAGGAAATCCAGCCGGGGACGGTTTATGTCTCTCCCTCCCTTATCTCGATGTTCGGGGCGGAGCTGGGGGACGAAATCACCTTCCCTATCGCCCGGTCGGGGCGCAATCTCACCTTTAAAATTGCGGGATGGTATGAGGACCCCTTTATGGGCAGTTCGATGATTGGGATGAAGGGCTTTCTGATCGCAGAGGACGGCCGTCAGGCGGCCCTGGCGCTTTTAGAGAATGCGGGCATCGACGCCCTGGCCAGGGACGGAGCGATGCTCCACCTCTTTGCCGCCGGGGACGGGCGGACGGCCTCGGATCTGGGAGCCGAAATCAATGCTGCCACCTCCCTGCCCCGCTACACCGAATTTGTTCACAGCCGCGGGGCCGTCTCCGGCTTTATGCTGGCGCTGCAAAACGCCTTCGGGGGTTTCCTGCTGGCCTTTGCCGCCGTTCTGCTGCTGGCCGCGATGACGGCGCTGGGACATCAGATCCAGAGCGGCATCCAGGAGGATTTTGCGAACCTGGCGATTCTCAAGACGTTGGGGCTGACGGACGGGAGCTTACGGGCGGTTCAGCTCGTCCAATATCTGGCGGCGATCCTGCCGGGGATGACGCTGGGCCTGCTGTTCGCGCCCCCGGTCAGCCGGCTTGCCGGGGAGAGGACCCTCACCACCACCGGCTTCCTGGTTCCGGCGGGCCTGCCGCTGAGGCTCTGCTTACCGGTTTTCGCTCTGCTGCTGGCGGTTCTCGCCGCTTTCCTTTTTTGGAAGCTGGGAAAGCTGCGCCGGGTCACGCCCATGGGGGCTGTTCGAGGCGAAGCGGCCGGAGGAAGGGTTTCAGCCGGGAGCTTGCCCGCCCTCTCAGCGAGCTGGCTCGGCGGGAGTTTAGCTTTGCGGCAGTGGAGGGCCGGGCGGGGGCAGTATCGGGGGGCTTGTTTGGTAGCGGTGCTGCTGGTGTTCTTCGCCTCCCTGGTGGGACGGATGGATGCCTGGCTGGGCCCCGACGGCAAGGGGATGATGGACGCCTTCAATCCCGCCGATCACGACATCGGCGTACAGTCCTTCGGGGTGCTGACTCCGGAGCAGTTCGAGGAGACCATCCGCCAATATTCTGAAATTACTGGCGTGTACCGGCTGGCGATGCCTGGGGTGACGGTGAACGGGGTGGATCACACGGCCAACGTCATTACCGATCCGGAGCGGTTCCATCTTTTAGAAGGCCGCCCCTGCACGGGGGAGGAGGAGATCGTCATCACCGAGTTTATGGCGGCGGATTTCGGCGTGGGCGTTGGGGACAGTCTCACGGTGGGGGCCGACCGGGGCAGCGGAGCTTTTACCGTTTGCGGCATCTACTCCTGCGCCAACGAGATGGGGGCCACCATCGGCATGAACCGGGAAGGGTATGTACGCATTGGATCCGACCATCCCAGCCTCTGGTGCTGGCATTATTTTTTAGCGGATCCTGCCCGAAAAGAAGAAATTGCCGGGGCGTTGAAATCTGTCTATGGCGGGGATGTTCATGTCCATGAGAACACCTGGCCGGGGCTATGGGGGATCATTGCCGCTATGCGGGCCCTTACCGTCTTTCTTTACGGGACGGCGGCTCTGTTTATCCTGGTTGTCACCGCTCTGACCAGCGGCAAACTGCTGGCGGCGGAACGGCGGGATCTGGCTATTTACCGGGCCTTGGGCTTTGCTTCGGGGAGACTGCGGCTTACCTTCGCCCTGCGCTTTGGAATAACGGCCGCGGCCGGTTCCTTAGTCGGGACCGCTCTGGCGGCAGCGCTTACCGACCCTCTGGTTTCAGCAGTGATGAGGCGGGCGGGTATCAGCAGCTTTGCATCGGCCCCAGGGCTGGGGGCGGCGCTCTTCCCCGGTGCGGCGATTACCCTGCTGTTCCTCGTTTCCGGCTGGCTCTCTGCCGGAAGGATTGCCAAAATCCGAATGACCATGCTGGCGGCTGACGGATAATGTATGCTTATTTACTATGGATAACTATTTACTGTCTTATAATGGGATACAGAGAAGGACCCTATCCCAAAGGAAAGGAACGATCACGATGAAACAGAGTTTTAACTGGATGAAGAGGGCGGCCCTCTTTTTGACTCTCACTTTAATGCTTGCAGCCTTCGCTGGTTGCAGCCGGAACGGGGGAGGAGCTTCCTCAGAAAGCGGCAGCGCCGGTTCTTCGGCTTCCGTCTCCCAGCTTGAGAGCTCTATCGCCTCCGATGGGGAGAATGGCGGCAAAGAGGAGGGGGATTCCGCCCCAGAGGAGAGCGGTTCTCCGGCAGAAAGCACAGCTTCCGGCGAAGAGACCGAAGGCGCAGAGGGGGGCGAATCTGCTGCGGTCCTCAGCGTCCGCTTCGGGAACGGGGGAACCTCCTTCCCCTTATACCTCTATAACAACAGCACCGCCGAGGCTATCGCCCATCATGTGGGCACGGCCGGGTGGCAGCTCCCCATCTACCACTACGACGACTACGAAAACTGGGAAGTGATGCAGTATTACGACATTCCCAACCGGTATGAGATTCCTTCCAATACGGAAAGCGTTACCAGTGAGGCCGCCGGGACGGTCTACTATTCGGAGCCCAATCGCATCCTTCTTTTCTTCCATGAGGCTGAGGTTTCCGGCGAATATACCCCGGTGGGGTACTTCGATAATACCGATGAATTTGTTGCCGCTGTGGTGGAAAATCCGGTGCTGGAGGGCTGGGGCAACAAGCTGGTGTTCATCAGCCCAGGCGAATAGCGGCTGCGCGGGGCCTTATGAAGAGGAGGGGAATCCATAATGGAGGGGTATCGTTCGCGGGAGGATTTGATTCAAAATTTGAAGGACGCAGGCTGTGACGATGCGGCTATCGCCACCCTGCTGAAGTACCTGGAAAACGGGAGAGACCAGGAGATCCTCCGGCTGCTGAAAAAACACCGGCGGGTTTTGCTGAACGGCTTGCACCGGGAGCAAAGGCGAATCGACTGTCTGGATTATCTGGTCTTTATGCTGCAAAAACAGAGCTCACAGTCTTAAAAAGCGCCGTCCACCGCCAAGCCGGGGCGGTGGACGGCGCTTTAGAAAGAAAGGGGATGGACAACATCGAAGGCTGCTACTTGCTGCGGGGGCTGCTGATCGGGCTGCTGTTCGGCCTGCCGGTGGGCGCGGTCGGGGCAATGGCCGTGCAGCGCACCTTTCACGGCGGTTTTTCCGCCGGTTTGATAACCGGGCTGGGCTCCTCCTTTGCCGATGGACTCTATGCCTGCGCCGGAGCCTTGGGATTCAGCTTTGTTTCCGGTTTTTTGCTGGAGCGTCAAAGAGAACTGCGGTTGCTGGGCGGCGTGCTGATTCTATCGATGGGGCTTCGGCTGCTGCTGGGAAGGAGGGGATCCGGCGCTGCCTCTGCGCCTCCCGTCCGAGGAGCCCGGATGTTTTGGTCCTCCTTTGCGGTCGGCATCACCAACCCGGCTGCCATGCTTACCTTTTTGTTCGCTTTTTCCTGGTTTGGCATTCCGGGACAGCTGAAGCTCTGCCAGGGCTTACCGCTTGTGGGCGGGGTCTTGGCCGGTACCGGCCTTTGGTGGGCCGCCCTTTCCGGCGCGGTCTGTGCGGGCAGGAAGCGGTGGGGAGAGAAAATCGCCCGGTGGATCGATCCGGTATTTGGATCGGTTTTCATCCTGCTTGCCCTGGCGGTATTTGCCGGGACTTGGGCTTAAAAGGAGATCTTTATGGAGAGGCGCGCCTAAATAGATCCTTCTATAAGGGGGAGAAATGGACAATTTGCCGCCGGTATGCTATACTTATTTTTAGACAAGGCGGAGAACGGGGATTTGCGGAGGCGAAAACATGGTTTACTACAGGGATAACAGCGTGTTGATACGGGATATGGCGCAGAGCGATGCCCAAAGGATTACAGAGGGGGAGAGGGCCCAAGGATGGGACCAAACGATCGAAAAATATGAAATGAGATTGCAGCATCAGGCTCAGGGAAAGGCGGTCGCGATCGTTGCGGAATATGAAGGGGAGGTTGCAGGCTATATCAACGTCTATCCCCACTCAGAATGGGGGGCCTTTGCCCGCCGGGGATATGCGGAAATCGTCGATTTCGGCGTGCTGGAGAAATACCGCAGAAAGGGGATCGGCAGTAAGCTGATGGACGCGGCTGAAAAAATAGCGGCGGCCTATTCGAAGGTTGTTTACCTCGGAGTCGGTCTGCATAGCGGATACGGAAGCGCCCAAAGAATGTATATCAAACGCGGATATATTCCGGATGGTACCGGCGTTTGGTACAGGGACAGCGTGTGTCCGCAATATGCCGGCTGCTGTAACGATGACGATCTGGTTTTGTACCTGTCAAAACCGTTGGGCTGAACAGCCGCCGCTTTAAAAGTATTTACCGGCTTACCTGGGAGAAAAGGATTATCAGCCTGAACGGCTGAAGGATTATTTCCTGAAGCTGGCGGAGGAAGCCGGCGGGCTTTCCCGCGCTGTGAGAAAAGGAAGGCTGAATTTCAAAAATGCAGGCCGTCTGCAAAATCGCAGCAGACGGCCTGCATTCTCTATATGTTAATCCATGAATCCTTATCCGGACTGCCTGCGCTGCTTCCATAGCGGGCAAGCGGATTCGGAATACTGCGGAAGGCGAATATAATGGGAGGCCCTTTTTATATCCCTTCCCGCTTGCGAAACGCCCTTTTGCCCTTAGTGGGCTGTGTCTACGAGCACAATACTGGAATCTCCCTTGCGCGCCTGTTCTAAAACAGCCTGGGCCAGTATTTGAAACGATCCATGAGAGGAGGTCGCGCCTGCAATGGCGTCGATCCCGTCCTCGCCCTGTCCTTCCAGAAGCTGGTTTGCATAAGAACGGGTATACTCGTTGGGGTAAGTGCCCTGGTCATGGAGCATGTTCTGCATATACGCGTTATCCCAGCTCTTGATAAATCCGCTGGCATTCTCCGCATTGTATTCTACGGAGATAATGCTTCCGCCTTTCACCAAAATGGTGATGTATTCCTTCCAGCCATGGCTGAATTCGGATGCTTGGGCGGTATAATACCCGTCCTGAAGCTCCGGCTGATTTTGGCAGGCTGTCAGCGGCAGCGCCAGCAGCAGGCTTAAGAATATGGCAAAAATCCGTTTCATCCGCTGCACTTCTCCTTCAAAATAAATTTTTTCACTTGGGACTGGAGCGCTTCGGCTTCCTTCTCCAACGATCCGCTGGATTGTTCCGTCTCTCCCGCATTTTGCAGATTGCGGTCTGCGATAGTGGAAATGGTGGTAATCCGCTCTTCCATTATGGCCAGCGCGGTCTCCTGTCCCTGCACCGCCTTCGCCAGCTGATCCGAAAGGGTGCCGATCTCTGAGGAAACATCAAAAATCGCGCGGAGAGAACCGGCGGTATCTGCGGTCAGCGCCACACCGGTCTGGATGATCGCTTTGGTGTTATCGACCATTTTCGTAGCGCTCTGCGCAGCCTCAGCGCTTTTGGCGGCTAATTGCTTTACCTCGTTGGCTACAACCGCAAAGCCTTTTCCGACGGCTCCGGCACGGGCCGCCTCGACAGAGGCGTTGAGAGACAAAATATTGGTTTGGAACGCAATGTCCTCAATGTCCTTTGCGATTTTTGTAATCTGCTGCGCGTTGGCGCTGATGTTGTCCATGGCGGCGGATAGAGAAGTCATCTGTTCATTCGCGCTTTGAACGCGCCGGGTAATCTCCTCCGTCTGGGAGCGGGTCTGATCGCTGCTCTGCGTGACATCGGCCAGACGCTCTTTCACATGGGTCAGCTCGTGGACCAGCTCTTCTGTAGACTGGTTCTGTTCGAGGGACGCTTGGTGCAGCTGCGCGGACTGCCCGTTCAGCTGATCCGCCATTGCGGTGAGCCGGTCTGCGGCGGCGCGGAAGCCGAGGAGCGTTTCGTTCATCGACTGTGTAATGGTTTGCAGGCTGCCGCGAATCAACACAAAATCACCCTTGTAGTCCACCTGGGGCCCGGTACGCAGATCGCCGTCCGCAACATGGGTCAATACCCGCTGAATATCGGATATGTACCGGTTCACGCTTTCCAGCGTGGCATCCAGCGTCTGCGTCATGACCTCCAGCTCGTCTCCGGTGCCGACAGGAAGCACATCGGTGTGCAAATCCCCGTTGGAGAGGGCTACCATCCGGTCCGTGACGCACTTTACCGGGTGGGAGATGGAACGGGCAAACCGCAGGATCAGCAGCACGGAGATCATTAAGCCCGCCAGGGTGGCCAGGATGGATATCAGCATGGCCCCGTTAATAAAATGGCTGTAATCCGACTTGGGGATCTGGATGACCAACGACCACTGGGTTCCTCGAATGGGGGAAAACGCCACCAGCATCTTTTCCCCGCCGATCGGAAATTCTGCCGCCCCCGTTTCTCCGGTGGTGACCCGTTCCACCGCATCCCCATTGCCGCCGCTGAGCTGAACCAGCGAGCTTTCATTCAGGGCCAGAGATTGGTTCGGGTGGCCGGTAACGATCCCCTCCCGGTTAACCATATAGGCCATGCCGCTTCTGCCCAGGTTGATGCTGCTGATTACGTCGTTGAGCAGGTCGTATTTATAGGCCCCCATCACATAAAGGGCGGTCTCGCCGTTCTCCTTCACCGGCATCCCTATCGTAACGCCCAGCTTACCCTGAAAGATGGTGGAGGCATCGATTGTCAGATTGTCAGTTTCCTTCAATAGCGCAAAAAAGCTGCTGTCCAGATTTTCCGGCGCGCCGTCGATCCCCTGTACCAGCCGCCCGTTTAAGTCATACAGGGCGATGGTGTAAAGCTCATAGATCTCCGCGGCTTCTTCCAGAACCGCTCTGCGGCTCTCCGCCGTAGCCTCAGGGTCCGGACGGGACGCTTCCGCTCCGTTCGAGCCGGCCGCCGTGTGCATTCGGGAATCGCCGGCAATGCTCATCATGCGGTCGGCCAGCATATGGATATTGGCCTCCACGGTCTTAGCCGACTGCCGGGCCATCGGCTGAAGGCTGTCTAACAGTATGTTGTTGGCGAGTGATTGCAAGGAAAGGGCCATAATGATACAGCATATGACCACCAAAATTAGGATATTAAGCGTTGTGTTTCTCAATATCCGCCCATTCAGGCTCCGTTTCATCTCCCGGCTGGCACGGGAGTCCGAGTGCTTTCCTGCCACGTTTCTGCCGCTCCTTTTCTGGATAATTTTTGTCAATAGACAGAATAAAAGCCGCTCGCTCCACCCGTCCGAAACTGTATGCTGGACTAAACGGGTGGAAGATAGACTTTGTGGTTAGTATAGCACTGATTGCCGGTTATGAAAAGAGCTTTTTTTCATTAACGTTCGATGTATACGGTTTTCTGCCGCTTATCATTGACTTGATTAGGGAGCATATGGTATTATGACAAAGATTTTCCGACTTTTGCTGCGAAGCGGCAGGAACAAAGCGGAACGATAACAATAGGATGAGCAGCGCCTTCCGGCGGGGAACCTCACTGGGCTGGAAACCGCTGCGGTGACTGCGGCCGGAACGCGGTCTATATGGAGGGCAGTCGTATGGATCATTCAGAGAGACTTTTTGAACGGACCGGAGAAGGCGGCCTGGTCATCGAGGCCCATGAGCAGCATTGCGGTATGCGGAGCGTTCAGAATCTGGAGGCCGTCATCAACGAGGGCCTTCGCGTCGCCCTGCTGGAGAAAACTCCGGATGATTCATTACAGGTGCTGTTGGAGCACCTGGGCAAAGCCCTGAACGGAGAACGCACCTATATATTCGAGCAGAACGAGCTTGGCGGGGACGACAACACCTATGAGTGGACGGCCGGCGGGGTGGAACCAGAAAAGGAGAACCTTCAAAATGTCCCTGCGGAGGTGTGCGCCAGCTGGTACCGGAATTTCCGTATCGGCAGGCATATCGTCATTGAGAATCTGGAAAACATCCGGGAGACGGATCCTCTCCAATATGAGAACCTGGAGCGGCAGGGCGTCCACTCCCTTGTAGTGGTCCCTTTGTATGACGGCAAAGCGATCATCGGCTTTTACGGCGTGGATAATCCCCCGGTAAAATCGCTGGGATACGCCTCGAATATGCTCCAGACGGCGGCATATTTTATCGTATCCTCCTTGAAGCGGCGCAACCTGTTCCGAGAGCTTCAAAAGCGGAGCTATAACGTTCTGCATGCCCTCAGCGTGGATTACCTGGGCATCTATCAGGTAAACCTGGACACTGGCGAATGCGAGATTTACCGGAACAGCGAACAGATGGGGATGGACTGGGCCGTCTATTTTAAGGACGGCTATCAGGCCGCTATGGATCGGTATGTTTCTGAGTACGTGGTCCCCAGGGATCAGGAACGGATCCATGCGGTGACAAAAAAGGAGTATGTGCTCTCCCAGCTTAAGACAAAGAAGAAGTTTTCTGTCCGGTATCAGATGAAGGACGGCTTCTCCGGGCTGAATCACCTGGAGATTCATTTTTCCGCCACGGAAAAGACGGAGGAGGAAAACTGCGCAATTTTTGCGCTGAGGGATGTCAATGCCGTGGTGGAGCGGGAAGAGAAGTACAAGCTGGAGGCCAGGCGGAGCCTGGAGGATATTCTGGAGGGGGCCAGGACCGGCATTTGGACGATTGAGCTGGAGGAGGGCTGTCCGCCGAGGATGTATGCGGACAGGACGATGCGGATTCTCCTGGGCGTATCGGACGAGATTGGGCCGGAAGAGTGTTACCAGCGCTGGTTTGAACGCATTGAGCCGGATTATGTGGAGATGGTGCAGGATGCGGTGCGGGAAATACTGGATGCCGGGCGTTCTGAGGTGATCTATCCCTGGAAGCATCCCAAGCTGGGGAGAATTTATGTCCGCTGCGGCGGCGTACCGGACAAAACGTTTAAAAAACCGGGCGTCTGCCTGAACGGATACCATCAGGATATCACGGAAACCATGGTGACAAGAAAGAAGCAGGAGCAGTCCATTATGGAGCTTCTGGAGCGGGTGAGGCAGGCAAATTCGGCAAAAAGCGAATTCCTTTCCCATATGTCGCACGACCTCCGTACGCCGATTAACGGGATTCTGGGAATGCTGGCTATCCAGGAAAAAAGTCAGGACGACCCGGAGAGACAGAGAGCGTGCCAAAGGAAAATCCGCGTATCCACAGAGCATCTGCTGTCCCTGGTGAACGACGTTCTTCAGGTCAGCAAGCTGGAAAGCGGGCGGCCGGCGGCAGTGGAGGAATCCTTTGACCTTCATACCGCGTTGGAGGACTGCGTCACGATCCTATCCTCCCAGGCGGAGGAGCGGGGAATCCGGCTGGAGCTGGAGAAGGCCGGATTGCATCATAGCCGGGTGATTGGAAATCCGCTGCATTTGAAGCAAATTCTGATGAATGTCATTGACAACGCGCTCAAATATAACCGGCCCCACGGCTCCGTATTTGTCCGGGCGGAGGAGACCGCCTTCCAGGACGGGATTGCAAGCTGCCGGTTTGTAATTGAAGACACCGGGATCGGGATTGGGGAGGACTTCAAGGAGCATATTTTTGAGCCGTTCACACAGGAGCACCAGGGCGCGCGAACCAACTATAGCGGCGTTGGGCTTGGCATGTCCATTGTCAAGAAACTGGTAGACCAGATGAAGGGGAACGTTGCGGTAGATAGCCAGGTCGGCAAGGGAAGCGTGGTTCAAATCACCCTGCCCATGCAGGTGGATCAGGCTTGGAAGGCGCGTGCCGAGCAAGAAGAGCGGAATGTGCAGGATAATATTGCAGGGATGCGCGTCCTTTTGGTGGAGGATAATGAAATCAACTGTGAAATTGTGGAGTTCATGCTGCGGGACGCGGGCGCGGAGGTCGTGACTGCGAACGACGGGAAAGCCGCCGTGGACGCGTTTGAAGCGTCCGCTCCGGGAACGTTTGACTGCATACTCATGGATTTGATGATGCCGGTCATGAGCGGATACGAGGCGGCGCGGGTGATTCGCGGCTTGGGCCGGACAGATGCGGAGGCCGTGCCCATTATTGCGCTGTCGGCAAACGCGTTTGAAGAGGATATCGCACTGGCAAAGGACGCCGGGATGAACGAGCATTTGGCGAAACCGGTGGATATCCGCAAAATGTTCCGGGTTATGAACCGGCTGCGGCGCCGTTAGGAACGTAAAACGCATGGCGTTCAACGCATAGATAAGGCGAATATTGAGAAACCGTGGAGATGGGAAAGGTATGAAAAACAAGAATTTGCCGCTTTCTTTAAAAATCAGCATAGCGGTGATCATTTGCTTGACTATTTTCGTGTTTTCCTTCCTTGGATTGTCCATTCACAATATGAGCGAAAACACGATCGAGGATATAGGCGCCGCTTATATGGCCGGGATGAACGAGCAGGTATCCTTACACTTTGAGACGATTATTGAACTCCGCCTGACCATGGCGGAATCCATAGCGCGCATCGCGGCGGCTGAGAAAGATGCCAGCTACGGCTCCAAGGAAGAAATCGAATACGGCGCAACGGCAAGACACTTTTTATGCGCCGCCCTGTATTCACCCGACGGCGAGATTGAAATGATTTACGGCGATCCTGTGGAACTCAACCATCCGGAGCCGTTTTTGGAGAGCTTGAGGAACGGGGAACGCAAAGCGGCGTCCGCTACCAATAGCAGCGGGGAAGGCGTGATTTTGTTTGGCGTCCCCTGCGAATACCCCATGTCTGACGGAAGCGGCAGCCTCGCCATGGTCGTAGGACTTTCTACAAAATATATGGGCGAGGTCCTTTTCCTCGATTCCGATCGTTCCCTGATGTATTCTTTTGTCATACGCGAGGACGGCAGCTATGTGGTTGGGAACGAGGGCGACGTCCATAAAAATTATTTTGACCGGCTTTCCAGTATCTTCGACGATCAAAACGAGGAGGTAGCTTCTTATATTGGGCAGCTGACGGCCGCCATGGAGGCGGGCGAAGATTATTCCGTTATCTTGAAAAGCGGCGGCTCACGCCACCATCTGTATTGTACCAACCTTCCTTACTGCGAATGGTATCTGGTGACGGTTCTTCCCTTTGAGGGGTTGGATTATGCGATTTCAAGTATGGGCAGCCGTTGGCTTACCCTCGTTTATACCGCTTCCTTTGCGGTAATTGCCATGCTCCTTTACATATTCTTCCAATATCTGAAATTTTTCAAAATACAGGTATCCGAATTGAAGCGCATGAACGCGGAAATGGATACGGCGCGCAAGGATGCGGAAAGGGCGCGGAAAGAAGCGGAATACGCCAATGCGGCAAAACAGGACTTCCTTTCCAGCATGAGTCACGATATACGCACCCCTATGAACGCCATAATCGGTATGACGTCGTTAGCGATAGACAACACGCACAATCCGGAGCAGGTCCAGGATTACCTGCGTAAAATTGCGCTGTCCAGCAAGCATCTGCTGGGGCTTATCAACGACGTGTTGGATATCTCCAAGATTGAAAGCGGTAAAATGACGCTGAATGTCGAGCCGGTATCGCTAAGGGAGGCGATGGACAGCATTGTTAATATCATGCTGCCCCAGGTCAAGGCGAAAAACCAACGGTTCAACGCAGTTGCCTATGAAATTCTTTCAGAAGAGGTGTACTGCGACAGCGTGCGGCTGAATCAGGTATTGATTAACCTGCTGGGGAACGCCGTCAAATTCACACCGGAGAAGGGAACGGTCCAAGTCTCTGTGTATCAGGAAGCGCTGCCGGAGGATAGTTCACGCGTCCGTACCCATTTCCTGGTAAGCGATACGGGAATTGGGATGTCAAAGGAGTACCAGAAGGTTATATTTGAATCCTTCAGCAGAGAGGATAACGTCCGCGTACAGAAAACAGAGGGCTCCGGGCTGGGAATGGCGATTACCAAGTATATTGTGGACGCGATGGGAGGCGCTATTTCTGTCCGCAGCGAATTGGGCAAGGGCAGCGAGTTCCATGTTGCGCTTGACATGGAAAAAGCTGCGGAGCGGGAGCTGGATACCGAGCTCCCTAACTGGAATGTGCTGGTGGCGGACGGCGACGAGCGGTTATGTATTCATACGGTTGACGCTTTAAGGGCAATCGGCCTCTGCGCCGAGTGGTGCCTGAGCGCCGGACAGGCGGCGGAGATGATTGCCGAACGCCGCCGGAAGGACGGTTATCAGATAGTGCTTTTGGATGGGGACTTGCCGGACATGAATGGGATTGAGGCGGCCCGATCGATCCGGTTGGGCTGTGGGGAAAACCCTCCGGCTTTGCTGCTCTCGGCCTGCGATTGGAGCGGGATGGAGGAGGAGGCAAGAGAAGCGGGCATTTCCGGGTTCGTTTCCAAGCCTCTGTTCAAATCCACGTTGTTTGACGCCCTGAAAGCCGTTGCCGGAACTGCCGTTGAAGAAGCTGCCGGCGCCGAGAAAGCGGTGGATCAGGTGCTTCGCGGGAAACACGTTTTATTGGCGGAGGATAACGAGCTGAATTGGGAGGTCGCAAGAGAACTGCTTTCCGTCCTTGAAATGGAATTAGAGCGGGTTGAAAACGGGCAGATTTGCGTTGCTAAATTTGAAGAATCCCCGATTGGATATTATGACGCGATCATTATGGATGTGCGGATGCCTGTTATGGACGGCTACGAAGCGACGGCGGCCATCCGGGGCTTGGAACGCGGGGACGCGGATATTCCCATTATCGCCATGACGGCCGATGCGTTTTCGGAGGATATTCAAAGATGTTTAGAGTGCGGTATGGATGACCATCTGGCAAAACCGATCGACATTCAGGCCGTCGCCTGCAAGTTAAAAAAATATTTGAAATAAGGGGCGACGGGCAGATAACGAAAAAGAGCGGGACGCAGAAGGCCGTGAACGGCTTTCTGCGTCCCGCTTTTGTATTTCCCCTTGGCGGCTGCTTTCGAACAGGACGGTTTTTTTAGCGCGGCTATAAAAAATAGCAGGATGGGGATTGCAACAGGAAGGCGGAAAAGGTAAAATAAAGAGGAACAGAGACGGATTTTGTTCCCCTAGAGGGACCGGCCAGGACGCCGGGACGGCCCGAATCAGCATGCCAGGATTGGATAGGCGGCCCCTTCGCAGCAGGGGCCGCCTTTTCGGAAAGGTTGGTTGAAAAATATGTACATTGCGGATCTGCACATTCATTCCAAATATTCCCGTGCGACCAGCCGGGACTGCGTGCCGGAGATGCTGGAATACTGGGCGCGCCGCAAAGGGATTGGGCTGGTGGGGACGGGGGATTTTACCCATCCCGCTTGGCGGGCCGAGCTGCGCGAGAAGCTCGTCCCGGCCGAGGAGGGCTTTTTCCGGCTCAGGGAAGAGCTTCGCGTGCCGGGGGATGCGGCTTGGGACGGCGGGGCTCCGCGCTTTGTCGTCACCGGGGAGATCAGCTCCATCTATAAAAAGGATGGGCGGGTGCGCAAGGTGCATAACCTGATCCTATTGCCGGGATTGGAGGAGGCTGAGGCGCTCTCGAAAAAGCTGGAGGCCATCGGCAACCTGCATTCCGACGGACGGCCCATCCTAGGCTTGGACAGCCGCGACTTGTGCGAAATTACCTTTGACTGCTGTCCTAAGGCGGTGTTCATCCCCGCCCATATCTGGACGCCGCATTTCTCGCTGTTCGGGGCCTTTTCCGGCTTTGAAACGATTGAGGACTGCTTTGGGGACATGACCCCGCAGATTCATGCGCTGGAGACCGGGCTTTCCTCCGACCCGCCGATGAATTGGCGGGTCAGCGCGCTGGACTGCTATGCGCTGGTCTCCAATTCGGATGCGCACTCCCCCTCCCGGCTGGGGCGGGAGGCGAACCGGATAGAAGGGGAGCTCTCCTATCCCGCGTTGGCGGCCGCGCTGGATGGGCGGCATGCCGGGGGCCTTGCCGGGACGATTGAGTTTTATCCCGAAGAAGGAAAATACCATTTTGACGGGCACCGCGCCTGCAAGGTCTGCCTTTCCCCGCAGGAGAGCACGGCGGACGGGCGCTGCCCTGCCTGCGGGCGGAAGCTGACCATCGGCGTGCTGCACCGCGTGGAGGAGCTGGCCGACCGGGAGGAGGGCTACCAGCCGGAGGATCCGGTCCCCTTTGAGAGCCTGGTCCCGCTTGCGGAGGTGCTGGCCGCTTCGCTGGGCGGCGCGCCGGGAAGCGTGCGGGTAGAAAGGGCATGCAGCGCCCTGCTGCGTTCGCTGGGGCCGGAATTTACCGTTCTGCGGGAAGCGCCGCTGGAGGAGGTCTCCCGGCTGGCCGGCCCGCTTGCCGCCGAAGGGCTGCGGCGCATGCGGACGGGGGAGCTGACCCTTCATCCCGGCTATGATGGGGAATATGGGCGCATCCAGCTTTTCGAGCCGGAGGAGCTGCAAGCGCTGGCCGGTCAGACGAGCCTGTTTGGCGCCGGAGAAAAGCCGCGTAAGAGGACGGCGGCCCCGGCGGGCCGGGGAATGCGTCCGGCGGCGAAGACGGCAAAGGCTTCCGCCGCCGGAAAGGGGAAGGACGGCGCGCTCGAAGGGCTCAACGACCGGCAGCGCGAGGCGGCGTCCGCTCTGGAGAGGGCGGTGGCGGTGGCGGCGGGCCCCGGCACCGGCAAGACCCGGACGCTCATTGCCCACCTCCTTTACCTGGTGCGGGACCGCGGCGTATCCCCGCAGGCTGTCACCGCCGTCACCTTTACCAACCGGGCGGCCGCCGAGCTGCGCGGACGGATCGAGGAGGGCCTTGGCCGGCGCGTGGGCGGGCGGGTCCATGTGGGGACCTTTCATGCGCTCTGCTTACAGCTTCTTTCGGAGAGCGGCGAGGCTGTTACCGTCATCGATGAGGCTGAGGCGCAGGCCGTTGCGGCCGGGGTGCTCGCCGAGCTGGGGATGAAACAGAAGCCGGGCCGGTTTTTAGAAACGGTTTCCCAGGTGAAAAACGGGCTTTTGGAGGAGGCCGGGCTGAGCGAGGCGGTGTGCGCAGCCCTTGTGCGCTATGCCGCCCGCTTGGAGCAATATGGCGCTCTGGACTATGACGATCTGCTCCTGCACACCCTCGCCCGGTTTGAAAAGGAGGAGCTGCCGCAGGCGCAATATCTTCCCTTTCAATACCTGCTGGTGGATGAGTTCCAGGATATCAACCCCGTGCAGTACCGGCTGCTCCAGGCATGGAACCAAAGAGGGGCGCAGCTTTTCGTGATCGGCGACCCCGATCAGGCGATCTATAGCTTCCGCGGCTCGGATGCGCGCTGCTTTGAACGGCTGGCCGGCGATTATCCCGGCCTGCGGGAGGTGCGGCTTTCGGAGAATTACCGTTCGTCTCCCGCCATTTTGAACTGCGCGCTGCCGGTGATTAACCAAAACGCCGGGGAGCCCCGCCGTCTGGTTCCCCACCGTCCGGAGGGCGCGCCGGTTACGCTCTGGAACGCGAAGGATGATTTCAACGAGGCGATCGCGGTGGCCAAGGAGATCGGCCGCCTGGTCGGCGGCATCGATATGCTGGAGACCGACCGGCAGGAGCTGGGAAAACGCCGCGCAGAAGGCGCTGCGCGGGGCTTTTCGGATATTGCCGTGCTCTACCGCACCCACCGGCAGGCCGAGGCGCTGGAAACCTGCCTGGCGCGGGAGGGCATCCCCTATGTCGTGGTGGGGCGCGATCGTCTGCTGCGGGAGGATTTAGTCCGGGGAACCCTTAGCTTCCTTCGCCTGTTGCTGCACCGGGAGGAACGGCTCTCGCTGCATACGGCGCTGCGGATCCTGTTCCAGTGCCCGCCGGAGCTCTTGGATCCGTTTTCCGGCTGGTGGGCGGAGCGGGAGAAGGGCGCGCCGCTGCCGTCCGATTTCCTGGCCGCGCCCGGATTCCTCCGCTTCTGCGGCCTTTGGGAGAGCTACCGGCCGCGGGTGGAGGAGGAGCCGGTCCGGCTGCTGGAAGCCTTGGCGGCGGACTGCGGGATTTCCGATCGGCTGCCCATTCTGCGGCTGATGAACATTGCGGTGCTGCACCAGGAGCTGGGTGCTTTTTTGGATACGCTTCGTCTGGGAGGCGAGGGGGATGTCGCGCGCAGCGGCGGGCGCGCCTACGTGTCCGACGCCGTTTCCCTTTTAACGCTGCATGCGGCGAAGGGGCTGGAATACCCGGTGGTCTTTCTCTGCGGGGCGAAGAAAGGGATGCTTCCGCTCTCCCGGCCGGGACATCCGGCCGATGTTGGGGAGGAACGCCGGCTGTTTTACGTAGGGCTGACGCGGGCGAAGGAGGAGCTTTTCCTCTCCTATGCGGGCGAGCCCTCGGAGTTCTTAGCCGATCTGCCTGAGGGGGAGCTGCGGCGCGAGACGGCCAGCTTTACCGCCCCGGATACCGGAAAACAACTGAGCTTTTTTTAAGGGGACTGCAAAAACCGGCCGGGATGGAGAGGGGGATCTCCCCAATCCTCCATAAAAACCGAGGCGGGAGAGGGGCCCGCCGCTCTGCGGCTGTCACCGATTCCGGACCTAAAGCATAAGCTAAAGTGTGGGGTAAAACCCGCAGACAGGAGGATGTGGAGCCGTACCGCGGCCCGGATACTGGATGTAAGGCGGGAGGGGGCCAAAGCGGCCGGCGTTTCCCTAAAGCCCGGTTCCCGGACGGCGGGAACGCCTTTGCCGCCGCGGCCCCGCCCGCTAAACCGCCGCCTGCGGGCGGCCTACTTATCCGATACGCTCCTCTCCTCCTGGCCAAAGGGCGCGCCTGCAAAACTTTCGTTTTGCAGGCGCGCCCTTTGGAAAAAGCGGCTTTTGGGGCGAAGACGACGCCCCAAATTTCGCGCCATTGGCGCGAAACCGCAGCTTTTACCGGTTTCTGCAAGCCGGAGGATCGGCTCGGCTGGAGGTTTTTTTCTATTCTGCAACGCGCCCATTTTCTACAAACCGGGGGATCGGCTCGACTGGAGACTTTTTTCCATTTTGCAGGCGCGCCCTTTTCATTGGGCGGATGGCTGCGGTTCCTCTCCGGCAAGGGGAGAAGCCTTCAGCTCGCCGAGCATATGCAGCAGCAGATCGGCCAGGCCGACGCGGTAGCCGCTGGCGGCATAGGCGGCCCGCCCCTGCCCGTCGCAGAGAATGCAGAGCGGGGGCCTTTCCGGATCGCAGGCGAGCAGCCGGGCGAGCTGCTCGACGTCATATTCCCAATCGTCGAAACGGATCTCCGCCTCAGGATGGACGGACCGGTACCGGGCAAGGGCGGGATGACGGAGGCTGTCCGGCCCGCGCAGGAAAAGGACGACCCGTTCATCCCGCGGCCCGGCCGCCGTCAGCTCATGCAGCAGGTGTTCGGTGGGCTCCGCGCCCTCCTCCAGCCAGAGCAGAATGGAAGGGCTTCCGCCTGCCGGGATAGCCTGCGGATAGCGCGTCCCCTCTGCATCGGCGGCCGCGATTTCCGGAAGGGCCCGGCAGTAGAGCAGGTCGCGCAGGGAGGATTGAGGAAGGGAAAGGGAGATCTCCGCCGTTTCCCCGGCGGCAAGCTCCAGCTCCCGCCGGGCGGCTAGCTGGTCGCCGGAGGGTAGGCGGACGGCCGTCAGCAGCCGGTAGCGCCCGGCGGGAAGGCGCAGCGAGCAGCCGTCCTTCTCCCAGCGCGCTTGGGGTTCAAGGTTCTGCCAGCCTTCTTCCGTCCAGCGGGCAAGCGACCAGTCGCGCCGGTAGAGGAGAGGAGGAGCCGCCGGGCTTTGGAGGACAAGCGTTCCGCAGCGTTCGGGCCGCAGGGGAAGGAACTTCCCGTTCTGCCAGAGCTCCGGGACGCCGTCCAGCGCCCGCAGGCGGGCGGGGATGCCGTGGGCGCGAAGGAGGGCTACCGTGAGGATATCCCGGCTGTGCCGGCCGCAGCGCCCAGCCTTCCAGGCGCAGTCCGGCGGCCAGCAGAGGGAAGGGTAGTTCCCTTTACAGGGGGAGACCGCCGGATCCAGGGGGGCCGCCGCGAGGAACGAGCGCCAGGCCGTCAGCGGTTCGCGGCTGATGCGCGGCGAAAGCAGGTAGTGCTGAAAGACATCCTCCGGAAAGCGGTCTGCAAAGGGGAGCGCGCCCTGTAGGTGATCCTCCAGGATATCCGCGTCCGCATCCCGCAGATCCTTTACCGGCAGCGCCCGCAGCAGCCGCTCCCGCCAAGGATTGTTATCCCGGCTGAGGAAACGGAAAACGGCGTCAAAGTTCCCGCGCGCTTCCTTTAACAGATCGGCGGCTTCCGGCATCTGCTCCGCCCGGATGGGATCGAAAAGCGAAGCGAGCTTTTGGCGGCGCGCCGCCTCCCCCTTCTGGAGCTCCTCCTTGCGCCTCTGCTTACCGGCGGCGTTCAGCGGGGCGGGGAGCGGGCCGGGCGCGGGGGCCGGGAAGGAGAAGGGAATCCATTTGTTTTCCCCGGCTTTTGGCGGCTGGAGTTCCAGCAGAAGGGTTTCCTCTTCCGCGGGCAGCAATCCTTCGGCAGACAGCCCCTCCATCCGGGCGGATACCCAGAGGCTGCCGCGGCCCAGAGAGACGCAGGCGGAACCGTCCGGCCCGGCGGCGAGGCGGGCGATCGGCCGGAAGGCGGCCTCATTGAGCAGATAGAGCGTCAGCTGCGCGCCGGGAAGGGGCCGCCCTTCCCGGTTCACCTGGAAGCGGCGGGGACAGACGGCGGCATAGCGGGCGGTCTGGTTGTACCAGCAGACGCCGCCGGCAGAGGGGCCTTCCGGCAGAAGCTCCCCATGCAGAGGGTGGCTGCCGCGGCCGAACAGGCGGGAATGCACCAGCACGGCGCGGGCGGCCGCGCTGTTAAACCAGCCGCGGTCGAGCTCCGGCTCCGGCTCGCAGGCCCCCAAAAAGCGCCAGCGGCCGCCGCACAGCGCTTCCACCCAGGCGTGGTTATCCTCACAGTGCGCCCAAAGGGGGGCATAGACCTGGCGGGCGGCGATGCCGACGCTGCGCAGCGCCGCCACCAGAAAGGCGGATTCCTCCCCGCAGCGGCCGCTCCCGCAGCGGAAAACAGTCAGCGGGGAGGCGGTGCGCGCATCCTGCATTTGATAGGAAGCCTGCTCATGGCACCAACGGTTCACGGCGAGCACCGCCTCCTCCGTACCGAGCCCGGCCACGCGCGGCCACAGCTCCCGGTAGAAAAGCGCGCGGTGATCGGAGAGATCCTCGTCGTTCACGCGGGGGAAGAGTACATAGTGGAAAAACAGCTCCTCATCCAGCCTGCGGCATTCCTCCACCGTTTCGCGCAGCCGGAGGGCATGGTCGCAGAAGGAGAGGAAGAGGGCGGGCGGGTAGCTGTCCCGATCGCTTTCCGGGAGCGATTGGGAGAGAAATTCCATCGCCCGTTTCCGTTCCCCGGTTAGGGAAGAAAGGACGGCGGAAAAATCCGCAGATTCTGGGCGCTGCATCGGCGCGGCCTCCTTTACAGGGAAAAATAAAAGCGGCAAAAGGTACGGAAAACCGGGTTCAGCTGCAAAGACTGCCGCGGGTCCTTACTTTTATGCTTCCTTGGTTGAAAACCGGCCGCCGCCATGGTAGGATAAAAGCAGCAACTTTTCAACCGGAAGGGATGTATCTTGTGGAAAATTATTTATTAGAGATCTGCTGCGGTTCGGCGGCCGACGCTGTAGAGGCGGCCGCCGCCGGAGCGGACCGGGTGGAGCTCTGCTCGGCGCTGCTGCTCGGCGGGCTTACGCCCAGCATCGGCGAGCTGGAGATCGCTAAGGCGCAGGGCGTGCGGGTCATGGCGCTGCTGCGGCCCCGCGAAGGCGGGTTCTGCTACAGCGATACCGAATTTGAAACGATGGAGCGGGATGCGCGCCTCCTGCTTGCACACGGCGCGGACGGGTTGGTTTTCGGCGTTCTTCATCCGGATGGGACGGTGGACGAGGAACGCTGCCGGCGGCTCTCGGCAATCGCCGGAGAGCGGGAGTGCGTCTTTCACCGCGCCATTGATGTGGTTCCCGACTGGCGGGCGGCGTTTGAGATCCTTTTTCGGCTTGGATTCAGGCGGGTGCTTACCAGCGGCCGGCAGCCGTCTGCATCCGAGGGGGCGGACACCATCCGCGCCATGCGGGAATATGCTGCCGGACGGCTGGAAATCCTGCCCGGCGGCGGCGTTAAGCTCCACAACGCCGCGGGGCTTTTGAGAAAAACCGGCTGCCGCCAGCTGCATGCCTCGCTTAAAAAAACCGTCCGCGACCCATCGGCGGGCGGGAATCCCGCCGTTCGTTTCGGGAGCGCGCCGCCGCCCGATGAGGAAAGCTATGGGGCGGCCGACCGCGCGCAGATTTCCGCGCTGCGCGCCCTGCTCGACGGGGAGGGTCGATAAAGGGGAACGTTTCCCTTCTTCCCTTACCTCCCCAAGACAGTCGTATTATAACACAAGACAGGGCCGGGAACAACCGCAATTGCGGTTGGCGTCCGCTTGCCCGATTGACATTTCCTTTGCATGGGGTATAATCGAAGAAGGCGCTTTTTCAGCTGCCAAAAAGATTCCCATCGTCTTGTTTCCTACCGCCGGCGCGGCAGCCGGCTTTAGGATGCTTAACACATTTATCAACATCAACCGGGTCCCTTTAAGCGGCCAGGCCGCAGGGAATCTCCCGGAAAGGAAGGGGTATCCTGATGAAGGAAGGCTTTATCCGTCACATTCCTCACAACCCGAAGCTGCGCGGGATGGCGCGCATGCTCCCGGATGTGGTTTTTTCGGCCGAAACGGGCAGCGAACTGAAAATGCAGATCCTGCGTCCCTGGGAGGGGGAGGACAATCCGGGCTCCTGCCGGTTTCCGCTGATCGTTTTCTTGCAGGGCAGCGGCTGGACGAAGCCCAATCTCTATTTTGAAATCCCGCAGTTGGCGGAGTATGCAAGAAAGGGCTATGTGGTGGCCACCATCACCCACCGCAGCTACCAGGAGGGGCACCCCGCCCCAGCCTTTTTGCAGGATGCCAAGACGGCCGTGCGCTTTTTGCGGGCGCATGCCGATGAATATTCGGTGGATCCCGATAGGGTCTGCTTTTTCGGCACTTCGAGCGGCGGCAACACCGCGCTGCTGATGGCGCTGACCGGCGACGATCCGCGCTACCGTACCGGGGAGTACGCCGGGTATTCCGATGCGGTGCAGCTTTGTGTGGAATGCTTCGGCCCGACCGATCTGGAAGCAATGAGCCGGGATTGGGATAAAGAAAAGCCGGGATTTTTCCAGTTCTTTGGGGGCGATCCCAGAACCGAGAAGCAGGATCTTATGCGTGCGATGAGTCCGCTGCTGGTGTTCCGGCAGACGGGGAAATGTCCGCCTACCCTGATTATACATGGCGATGCGGATCCGCTGGTCCCCTATACGCAGGGTACGGGGATGTATCAGGCGCTCGTGGAGGGCGGCGTCGACGCCGAGATGATCTGCGTGGACGGCGCGCCGCACGAGGGCTCCTTCTGGAGCGCCCGCCTGCATGAGGAGATCTTGGATTTCATCGGGCGCAGGCTGTAAAGGGCCGGGTACGGTGCTTGGCCATGGCTATCCTGCGCTGTGCAGGGCCGGGAGACCGGCATGGGCTCTTCTCCGGCACGGCGCGCATAACGTTTATGGATCGAGATGGATACGGGAGGCGATATTATGAAATTTACAGAAATGCCCTATCAGCGGCCGGATGATGAACGGATGGAGCAGCGCTATCGGACGATGGCGGAGGAGGCCGCCGCCTGCACCGGCACGGCGGCGCTTACGGCGCTGATCGACGAACACGAGCAGATTGCTAAAGAATACCGAACGATGGAGTCGCTGGCCTATATCCGCCATTCGGTGGATACCACCGATCCCTTTTATGAGGGGGAGATGGCTTTCTTCGACGCGCGCGGCCCTATCTTCGCCGAGGCGCAGAAGGCTTTTAAGCGTGCGCTGGCCGCCCACCCGCTGCGCAGTGGGCTGGAGGAGGAGATAGGCCCCCTTTTCTTTAAGAATCTGGAGATCGAGCTGCGCACCTCTTCAGAGAAGAGCGTGCCCCTTCAGCAGCGCGACAATGAGATCTGTACCGCCTATGAAAAGCTGCTGGCCTCCGCGAGCATCCCTTTCCGGGGAGGGGACTACAACCTTTCTGAAATCCAGTCCTTCCAGCTCTCCTCCGATCGGGAGACCCGCAAGGCGGCCTGGGAAGCGACGGCCGGGTTTTTTACCGCCCATGCGGAAGAGCTCGATAAGATGTATGATGAACTCGTGCATAACCGCGACGAGCAGGCCCGGCTGCTGGGTTATCCCAGCTACCTCCGGTTGGGCTATGACCGGATGGGACGCAACTGCTATGGGCCGGAGGAGGTGCGCCGTTTCCGGGAGCAGATTGTCCGCGACGCGGTGCCGGTGGCGGCGCGCATCAAAGCCGCGCAGGCGGCCCGGCTGGGGATCGAACGGACGATGTATTACGACAACGGCAACGTTTTCCCGGACGGCAACCCCAAACCGGCCGGCGGAGAGGCCGAAATCCTGGACGCCGCCCGCGGCGTATACCACCGGATGGGCGAGGAAACCGGGAGCTTCTTCGACTACATGGAGGCGAACGGCCTGTTTGATCTCAAGAGCCGCAAGGGGAAGCAGACCGGCGGCTACTGCACCAGCCTTCCGCTCTATGGCAGCCCCTTCATCTTTGCCAACTTCAACGGCACGGCGGGGGATGTCGGCGTTTTGACCCACGAGGGCGGCCATGCGCTGCAAAGCTATATGGCGCGGGATCAGCGCTTTTTAGAATATGCGGAAGCGCCCATGGAGACCTGCGAAACCCACTCGATGAGCATGGAGCTGTTCTGCGCGCGCTTTGCTAAGGACTTCTTTGGGCCGGACACCGGGAAGTTCCTGCGTTACCAATTGGAGGACGCTTTCTGCTTCCTGCCCTATGGGTGCATGGTCGACGAGTTCCAAGAGATCGTCTATGAGACCCCTTCGCTGACGCCAAAGGAGCGCAAGCAGACCTGGGCGCGGCTGGAAAAGAAATACCGCCCCTGGATTTCCTTCGATGGGGTGCCGTTTTTTGAGGACGGCGGCTACCAGCGGCAGCACCACATCTATTCCGCCCCGCTCTATTATATTGATTACTGCCTGGCGCAGACGGCGGCTCTCTCCTTCTGGACCCAGTCGCTTCAGGATTGGGAGGGCGCTTTTGCGCGTTACCTGCGCTTTACCCGCGCCGGGGGGACGAAAACCTTCACTGAACTGCTGACGGAAGCGGGGCTTCCCAGTCCCTTCGAGGAGGGCGGCGTGCGCGCCGTCTGCGAACAGGTGGAGCGCTATTTAGCCGCCCTGCCGGAATAAGCGGGCGGTAAAAGCCGTACGGAAAAGCGAAAAAATAAGGAAGAAGGTTATTTACATGGGAAAAGTTGAGAAGGGCCAGCGCTGGGTTTATGGGAACGAAGTGGATGGACAGCCCGCGGGAGAGGGAGTTGTGCGCAAGGTTTGCGCCTACTGTGAGGAGATGATGTGCGTCGTCAACGAGTTCGAGACGGGGGCTGTCGGCCCGCTGCACAGTCATCCGCACACCCAGATCACCTATGTAGCCGAAGGCCGGTTCCGCTTCACCATCGACGGGGAAGAGCATGAGGTCGTCCGCGGCGACACGCTGCTCAAGCAGGATGGCGTTGAGCATGGCTGCGTTTGCCTGGAAAAAGGGATACTGGTGGACTTCTTTACCCCCATGCGCAAGGATTTTGTAGGGGAATAAGGATTGTAAAAAACGCAGCGCGTTTTTTACAATCCTCTGAAAAAGTGCTTTCGGGCCAAGACGGCGGCCCGAATTTCGCGCCGGAGGCGCGAAACCGCCCTTTTTCCGGTTTCTACAAACCGGAGGAGCGGCTCGCACGAGCGCTTCCGCAAACCGGGGACCTTTTTTTACAGTCCTAAAAAAAAGTGCTTTCGGGCCAAGACGGCGGCCCTAATTTCGCGCCGGAGGCGCGAAACC
>JAAWDS010000030.1 GCA_022793895.1 Provencibacterium sp. | reverse complement strand
TTCTGTCATCAAATTGTTTCCAAAATGTAATATATAATATGAACAAATCTGTTAAATGCCTTCATTATGCGGGATTAGGGGATGAAGCGGCTTGATGAAAACGATGAAATAAAGAGATGTTAGTTACATTTTGTAATATATGAAAACATATCAAAGCAGGGTGAGAAGCAAGCGCTTGACAACGGGACCTGCGATACCGCCGGAAATAACAAGAACCGTAGGATGACCCATAACCGTTTCATCCTGCGGTTCTTGCCTGTGAGATTATCGGAAAGCCTATCTCCCTAAGTTTTATGAATAAATGCCCTACCCCGGCCGGCGAGTGGAATTGCAGTCCTGCTCCAAAAAGAGTATACTGTCAAGCGCCGGAGGGAACCGGCGACGGCCCCGGATACTCGAAAAAGGAAGCGGTATTAGGATGAACATCAGACATGCTTTGCCGGAGGATATCGAACGGATCCTCCTGATCTATGCCCGCGCCAGGGAAGCCATGCGGCGCAGCGGCAACCCCACCCAGTGGGGGGACGGCAAACCGGCCAGGGAAACGGTGGAGGCCGACATTCAGCAAGGGAACCTCTATGTGATCGAACAGGAGGGCGCCATCGCCGGCGTTTTCGCCTTCATTTTGGGGGAGGATGCCACCTACCGCGCCATTGAAGGGCAGTGGCTCAACACCTTCCCCTATGGCACGGTGCACCGGGTTGCCAGCAGCGGCCGGGTAGGGGGGATATTGGAAGCCTGCATCGGCTATTGTGCGGCCGTCCTCCCCAATATCCGAATCGATACGCATCAGGACAACCGAATCATGCAGTACCTGCTGGAAAAGCTGGGCTTCTGCCGGTGCGGCATCATTCATGTCGAGGACGGCAGCCCGCGGATCGCTTATCAGCGGCAGGGGGAAGCGCCCGTCTTTGCCCCTTTGAACCTCCCGGCAGGAGAGACTCAGCCTGCATCCGCCCCCACCGAATAAACGCCGCCTGTCTGCACGGGAAAGG
Organism: Provencibacterium sp.; assembly: GCA_022793895.1. Taxonomy (GTDB): domain Bacteria; phylum Bacillota; class Clostridia; order Oscillospirales; family Ruminococcaceae; genus Harryflintia. The sequence continues at coordinate 2,358 of JAAWDS010000030.1, read as the reverse complement.
TGAGGACAAAGCCTTGATCTTCATTGCGCACATGAGTTTCCAGCGGCCGCCCTCCGGCGTCCAGCACCGTTACCTGCTTCTTTTTCAGCAGCGCGGGCGGAAGCTCCACCGAAACGAGCAGCTCTTCCTTTGGTTCGGCAGCGCCGCCCTCCGCGCCGGTAAAGGTCAGCTCATAGGTCCAGAGCAGCGTTTTTCCGGAGACGGTGCGGCTCTCCGCCACCGCCTCCCCGCGGGCCTCTAGCTGCACCCCCTTGCCGCCGTAAAACCCCGAAAGCATTCCTAAAACATGCAGCTTCTTCCCATCCAGATAGGCGGTTGGGGTATGCCCCGCCTGCGCGCAGGCACGCTCGTAGTCATAGCCCAGTTGTTTTACCAACGCCTCGTCCACCATCGAACAGGCGCGCGCATCCATAAGCTGGTAGACCTTTAGCGCTTCCTCCACTCCGAGGCCCGTCCCTTTGCCTACCGCCTCATAAAAATCAAACAGCGCAGGGGAAATGATAAATTCAGCCCGGCAAACCATGCTGCGGTTGCCGGCCAAATCCTCGCTGCAAAAATCATAGCCGTATTCGCCTTCGCCGCTGCAATCGACCTGGTAAACGCCGTCCACCGGTTCCAACGGCGTCCATTCGCCCTCGGAGCGCATCAGCAGCCGCGCAAAGTCCGAGGAGGGCGGCGTTATCTCCAGCCGGACCTCGGAGCGGTAGACTGTGCTCTCCAGCGCTGCGGATTCGCCTAAGATCCGCAGCGTTGGCGGCAGGGGGGAGGTTACATCCGTCTGGGGCTGAAGGCGTTCCAGACGGGAGATGCACACCGCCAGCGCCTGACCCAGCTCATCTGGAATGAGCGCGCGCTGCGCCCCGTCCAGCGTATTGCCCTGCCGCTGAAGCTCCAGCAGCTCCACCGCGCGGCTCTCAATTTCCGTATCGCTGGCCGTATCGGGATCCGGCATCCGGCGGCAGCCGGCAATGAAGGCGGCAAGCGGCTGATCAATCGTAAAATGGGTATCCGCAAAACCGCTGCGTTGGCCGTCCGCCGTTTCGCTGCAAAAGCGGAGCCGGTAATCCCCATCCGCGGTAAAATTCAATTGGCAGACGCCATCCGGGCCGGGTGAAAGCGACATCCAGCGTCCGTTTTCTTTGATCAGGAGGCGTTCCTCCGGTCCGGCCCCGCTGATCTCCAGTGAAACCGCCGACCCATAGGTTTGCCCGCCCAAGCGCGTGCCGGACAATTTTAGCCGGATCGGCCCGGCAGCGCGGACAGGCAGACAGAGCAGCGCCGGTAGCAACAGGCCGCAGAGCAGCCGCCGGTATTTTTTCGACACAGATAATCCCCCGCTATCGATCGTTTCGTTGGAAACACTCTTTCCAGTGGGCGCGGCCCTCTCATGGACAACGCCCGCCCTCTTTCCCCAGCAGCCGGAGCCGGGATACAGAAAACCGGCGCAGCTTCTGGACCGCCCGCCGGTTTTTCCGCTTTGCCGCTTCAGCGGGCGCGCTTATTCATCGCCCGCTCTTCGAACCGATCCCGGTTCACCACTAAGCGCAGGTGAGTACCTTTTCCAATAATTCCGTTCGCATCCTCGCAAAAAACTTTGAAGAGTACCTTTTTGCCTTCTGATTTGATAATCTCCGCCGTCGCAGTGACTTCCGCTCCCGCAGGAACCGCCGAGATATGCGCTACCTCCATCTGCGCGCCCACCGTCGTTTCCCCATCCTTCAAATACTCGGAGGCACATTGAAGGGCCGCCCGCTCCATCAGCGCAATCATTGCCGGCGTGGCGCAGACGTCCACATCGCCGCTCCCAATCGAAGATGCGAGCATGGACTTCTCTACTCTCGCGCTTACCTGGCATAGCTTACCTACCTGCATGTCCAACCCTTTTCCTTTCTGGCGGGCTGTGTTCAACCCGCCGCAACGTGCCCATTCTCGAAAAAACGGCGCTCACAAAAGCCTGTCCGGCTCCGGATGAAACAGAGAGTCCGGCTCAACAGGGGGAGTTTATTCAGGCAATTTTACTAAATGCGCCTTTTTTACATTATAAAAAATCACAATTTGTTTGTCAATCCTTAATTCCTATGGTATAATAACCGCAAAGCGGTTATTATACCTCAATCTATTTGGCCGCCCTTCGGGCATGGCCACTCCAGACACAAGCGCTCCGCGCTTGCGTCTGGACAACCGCAAAGCGGTTATTATACCCCAATTTATTTGGCCGCCCTTCGGGCATGGCCACTCCAGACACAAGCGCTCCGCGCTTGCGTCTGGACAACCGCAAAGCTGTTATTATACCCCAATTTATTTGGCCGCCCTTCGGGCATGGCCACTCCAGACACAAGCGCTCCGCGCTTGCGTCTG
>JAAWDS010000029.1 GCA_022793895.1 Provencibacterium sp. | reverse complement strand
TTCGCGCCGGAGGCGCGAAACCGCCCTTTTTCCGGTTTCTACAAACCGGAGAAGCGGCTCGCACGAGCGCTTCCGCAAACCGGGGAACGTTTTTTACAGTCCTATAAAAAAGTGCTTTCGGGCCAAGACGGCGGCCCGAAAGCACTTTTTCAGTTTCTATCAACCGGAGACGCCCCCTCTTATCGGGGGAAACCGGTCTAGGAGGAAGAAAAGTTAAACCAAGAATGCATCGTGCACCGCATTGAGGGCGCGGTTGGAGTCCGCTTCGTCAATCAGGACCGAGATCTTGATTTCACTGGTGGAGATCATCTGAATATTGATGTTCGCTTCGCTAAGCGCTTCAAACATTTTGGAGGCGACGCCCGGATTGGCAATCATGCCGGAACCGACGATCGAGATTTTGGAGATGGTATCGTCGCAGAGGATGCGCTCATAGCACAGGCTTTCGCGCACCTCCTCCAAGAGCTCCATGGCCTGCTGCGCGTGCATGCGCGAAACGGTGAAGGAGATATCCTTGGTGCCGTCGCGCCCGATGGATTGCAGAATGATATCCACATTGATCTTGCGGGCGGCAAGCAGCGAGAAGATCCGGAATGCGATACCGGGCACATCGGGCACGCTGACGACCGAGATGCGGGCAACGTCGTTGTCGCGGGCGACGCCTCTGATTAACATTTTTTCCACCTTTACAACCTCCTTGACTTCGGTACCGCTCTTCTTTTCCAGGCTGGAGAGTACCTCCATTTTTACGTTGTATTTCTTCGCCATCTCGACCGAGCGGTTATGCAGCACCTGTGCGCCGAGGGAAGCGAGTTCAAGCATCTCATCATAGGTAATTTCATCGAGCTTGCGGGCGGTTTTCACCAGCCGCGGATCCGCGGTATAAACGCCGTCCACGTCGGTATAGATCTGGCAGAGATCCGCGTGCAGCGCGGCGGCGAGCGCAACGGCGCTGGTATCCGAGCCGCCGCGGCCGAGGGTGGTCACGTCGTCATAGCGGTTCAAGCCCTGGAAGCCGGCTACAATCACAATGTTGTGCTTGCTCAGCTCGTTCTCCACCCGCTCCTTCTCAATCCGGCGGATGCGGGCGCCCCCGTGGTTGGAGTCGGTCACAAATCCCGCCTGCCAGCCGGACAGCGACACAACGGGAAAGCCCATTTTTTCAATAGCCATCGCCAGCAGCGCGGCTGAGATGAGTTCCCCGGCCGAGAGCAGCGCATCCATCTCCCGTTTGCTCGCCTTCGGGTTGATTTCGTTCGCCTTTTCAATCAGGTCGTCGGTCGTGTCCCCCTGTGCGGAAACAACGACAACCATATCGTGCCCGGCCCGGTATGTATCGGTAATAATCCGGGCCACGTGGTTGACCCGCGCGGCGTCCGCAACCGACGAACCGCCAAATTTTTGAACAATGATTCCCATCTTGCTACCCATTCCTTTCAGAAGCCCCGCCTTTATCCGGCGGGCCTCCACTTTTTCGCCCTTCGCCGCTCTTTCCGCCGTCTGCCGGCAGGCGGCCTTTGCTCCATGTTCCGAAGTCTATACAAGACAGTATATGCTGCCGGCTGCCGGCGGGCTAATCCAGCTTAACGGCAACGCCCCGGTTGTCGATCGAAAGCATGCGCAGCGACCAGCCGGTCATTTCGTTCTCCCGAAGCCAAGCGTTCGCCTTCCCTTCAAAGTCGAACAGAGCCGTATCCACAATCGCCATCACCGTCGGGCCTGCGCCGCTGATGAAGGCGGCGTAAGCGCCGAAACGGTAGGACATGTCAAAAATCTGCTGCGCGCCCCGGATCAGGGGCAGGCGGTACTGCTGGTGCAGCCGGTCCTCACAGGCGGCGCGCAGGTTCTGGTAATCTCCGGAATAGAGGGAGACGCTCATCAGCGCCGCGCGGGAGAGGTTGAAAACGGCGTCCCGGTGGGAAACCTCCAGCGGGATGACCTTGCGCGCCTTGGAGGTCTTGAGCTCAAACCCCGGAATAAAGGCGGCAAACATCAGATCGTCCTTCACGGTCTGCTTGACGTGGTAAACCTTCCCATCCTCAATCACCGCCGTTACCAGCCCGCCCAGCAGCGCGGGGGCGGCATTGTCGGGGTGGCCCTCCAGCGTGGCGGCGAAGCCGAGGAGCTCATCCTCGTTCAGCGGGCAGCCCATCAGCTGGTTGGCGGCGACGAGGCCGCCGACAATGCAGGCCGACGAGCTTCCCAGCCCTCTGGCGAGCGGGATGTTGTTCGTCTGCACAATCCGCAGGCCATGGAGCGGCCTGCCGCAGACGTCGAAAAGATATTTCACCGTTTTATAAACCAGGTTCTGTTCGTTTTTGGGAATCTCCACCGCGTCGGTGGAGGAAATATCCAGCCGGTCGGATTCCTCAACCTCTAGATAGTTATACAGCGTCAGCGACAGGCCGAGCGCATCGAAGCCCGAACCGAGGTTTGCGCTGGTCGCCGGTATCTTCACCTTGACCATCGTTGATTGCCGTTCCTTTCTCGGAAAATTGCGCCCTCTTTTGCGGGCCTTTGGATCAAGACAGCCAAAAGACGGCGCAGACAACAGACCACCCTAACGGTGCTTTAATGGCGAACCCAATAAACTCCGCCTTCCTTTCCTGCCGCGGCGGAAGATCCTAAAAAGACGTTGCAGCGCCGGCCGTTAATAATCCAGCACCCGGATGGCGGAGAGGATCTCCGTCCCGCCGCTTTCAAGCTGCTTTATCTGGGCCGCCAGCTGCGCTTCGGTCCCTTCGGGGGTGATAAAGGCGGCCTCCTCCGCCGGGGCGCCCTCCCGGTGGAGAAAGCGCACGCTGCCGAAGACATTACGGACGGCCTGCACGGCCTTTGCTCCGCGGCAGCACAGATAGAAGCAGGCGGGGGTTTGCCGGTAGTCGCAGACGGTATCGGCCGCAGAATCCGACCAGGAAAGGGATTGGATGGTATGCTCCGCCTTCACGCAGTCGATGACGTCCCCCACAACGGCGGAGGCGGTCGGCAGCTTGCCCGCGCCCTTGCCGTAGAAAACAACGTCGCCGGTGGCGTCCGCCCGGACCAGGATGCCGTTGAAAACGTCGTCCACCGTCGCGAGCTGGCTTTCGTGGGAGATAAAGGCCGGAGAGACCATCACCGAGAGCCGCCCGTCCGGCAGGCGCCGCGCGCGGCCGATGAGCTTGATGACGCCGCCCCAATCCCCGGCATACTGCACATCGCGGAGGGTGATGTTGGAAATCCCCTCGGTGTGCACCTCTTGGGGGTAGACATGTTTCCCATAGGCCAGCGAGGCCAGGATGCAGATTTTTCGGCAGGCGTCGGTCCCCTCGATGTCGGCGGCGGGGTTGCGTTCGGCATAGCCGAGCTGCTGCGCAAGGGCCAGCGCCTCTGCGAAGGACATGCCCTCCCGGATCATCTTGGTGAGGATAAAGTTGGTGGTGCCGTTGAGAATGCCGGCGATTTCGTTGATCTCGTTGGCGGCTAAGCACATATGCAGCGGGCGGATGATGGGGATGCCGCCGCCGACGCTCGCCTCAAACAGATAGTTCACATTATGTTCCTTCGCCAGCCGCAACAGCTCGGCCCCCTTCTGGGCGACCAGCTCCTTGTTGGAGGTGACGACGCTTTTCCCTGCGCAGAGCAGCTCCTTGGAATAGCGGAAGGCTGGCTCCAGCCCGCCCATCACCTCGGCCACCACCGCAATCTCCGGGTCGTTCAGGATGGTTCCAAAATCATGGATGACCATTTCCCCATAGGGGCTTTCGGGAAAATCCCGCAGATCCAGGATATATTTCACCTGCACATCCACACCGGCGCGCCGGCGGATGCTGGCGGCGTTTTTATCGCACAGCTCAACGACTCCGGAGCCGACCACGCCGAAGCCCATGACGGCAATCTTTTTCATCTCGTTCCCCTTTCCCGCCGCCCCAGGGGCGGCCGCAACCTCTCAAACATTCGATACCCGGAGCACGCCTGGGATCGAGCCCATGACCGAAATGATCTGCTCCGGGGAAACATCCTTCCCTAAACGCAGGGCAACCGAAACCAGCGCGACGCCATCCACCGGGATGTTTTGGTTCACCGTGATGATGTTCGCCCCTTCCCGGTAGAGCTGGGTCAGGACGTTGGAGAGCACGCCCGGCTCGTCCTCCAGCGTTGCGTTTAGGGTGATAAGGCTCTGCTGCATCTGCTCGTCGAACCGGTGCACATAGTCCTTATACTTATAAAATGCGCTGCGGGAAATGCCGGCCATCCGCGCCGCCTGCGAGGAATTGGCTGCTTTTCCTTGTGCAATGAGCTGCTTGGCGTGTACAACACGCACGAACACATCGGGAGCAACGGCGCTGTCGACCAATAAATATTTCGGAGATTCCGCCATAAGTCCGCCTCCTGTAAACGCATGTCTTACCTACGTGTACAATCTTATCATTTCCCCATCCGGCAGACAATCAACCGTTTTGGAGATTATGGGCGGTTATCTCCACATTTCGCCTGAATGCTCCGGATTTCTCCGTTTTACACGATTTTGTAAATCCGCAGCCTTCATAGTGGAAACCAGGGGAAGGGGGAAGGATTTGTATAGAATGCCCTGCCGATGAAAAACGGGGCGGGAGGAACGTCCGGCCGAGGGGACGGCATTCGGGATTTACTGCGCGCTGCGGATGAAGCGGGCCACCCCGCATTGCTGCCCATTCCGCAGGTAGAGCCGGGGGACGCGCTTGCCGATGAGGCAGACGATCTCATAAGAAATGCTTCCGGCCTTTTCGGCGATTTCTTCGATGGGAAGGACGGCGCTGCCATCCACGCCGAAGATGGTGACGGTATCCTCGGCCTGCACATCCGGGATCCCGGTGACGTCCAGCATCAGCTGATCCATGCAGACGCGTCCGGCGACGGGAGCCCGCTGGCCGTGCAATAGCATCTCCCCGCAGCCGGAGAGGGCGCGGTGGTAGCCGTCGGCATAGCCGATGGGGACGGTGGCCAGCCGCAGCGGGCGGCCGCTCTGGAAGCAGCGCCCATAACTGACCGCGCGTCCGGCGGGAATCTCCTTCACCATTGAGACCACGCTTTTTAGCTGCATGGCGGGAAGCAGGCGGGCATGCTCCCGGCAGCAGCCGCTGGGATAGAGCCCATAGAGGATGAGGCCGGGGCGGACCATGTCGAGGTGCATATCCGGGAAGCGCAGCGTGGCCGCGCTGTTGCAGCAGTGGCGGATGGCAAAGCGGATGCCGCGCTGTTCGAGCGCTTGCAGCACGGCCGTAAACCGCTGGAATTGGGCGCGGGTATAGCGGTCGTTCTCCTCGCCGTCCTCGTCGGCGCTGGAAAAGTGGGTAAAGATCCCCTCGGCGCGCAGGTTGGGAAACCCGGCCGCGCAGGCGATTTCCGCCGCGCAGGCTTCGGGAGAGAAGCCGTCGAAGCCGATGCGCGCCATGCCGCTGTCAACCTTGATATGAACGTTCAGCGTCACGCCCTGGCGCGCCGCCTCTGCCTGTAAGCGCCCCGCATAGTCCATGCAGAAAACCGTTTGGGTGATCTGCCGGGCGGCTAGGGTTCCGGCCTCTTCGGGCGGGGTGGTCCCCAGAATGAGGATAGGCTGTACAAGCCCCGCATCCCGCAGAGAGAGCGCTTCTTCCAGGTTGGAGACGCCGAACCAGTCGGCGCCGGCCTCGGCCATTTCCTGGGCGCAGCAGCGATCCCCGTGGCCGTAGGCATCTGCCTTGACGACCGCCATCAACCGGCAGCCGGGCCGCAGCAGGCTGCGGATAGCGGTTAGATTGTGCCGCAGAGCATCCAGACTCACCTCCGCCCAGGTTCTGCGCAAAAAGTCAGACATCGTCCCTTTCCCTCCTTTTCTCCCTTGCGGACAGATAGAGATTGACCGCCGCGGCGTTGCAGGCGATGGACAGAACCAACGCCGTCACGATCAGCGCGGAAGCCTCGGTATAAAAAAGCAGCAGGATATAGCCAATCAGGCAGCCGATGCCCAGAAGGAGCAAGATAAGAGCGAGCTTTTTCTTTGTCATCGTTCCATATACCTTTCTGGAAATAGGCGCGCCCGCCGGAACCTGGATTCCGGCGGGATCAACGCTTGGTTTCGGTATTTAAGTATAGCAAAAATTGGGATCGGATACAATCCTTTTCTGGCGGCGCCAAAGCGAAGGACGGGGGAGGGGACATAGAAAATCCGCCGTTCCCACCCGGCCGGGCAGGGACAGCGGACAAAAAAACAACAGTTCACCAGTAAAATCCGTCTATTTTAGCTTGTTGAGCTCATTCAGGCAATTCCGGCAGATATTTTTACCTCCAAAGGAAACGACATCTCCGCTGGTCTGGCAGAAGATACAGGCGGGCTCATATTTTTTAAGTATAATCTGATTCCCATCCACAAAGATCTCTAAGGGGTCCTTTTCGTTGATGTCCAACGTCCTCCTTAACTCGATGGGGAGAACCACACGTCCGAGTTCGTCCACCTTTCTCACAATACCGGTTGATTTCATCTGCACGCATCCTTCCTTCGTAAGTCCCGTTATATTGCCTGTCGTAGTCACTGTTCAGTTTTCCAGCCTATGAACGATTCTACCGGAGCGCTTGAGAGCGGCAGCCGGCGCCGGAGAATAGGGCAAAAGGCGGCGGCATATAAATGAAGAGCGGCTCAAAAGATCGGGAATCCCTTTCAAAAGGCGGGTGAAATAAGATGATGAATTATCTGTTTGTAGGAATGATCGGGCTGTCGCTGGTGTTTGGCTTGCTGAACGGACGGGTTTCACAGATATCGACAGCAGCGCTTGACGGAGGGTTGAGCGCAGTCAAGCTGGTGATAAGCCTATGCGGAAGCCTCTGCCTGTGGAGCGGGGTCATGCGCGTCGCTCAGAAATCCGGTTTGACGGAATCTCTCGGCCGGCTGATGGCGCCCGTCATCCGACCGCTTTTCCGGCCGGTTACGCCCTATTCTGAGGCCGGAAAATGGATCTGCATGAACATGGCGGCCAACTTGATCGGCCTGGGGAACGCCGTGACGCCTCTAGGGATCGCCGCCATGCGGGAGCTGGAAAAATACAACGGGAACCGCCGCCGCGCCACCAACAGCATGGTGATGTTTGTGGTGCTGAACACCGCTTCTCTGCAAATCATTCCAACTACGACGGCAATGCTGCGCTTGGCGGCCGGTTCATCCTCGCCGATGGAGATTGTCCCGGCCGTCTGGATCGCTTCTCTGTGTTCCGTCCTAAGCGGGATAATGATGGTGTGGATATTGAATCCACTATTCCCAGAATAGCGATTCTATCCTCCTTCCCACCTTTGTCTAGTTTACAATATTTTACTATTTCTGTCAAGCAATTACAGTCCGATCTCCTTGTTTTTGTCATTTTGTGGAATTATTTGGTTATTTTTGGAGCTGATTGTATATAGGAATCCGCCCTATTCCTTCCCAACTGTTTTTTTGCGATAAAGGGAGGCGGCCGGGATCCGGCTTTGCACCAAATGAGCGGGGCGTGCGTATCCTGTTGATAGGATACCTTATATAAGGGAGGTGGACGCATGAGCCGTAGGCCCGGAAACGGGGTATGGGGCAGGGTGGCGGTCATGTTTGGGATCACCATGTTTTTAATCTGCTTCTGTCCGCTCCGCCTGGTTTTAGTAACCGCCGCTTTTTTGCTCATCATTGCGGGATGCTGCTCATGGCGGTGTTAACCCCCCGCGGGGATCAGCCGATAGGAAGGAGAGGCCGTTATGAAGATCGTTGTTGTCAAAAGCCCGAAATTCCTCAGCGGGATATTAAAGGTGATTTTTAAGATGAAAAAGGATACCTAACAAACAAGGCTACATAAGACGGAAATACCCGCGAAGACGTGTGAAGAACCGCCGGTTCTTTTCCTCTTCGCGGGTATCTTTTTGTTCTATGCCGGGTTCCGAAGGCGGGGAGGGGGCTATTCTTTCGCGCCCTTTTCCCGGTTCCAGACGCGCTCCTTTTTTTCGGCCGCCGGGCTGGCGGGAAGCACGCGTTCCGCCTGCACCTTAGCGATGCGCCGGTCGGAGACCTTCAATACTGAAAAGACCACATCCTCCACCTTCACCGACGGGTGTTCCCGTTCGCCGGGGATATGTCCCAGCCTATCGATCATCATGCCGCTGAGGGTATCGTAATCGGCATCGTCGCCGAAATCCAGATCCATCCGTTTACCCACCTCATCGAGCGAAACGGATCCGCTGAAATTGTAGATGGTGTCGCAGACCTTCTGTATTTCTTCTTCTTCGTTGTCATATTCATCTTGAATATTGCCAACGATTGCCTCTAAAAGATCCTCCATTGTAACAACGCCGGAGGTGCCGCCGTATTCATCCACGACAATGGCCATCTGCACCTTGTTTTCTTTAAAAGCGCGCAGCAGATCCCCACAGCGGTTGGATTCGGGGACGTACATCGCTTCGCGCATGACCGATCGGATGGGCACGTTGTCATAATCCTCCCGGCCGATGAAGGGGAGCATATCCTTCACATAGAGGATGCCGATGATATTGTCGATATCCTCCTCATAGACCGGGAGGCGGGAGAAGCCGCGCTCTACCGCTTTGGGGATGATTTCGGAAATCTTTTCGCCGGCATCCACCGCGAGCAGCTCGGTACGGTGGGTCATCACATCGCCCGCCGTTCGATCGTCAAACTCGAAAATGTTGTCGATCATATCCTTTTCGCTCTGCTCGATTACGCCCTTTTCGTTGCCTGCGTCCACCATCATGCGGATCCCCTCTTCGGTGACGCGCTCCGGCTCCTCGCGGGGATTGATTCCAAACAAGCGCAAGATTCCGTTTGCAGCGGCGCTTGAGAGGACGGCAAACGGCTTCTCGATGCGGTAGATAACGGTCAGCACCCCGGAAAGCCGGAAGGCGACCGCCTCCGAATGAAGCATTCCAAGCCGTTTGGGGATAAGCTCGCCGAACACCAGGACGAAAAAGGAAAGCAGCAGCGCAATGAGCGCCAGCGCAATCCCATGCAGCGTCTGCGCCTGGAGGGGGATGAAAGCCAGCACGGCGCTCAAAGGGGAGGCAAGGCCGTCGGCCGCAACGATGGCCGCGAGCAGGCCGGACAGGGTGACGCCCACTTGGATGGTGGACAGGAATCGCGAGGGCTCATCCACCAGCCAAAGGATCTGTTTGGCGCGCTTGTCGCCGGATTCCGCCAGCCGGCGCAATTTGCTGTCGCCCAGTGAAACCACGGCCATTTCGCTCAAGGAAAAGAATGCGTTGCAGAGGATAAGAAGGATCAGCAGGGCAAAATAAGTCGCTGGATTACCGTCAGGGTCAGGCATGTTTCGTCTTTTCTCCTTTTGTTTCTAAAAGATTGGATTTTGGACAGCAGGGAAACCGCCGGCGTCCACCTTCTATATTACTGTAGGAGCGTCCGCTTGTCAATCCGTTTTTGGCGAATGCGCGCGCCGGGGCGGTCCGTTTCAGCAGTTCAGTTTTAGGAGCCGGGTGAGTTCTGCCAGCGAATCGCACACCAGATCCGGCTGCACCGCGCTTTTCTCCAGATCGGAGAGCTGCGTTTCCCCGGTGAGGACCAGGATGGACGTTACCGGCGTCCCATCCGCTACAGCAATGTCAGTATACAGGCGATCGCCCACAACGGCCAGCTCGCCGGCGCGGCAGCCGGTATGCTCCAGCAGATAACGCAGCGTATGGGGAGAGGGCTTGCCGAAAAACTCGCACTGCACGCCGGTGGAAGCCTTGATGAGCGCCGCCATCGATCCGCAGTCCGGGATGAAGCCGTTTTCTACCGGGCAGTTCCAATCGGGGTTTACCCCATAGATAGCCTTTCCGGCCCGCACCATGCTGCAGGCTATCGCTAATTTTTCATAGGTGAGGGTGGTGTCAAAGCCCAGTACGACAAAGGAGGCGTCCTCCCCTTTACAGGGGATTCCGGCCAGCCGGAAGGCTTCCTCCAACAGAGGGGTTCCCACCACATAGGCGCTTTCTCCCGGACGGTTGGCCTTCAGCCAATCGATGATCACCCCGTTGGAAATCAGCATCCGCTCCTTGGGGATGGAGATCCCCATGCGGGCGAGCTTGGACAAGTAGGCTTCTTCGTTTTTGGAGCTGTTGTTGGTGAAAAAGCAGAAGGTCTTTCCGGCGGCCTCCACCGTGTCCAGAAATTCCCGTGTGAAGTCAAAGAGCTTTTCCCCCAGGTAGATAGTGCCGTCCATATCCAGAACAAAGCATCGGATCGTTTGCAGCCGTTCGGCCTTTTCGCGATCGGTCAATTTCATCCACTCCGTTTTTCCGTTTTTTGCGTTTCTCCGTCCCCCTATAGGCGTCCCTGTTCCCCCTCTTCCGGCGGGGAGGCGTTGTTGCCAAACAGGCGGCGGCCCGGGCTTTTTTATTATAAGAAAAGGGCTCCCCCTTGTCAATGCGGGGGAGCAAAACGGATGCTTTGCAGCTTAGAGCGCCGCAGAGGACAGCTGCGGGAGGGGACGGGCTTTTCCGATATCCGCTTCTTCCCTGCATATCTTTTTCCAGGGGGCCCAAACGGCCGCTCAAGGATATCACGCCGGACGGTGCATCCGGAATGGGGCTATTTTTACCCGTTTCCTTTACATTTTCCGAAATCGTAAAAGCCGCCGTCCGGTAAAGCCTTGCGCCGCTTTACCGCATATAAGTGTTTTGCAGACGGATCTCTAGAGGGTATGTCTCCCGTCGATTCTGCTTGGGCGGCCCAGGGAACATATTCAAAGCCCTAGCCGCCTGCAAGCGGCCGGGACTCTGGATTTATCCGTCTTCTTATTTCTGCGGGAACGATTTCGTCCGCTAGGGCTTGGTTAGCTGCGCTGGGAAGCGATTTTTGCATAGTACTTTTGATCATACTGCTGATACAGCTGCGCATAGGTATTGGAGTTGCCGAGATGCACCTCCCGCAGATAATCGTGACGATCGATGTCGGTTTCGCGGGACATGTGGGTGATCACATGCACACCGATGTTGGAACAGTGATCGGCAATTCTCTCCAGCGATCCCAGCGTTTCCACAAAGGGGATGCCGGATTGGATGGTGCAACGCCCTTCGCGCAGCCGTAGAACATGCCGGTCCTTCAGCGTGTTCTCAATAAGATCGATGATCTGCTCCAACGGCTCGATGTTGCAGGCAATGGAGGTATCCTCCGCATCAAAGGCGGCGATAGCCAGCTCGATAATCTCGCCGCACGCTTCGCCGATGACCTGGAGCTCCTGCCAGGCGTCGTCCGAGAGGGCGATGCGGTCGTTAAAGAGGCTCATGGCGTTCTGCGCGTTGTTCATCGAATAATCGCCGATCCGCTCAAATTCGCTGATGACCTGGAGCAGCTCGTTGAGCCGCTTGCTTTCCAGCTCGGTCAGCTCGCGTTCCGCGAGCTTGAGCAGATAGGTGCCCAGGCGGCTCTCCAGCTTGTCAATGGTGTTTTCGTTTTCCCGCATCCGTTCCTCTGCCTTCTGGTCGAAGCGCTCAAACTGCTGGATGGAAGCGCGGAAGTTTTCCAGCGCCAGCCGCCCCATCTGAACGGTTGCCTGGTGGGAATAATCAAGGGCAAGGCCGGGGGAGACGAGCAGGCGGTCATCCAGCGCTTCTATCCCGGCTTCGGCCTGCGCCGTTTCGCCCTCTTCCCGAATCAACGAGCAGACCAACTTTTCTAACAGGCGCGCGAAGGGCATAAACAGCAGGGTGATCGTCACATTGAACAGGGTGTGGAAATTGGCGATGCCGCCCATGCCGATCGGCTCGTTCCAGAAGGGGAAGCCGATGGTATATTGAATAAGATAGGTGCCGCTGAGGAAAACCGCCGTTCCCAATACGTTGAAGGTCAGGTGTACGCAGGCGGCGCGCTTGGCGTTTTTGGTCGCGCCAATCGAGGCGAGGATCGGCGTCATGCAGGTGCCGATATTCTGACCCATGATGATGGGGAAGGCGGAGGCGCAGGTGATGACGCCGGTGCTAGAAAGCGCCTGCAAGATACCGACCGAAGCCGAGGAGGACTGAATCACCGCCGTCACCACCGTGCCGACCAGAACGCCGAGCACCGGGTTTTCAAAGGCGGAAAACAGTTGGGAAAACTGTGGCAGCTCCGCCAGAGGGGCAACCGAGTCCGACATGGTAAGCATGCCGGTGAACAAGATGCCGAAGCCGATTAAGATTTGGCCGACGTCCTTGCGGCCCTTGCGCTGAGAACTCATAAAAAGCAGCACGCCCACGATGGCAAAAAGAGGTGCGAGCGTTTCCGGCTTGAAGAACCGGACGAGGAAGCTGGAGCTCTCTACCCCGGCCAGGCGCAGGATGTGCGCCGTCACCGTTGTGCCGATGTTTGCGCCCATAATGACGCCGATGGCCTGGCGCAGCTTCATGATTCGCGCGTTGACCAGGCCGACGACGATGACCGTCGTTGCCGAAGAGGACTGCACCGCCGCCGTTACCAGCGCGCCGAAAAGCACCCCGCTCCACACGGAGCTGGTAAGTTTTTCCAGCGTTTTTTCAAACCGTCCCCCTGAGACCTTCTCTAAGCCGGTCCCTAAAATATTCATGCCGTACAGGAACATGGCCAGCCCGCCGAACATTGCTACCAGTCCGAAAAAATCCATTTTTACGACCTATCCTTTCTAGGCGCCGCGCCGGTCAGGCCGGGAGGGCTCAAAGCCCGTTCCCCGCCAAAAGCGCGAAACTATGGGCTGGAAATCCTCTTCTCAGCCCTCTTCCAACTGCGGTCCCTAGTCCGCGTTCCATGGTTTTCCTAGCTGTCCAGCACACTTCCAAAAGGCGTGGCTAGGTTCATTATAACAGGTGTTCTTCCATGTGACAACCAAAATTTTCTTTTTGAATAGGCGCAAGTTTACCGCCATGCCCTTTGCGCTTTGTGCAGGTTGGCGGCTATCCGCCGGTTTCCGGTTCAGCTTTTTTTGCAGGAGAGATCTTTACAACCCGGAAAAAAAGTGCTAAGATAAGGGACAAATCAATAAATGAAAATGCGTTGAAGGGGCATAACAGCGGCCGTTTAAACCAATTCAGAGAGCTGCCGGGCGGTGCGAGGCAGTGCGGCGGGCTCGCTGGAAACTCTCCCCGGAGCAGCCGGGCTGAAAGGCTATCTGCCGATTAGGGCCGGACGGGGTTCCTCCCGTTATCAAAGGAGGGTATTTGCAAAAAAGCAGATGCCGCAGAGCTGGGTGCGCGAGCGCCAACCAGAGTGGTACCGCGGAGGATTGGATTGCCTTCGTCTTTGGATTTTCCAAAGACGAAGGTATTTTTATTTCTGCGGACCGGCTTGCCGGTTCCGTCCTCTTTCTTTGCCGCGGCCAGCGGCGGAGAAAGGCGCTGAGGTCCTCTCAGACTCAAAAAAGAAAATTTTAGCGGGAATGCGCGCCTTTTTTGCGGGCGGCGCCCTTCCCAGAAAGGAAGAACCCCTATGAAACTTGCATTTTCCACCTTGGGCTGTCCGGGCTTCGACTGGCCGGACATTTACTCGATGGCGAAGGATTTCGGCTTTTCCGGAATCGAGCTGCGCGGGCTGGGAGACGACATCTTTTCTGTGCGGGCCCGGCCCTTCCGGGAGGATAATCTTCCGGATACCATTGCGTTCTTAAACAAGCAGCGGCTGGAGATCCCCTGTCTCTCCACCGGCTGCGCGCTGAAATTTGCCGAACGCCGGGAGGAAACGCACAAGGAAATTTTGGAATATATCGAGCTGGCTGCCAAGCTTGGCGCCCCCTATATCCGTATTTTGGGCGATCTGAAGGCGGAGGCGGAGGGGGAAGTGGATGACCGGGTGGTGCTCGAAGCGCTGCGCGCTCTGGTCCCTGCCGCCGAGGAGAAGGGCGTTACCCTCTTGGTGGAGACCAACGGCGTTTATGCCGATACCGCCCGGCTGCGCGAGCTGCTCGATGAGCTGGGGTCCGACTGGGTAGCGGCTCTTTGGGATATCCATCACCCCTACCGCTTCGCCGGGGAATCCCCGGAACAGACGGTGCAGAACCTGGGCGCTTATATCAAATACGCCCACATCAAGGATTCGGTGATGGAAAACGGTAAGGTCGCCTACCGGATGATGGGCGAGGGCGACCTGCCCATGGAGGAGATCATCCGGGCGCTGCGTTCGATCAACTATGAGGGCTATGTTTCGCTGGAATGGCTGCGCCGCTACGCGCCTGACCTCAGCGACGCGGGCATTGTTTTCCCGCACTTTGCCAACTTCATGAGCCAATATCTTGAAAAATCCTCCGAATCCGGCCGGCTTTGCCGGAACCATGCGGGGACGGGCTACTATGTTTGGCCGAAGGAAACGCTGATTGATTTCACCTTCCCCCAGGTGCTGGATCGGATGGCGGAGGAGTTCCCCGATCAATATGCCTTCCGCTACACCACCTGCGATTATACCCGCACCTATGCCGAGTTCCGCGAGGATGTGGACGCCTTCGCCCGCTCGCTCATCGCCATGGGGGTGAAAGCGGGCGACCATGTGGCGATTTGGGCGACCAACGTCCCTCAATGGTTTATCACCTTCTGGGCTACCACCAAGATCGGCGCGGTGCTCGTGACGGTGAACACCGCTTACAAAATCCATGAAGCAGAATACCTGCTGCGCCAGTCGGACACGCACACGCTGGTGATGATCGACGGCTACAAGGACTCCGACTATATCGCTATTATTCATGAGCTCTGCCCTGAATTGGCCAAGACCGAAAAGGGCCGGCCGCTGCACTGCAAGCGCCTGCCGTTTTTGCGCAACATCATCACGGTGGACTCCGTTCAGCCGGGCTGCTACACCTGGGAGGAGAGCCTTGCACTCGCGGCGCGGGTGCCGGTCGAGGAGGTCTGGCGGCGGGCGGCTTCCATTAACAAGCACGATGTCTGCAACATGCAGTACACCTCCGGCACCACCGGCTTCCCCAAGGGGGTCATGCTGACCCATTACAACGTCGTCAACAACGGCAAGGCGATCGGCGACTGCATGGATCTCTCCACCGCCGACCGGATGATGATTCAAGTGCCGATGTTCCATTGCTTCGGCATGGTGCTGGCAATGACCGCTTCGATGACCCACGGCGTTACCATGTCGCCCATCCCCGCCTTTTCGCCGCGGCTGGGCCTCGACTGCATCCACCGCGAGCAGATCACCGCCTTCCACGGCGTGCCCACTATGTTTATCGCCATGCTCCAGCACGAGAATTTCCCCAAGACCGATTTCAGCCACATGCGCACCGGCATTATGGCGGGCAGCCCCTGCCCGATTAAGGTGATGCAGGATGTGATTGAAAAGATGCACATGAGCGAAATCTGCATTACCTATGGGCAGACCGAAGCCTCCCCCGGCTGCACGATGAGCAAAACGACCGATTCCATCGAGGCGCGGGTTTCCACGGTGGGCGGTGCCATGTTCGGCGTGGAATGCAAGATCGTGGATCCGGAAACGGGCGAGGACCTGCCGGACAACGTGGACGGCGAGTTTGTCGCCAAGGGCTACAACATCATGAAGGGCTACTATAAAATGCCCAACGCCACCGCCGCCGCTATCGATGAAAACGGCTGGCTGCACACCGGCGACCTGGCGCGGCGCGATGAAAACGGCTACTATAAGATCACCGGGCGGATTAAGGACATGATCATCCGCGGCGGCGAAAACATCTACCCCAAGGAGATTGAGGACTTTATCTATACCCATCCGAAGGTCTCGGATGTGCAGGTCATCGGCGTGCCCGACCGGCAATATGGCGAGGAGATTATGGCCTGCGTGGTGCTCAAGCCCGGCGAGGAGATGAGCGCCGGGGAGCTCAAGGAATACGTTTCCTCCCACATGGCCAAGCACAAAACCCCGCGCTATGTCGATTTTGTGGAGGGCTTCCCGATGAATGCGGCGGGCAAAAT
This sequence comes from Provencibacterium sp., assembly GCA_022793895.1. Lineage (GTDB taxonomy): Bacteria > Bacillota > Clostridia > Oscillospirales > Ruminococcaceae > Harryflintia. The sequence goes on along the minus strand of JAAWDS010000029.1, from coordinate 7,800 downwards.
CCTCAAATACAAGATGCGCGAGCAGGCGGTGGAGAAGCTAAAGCTCCAGGCGGACGCGAGCATTGAAACCGCCTGACCTATTTTTCCCTTGGGTTCCGGCAGAAATCAAAGAAAAATCTTTGAGAGCCCTTGATTTTTTTGGAAAAATAGGGTTGAATGGGAAGAGAAGAGCTTGGCCGTCCGCGGCGGCCGCCGCCCGTTGGATTCAGCCGCGGGGAAAGGGAAGAAAACCAAATGACAGATGCAGTATTGAACCAATTTACGCCCGCCGCCCATGAAGAGGAGCCGGTTTTGACTGGGGAAAAGCTCCGCTTCGGCATTATCGGAACCGGCTGGATTGCAGAGTCCCATGTGGAAAGCCTCAAGCAGATGCCGGACGCCGAGATCGTCGCCGGCGCCGACCTCATTCCCGGCAAGGCGGAAAAATTCTTTAAGCGCTATGATCTGCCGGATGTCCGTCTCTACCCGGATCACAAGGCGATGCTTGAAAACGAGGAGCTGGACGCCGTCTGCGTTTGCACCTACAACACGCAGCACGCCGTTTGCACCATCGACGCCTTGGAGAAGGGCGTCAACGTTCTGCTCGAAAAGCCGATGACCGTCACCTTGGAGGAGGCCGCCGACATCATCCGCGCCGAGAAGAAGAGCGGGAAGCTGCTCTCCATCGGCTTCCAGCCTCGCATGGACGACAACATGAAGATGATCAAAAAGATCGTCGATTCCGGCGAGCTGGGCAAAATTTATTACATACAGACCGGGGGCGGCCGCCGCCGCGGCATTCCGAACAGCACCTTCATCGAGAAGAAAACGGCCGGCGTCGGCGCGCTCGGCGACATTGGCTGCTATTCGCTGGATATGGTGCTCAACGCCATCGGCTACCCGAAGCCGCTGACCGTTTCCGGCTATAAGTCCGCCTATTTCGGAGCCAACCCGAAATACAACAACCCGGAGGACGCCGCCCGCTTCAATGTGGACGATTTCGCCGCCGCCTTTATCCGCCTGGAGGGGGACATTGTGCTCGACTTCCGCATTGCCTGGGCGATGCACATCGACACGCCCGGCGACACCATACTCATGGGCACCGAGGGCGCGCTGCGCATTCCCTCTACCGAGTGCTGGAACGGCTCGGTCGGCGGCCCGATGAAGCTCTACCGCGATGTGGCGGGCGAGCAGGTGGAGATTGAAATCCCGCTCTGCCAGGAGCAGGACAGCTTTAAGGGACTCTTCTATCTGAAGCTGCGCTCGTTTATCGACGCCATCCGCACCGGCGCGGAGCCGCCTGTGCCCTCCAGCCAGATCCTTTATAACCAGGCGATCATTGATGGGATCGTCCGTTCCGCCGAGCTCGGCCGCGAGGTTACAATCGAGCTGCCCAGCGATCTGTAAGGAAGCCGCCGGAGAAAACGCCGGCCTTGGATTTCGTTCAGCCTGTTGTGAACCGGTAAAATTTTTCTAACTCCCCCCTTTAGTTTTCATAAAGGGAACGAATAGATAAAGTGAAGACAGCCAAAGCCCGTTGACAAAGCTAAAGTTTTGTCAACGGGTTCTTTTTATGCCAAACTCTATCGTTTAAGGACAATCTGTTCTCATTCTGTCCTCTTTAGACGGCATCTCGCTTGTACAGACGGCAGAAGGTGCCTTGACCGAGCTACACGACATGCTCAACCGCAGGGTCGATCTGGCTGGCAAGTCCGCCAACGGCGCCATGGAGCAATTGACAAATGCGAACGGCAACCTGAGACGCCTTCGGTCAACAACGGCGGATGCCTTTGCTACCGCGCTTCGGAGAACATGAACTCTGCAAACAGCCGTGTACGGGACACCGACATGGCCAAGCAGATGATGAGCTACACGCAGATGAACGTGCTGACCCAGGCCGTGCAGGCGATGCTTGCCCAGGCTAACAGCAGCCTCAGTCTGTTCTCCAGCTCCTCCAGTAAGCGCTTATCCAGTAATCGCTTGATACCAAACCTACAAGGCCCCTGCCGCAAATTTTGCAGCAGGGGCCTTGTGCGCATAGCAGGAGAAAAGAGGGGCTATAAAAACGCGAAGCGTTTTTATAGCCCCTTTAGGTTTAGAACTTTTTCCCTTCAAAGCGGGTATAGCCTTCGATATCCACCGGCTGGGAGGGCTTGGCCCAGGAGAAGCCCAGCTCATCCGGCAGCTTGCCCGCGGCGTAGCAGGCGCAGGCATCCTGGAACAGCCCGCGCACGAAAAGCCCGTCCGGCTCGGCGGCGCGGAAGGTAAGCTCCTGCGGGAACGAGAGAATATCGCACTGATCAAACAGCGCGTTGCAGACGCTCAGATGCGGCAGCGCGGTGGCTACCGTGCAGGGCGGCTGCTCCTCCCCGGCGGCGGCGCGCAGCATGCAGGCGTTTTTCTCCGCCTGCGAGGCCGAGGTCTGCGGAAAACCGTAGTCAACGGTCCGGCCGTCGTTCAGCCGGGCGGTGACATGGGCGGTTCCAGCATCCATCGAAATAACGCCGTTCTCAAACTGGTATTCAAAAACCGGATCCTGGTTGACGTCCGCAGCATGGGTGGCGGCGAAGAAAAACCTTCCGCCCTTCGGGAAGGAGCCGGTGAGGAAGCAGGTGTCAAAGCTCTCGATCTCCTTGGCGCGGTAGAGGCCCGCACGCATGCCGGTGGGAACGGCGGCCGTATCCGGCGCATCCCCCATCAGGAAAAACAGGTTGTGCAGGTAGTGGGCGGTCGCGTTGGAAACCACCGAGTCGAGCACCCAGCCTCCTTTTCCGTCGCGGACACGGCCCTTCCAGCCGTTGGCATAATAGCTATCGGCTCGCTGCCAGGAGATGAAGGTTTTGAGTAAGACCGGTTTCCCATACAGGCCCTTCTGAATGTCCTGCTTGAGCGTGCGCATGGTGGTGCTGAAGGACCACTGGAAGCCGATCCCCAGCTTTTTTCCGAGGCGGGCGGCTGCGTCGCGCATGGCAAAAGCGTCCTGCACCGTTGCGGCGATCGGCTTTTCGCAGAGCACATGCGAGCCGTGCTCCATGGCGCACAGGCACTGCGCGCGGTGCAGCGGGATGGGGCTGGCGATGATAACGAGCTGGGCGGTTTTTTCACGGTAGTAATCTTCCAGCGTATCGTAGACCGGGATTCCTTGCGCTTCAACCCAGGGGTATTCCGCAGCGCTGCGGGCGAAGGGATCCACAACCCCCTCCAGCGAATAGGAGGACGGATCCAGCTCGTCGCGCAGGATATGGATGTGGTGCCCGCCGAATCCGCCCAGGCCCACCAGGACTGTTTTGACCTTTTCCATCGATAATCATTCCTTTCTCCGGCTTCCGCCTGTCCGGCGAAGCCGGGAGCCTGCTTAACCCTTTTTTTCCTCTGTCCGGCTCTGTAGGCGCTCTGTCCGTTGCCGGTATTCCCGCCAGACGTTTTCAAACCAATCGTCGGTCTTTGGAATGGGGCGCACCGGGGTGAAGCGGGCTTCAAATGCCGCCTCTCCCGTCATGGAAACGGCGGTGTGGCGGTCTAGGACCGCCCCGCTTCCCGGCTGCATCCGGTAGCCTTCGGGCGCGCCGGGAAGCGTCTGCCCGCCGTCGGCGCAGAGCATTCCCGCGCCGCAGCTCCCGATTTCTTCGTGCAGCAGGCACATGGCGCGCAGCGCTGCCGCGCGGGTGATGAGGATATCCCGGTTGCGCAGCGCATGCGGCAGATCCTGCGCGCCGCCCAGCCGCAGCTCCTCCCAGAAGGCGGCCAGCTCTGCGCGGGTGTCCTCATAAAACTGCCGCAGCTCTGGCAACGAGCGGATATGCGCCGCGACCCGGCTCATCCGTTCCTGCCCCCGGCGGCGGGAGGAGAGGACGTTGCCGCCGCCCTGCGCCGCCCGGAGCGCTGCGAGCGAGCGCTCGACCAGCTCCCCGGCGTTCTCTTCGGCCGCGCGCCGGAAGTCCTCCAGGGCAGAGACCGCCCCCTCCTGGGTGGTATAGGCGATGTGCTCGGCCGCGCGCATCGAACCGGCCTGGGCGGCGTTGAGCGCCGATCCGCCCGGACGGTAGACACCGAAGGTCCCCGCCGCTTCCCCCGCTGCATATAAGCCTCCTACGGCGGTGCGCCAGTCGGCGTCCACGGCGATGCCGCCGTTGCAGTGCTGAGCGCAGACGGCGATGCGCAGCGGCATGCGGGTGAGATCGATGCCATGGGAGCGGTAGAGCTCCACCGCCGCCGGGTTCATGTGCAGCAGCCGCGCGATGGGGGTGGGCTGGAGCGCGCCGGATCGGGTGAGATAGTCGCGGGCCTCCTGGCCGAGCGCCTCAAAGCCCTCCTCCAGCCCCATCGGATCCCGTGTGAAATCGAGGTAAACCCTGCGGTGCAGATCCTCGGTTTCATGGTGGACGATGAGATCGATGAGCGAGGATCCGGGCAGCTTGCGCACATCAAACGGCCACTGGTAGCCCTTGAGGAAAACGGCGTCCAGCGCGGCGGCGGGGGAGGGGAAATAATCGGGCAGGAACTCGCGTTCCACGCCGTCTTCATCCACCGAGAGGTAGCGCGGCAGCACCTGCTGGTAGGTCCCCGAAACGTTCCAGCGGAAGTCGGTGGAGGCCAGCCCATATTGCCATTGTTCCAGGCTCTGGCCGGCCGCCCCCGCTTCAAGTGCCATTCCGCTCATACCGGTCTGGCTCTCCGGGTAAACCGAGGCGCAGTAGAGCCCGGCCGGGCCGCCGGTGGCCAGGATAATATTCTGCGCGCGGAAAAGAGTGAAGCCCGCCGTCTCCTCCTCCAGCCGGGAGAGGTTGACGGCCAGCAGGCCGCGCACCGCGCCCTCCGAGACGATCAGCCGGACGGCCTGCATGCCGTCATAGACCGGGATCCCTTTCGCCTTGACCGAGCGTTCGAGTGCCTCGGTCATGAAACGGGAGGTCAGCGGCCCGGCCGAAGTGGCGCGGGTGCGCGGGTCGTGATCGGTCTTGTAGCCGGCATAAGCGCCGTAACGGTTTTGAGGGAACGGGACGCCCAACATACACAGCTTGATGAAGGAGCGCACCGATCCGGCCGCTTCGCAGAGCGCCGTGTCACCGTCCACCCCGCCGCCGGCGAAGAGCGTTCCGGCCAGCTCGGCTACCGAGTCGGCCTCTTCGCCGCAGAGCGACAGCTTATAGTAGGTCTGTTTATCGCTGCCGGTGTTACGGGAGGTGCCCATCCGCTCCCCTTCGGTTAGGATCGCAACATCCCGCCGGCCCAGATCATAGAGCCAATCGGCCGCGTTGTAGCCCGCGCAGCCGGTGCCGACGACCAGCGTATCGGCGGTGATGACCGGCAGGCCGAGCCCGCGCAGGGACAGGTGATCGTTTTGCATCTTTGGGACCCTTCCTTTCTTCGGAACAGCGCCTTTTGGCCGCCAGGCGGAAAAGGCACAGAGCGGGAGCTCCCGCCTTGCGGCGGAAGCCCCGGCTTTATTACAGCCTGCGGATGTGGAAGCCGCCGTCGGCGTTGAGCACCGTTCCAGTGGCGAAGTCCAGCAGCCCGCTGACCGCCGCCTTTACGCAGTTGGCCACATCCTCCGGCTGGCCGAACCGTTTGATGGGGGTGAGCCCGCCGTCAATCAGCTTCTGGTATTTTTCCGCCACGCCCGCTGTCATATCGGTCATGATGATGCCGGGGCGCACCTCAAAAACAGGGATACCATATTCCGCCAGCCGGTCGGCGAAGAGGGTGGTCACCATCGAGATGCCTGCCTTGGAGACGCAGTATTCCCCCCGGCTGGTCGAGGAGGTGTAGGAGGAGATGGATGCGACGTTGACCATCCGCGGATGGTAGTCCTCCAGCCCCTTTTTCTGGAGGGCAATCATCCGGTTTGCCGCCGCCTGCGCCATGAAGAAGGTGCCCTCGCAGTTGATGCGCAATAGCCGCTCGAAGCTCTCTTCGGTGGTTTCCAGCAGATCCAGCCGCTCCACCGGGGCGACGCCCGCATTGTTGACCAACACATCCAGCCGCCCATATTGCGCGAGAACGGTATCTAACAGCCGTTCCCGGTCGGCTTTTTTGGAGATATCGCAGGGGATGTAGCAAACGGCGAGCCCCTCGCCGGTTAATTCCTGAATGAGATCTTCCGCCTGTTCCGGCGCGCTGACGGCCGAAAGCACCGTTTGATAGCCCTCTTCCGCAAGGGCGCGGGCGATCCCCAGGCCGATGCCGCGCCGCGAACCGGTGACAACCGCTACCTTTTTTGCCATAGTAACCTCCGTTTTCTGCCGGACGGCCTGTCCGGCCGGTTTCTAGCCTACTTTTTCAATACGTCCTGCCGGTAGAGCGGCAGGTAGGTCTCGCTGTCCCGCACCACGCAGCCGGCTTTGGAGCCGGCGCGCATGAGCTCGGTGCATTTGCCGCAGGCGATGCAGCATTTTTTCGGGTCCATCCCTTCGCCGCGCAGCAGGTCGCGGGCGAAGCTGGGGTAGGCGAAGGCTTCGCGGCCAAAGCCCGCTATCTGGCAGACGCCCGTTTCAATCTCCCCGGCGGCGAGCATGCCCGCATACTGCCGCAGGTAGCTGACGCCGGAGCTGATGACGGTGAGATCCGGATAGGCGCGCTGAATCGTCCCCACGCAGTCTGCCATCCGGCACACGCCCTCCAGCGGGTGCTCCTCCGGCAGATAGCCGCCCTCATCATAGGGGCGGTTGACGTGCGGGTTGACATACGGGTTGCCGATGGTGATGTCGATGAGCGGCATGCCAAGCTGGCGGTGGAGGATCTCCACCAGCGCGAGCGGCTCGCGCAGATCGGGCGTGAGGCTCCCATCCTCCGCCATGCCGAAGCCGTAGGGATAGGGAAAGCCGTCGTAGACGTTTAAGCGGGTGGTGACGATAAAGGAGGAGGGGACCGCCGCGCGGGCCGCCTTTACGCCGTTGCGCAGCAGCCGCGTCCGGTTCTCGAAGCTCCCGCCATAGTCCCCTTCGCGGGTATAGGCCGAGAGCAGCTCGCAGCAGAGATAGCGGTGGCACGCCTTGACGTCCACCCCATCGAAGCCCGCCCGGACGGCGAGCGCCGCCGTTTGCCCATATTCCTCCTCTAAACGGCGGAGGCGATCGTCGCTCACAATGCGATCCTTTGGAATGGGGCTGTCCTTCTCGAAAACGGGGCTGTTGTAGGCGATAACCGGCTCCGGGACGCCATGCGGCTTGGAATAACGGCCCGAATGGGTCGCTTGCAGGATGATGAGCGGGTTGAAGCCGTTCTCCTTCTGGCAGGTCTCGCGGATGTCCTCCACCATCCGCTGGAAGGCGGGGAGCGTTTTTTCGGTCAAAAAGAGCTGGCGCGGGTTGGCGCGCCCCTCTTCGGCCACGGCGGTCGCCTCCGCCCAGATCAGCGCCGCGCCGCTGCGGGCAAACCGGTCGTAGCGCCGCAGGGTCAGCGTATCGGGCGCGCCCTCCGCTGTTCCGTCGCACCCCTCCATCGGCTGGATGGCCAGGCGGTTCGGGAGGGTTCTGCCCGCGAAGGAAACCGGGCGGGAGAGGATGCTCGTGTCCTCCGAGAGCGGGAGCTGGAGTCCGAGCCCGTCCAGCTCTTGGCGGAGGGCGTCGGGCGTTGGGTAGTGGAATTTTACATGCGGCATAGCGCTGTCTCCCTTCTGTTTCTTTTGTCCGGTGCTTATGGTATAATAGCCGCAAAGCGGCTATTATACGTTGATTTATTTGGCCGCCCTACGGGCATGGCCAATTATACTATGACCGCTTCGCGCTCATAGTATAATAGCCGCAAAGCGGCTATTATACGCCGGTTTATTCGGCCGCCCTACGGGCATGGCCAATTATACTATGACCGCTTCGCGCTCAT
>JAAWDS010000004.1 GCA_022793895.1 Provencibacterium sp. | reverse complement strand
CTCATTTCCTAAAGGTTCGCTTTCTTTCAGCTTCCAATGTTGTTCAATTTTCAAGGTGCGCATGCCCCGTTCGGGACAGCTTAGTTATATTACCATATCCCACCCCCTTCTGTCAATACCCTCTTTCGTAAATATTTGAAAAAAGTTTCAAATTTCTTCTAGAATCCCTTGATTATGCCATTTTGAGACACCTGTTTTTTCCTCAGTCTTAGCCTTTTCCGTTTTTTTCGGGTGCTGCCCTCCTTCTTTTTTAAACTTTCGAAAGGAAAAGACGGACCCTTCCTCTCCATTGAACTCATTTTTCACAGGAGTTTTCCAGAAGCTGTCCGTCCTTTTTCTTTCCCCGCCCTCTCCAGAGGGACTATTCTGCGTGCGCTGTGTCTTTAAACAACAGGGAGATGACCCAGATCCCTGCTAAGGCGACTAACGTATAGACGATTCTGCTGATAATCTCTCCCTGTCCGCCGAACAGCCAGGCAACTAAATCAAGCTGAAAAATTCCTATACTTCCCCAATTGAGCGCGCCAATGATGACCAATACCAGTGCAATCTTGTCAAGCATTTCGATACTCATCCCTTTCTAAAGTTAAAACGTTGCGTTTTCTTGCGTTTAGTATGCACGCAAAAATTTCCAGTTATACATCTGACTTTTAAAAGATCTGCCGCTTCTGTTTCCTTATGTCCTCTCCGGCAGCGGAGAAAAGATAGCGGCTAATTGCCGGCGGCAATCCTCTGAGAGCTGAAAGCTCCCATAGGTCCCCTCCTCCTGACCTGAAAGGCGGACTGAGAACGCTGCATCCGGCGATAGGCGGGCCATGAAACGGGCCGCCGGCTTGCGCTCTTGATAATCCAGCGCGGAAACGTTGGTCTCCCCCATATTGACCAACGATTGAAAAACGCTGTCCGCCTCCGCCGTCAGCAAAAGATCGCTGTGATCGTTCAGCAGAGAAGCAATCAAGTTTCCCAACGCGCTGCTGCGCTCCAGCTCCCCCTCTGGGAACGAGTAGGAGAGCACCTCTCCAAAAAGATTCCCGGAAAGCTGCCGTGGACCGGGTTCCAGTACCGTTTGCGTTCCCGCGCTGTTAAAGACCATTCGCTTTTTCACCCGGTATTGAACGCCGCCCAGCAGATCCACGAGAGTCACCGCATCCTGAACGTCCAGCTGCAAATACCGGTCAACGGCAATACCCAGCGCTTCTTCAAGCTGCGCGGCCACCCGCCGTATACCCGCGTAGGTATAGGCGCTTTCAACGGTCGCCAGCCTTCCCTGCGCGCCTACCAGTGTTCCCGGCGGAAGCACCGCTACCGGTATCTGGCCGCGCGCCGGGTCAAAACGCAGCAGCGCATAGAGGCGTTGCGCACCCTCCCGCGGTTCCACCACCAGCAGCAGGTTGAGCGTTTCCTGATTGGAAGGAAGATAGGAAATCCCATCCGCCGTGTTCTGCTGCGCCTGCCCAGTCTCCATTTGGGGAGGGATGAACAGCACCACCAGCATAGCCGCCACCGAAAGGAGCAGAAAGCCAATGGCAAAAGAAAGTATAAAATAACGTACCGTCAGCTTTTTTTCGTGCAATTCCATCCCCTCCTTCTTTCAAGCGCCGCAGCCCTTTTAAACCTGCCTTCGCCTTTTTAGTGTAGACCGTGCAGGCGCCGTTCATTCATCCTTTCTTTATCCAACTCCCGCTCCCGGCGGCGCCACCGTCTCCAAAGCGCGGAAATCGGTTGCGTTCGCCCGGTAGTTTGTGATAAAATGAAAGACATAGCATTCTCACATTCAAAATGTATCCAATAGAAGGAGGGATCTTTTTTGATCCGATGTGTCTCAGGCGGCAGCTTTATTCGAGACGGACGCATTGTTCTCGAAAAGGAACAACTGCAAGGGCTCGACCGCGAAGCCTGCCGGAAAAACACTATGGCCTATGCCGTTTTACAGGCGCACAACACCTCAGGGGATCCGGCGCGCCTCAAGCTGAAATTCGACGCCATGGCCTCCCACGATATCACCTATGTCGGAATTATCCAAACGGCGCGCGCCAGCGGCATGACCGAATTTCCGCTGGAATATGTGCTGACCAACTGCCACAACAGCCTGTGCGCCGTCGGCGGCACCATTAACGAGGACGATCACCTTTTCGGCCTCTCCGCCGCTAAAAAATATGGCGGCGTCTATATTCCCGCCCACCAAGCGGTTATCCATCAATACATGCGCGAAATGGAGGCGGGCTGCGGAAAGATGATTCTCGGCTCGGACAGCCACACCCGATACGGCGCTTTGGGGACGATGGCCATCGGCGAGGGCGGCCCGGAGCTGTGTAAGCAGCTGCTCGGCCGCACCTACGACATCGATTGCCCGCAGGTTGTCGCCGTCCGTCTCTCCGGGGCTCCACGCCCCGGCGTGGGGCCGCAGGACGTCGCGCTCGCGCTGATCGGCGCTGTTTTTAAGGATGGGTTTGTGAAAAACCGCGTGTTGGAATTTATCGGCGACGGGATCGGCAGCCTGGGCGTGGAATACCGCAACGGGATCGACGTGATGACCACCGAGACCACCTGCCTTTCCTCCATCTGGATGACCGACGCGCTGGTTGAAGAATATTATAAGGAGCATGGCCGGCCGGCAGACTACCGCCGGATGGAGCCCGCCGGCACCGCCTATTACGATGCGCTGATCGAAATCAATCTCTCGAAGGTGGAACCGATGATCGCCCTGCCGTTCCACCCGTCGAACACCTATACGATCCGGGAACTCAACGAGCATGCGGAGGATATTCTGGCCGCCGTCGAACGCTCGGCACGTGAGCAGTTGGGCGGCAAGGTGCATTTCTCGCTGCGCGATAAGATTCGGGATGGGCGGCTGAACGTTGATCAGGGCGTGATTGCCGGCTGCGCAGGCGGCACCTTCGACAACCTATGCGACGCCGGCGATATCATCGGCGGACATTCCATTGGAAACGGCGCTTTTTCAATGAGCGTTTATCCTTCCAGCCAGCCTACCTTCCTAGCGCTGACAGAAAACGGCGTCATTGCCCGGCTGATGACGGCGGGCGTAACGGTGCGCAGCGCCTTCTGCGGCCCCTGCTTCGGCGCGGGCGACGTTCCGGCCAACGGTTCGTTGAGCATCCGGCATTCGACGCGCAACTTCCCCAACCGCGAGGGCTCCAAGCCCGGCGAAGGACAGATTTCTTCCGTCGCTCTGATGGATGCGCGCTCGATTGCGGCGACCGCCGTTAACGGCGGCCGGCTGACCGGCGCCGACACGCTGGAAATCTCCTACCGTAAGCCCCCCTATCTTTTCCATTCCGAGGTTTACCACAACCGCTGCTATTATGGGTTCGGCCGTCCGCACCCGGAGGAGGAGCTGCGCTTCGGCCCCAATATCGCCGATTGGCCCGCCATGCCGGCGCTGGCCGATCACCTGCTTCTGCGGGTCGCCTCCTTCATCACCGATCCGGTGACGACGACCGACGAGCTGATTCCCTCCGGCGAAACCTCCTCCTACCGCTCCAACCCTGAACGGCTTTCGGAGTTTGCGCTCTCCCGCAAAGATCCGGAGTATGTGGGGATAGCCAAAGAGGTGCGCGCGCTTGAACGCATGCGGGAAGCCGGGGACAACCCCTACCAGGGGGAGCTGCGGCCGTTTTATGAGCGCATTCTATCGATAGCGGGGATGGACGGTGTAGATCCCATGCAAATCGGCATCGGCTCGTTGGTGTATGCGCGCAAACCGGGCGACGGTTCCGCGCGCGAGCAGGCCGCCTCCTGCCAGAAGGTGCTTGGCGGCTGGGCCAACATTGCAGGGGAATATGCCACCAAGCGCTACCGCTCCAACCTCATCAACTGGGGGATGCTGCCCTTCCTGCTGGAAGGCGAGCCTCCCTTTGGCCGGCTGGATACCCTATTCGTGCCGGATATTCGAAAGGCCGTTGCCGAAAAGTGGGAACAGATTCCGGCTTATCTCTTAAAAGAGGACGGCGTAAGCGCCTTCGCTCTGAAACTCGGCAGCCTGACCGACGACGAACGCCAGATTATTTTGGATGGCTGCTTGATTAATTATTATAAAAAATAGACGCTGAAAGCGGCTATTTTTCGGCCGTCTGACTCGGTTGCTGCGAAAGCGGCGAGAGGCAGGGCCAACAAACGATTTTTTATAGCGCAGCTATAAAAATAGACGCTGAAAGCGGCTATTTTTCGGCCGTCTGACTCGGTTGCCGCGAAAGCGGCGAGAGACAGGGCCAACAAACGATTTTTTATAGCGCAGCTATAAAAATAGACGCTGAAAGCGGCTGCATCCCCTCTTGCCGCACAGGCGGCGCGGGGCAGGCAAGCTAAAAAAGCGCCGGTGCGCCCCAGAGAACAATAAAATGAACACCCTACTGGCAGAGTAGGCAGCCAAGCGTAAAGTGTCACGCGGACGGGGAGTTGCCGCGGGAACGAAAAGCCTTTTCAGGCTTGCGGTTTGGCCGCCGCATCCCGCTGTTCGTAGAAGGTATTCCGCCGCAGTTCTGGCAATACCTCCAACGAAAATAGTCCGGGAGAAGAATCTGCCCGCAGAGAATGTTTCTCTGCGGGCAGTTCCAATGAAAGGCGGTTCCGGATACCATCGTTCCGGTTCCTAGGCCGCTTTTCCGGTTCCTAACTGGTCGGCCGTTTGCAGGCAACGCTTCGCAAACGGCTTGTCCGAAATAAAAAGGAGGCATTGTCCATGAAAACAACCCTAGAAAACGTCCGTCTCTCCTACCAAGGTCTGAAAGACCTGCGTACTCTGACCACCACCGCGCTGCTGGTGGCGTTAGGAGTCATCCTGGGATTCTTCACCATCGCTCCCAATGAGATGCTCAAGATTGGCCTCGGCTTTGTCGCTACCTCGGTGATGGGCTTTCTGTTCGGCCCCATTCCCGCTCTGTTAGGCGCTTCCGCCGTTGACATTATCAGCTATCTCATCCGCCCGACCGGCCCTTATTTCTTCGGCTTCACCCTGGATAAAGCGCTGAGCGGGATCATCTATGGGCTGCTGCTCTACCGCAAGCCGATCCGGCTTTGGCGCGCCTTCGCCGCCAAAGGGCTGGTTTCACTGATCGTGAACTGCATGTTGGCTACCTACTGGCTCAGTATTCTTTATGGGAAATCCATTTCCGTGCTGCTTCCTGCCCGCGTGATTAAAAACGCCATAGCCCTGCCGTTCGAGGCGGCCGCCCTGTGGCTGCTGCTGCTGGGCGTTCAGAAGGCTTGGGCGCGCGTATCGCGCCGTTAACGGGGAAACCGGTTCCCTAAAAAGCCGGGATGCGCTCTAAAAAATATACATCCGGTCTGTAAAGACAAAAACGCTTTTGACCCCTCCGGAGTCAAAAGCGTTTTTTATATCGCCCAGTCCTATTCTCTTGTTGGGATCACAAAACCATTTTCTCAACGATCTGTACCTTCAGCCCGTCTTGTTCACATACGATCGTCTGGTCCAACTGACCAATATATCCACATTTCACACAGAGCTGATCGCTGCAATCCGAGTGATCCACGCAGATCTGCCGGTCGTTCTTCAACCGCAATACGGCGGCTACCCCCAAGCTCTCCAGATCAAAATAGAGATCCTTACGTTTTTTCTCTATCTCCGATTCCAAAAAATCGGCGGAACACTCAATCAATCCATCCTCATAAAGGTCGATCGCTAAAACCTGAACGCCATGAACCGTCACCTGGGCTACCAGCCGCTCTTCCGCCTCTTTCTCACCGCTAAACAAGGCGAGAACAACAGCCGCCAGCAACACCGCAGCCAATAGGACGATCACGGCAATCCCCAGCCTCCGATCTTTTATCAGCCTCTCCAGCCCATCCGACCGCTTTTCCATCATCTGCTCCACCCCGCGCCCGGCCGCGTCTTTTGTCTATCATTTCTGTATAGTATCATACTAACAGAACAGGACGCAAAAATCAACCGCTATTTGATCGAAAAGTGCCGAAACAAAACGCCTCCGTTTTGTTTCGGCACTTTTTGGGGCTTCATCCCCGCATCCTCCCGGCTTCCTAGTCTGTTTCCAAACCACAGGCCGTTTCGGGTGCTTTTCGTCTTTCGAAGCTGGGGGAACGGCCGCCCGCTTATTCCTTCGGATCGGCCAGCCGGATCCCCAGCTCCTCCAACGCCTTTTCGCTGACAGCCGTCGGCGCTCCGCTCATCAGTTCGCTGGCATTCTGCACCTTCGGGAAGGCAATGACGTCCTTGAGCGAATCGCGGCCGGAAAGCAGCATGCACAGTCGGTCCAGGCCATAGGCGAGGCCGCCGTGCGGAGGCGCGCCATATTTGAAGGCTTCCAGCAGATAATCAAACTGTTCGTTCGCCCGCTCCTCGGTGAAGCCGAGCGCCTTAAACATCCGGGTTTGCAGGTCGGGATCGCTGATGCGGATAGACCCGCCGCCCGCCTCGGTGCCGTTGATAACGATATCATAGGCCCGCGCGCGCACCCGCTTCGGATCGCTCTCCAGGTAGGGCTCATCCTCCGGCTTCGGCGCGGTAAAGGGATGGTGCTTGGCCACATACCGGTTTTCATCCTCCGAATACTCAAATTCGGGGAAATCGGTGATCCAAAGCAGATCGAAGGTACCCGGCTGGATCAGATCGAGCTTTTTGGCCAGCTCCAGGCGCAGCGCGCCGAGCGCGTCAAAAACAACCTCTTCCTTCGCGTCCGCTACGATGAAGAGCGCATCGCCCGGCTGCGCGTCCAGAGCAGCGCGCACCGCCGCCGTCTCTTCGGCCGAGAGGAATTTCTCAAAGCTCGAAGATTCCCCCTGGGCGCTTAAACGGGTAAAGGCCAGCCCCTTGGCGCGGTAGGTCTTTACCAGATCCTGAAGTTTGTCAATCTCCTTGCGGGAGAGCTTGTCCGCCGCGCCCTTGGCATTGATGCCGCGGACCGATCCGCCCGCCGCGAGCGCGCCGGAAAACACCTTAAATTCTGTGCGCGCCAGCGCCGCGCCAAGGTCGGTCAGCTCCAGGCCGAAACGGGTATCCGGTTTATCCGACCCGAAGCGGTCCATCGCCTCGCTGTAGGGGATGCGGCGCAGCGGCGTTTCGATCTCCACCCCCAGAACCTCGTGAAACACTTTCTTGAGGAAGCCCTCGTTGATGGACATGACGTCCTCTTCATCCACAAAGGACATTTCAAGGTCAATCTGGGTAAATTCCGGCTGGCGGTGGGCGCGCAGATCCTCATCCCGGTAGCAGCGCGCCACCTGCATGTAACGATCAAAGCCGGAGAGCATCAGGAGCTGCTTATAAAGCTGCGGGGACTGCGGCAGCGCATAGAACGATCCGGGATGCACCCTGGAGGGAACCAGATAGTCCCGCGCGCCCTCCGGGGTCGATTTAATCAGCGTCGGCGTTTCGATCTCTAAAAACCCGTGCTGATCGAAATAGTCCCGCGCAATCTTCACAATCCGGTGACGCATCATCAGCGACTGTTGCAGTTCGGGCCGGCGCAGATCCAGATAACGGTGCCGCAGGCGCAGTTCTTCCTTCACATTCTTTTTATCGCTTACCTCAAAGGGAGGCGTCTGCGCCTTGGAGAGCAGGCGCAGATCATCCACCAGGATTTCAACGTCGCCGTTTTTCAAGGCAGCGTTTTTGCTCTCCCGCTCGCGCACCCGGCCGGCCGCCATCAGCACATATTCCGCCCGGCAGGCGCTCGCCTTTTCAAAAATAGCCCGGTCGGTTTCATCATCGAAGGCGAGCTGCACAATCCCGCTCCGGTCGCGCAGGTCAATAAAGGTTAGGTTCCCCAGCTCCCTGGTTTTTTGCACGAAGCCGGCCACGACGGCCCGCTGCCCGGCATCGGCCAGCGACACCTCGCCGCAGTAGTGGGTGCGTTTGAGCCCTGTCATTGTGTCCATCTTCTCTAACCATCCTTTCTTAAAGCGCGGAACCGCCTAATCCTTAGAGGGATCCGCCTCGATAATTCCGTTGTATACCCCTTCCAACAGCAGTTGATAGATGCTCTCGGTAAACCCGTCCAGCCGGACGGTGTGCTCCGTGCCGTCCTCCATATTCTTCACCGTGCAGCTGCCGCCTTGCAGCTCGTTATCCCCCAGCACGGTGGAGTAGCGCGCGCCGAGCTTCCCGGCATATTTCATCTGTGCTTTCACGCTGCGGCCCATGCAGTCGCACTCGGTTATAAAGCCCTCCTGCCGCAGCAGCGTACAGAGCTGGAGCGCCTTCTGCTGCGCCTCCTCGCCCGAACTAGCAATATAGAGGTCGCACCGGTTCTCCTCCGGGAAATCTGCGTGGCAAGCCTCCAGCTGCATCAGCAGCCGCTCCAGGCCGATGGCGAAGCCCAACGCCGGGGTGGGCGCGCCGCCGAGCTCCTCCACCAATCCATCATACCGGCCGCCGCCCAGCACCGTTCCCTGCGCGCCGATGCTTTCAGAAACAAACTCAAAGACGGTGCGCGTGTAGTAATCCAGCCCGCGGACGATGCCGGGATCGACGGTATAGGCAATCCCCAGCAGCTCCAGCCGCTTCTTTAACCCCTCAAAGTGGGCGGAGCAGTCCTCGCAGAGATAGTCGATCATCACCGGGGCGCCCTCTATCGCCTCCTGGCAGATGGGGCTCTTGCAGTCGAGCACCCGCATCGGGTTTTTCTCCAGCCGGTCCCGGCAGGTTTCGCAGAGCTTGTCCGCCCGCGCGGAGAGGAAGGCCCGCAGCGCCTCATAATAGCGCGCGCGGCAGCTCTTGCAGCCGATCGAATTGAGGTGCAGCCGAAGGCCCTCCAGTCCCAGGGCGCTGCAAATCTCGTTGCAGAGGCTGATGAGTTCCGCGTCGGCATCCGGGGAGGAGGGGCCGAACACCTCTGCGCCAAACTGGTGGAACTGGCGCTGCCGCCCCGCCTGCGGCTTCTCATAGCGGAAAGCGGAGATAAGATAGCAGCAGCGCAGCGGAAGCGCGCCGCCAAGCAGTCCGTTTTGCAGCGCGGCGCGCACAACGCCGGCCGTCCCCTCCGGGCGCAGCGTTATCGAACGCTTGCCCTTATCCTCGAAGGTATACATCTCCTTTTGAACAACGTCGGTTGCATCGCCTACCGAGCGCTGGAAAAGCTCGGTGTGTTCAAAAACCGGCGTCCGGATCTCCCGGAACCCGAAGAGCTCCGCCGTGCGCAGGAGGGTGTTTTCCATATACTGCCACCGCCCGCTCTGAGCGGGAAGTATGTCCTGCGTGCCTTTAGGTGCGTTGGTTAAAACAGCCATTCTTCTTTCTCCATTCCGCCGCTGCGCGTCCGGCTCAAAAAAACTCTCCCATCCCCCGTCCGCGCAGCGGTTGGCGGCGGTCCTGCGCCCTTCCGAATGGGCCAAGGCTATTCCCAATTCTGGAACAGCCGCAGGAAATGGTAATATTATAACGCAAAAAAGCCGGATGCGCAACCAGATAAAGCTCGCATCCAGCCCCTATGCAGGTTTTTCAGAGATCCTGTCTCCCATCCGCCGTTTTAAAGCCGGTCCTTGTCAGCGCTTGGGGTTCACAATATCCCGCCAGTCGAGATCTCCCCGTTCCAGAGCATGGATCAGCGCCTCCGCCGTTGCCAGGTTGGTGGCATAGGGGATGTTCCGCGTGTCGCACAGGCGCAGAAGATTGGCGTCGCTCGGCTCATGGGGCTTATAATTCGCCGCCCGGAAAAAGAGCAGCAGATCGATTTCGTCGCAGGCAATGCGCGCGGCGATCTGTTGGTCGCCGCCCTGGGAGCCGGAGAGGAATTTAAAGATCTGTAGGCCAGTGGCTTCGGAAATCAGTTTGCCGGTCGTCCCGGTCGCACAGAGGCTGTGCCGGCTCAGGATACCGCAATAGGCAATGCAAAACTGAACCATTAGTTCTTTCTTGGAATCGTGTGCGATGAGTGCTATATTCATTAATATCTCTCCTCCCTGAAAACATGAATAGCGGATATGGGATGGATCAACGATCTGCGCGCCTTCAATGCACCGGCAAAGGGCTATACTCCCCTTCGATGCGGCCGGCAATCCGCCTGAACGCCGCCCTGGCCGGCGACGCTTCGGGCAGCTCCCTCCCCTTTGCCGCCGAAACCGCCAGCTCCCTCTCTTCGGGGATAACGCCGATGAGCTGCGCCCCCACGGCATCGATGCAATAATCCAGATCCGGCACCAGCATCTGTTTCGGGCGGGGAGGCAGGCGGTTAATCACCAGCTTGGTATCGGACAGCTCGCGCTCAAACAGCAATGCCGCAACGCTGGAGGCGTCCCGGACCGTGACCGGATCGGGGGTGACCACCAGTAAAGCGGAGTGCGCGACCGAGAGCGACACATCGAACCCCACGCCAAGACCGGCAGGCGTATCGATCAGCAGGTAATCATAGTACTCGCTCAATCCCCGGCACAAGCGGGCAAGATCCTGTGTGCGGGGACAGAAGCCGCGGTCCAGCGGCGCAGGCATGAGATGAAGCTCCGGGATCCAGGCGCATTCCACAATCGCCTTGACCGGTTCGCAGCGTCCCTCCAAAACGTCCGCCATATCAAACACCGTTCGATCGGAAACCCCCAATGGGATATCCAATCCCCGCAACCCGGCATCCATTTCCAAAAGCAAGACCCGCCGTCCCCGGCGGACCAGCCCGGCCGCCGCATATACGCACACGGTGGACTTTCCGGCGCCGCCCTTCCCGGACGTAACCAGCTTGATATGCGACATGGCTCCCCATCCAATCCTTCCACACATGGCTTCAATCTTTATTTTAGCACAACGAAGGGCATTTTAACAATACCCCCATTGTAATTTTGTTGAATAGAGGTATACATTTTGAATCAAGTTTGTCAATTTTCCCGAACTTCTTTTCCTGAACCGGGACTTTAGGGCAGCAGCTCGTTGTAGGCTTGGGGGGCGGGCTGTTGGTTTTTGGAATAAAAATACTGATCGAAGATCTCCTTCGCCACCGGAGCGCCGGTATATCCCTGCCAGCCCTCCTCGATCACAACGGCGACGGCCAGCTCCGGATCCTCCGCCGGCGCAAACGCGATGAAAACCGAATTGGGAAATTCGTGGGTCTGGGGAGTGCCGGTCTTGGCGGCTACATCGACGAAATAGCTTCCGAAATCCCGGCTGGCCGAACCGGAGCGGGAGACCCGCACCATCCCCTCCACCACCGTTTCAAAGGCTTCCGCCGGGGCGTCCACCACCTCGGCCACCGTCGGCTCGGCCGCATAGAGGGTCCGGTCAAAATTGTAGCTTTCGATCGATTTGACGATGTGCGCCTCCATCCGCTTGCCGCGGTTAGCAAGGGTGGCGGCGTAGTTCGCAAGCTGGAGCGGGGTGAAGCGGTTGTAGCTCTGGCCGATGGCCGACTGCACCACATCGCCCGGATACCACTCCTCCCCCGTTACCTGCGCCTTCGTCTCTGGGGAAGAGAGCGCGCCGACCGACTCGGCGAGCTCGATCCCGGTCGGCTGTCCAAGCCCGAACTGCGAGGCATAATGGTTGATACGCCCGATGTCCAATTGAAAGCCCAGCTCATAGAAAAAGTAGTTGCAGCTCACGCGCAGCGCATCCAACACGTTGATCCTTCCATGGTAGCCCATGCAGGTGGGCTGATAGCCCTGCCAGCGGGTATAAGTGTGCACACAGTTGATGACGGTATCCCGTTCTATGAGCCCCTCTGCCAGCCCGGCCACCGCCACGCCCGGCTTGAAGCAGGATCCGGCCGCATAGGTCCCTTGAAGCGCGCGGTTGAACAGCGGCTGCGTTTCGGTCAGCAGCGAGGGATAAGCGGTGCGGAAGGTCTCCATATCGTAGCTGGGATAGGTGGCCGCCACCAGGATATCCCCCGTTTTGCACTCAATGGCGACGACCGCCCCGGCATCCGCTTCCTTGCCTTCCCCCTCCTTGGCCGTCGCGTTCAGGTAGGCAATCTGGCGCTCCATGGCGGAAAGCGCCACCTCCTGCATCGCCGAATCGATGGTCAGGATAATCGAGTTGCCCGGAACCGGCTCCACCTCGGTGACAGCGTCGATAACGTCCCCTTCAGCGTTCATGGTGATGGTCCGCTTGCCCGGCTGGCCGCGCAGCGTATCCTCAAACTGAAGCTCGACTCCCGCCTTGCCCACCGTGTCGTTGAGCGCATAGCCCTTTCCTTTGAGCGTTTCATATTCCTCGCGGTAGATAGGGCCGGTATACCCGATGATGTGCGGCGCAACCCGGCCGCTGACATACTGCCGCGTGGAGGATTCCCGGACGTCTACCCCCTCCAAAACATAGCTGTGTTCTTTGACCTTGGAGACGGTCGCAATCGAGATATCCTCGGCGAAGGTATAGCGCACCTCCACATTGAAGCCGCGCTGTTCCATCTCATAGCGGATCCCCGCAATGGTACGCTGCTCCTGCGGGGTGAAGTCCTGGAGCCCGTAACGCTCGGCCATCCAGTAAAGCAGATCGGAGGCGGTCGCAGAGGGCTGGACGCCAATGTTTTTCTTAAGCCGCTCCACCCGATCCTCATAGCCCTCGACAAACCGGAAGGGGGCCGTCCGGGTAACCGGCAGGTTGTCAATCCAAGCCTCCCCCGATTCCTCCAGCAGCCGGCAGAGATCCAAAATGATCTGGTTCTGCCGGTCCGCAGGCAGAAACGCCCGGTCGAGCACGATGTTGTAACCGGTGACGTTGATAGCCAAGGGCCTGCCATACCGGTCCAAAATCTCGCCGCGCGCCGCATCCACCGTCTGCTCCTTCGTTTCCCCCCGGCTCACGAGCTGCTTATACCACTCCCCATCCACAATCTGCATGCGCATGAGCTGCAAGAGATACATGACAAACACGGCCAGCACAGCGCTGCACAGCGCGAGGGTGCGCAGCCCTTTTCTTGGAACATGCAATGGCAAAATCCTTTCCTCGTGTGTATTCAAAACCTTCTCCGGCCCGAAGCCGGAAACGCCGCCGGTTTTTTACCGCATGCAAACGGCAGGCCGATCCCTCGCCCGCCTGCATCCCCTCCTCTTAGCCTATCCGCCCGAAAATCTCAGGTGCTGATCTTTTCGGCGAAATAGCGGGTAGAGCGTTGGAACAGATAGAAAAAAAGCGGCGTTACCACCGTCGTATAAATCGCCGTCGGAACCGACTGTTCCCAAAACAGCCGGGAAATGCCCGCATAGCCCCACAGCCCGTAATCAAAATAGAAGCGCAGCAGGCCGCAGAGCGCCGCCGTGCCCAGCGTCAGCAGCATCGCCACCCGCAGCGTCCGCCGCATCAGATGGATGACCAGCAGCCCTCCCGCCACCGTGCAGCACAGGAGCAGGATGGAATAGAGCCCATAAAAGGAAAAAGCGCCCAGGTCGCAGAGCATACCGGCCAGAGCGCCAAACAGCCCGCCGGTAAACTCGCCCTCATACATAGCCAGCGTTACCGCCGCGGGGATGAGCAGAACCGGCCGCACTCCCAAAACGCCCAGCATCCCCGGTGTGGACTGCAAAACATAGAGCAGGAGAAAGAGGAGGAGATAGGCGAGATACTTCTGCGTTCCGATCTTCCTGCGGTTATTGACCACCCGAAGCCGCCTCCTCCCCGCTCTCCGAAGATGAAAGGGCGTCCTGCGCTTGGGCAGCCGCCGGTTCCCCCTGTTCAGGAACCGTCCCATTCAGCTCGACGCCCGCGCTGCTTTGGCCGGGGAAGGAGGTGAGGATGAACACATCCCGCACATTGCGGATCTCCGCCGCAGGCTCCACCACCGCATAGAGAACGATCCCGTTCGGTTCCGCCCGCACCTCGGTAACGGTTCCCACAATCAGCCCCTTCGGGAAGGCCACGCCAAAAACGCTCGCCAGCCCGGAGGTTTTCACAATATCGCCGGCCGTTACCGCGCTTTCGCGCGGAAGATACCCCAGCTTGCAGCGTCCTTCGCCGGCTAGGGCAATATCTCCCGTCACCACCCCGGCATCCCTGGTGCGGGCGTCCACCGCGCCCACGTCGATAGAGACGTCCAGAATCGTCGTCACCTTCGCGTAGGTCATCCCCACCTCGGACACCCAGCCTACCAGACCGTCCGGGGTAATGACCGGGTCATGGGCTGCAATGCCGTTCAGCGTCCCTTTATCCACCGTAAAACCGCCGAAGCGGTCGTTCGGATCCTGCCCGATGACCTCGGCCGGTTCAAATTCAAAGCCGGGGTTCTGCTCCTTGAGGCCCAGCACCTGCCGGTAATGCTCGTTTTCCCGCTTATATTCCTCATAGTCCACCTGTTGGCTGCGCAACTGGCGGATCTCCTCTTTGAGCGCAAGATTCTCCTCATAGAGCTTTTGCGCGCTGAGGTAGCGCTCAAAAAAACCGCTGGCCGCCCCCGAAATCGACGAGGACAGCCTCTGGAAAGGCGCGGCCACCACGCCCAGCGCCTGGGAGATCGGGGAAGAGCGCCCCCCCAGGTAGGCGGTGACAAACATGCAGAGAACGATGAACGCTAAGAGCGTTGCCAGAATCTTAAACTTCGTGCTTCTAAAAAAATCGCCCAAGGCCGCCCCCACCCGCTAGCGGCGGTCGTCGTCACGGGAGAGCACGTCTCCCAGCTTATCCAGGTTGTCCAGCACCTTCCCGCTGCCCGCCGCCACGCAGTCCAGCGGGTTCTCCGCAATATAGACCGGCATGCCGGTCTCTTGGGTGATCAGGCGATCCAGGCCGCGCAACAGCGCCCCGCCGCCGGTCAGATAGATGCCATGGTCGATAATATCCGCCGAAAGCTCAGGCGGCGTGCGTTCCAGCGTGGTCTTAATGGCGTCGATCACCGAGGAGAGCGGGTCGGCCAGCGCCTCGCGGACCTCGGTGGAGGTCAGCGTGATGTTTTTGGGCAGCCCGTCCACCAGGTTGCGGCCCTTGATATCCATCTGCCGCTCCTCCTCCAGCGGGAAGGCGGATCCGATTCCAATCTTGATATCCTCGCTGGTGCGCTCGCCGATGAGCAGGTTATACTTCTTTTTGACAAAGTCGATGATCGAGCTGTCGAACTCATCCCCGCCCACGCGGACGCTGCGCGCCGCCACAATGCCGCCCAGCGAGATGACCGCCACCTCGCTGGTGCCGCCGCCGATATCCACCACCATGCTGCCGGAGGCCTCCGCAACGGGAAGCCCCGCGCCGATGGCGGCCGCCATCGGCTCCTCAATGATCGAAACCTGCTTGGCCCCGGCCTTGATGGTCGCCTCCTTCACCGCGCGGCGCTCCACCGCCGTCACCCCCGACGGAATGCAGATCACCACCCGCGGATGGGCGAACATCGAGTTGTTAAACGCTTTTTTGATGAAAATTTGCAGCATACTCGCCGTCACGTCGAAATCGGCGATGACCCCGTCCTTCAAGGGGCGCACCACCGTGATAGAGCCGGGCGTGCGGCCGACGACCTCCTTCGCGTCCTTCCCGACATACTTCACCACGTCGGTCCGCGAATCCACCGCAACGACCGAAGGCTCCCGCATGATGATGCCCTTCCCCTTCATAAAAATCAGCGTGTTCGCCGTGCCCAGATCAACGCCGATATCCTTATTCAATGAAAACAGTGAAAACATGGCTGCCTACTCCTCTCGCCTTTCCCCAAATGTAAACGGCCGGGGCTTCGCCCCTCGCCGGAAAATATCCCATAAAAACCAGTCGTTAAAATCCACCGCTGAAAGCGAATGCTTTTGGCCGGCCGCCCTCGCCGCCGCCCCGGCGGCGAAAGGCGGGATCGGCCGGTAAAAAGACGCAGGCGGTTTCCTCCCGCGAGGAAACCGGATCCCCAGTGTAAAAAATAAGCCGTCAAAGGCACGCGGGGCCGGAAGGGCCGCCGCCGTGCAGCGCTCATCTATGGATACCTTTGATTATTATAACCGGTTGTAGAAAATTCTACAATATTTCTAGTCAAAATAATTGATGAATTTCCTGTGAATAAATGCTATTTCCGCTCGAAAAACGCGGATTTTCCCTCCAAAGCCCTTAGCTTTCGCGCCACAAGCGCGATAGGAAAGCCAACCACATTAAAATAGTCCCCTGAAATCCTTTCCACCAGCAGCGCCCCCCGCTGCTGAATACCGTAGGCGCCCGCCTTATCAAACGGCTCCCCCGTATCCAGGTACCAGGCGATCGTTTCCTCCTCCAGCGGATAGAAGGCGACGTCGGTGCGCTGATGAAAAACCTCCTGCCCGGCAGGAGAAAGGAGCGCAACGCCGGTGTAAACCTGGTGGGTGCGTCCGGAGAGCAGGCGCAGCATCCGGGCGGCGTCCGCGCGTCCCTCCGGCTTCCCCAAAATCCGGCCCTCCGCCGAGACCACCGTATCCGCTCCCACCACCAGCGCCTGCGGATGCCTCTGCGCGGCCGCCTGCGCCTTACGCAGGGCGAGCGTTTCCACCGCGGCCGCAGGCAGAATCCCCTCTGGGAGCGTCTCATCTGCGCCGGTAGGCACGGCGGTAAAAGGGATGCCCGCTAATTTCATCAATTCCGCCCTTCTGGGCGAAGCGGAGGCCAACAGAATCTCCATGGCCGCGCCCTCCTTTAACGGCCCGTGCTGCCCCAGCCCCCGCTGGCGCGCGTGGTATCCGGCAGCGTTTCGGTCTCCTCCAAGCGCGGCGTTACAACCGGGAGGATGAGCAGCTGGGCAATCCGATCCTGGGGCTGCACCGTGTAGCGCTCCTGCGAGTGGTTATGGAGCCCCACCCGCAGTTCCCCCCGATAGTCCGAGTCCACAACGCCGACGGCGTTCGCCGGCACAATCCCATGCTTCACGCCCAAGCCGCTACGGGCGAAAACCAGCCCGACCAGCTCCGGCCCCGGCAGCGCCATGGCGATCCCGGTCCCCAGCAGGACCGTCTCCCCCGGCTCGATCGTCACCGGTTCTGCAATATCGGCAAACAGGTCGTAGCCCGCGCTTCCCTCAGTCGCCCGGACAGGCGGCAGAGCGGTGGGCGTTAACCTTTGAATCAGGAGCTTTTCTAAATTCATCTTCTATACGCAGCCTTTCTTTTTCACAAACCAGCCTTCTATTTTTCTTTCATGAAGAAACCGGTCCCGCCTTTATCCCGCTTCTGCAAACCGGAGAAGGATTTTGCGGGCGTCTTTTAAAGCACCTTCCTGAAATAGAGCCCGCGCGTGAAGCGGGAGCCTTCCGGCGGCGCTTCCCGGTTCTCATAGCTCTTCACGACTCGGAGAACTTCCTCCGGTGTTTCCTCCAAAAAGGAGAGCCACCAGAAATCCAGCCCACGGAAGGCGTCCAGCCGGTCCGCCAGCCAAAGCCGGTCGCAGTTATAAAGCTGGCTGACGCCGCTCCCGCAGGATACGGGATAACGCGCGCGCCGCCGGTCGGTCAGCACGCCCCCCTGCTTCCGGCAGCGGGCGCAGCCCACCGCGTTTTTCACCGGGCAGGCCCGCATGGTCATGAGCGGCAGCCGCCCATAACCCACCAAGCCGCGCGGCAGCGCGCCGCCCAGCTCCGGCAGCTTCGCCGCATGCAGCTCGGCCGAAAGGGTGCAGTCGGCGAGGCCCAGCGCGGCATATTCCTCCAGCGCGGCGGTACCGGCAACGTTCAGCGTATAATCCCCCAACAGCCGGAAGCCCAGCCTCTTCCCGATATGGATAGCCGCCAGCCCGCCGCACAGCAGCGCGCGCACCCCCGCCTCATAGAGCCGGCGCAGCGACGCGGCAAATTTCTCCTCTTCCTCAAACGAAACCGCGCCGGCGCGCACCGCTAAACGGGGGAGGTAGTCCTTAACCCAATCCTCCCGCAGCAGCCGCTCCATCTGCGCCGGGTAGAGGGCGGCAAGCGCGCACCTCTCCAAAAGCTGCGGCGTACAGCCGTCGGCCGTGCTCAGCAAAGCCCGCAGCTCCGGTTCCCCGGCTGTCCGGCGGGGACGCTTCTCCCGCCTCAGCCCTTCCTCCTGAAACGGCCAGGGCTTCAGCGCGCCGCGCTGCTCGGAAAGCGAGGCGGCCGCCTCGCGGCGCAGCGCATTCAAGGCCGACACCGGCAGGGTCAACCCCTCGCCGATTTCGCAGGCAAGCGACTGCGCCCGGTAAGGGGTGCCGCCCAGCTTCAGAAGCGAGCGGGCCGCCGTCTCCTCATCCAAGGGGCGGCGCAGCGCCGCCTCCGGCTCCGGACCCTTCGCCACGGCGGCATGTCCATCCGCATCGCGCAGCTCCAGAAAGGAGGGCTCCCCCTTTTGCAGCCGCAGCCGGATGGAGACTGGGACCCTGCCCGTCTCCTCTTTCCACAGGCGGCGCAGCTCCCCCGCCGTTTCGGCGGAGGCCGCCGCATCCTCCTTCGAGCGGACGCCGAACATCTCCCGGCGGCGGCCGGTAAAGTAGCCGTCGGTAAAGCCGCTGCGCGAGAAGGCCCCGCGCAATAGGCGCATGTCCGGCTCCTTGCCCTCGCGCGCCATGCAGGCCGCGCGAACGGCGGCCGCCACATAGTCCGGCCCCTTCATCCGCCCCTCCAGCTTAACGGAATGGACGCCGGCAGCGGCCAGCGCCTGTATATGCCGGGGGGTGAGCAGCGAGAGATCCTTGAGCGAAAGAGCGTGCGCCGGCTCCTTCGCCCCGCAGGCCGAATAGGGCAGGCGGCAGGGCTGCGCACACATCCCCCGGTTCCCGCTGCGCCCGCCGATCATTGCGCTCATCAGGCACTGTCCGGAGACCGACATGCACAGCGCGCCATGCCCGAACACCTCAATTTCCACCGGCGATCGGGCGCAAATCCTTTGGATTTCCTCCAGCGAGAGCTCGCGGGCCAGCACCGCGCGGGAAAAGCCCATTTCATGAAGCTGCAACACGCCCTCCAAGCTGTGAACGCTCATCTGGGTAGAGGCGTGCAGCTTGATGGAAGGGGCGCAGGCGCGCGCCAGACGGTAAGCCCCCAGATCCTCGATGATCAGCGCCTCCACGCCCGCCTCGCAGGCCGCCCGCAGGATCCGCTCCGCCTCCCGGTATTCCGAATCAAACAGCATGGTATTGAGCGTCAGGTGGATTTTAACCCCCCGCTCGTTGCACAGCCGGGCCGCTTCCAGCAGCCCGGCCGCATCAAAATTGTCCGCGCCCCGGCGCGCGTTCAGCCCATCCAGCCCCAGGTAAACGGCGTCTGCGCCGCAATAAAGCGCGGCGCAGAGGCTTTCCCGGCTGCCTGCGGGCGCTAATATCTCGATCAACGCTTTTCCTTCTCCCCTTCCGCCGCGGCCTCCCGGTCCTTCTGCCGGTTTTGGCCGCGCGCCATCCCCAGCTCCCGGCGCAGGCGCGCCGCCTCGCTGCGCAGCTCGTCCGCTTCTATGCGGGCGCGCGCCGCATCCTCCAGATAGCCGGTCAGCTGCTCGCGGATGTGATCGGCATTCTGCTCGCTTTTCCGGCGGCTGTCCGCATAATCCATGATACAGAGCACCAGCGCATCATTGAGCGAAAGCGAGGGGTTCCGATCGAGCACCGCCTCCACCGCCTTATCAATCTCCGCCGCCAGCTCGTACACATATTCTTCCGGTTCCGTCGTTGAGATGGTATAGGGCATGCCGCCTATTTTCAACCTGATCTTATTAATGATCTCCATTTTGGGCCTAACCTCCAAAAAAGGCGCCGAAATTTTCATTCACAGAAAGCGCCGGCTGGCGGGAACCAGCCCTATATTCTGATTATAAACGATTTCCGTCCGGTTAAAAAGCCCATTTTCTGAATTTTTTCCAAAGACCGGCGATTCTTTTCCCTATTCCCGGCCCTTTTTCCCCTTCCGGTGAAGGAAACCTCTCTTGTCCCGCCCTGGCGGACCCTTGCAAAATGCCCGGAGAAAGCTGTAATTTTCTCCAAACTGAACAAGAATCCGGAAACCCGCTTGCAGATTCCTTAGTTATGCGGTAAAATAAACGCAGCCTTATTCGCCGGAAGCCCGGCGTCTATTCATAAGCAAAAAGCGGCTCTGCATCCGCTTTGTCAGAAAGAAGGAATGCGTTCACATGGAATACACAGCTCTTGAAATCCGCCAGCTTATCTCGCGTTATTTAAACGAATCGATGAGCGTCACCGAAGAGACCGCCTCCGATCTCCAGTTTTATAAGGCGATGGTGATGACGGTAAAGGAGATTTTGGAAAAGAAGCGCAGGCATTTCATATCCAACGCCCGCAGCCAGGGCCGCAAGCAGGTTTATTACCTGTGCATGGAGTTTTTGCTTGGCCGCGGCTTAAAATCCTCGATTGCCAATCTCGGCATGGAGGAGCCCTTCCAGCAGGCGCTGGAGCAGATGAATGTAAAGCTCGAAAACCTCTATGAATATGAGCCGGACGCCGGACTCGGCAACGGCGGGCTCGGAAGGCTGGCCGCCTGCTTTATGGATGCGCTCGCCACCACCGGCTACCCGGCCATGGGCTACTGCATCCTCTATGAATTCGGCATTTTCAAGCAGCAGCTGGTGGACGGCTGGCAGAACGAGCTGCCCGACTACTGGCTCCCCGGCGGCGAGGTCTGGCTGACGCCGATGCCTGAGCACGCCGTCGAGGTCCGCTTCGGCGGAACGGTGACAGAGTCTTGGGACAACAACTACCATCACCTGGAACACACGGGCTATACCTCGGTCATGGCCCTGCCCTATGACATCAACATCTGCGGCTATAAAAGCGAGGCGGTCAGCCGGCTCCGGCTCTGGAAGGCAAAGAGCACCGGCTTCAACATGGAGCTCTTCAACCGCGGCGAGTATTCCGGCGCGGTGGGCGACAACGCCATGGCCGAAGCGATCAGCAAAATCCTTTACCCGAACGATAACCACCGCGAGGGCAAGCTGCTGCGCCTCAAGCAGCAATATTTCCTGACCTGCGCCTCGATAGCGGATATTATCCGCCGCCACATGGAAAACTATGGAACGCTCGAAAACTTCCCGGAGAAAAACGCCATTCATCTCAACGACACCCATCCGATCCTCGCTATCCCCGAACTGATGCGGATGCTGCTGGATGAGTGCGGGTATTCCTGGGAGCACGCCTACCATATCGTTTCCAATACCTTCACCTACACCAACCACACCGTTATGCCCGAAGCGCTCGAATGCTGGAGCGAGGATCTCTTCCGGAACCTGCTGCCGCGCATCTATCAGATTGTCTGCGAAATCAACGCCCGCTATTGCCGGGAGCTCTATGAGCGCTACCACCTGGATCCGGCCACCGTCGGCCGGATGGCTATCTTAGGCAACCACTCCATCCGGATGGCCAACCTCGCCGTTTGCGTTTGCAGCAAGGTCAACGGCGTTTCCAAGCTGCACTCCGACATCCTCAAAGGGCAGGTTTTCGCCGATTTCTACCGCCTGACCCCCGGAAAGTTCACCAGCGTGACCAACGGCATCGCTTCGCGCCGGTGGCTGCACCAGTCCAACCCCGGCCTTTCGGGGCTTCTCTGCGAGCTGCTGGGGGAGGATTATCAGAAGGATCTCTCCTCCCTTTCCGGCCTGCTGCGCTACAGCGGCGATACGGCGGTGCTCGACCGCCTCGCCCAGATCAAAGAGCAGAACAAGCGCCGCCTTTCCGATTATCTTGTGCGGCACAATTCGGCCTCTCTCAACCCGGATTCGGTGTTCGACGTACAGGTAAAACGCCTGCACGAATATAAGCGCCAGCATCTAAACGCGCTGCGCATCATCGCCTACTACCAATACCTCAAGGATCATCCGAACGATAACCTTCCCCCCCGCACCTTCATTTTCGGCGCCAAGGCGGCCCCCGGCTATTTCCTGGCGAAGCAGATTATTAAGCTCATCTGCTCGCTGGGCAATATGATCGATAAGGACCCGGCGGTGCGGGATAAGATTCGAATCGTCTATCTGGAGGATTATCGCGTCACCCTGTCCGAGCTGCTCATGCCCGCTTCGGAGATCTCCGAGCAGATTTCCCTGGCTGGGACCGAGGCCAGCGGCACCAGCAACATGAAGTTCATGCTCAACGGCGCCGTCACCCTCGGAACGATGGACGGCGCGAACGTCGAGATCTATGACGCCGTTGGAAAGGAAAATATCGTTATCTTCGGCATGACCACCCCCGAAGTGACCGCCCTGCGCAGCAAGGGCTACAGCCCGCACCAGATTTATCAGTCCAATCCCGTGCTGCATGCCGCGCTGGATATGCTGCGCAGCGGGATTGCGGGAAACACCTTTGAAGATATCTATCAATCCCTGGTCTACACCGATCCCTATATGGTGCTCGCCGACTTTGATTCCTATATGAACGCCAGCCAGCAGATCCTGGGCTTGTACGGGGACCGCTACCGCTGGCAGGAGATGGCGCTACACAACATCGCCCAAAGCGGCATCTTCTGCGCCGATCGCGCGATCCGCGAGTACGCGCGCAACATTTGGAATCTCGATTAGGCTGTTTCATGCGGGCCGTTATACCGCGCTTCTCCGTGCCTTCTCACTCTTGCGCTTTCTCCTCTGCGCTCTGCCAATCTCTGCGCGGGCAGGGCTTTCCCCAAGGTCTTGCAAAATCGCTTTCCGCCTTGTAAGAGTCCGAAAAGCGGCGGCTTGGCCTGCGAACGACAGATAACCTTTGAGCTCTTCTGAGCCAAAGGTTTCCTTTCCCTGGGAACGCCCGCAAGATGTGGATCATTTTGCGGGCGTTTTTCTATTCTAGCCGTCGCGCAGCGGCGATAGGAGCTTGCTATGCGTTATCCTTACGACAGCTTTTCTGCCCTCTGCAAGCAGCCCTTCGGCGCTGTTTGCGCGGGCAGCGAGGTCCGTTTTTCGATTTTTTTGGGTACCTTCACCCTTCCGCAAAGCTGCGCGCTGCTTCTCTACCGCGCGGATGCGTTCGATTCCCCCATCCGTTACCCGCTCGCCCTTCTGGAAAGCGGGCGGGACGGCAACCGGTTCGGCTGCTCTGTCCGGCTGGACAGCCGGCCGGAACTCTATTTTTACTGCTTCGAGGTCTCTACCTCCGAGGGCGTGCGCGCCATCCGGCGTTTGGATACGCACCACGGCGATTTCACCGAAGAGGGGGAGCTCTGGCAGCTAACCGCCTATGATCCCGCCTTTACCACCCCCTCGCCGCCGGAGCATGGGATTGTTTATCAAATCTTCCCCGACCGTTTCTTCTCCAGCGGCACGGAAAAGCAGAACGTGCCGTCTGACCGGGAGCTGCATGCCTCCTGGGCGGAGATGCCGGAATTCCGGCCGAACCAGGAGGGGATCATTACCAACTCCGACTATTTCGGCGGGGATTTGGAAGGAATCCGCCAAAAGCTCGGCTATCTCAAGAGCCTGGGCGTTTCGCTTCTCTATCTCAACCCCATCTTTGAAGCGCACTCCAACCACCGCTACAACGTTGCCGATTATTTCCGCGTCGACCCGCTGTTGGGCACCAACGAGGACTTCCGGCGGCTGTGCGCCAACGCGCGCGCGCAGGGGATTGGCATCGTGCTCGACGGGGTTTTCAGCCACACCGGGACGGACAGCGTTTATTTCAACAAAAACCGCCGCTACGGCGACGGCGGGGCCTATAACGACCCGGAAAGCCGCTACCGCCAATGGTACAAATTTGAAGAGTATCCGCACCGCTACCACTCCTGGTGGGGGTTTGAGACGCTGCCGGAATTGCAGGAGGAAACGCCCGACTTCCTGGAGTTTATCTGCGGGGAAAACGGCGTCGTCCGCTACTGGATGCGGCTGGGGGCTATCGGGTTCCGGCTTGATGTCGCCGACGAGCTGCCGGACGTCATCCTCGACCGGCTACGCGAGGCGGTGAAGGCTGAGAACCCGGATGGAATCCTGATCGGCGAGGTGTGGGAGGACGCCTCCAACAAAATCGCCTATTCCCAACGCCGCCGCTATCTGCTCGGCGCGCAGCTGGACGCGGTGATGAACTATCCGTTCATGAACGCTGTGCTGCGCTATATCCGCCACGGGGACAGCGCCGCCTTCTGCGAGGGGGTGCTCTCTATTCTGGAAAACTATCCCGCGCCCTCTACCCGGCTGCTGTTTAACTCGCTTTCTACCCACGATACCCCGCGCGCTATTACCGTCCTGGCCAGCGAGGAATATACCGGCGGGGACCGCTGGTGGCAGTTCGATCGCCATTTCCTGCGCCCTGAACAATACGATCGGGGACGGCGCCTGCTTTTATTGGCCTATACCCTCCTTTATTTCCTTCCTGGGCTTCCCTGCCTGTACTATGGGGATGAGGCCGGGGTATCCGGCTGGCGCGATCCTTTTAACCGAACCCCCTACCCCTGGGGCCATGAGGACGCGGAGCTAACCGCCTGTTTCCGGCTGCTGGGACGGATCTACCGGGAGAACCCCTTCCTGGCGGACGCCTCCTTCACCCCCATCGTTTCCACCGGCGATCTTTTCCTCTATACCCGGAAGGGAAACGGCCGGGCGTTGAGCGTCGCCGTCAACCGCGGGGATGTCCCGTGCAGCCTGCAAACGGTTCTGCCGGAGGGAGAGGTCACCGTGATTACCGGGCGGCTGGAGCATAGGGAGCTCTACCCGCTCTCCGCCGCCGTCATCCTTCAAACGGAAAAGGATACCGGGCGATAAGCCGAAAAAGGGCGCGCCCGCAAAACGGCAGTTTTGCGGGCGCGCCCTTTTTCTGCAAGCCGGAGGATTGGCTCGACCGGAGATTTCTTTTCTATTTTGCAACACGCCCTTTTGGGTAAGCCGGGAAAAAAATCCCCCGCGCGTCTTTTCGGAAAAGAACCGCCGGTTATAAGAGGCCGCGCCTTTCAAAAACCTCCCCAGCCTCCCACTGATCGAAGGAGAAGCTATAGATCGGGTGGCACGACGCATAGCGCCCCGTCATCTGGCCGAGCACTTCATCCAGCTCTTCCCGGCTCTCCGGCCGCGCTTCAAGGAGCGCCTCCACCTGGGGCGCTGCGGTATAGCTGAGTCCCCGGAAGCTCTCTGCGCTGAAAGGAACGCTCCCCTCGGTCATCCGCCGGACATTCCAACCGGCAACGATCCGCTCGGTGTTGAGAAAGCTCAGCAGGCAAACGGCGGCCAGCCCGGTGATAAGCAGCGCGCGCACCACCTGAAACCGTTCCCGGAGGCAGCGCAGCAGAAGCAGGAGAAGCCCCGCGGCAATCACCGCCATCCCCCAAAGGGTCAACAGCCGCTTCACGCTCATGCCATATACCGAGATATAGAGGGACATGCGGCGCAGCGCCGAAGCCAGAATCACAAAATCCCCCGCACAGAGGAGAATCGTCAAAATGCGGACGCCGCACGGGAACCCCTTCTCCCCGGAACGGGTCAGCAGCAGCGCCAGGAGCGCAACGCCAAAAACAATGGCCGACGCGGCGCAAAGCTCGAAAAAGCCGCGCCGGGCATATTCCGAATAGGTCAGCCCCCAGGCCGCGCGGGTGCGTTCGCCGCCAAAGAGATAGGCAAACTGGAAGCCGACAAAGACGAGCGTTACCGCAACCACCGCCGCAAGGAAGGCGCCGCTCACCAGCGCCGGAATGCGAAAGGCCGGAATGGCGGCCGGCCCCTCTTTGGGGGCAAAGCGCGCCTTCAGCAGCCGGGCGGCCAGCAAAAGGCCGAACACGCCGCCGAACACGAAATCGCAAAACACCGCAAAAGGGGTGATGCACAGCGAATGAAGAAAGACGTCAAGCGCTACGCCGAACAGGGCGTCCGCAGAGGCAAAGAGAAGCAGCAGCATGCCGCACACCGGCAGCGCCAGAGCCAGCCCAAGCAGCACCGCCGCCGTCGAACGCACCATCCGGGATTTCGTCGAGCGCAGCGTGCCCAGCGCCGGGAAAGGGAGCGCCAGGTTCATCAGCGGCTCGGCGGCCAGGCGGCGGGGGATCGCCAGCAGCGTTACCACCGACAGGGGGGATTCCGCCCCCTCCAGCGCCGCCAATTGCAGCGCGCCGCCCAGCAGCAGCCCCAACGAACAGATCGGGCGGGTGGATGGGTTGAAGTGAAGCGGGTAGCCGGCCGCCGTCAGCAGAAGCAGCGTGCCCAATATCCAAAAATCCCGGCCTATGCGCTCCCGAAACAGGCCGAAAAGCAGCGCTTCAAAGCCGAGGATCAGCACCGGCATCGAGAGCCCTGCCGGATACAGCAGCGCCAGCTCCACCGTTAAAATCCCCAGCGCCAGCCCTCCCAACGCCAGCTTGGCTCCCAAGAGACTGGCACACGCTTTTTTCAGCTCCCGGTAACGGCGGTCCGCCTCGGTTTCTTTTCTCACATAGGGGTTATCGGATGCGGGGACGGCCGGTTCCTTAGGGCAGGCAGGGGAAGGGGCAACCGGCTCCTTCTGATAATCGTTCATTCTTGCTGTTCCTCCTTTTCGGCAGTCCCATCCTCCGGGACATATTCCAATAGATCGCCTGGCTGGCAATCGAGCGCCCGGCAAAGCTCCTCTAAGGTAGAGAAGCGGATAGCCCGCGCCTTGTTGGTTTTCAGAATGGATAGGTTCGCCGTCGTGATCCCAATGCGGGCCGCCAACTGCTGCGAGCTCATCTTCCGGCGGGCGAGCATTACATCCACGTTTACAACGATCGGCATCGTTCGATCGCAACCTTTCTTCCGGATTATTTTCGCCGCGCGGCGCTTCCCTAGATCGTCAGATCGTTCTCCTGCTTATACCCCGCCGCCTGCCGGAACAGCTCCGACAGGATCAGAACCAAAACGGCGGCAAACGAGAAAGCGAGCCCCACCAAAACCACGAATACCGACGGCAGCGCCAACGTTCCCAAAAGATAGCCCAGCCCAATCGGCGCGCACCACCCCGCAATCGCCCGGATGCGGCGGGCGGTGGAGAAGGTGAACGGGTTGCCGTTCACAATATCGCGCAGAATCCGCCGCCCATAGCCAAGGATGATAAATGCGCAGATCCCCGACAGATAGAGCAGCCCCAGCATAAAGGCATATTGCCGCCCCGGCGCAGAATGGCCGTAGTAATAGCGCAGATACCATCTTAACGTCCAGGGCAGCGAAACGATAACCGCCGCCCCCAGCGCCATGCAGGCGGTACACAGCCCCTCCATCATCCGGCTAAGCACCTTGACCGAGTTGGATTGCATATCCATCCATCCTTTCTAAAAGCAGAAGCCTCCGGCCTCTTTTCTAAGATAACACCATTATTATTGTTTGTCAATAATTATTTTATGATAATTAGAAATTCATTATCCCTAAACGGTAATTTTTTTGAAATCAATCTCTCTTCCCGAACGGCCCGCGGAAAGCAAAAAGGCGTTTGACCCCATTCGGGGCCAAACGCCTTTTGATTTCAGCAGGGAGCCTATCCGGCTTTCGGTTAATCCTCGTCGTCCTCATCGGTCGGCTCAATCAGGCCGTAGCTGTCGCCTTTGCGCTTATAGACCACGCAGATTTCGCCGATCTGCGCATCCCGGAACATGAAGAAGCTATGGCCGAGCATATTCATCTGAAGGATCGCTTCCTCCACCGTCATCGGCTTCACCGGGAAGCGCTTGGTGCGCACAACGTCATAGTCCTCCGCCGGTGCGGCCGAATCGTCATATTGCGGATCGAACGCGCTTTCACGCAGGCGCTGTTCGAGTTTGGTTTTGTTCTTAACGATCTGTTTGAATAGGGAATCGACGACCGCCTCCAGGGAATCGACGCGATCGCCCGTTGTTTTTTCCGAGCGGTAGAACATGCCGCCTGCGCGGACGGTCACTTCCACCGTTTCGCGCTCCCCTTCGTTCGTCACAGTGACCATGGCTTCGGCTGTGTCATCGAAAAAACGATCCAGCTTACTGAGTTTCTTTTCCACGCGCTCACGAAACGGATCTTTCACGCTCGTTTTTCTGGATGTGATGGTGATGTTCATGCTGACAGCCCCTTTACCAATCATTAACAAACCCAAACTTTGTAGAATGTTCCCAGATTTGTTGTCTTTATTATACCACGGGCTATATAGAAAAACAATGAACATTTCCTACATTTCTTTTGAACGTTGTCCGTTACCCCTCCAGCTTCCCACAGACAAACCGCCCCTCCACCATCACGGCCAGCGGTTTTGCGCCTAGAGCCAGCGGATCGCGATCGAAAAAGAGGATGTCGGCGTCCTTGCCCGGCTCCAGCGAACCTACCCGGCTGTCTATCCCGCACAGCCGCGCGGCGGAAAGGGTAATCGCCTCAATGGCCGTCCGCCGGTCCAACCCGTTTTCGCAGAGCAGCCCGGCGCTCAGCGCCAGCATCTGAATGGGTACCTCCGGATGATCGGTGCAGACCGCAACCGGTATACCGGCCCGGTGCAGCTTCCCCGTGCCTGCCAGATCCATTGCGCGCAGCTCCGGCTTGCAGCGGGTCCCCAGTACCGGCCCGGTGATGATGCGCGCCCCCTTCTCCGCCAGCCGCCCGGCCACCTCGTGCCCGCCCGTGCCGTGCACGATCACCGCCTGGAACCCAAACTCTTCCGCAATGCGCAGCGCGGTGAAGATATCGTCCGCCCGGTGGGCGTGCATCTGCGCCGGGATCTCGCCGCGCAGCAGCGGGAGTAGCGCCTCGCATTTCGCATCGTATTCCGGTTCGTCGCTGTCCTCATCCTCTGCGGCCCGTTCCAGATCCCGAAGGTAGCGCTTCGCCTTATAGAGCTGCTCGCGGATAAGGGCAGCCGTCGCCATGCGGGTAATCGGCGTTTGCGATTTTTCGTTGTAAACCGTCTTAGGATTTTCCCCAAAGGCGAACTTCATCGCCGCAGGCGCGCGGATCGCCATATCGTCAATGCACTGTCCATAGGTTTTCAGCGCGCAGAACTGGCCGGCGATGGGGTTGGCGCTCCCCGGCCCGGTCATCACCGCCGTTATCCCCGCCTCCAGCGCCTCCGAAAATCCCCGGTCCAATACGTTGACGCCGTCCAGTCCGCGCATCTGCGGCGTGCAAGGATCGGTCTCCTCGTTCCCGTCGTCCCCCTCAAAGCCCAGAGAATCCTCCCAGAGCCCCAGGTGGCAGTGCGCGTCGATAAACCCCGGATAGGCCGTCAAGCCGCTGCAATCGATCCCCTTCTCCTGCGGGGCCTCCTGCATGGGGCCAAGCGCCGCTATCCGGCTTCCTTCGGCGACTAAATAACCATCCTCCACCGGCTCGCCCGCCACCGGGTAGAGATGCAGATGGGTAAAAAGCATGTATTTCCTTCTTCCTTTCGATTCCAAGCATTGAGCACACCCGCAAAACAGAGCGCGCTGTAAAAAATCATCCCCGGCTTGCAGAAACCGGAAAAACAGCGGTTTCACGCCTTATAGCGCGAAATTCAAGGCGTAATCTCCTCCCTGAAAGCCGTTTTTCAGAAGGGCGCGCTGCAAAATGAAATTTTGCAGCGCGCCCAGCCTTTCCAAAGGTCCTGAATGACCGGAACCCTGTCCCTTAACGCAGCAGTAAGGGCCGGGGTTCCGGTTTCTGTAAGTTAAAGAAGCCCGTTTTATAAACCGGCCTTCCTAAAAGCCTCTTTTACTTTCTCCCGCCTCCGCGGCGGCTCTGGTGCTTGACGTTCATCGTCTTGCGCATGTCGGACATCTTGTCGTCGCTCGTCTGCATAAACTTAGAAAGCATATCCTCAAACGAGGCGGGCTGGGGGGGAAACTGTGAAGCCATGCTGGAGCGCGCAGGCGCGCGTCCGCCCGCGCCCCGCCCCTGGGGAGGGCCGTTTCTCCCGCCGGAAGCAGGCCGCCCGCCGCGCGGAGCCCCGCCTGTGCCCGGACGAGAACCGGCGCCCTCGCGCGGCCCCCCTGCACGCGGGGGACGGCTGGGACGTTCGGGAGCCGGAAGGGTGCGTTTAATGGAAGCGCTGATCTTCCCTTCCTCATTGATGCCTAAAATCTTCACCTTTACGACCTGTCCCACCGTCAGATAGTCCGCAATATCATTGACATAGGTGGGGGCTATCTCCGAAATATGGACCATAGCCGTCTGGTCGTTTTCAAACTTTACGAAAGCGCCGAACTTGGTGATGCCTGTAACCTTCGCCTCTAAAATACTCCCTACTTCAACCTGCATACTGTTTGCAGTTCCTCCTCAAACTTTTGTAGCTTACCTTCCGCTTCAACTGCCGGAGGCGTTAATAAACACCTTTTCATAAGGATAGACAAAGTCCAGCCGCTCGCGCGCGGTGCGCACGATGTAATCCGCGTCGTCGCCGGCGCTGAGCCGGAGCTCCAGCTCTTTGTTTTCAATGCGCTGCTGCTCACATTTTTGTTGCAGCTCGGCCAGCTCGGTGCGGCGTGCGCGCACATCCGCCTGCAATTGAAGAATGGTAAAGCCTGAATAAACTGCAAAGATCACCACGCCAAGGCGAACCAGCCTATTGCCCGGCCGCTTCTTCGCCTTGGCCTTTTTCTGCTTCATGCTTTATCATCCCTTCCCGCTGCGCCCGCTTGCGCTTATGGGCCGCCTGCCTTTCCTTATGCCCGGATATAATTAGATTATACAACAGAACCCGTCTGCGTTTC
Source organism: Provencibacterium sp. (assembly GCA_022793895.1). Classification (GTDB taxonomy): domain Bacteria; phylum Bacillota; class Clostridia; order Oscillospirales; family Ruminococcaceae; genus Harryflintia. The sequence continues at coordinate 34,785 of JAAWDS010000004.1, read as the reverse complement.
AAGCCGTAATTCGCTTTCCGGCAAGATTTTTGTGTCCATGCCCCTAAGAAGCCGGTGAAACGCACAAATTGAAGCGCGAGGCTATGTATAATCCGATAGACCGGCCGAAAGAACAGCCGGAACACCACCCGGAAAACGGCGCGCACAAAGCCGATGATCGCTTTCGAGCAGGCCATCACCATCCTGGATAGGGTCAGCGCGCAAAGCAGCGCGCCCATCCCCTCCCCCAGCAGCGCGAAGAAACGGATCTCTCCAAAGTTGGCCGAGATTAAAAACAGCATGGTGGCCAGCGCGCAGATCAGGAAAAAGAGGATATCCTCCACCAGAACAATAGCCGCCGGGGTTTTCACCGCCAGGCGGAGGATGCGGAACCCATCGTAAAGCAGCATCAGGCATGCGCCCAGCAGGATGGACTTTAAAAACAGCAATGTCTGCGCCGCAACGCTTACACCCAGTACCATCCGCCCGCCCCTCCTCTAACGGAACAGGCGGGAGAAAATCCCTTGCTTTTTCTGCTGCAAATCGCTATAGCAGAGCTCCCAGATCTCCCCCTCAATGTTGAGCTCCCCCGTCTGTACATCGATTTTGTTGATATGCAGGTTTTCCCCCTTGATGGTGAGCTCGCCCAGCTCGGTAAACGCAACGACCGACTGCTCGTCATAGCTGTCAATATCCTGCACGCCGGATATCGTCAGGATGCGGCGATCCTCCAAAATCACATTGTGCGGCTGCTGAAAACCGGTTTTTTCTTTATCATCCGCCATTTCCCTGCCTCCTTCGTCCGGCCGTGCCGCCGCCTAAAGCTGCTTATGGCCTTGCTTCATCTATATGACCGGAAGGGGGAAACTATGCCCCTGGGCGCTATGAACCTGCCCTTGTCCAAAGCGGAGCATGAAAAAGGGGCTGTAAAAACGCGATGCGTTTTTACAGCCCCTTTATGTAGTTCTGTTTCTACAACAAACCGCCTATTTCTCTTTGCGGAACCGATCTTTCCAATCTCCTGCTTTGCCTAACGCCTCAGCTTTAAAAGCGAAATATTCTTCCCCTCCAACCCAAGCGACCGGATCGGCCTTAGAAAGCCGTTCCTCTATGCTGACAGACTCCTCCCTCAACTCTCTGTCAACCAGCGTGTTGCGGATTTTACAAAGAAAAACCTCGCCGTCATCCAAAGGGATGGCCCTTTGAACTTCAAGCTCGAATACCCACGGGCTATCCCTTAACACAGGAACCTCCAATACCGCGCCGCGCTCAATTTCAATGGGAATATCCATTTTCTCCGGCGAATACCCTTCGGTGTTGCCCAAATAATCCGCAAGAGGCAGCATAGACCGGTTGACGAGATTGGCCGAGAACACTTTGTTGGCCCGTATCCGGTCTTTCGTCAGTTTATCCCCGCCGATGCAGGCCATCACGCCCAATTCCGTATCCCAGCAATAGCTAAACCAGCAGAACAGGCGAAGTTCGGCGTTCCATCCTCTTTGTAGGTACCGTAAAGGAATAGCGTTTGCGGACAAAAGTTGTTATTCGGAGAGATAGATACTTTTTCCATGCTTAGACTCCCTCGCTTTCAAGATTTTTAATGATTTGCCTGAGCTGGTTCTCAAAATGGAGGATCTCGTCATCCGTAAAGCCTTTATAGAAAATCTCGCTCATCCGGTCGGATATCCAGTCGTATTTTTCGCGGTATCCTTTCGCCTTTTCCGTAACGGAAATAAACGTCTGCCTGCGGTTTTTCTTATCCGGTATCCTCTCGATAAGTCCCCCCGCTTCCATGCGATCGAGCATGCTGGTGAGGGTCGTTTTCGCCAAGGAAGTGAGCCGTCCTATCTCCGTAATGGTCAACTGCCCATGTTCCCACAACACATAAAGAATGCGGCCCTGCGCACCGTTGAAAATATCAACCCCGCTCTCTTTGAACAGCCTTTCGCTGGCTCGTCCGCTCAGATGCCGGATCTGGGATAAAAGAAAACCGCCGTAAGTTTTCGTTGCAATCTCCCCCTATATAGGATAGTGCTATATAGAACTTAATTTGTCAATAGCCTACCCATTCTTTTTATCCGCATTGCGCTTTTATGAGCGCATGTCCAAAAACACGCGTCAAACTCCCCCGTTTAGACGTCCAGACTTACCGGGAACTACATTATCTCCGCATGGCCCCGCCTTTTGCGGTACAAGAATGCTCCCCTTCCCGGAACAGTGTTTTTCTTCCCACTGTCCGCTAAGGGGAGCCTACAACAAGGTTCGGGGCTACCGTCAATCGCTGATGACTTCATAGAGGGAGGATGCCTCCTCCTTGCGCGCAAACTCGCTGACGCTCAACACCCGCACCTTGAGCGGGCGGCTTCCCAGCGCCACCTCAATCACATCCCCCTCTTTGACCGCATAAGAGGCGCGCGCCGCCTTGCCGTTGACCAGAATCCGATCCGCATCGCAGGCATCGTTCGCAACGGTGCGGCGCTTGATGAGGCGCGAAACCTTTAAATATTTATCCAATCGCATAATTATCCCTTTCTGCGGGACCTGCCCGCCTAAGGCCGGCGCTCCCCGGCCCGTATTGAGCCATGAGGAACAGCGCCCTTCCCTGCAATCCCCAACCCGGGCGAGAGGGGGAATGGCAAGCCTTTCTTTAAACGACAAAAGGCCGGTGGCGCACCACCGGCCAAAAGGGCAATCGGCCGCCCCTTCTATTTACTCGGCAACTGCGTCCTTGAGGGCCTTGCCGGCCTTGAAGGAGGGCAGCTTGGAGGCCGCAATTTCAATCTGCTCTTTGGTACGCGGATTCACGCCGGTGCGGGCCGCTCTGCTCTTTACTTCAAAGGTGCCGAAGCCGATGAGCGAAACCTTTTCGCCGGCGACAAGCGCATCGGTAATGCTGTCGAGCACAGCGGTCAGCGCCGTTTCGCTATCTCTTTTTGTAAAACCGGATTTCTCCGCAATTGCATTGATTAACTCTGCTTTCGTCATGTTAAAACCTCCGAATATTTTATACTTTTTTATTAAAGCCTCCAGAAAAGCGCTCGGCCCTTTCAGGCTTTATCCACTGTACCCATCCCAATGGCAGAGGGTTCCTGCTGTGTCACACTTATATTGTCCTTTGCCTGACGCCAACATACATCCAACTGTTCAGCCGTGCAGTCCTTTAAAGTAAGTCCCTGCTGTGCCGCCAGTTCCTCCGTCCGCTTGGCCTGCCTGATAAACCGATCGGTGGAAGCGCTTAACAGCTCTTCCGGATCCCGGCCCAGCTGCCGCGCCGCCTGCACGGCGGCAAACAGCACGCCGCCCAGCTCTTCTCCAGCGCCCGGCCCGGCCTCAAGCGCCGCATGCAGTCTTTCCACCTCGCCCTGAAGGCTGGAAAGAGCGCCCGGCACACTGGACTCGCCCAGCCCTGCCTTCGCCGCGCGGTGCTGCACCTTCTCTGCGCGCATGAGCGCCGGCAGCGTCCGCGGGACGCTTTCCAGCGTTTGCGCCACGGTTGTCTGCCCTTTGGTTTGCTGCTTAATCGCATCCCAGTTGTTGAGCACCTCGCCAGTGGACTCGGCCCGGACGTCTCCAAAAACATGGGGATGACGGACAATGAGCTTTTGGCAGATCTCATTGCAGACATCCGAAAAAGAGAAAGCTCCCTTTTCTGCTTCCATCTGCGCATGCAGCACCACCTGCAAAAGCAGATCCCCCAGTTCCTCGCGCAGCATCGGGACGCTCTCCATATCGATCGCTTCGGCCACCTCATAGGCCTCTTCAATCAGGTTCTTACGGATAGAATGGTGATCCTGCTCGCGATCCCAAGGGCAGCCGCCCGGCGCGCGCAGCAGCCGGACAATTTCAACGAGATCGGAAATATCATATTGTTCTTTGAAAGAAAACTTCACCATAAAACCGCCATTCCCCATAAATCCAAAGCCTGGGCCCTTTGCGTGACATGTACTATATTAACCGATCATGCCATGTTTTTCAAGTATTTTCGCAATTTTTTCGCCGCCGGGCAGCATAAAGACATCCTCCTTCAGCAGCGCGCGGCTCAAAAGAATAACCGCCAGGTAAAAAACGCCGCCCACCAGGATCGCCGCCGCCGTCACCGCGCCGCCGTCCGACCAGCGGCCGAGCAGATCGTAAGCCGTAGAGGCGGCCACGCCGCAGAGGATCCCCCCCAGCGCAGGCTTTAAAAAAATCCGTCCATAGTGAAACGACAGACCGGCCGAACGCCGCAGCACCCGCAGGCTGCAAAGGACGATGGTCAGGTAGCACAGCAGCGTTCCCGCCGGGGCCGCCTGGATATTGAGGCGCGGCTGCCCCACCAGCAGAAAGTTGAGCCCCAGCTTGAGCGCGCCGCCAACCGCCATGAGCCGGACCGGCATATCCACCCGGCCCACCGCCTGAAGGACCGCGTTGACCGGCGTGGCCAGCGAAACGAACACCATCGGCGCCGCCAGGGATCGCAGCAGCATCGCGGCAATCTTCGCCTCCATCGGCCGCGAGCCGTAGAGCAGCAGTGTGATGGGCTCGCTGAGAGCCATCAGCCCGCAGCCCGCCGGGAAAACGACCAGCGCCGTGACCCTCAGCATCGATTCCACATTGCGTTTCACCAGCGCCCGGTTTCCCGCCGCCCAGGCCCCCGCAACCGCTGGGAGGATACTGACCCCCAGCGTGGTGGTCATCGAGGGGACCAGGTTGAAGATGTTGACCGCAATCCCCGAATAGGTGCCGTAAAGGAATTTGGCTGTTTCGGCGTGCGAGTATCCTTCCGGAATAAGCCCCCGGTACATCGAGAGAAGAGCGTTCGCGTCCAGCCGCATGGCGCGGTCCAGCCGGTTCAGAATCGAGGCCAGATCGATCAGCGTCGTCAGGTGGACCATCACCGAGCCCAGGCAGACCGGCAGGGCGATCTTTACCATCCGCCGCAGCAGCTCCCGCCGCCCTGCCGGCGCGGGGGATCTCTGCCACTCCCCGCGTGAAATGCCGTCGCCGCACAGCCGGTGGCGCAGCCAAAGGAACAGCGCCCCGCAGGCGGTCGAAAGGGTGACGCCGAGCACCGCGCCGACCGCGCCGAACTGGCTAATGAGCACCCTCCGATCGCCGGATGTACCGTAAAGCCTTTCTACGAGACTGTCCGGCGTTTCCAGGCTGGCGGCCGCAAAGCGCATGAAGAGAAGACTGAGCAGGATACCGGCCGCCAATTTACAGACCGCCTCTATCACCTGGGAGACAGCGGTGGGATACATGTTTTTTAACCCCTGGTAGTAGCCCCGGTAAGCGGACATGACACAGCAGAAAAACAGGGCGGGCGCGAGCGCCGCAATGGTCAGAAAGCTATCCGGGCTGCCAAGAATCGAAGCAAACGGCCGCGCGCCAAGCAGCATAACGGCGCAGCCTGCCGCGCCGGTGACGAAAAACAGCGCCGAAGAAAGGCGGAGGATCCGCCGCGCGTCCCGCAGCCGTCCGGTGGCCACGCTCTCGCTGGTCAGCTTGGAGACCGCCACCGGCAGCCCGGCGACCGCTAACGAGTTGAGCGGACGGAAGATGTCGTAGGCAATGGTGAAGTCCCCCATCCCCACCCCGCCTATCAGGTTTGCCAGCGGTATTTTAAACATCGCGCCGATGAGCTTCACCCCCAGCGTGGCCACCCCCAGGATGACGGCCCCTTGCAAAAAGCTCTGTTTTTTCCTCGCAGTCAACTTCTGCCACTCCTTTTAAAACCGCTTCCCGGCCAGCGCAGCCGGTCCGGCCGCCCTCCGCGGATCGGGAACCGGGCGCTCCCGTTTTTTTATTCTGCTTTCGCACAGAAAAAGGCGGCCGGACAGGAAGCTCCTTTTGAAAAGCTACTTCCTGTCCGGCCGTCCGCAAAGCCCGCGCGCTTTATGCGCCGGCTGTTTCGTCCTTCTCCGGTTCTTCCGCCGCCTCTGCGGGGGCTTCGGCGGGCGCTTCTACGGGCTCCTCAGCGGGCTCCTCCGCCGGGGCTGTTTCCGTTTCCTCGACCACGCGGTACTCCGCTTCCGGCTTCTGCAACAGGCTGCCGCACATCGGGCAGAACTGCGCGGCGATATCTACCGCGTTGCCGCAGCTATCGCACCGGCGCACGTTTTTGAGCGCGTCGATTTTCTGGTTTACCTCATCCAGCTTAATTTTGAGCGCGTCGATCTCGGCTACGCAGCCGTCTACCAGCTCATGGTTGGCCGTTCCCGCCTTCACCATCTCATAGATCATCAGGCCGAGCTTTTGATAAACCTTGTCAATATCGCTGCCCAGCGAAACGACCGAGAGCTTGAGCTTGGAAACCTCCACAACGTCGTTGGCCTTCTGGCCGAGGTCGTTTGCTACATCGCGCGCCCTGTTGAAAATGTTATCCAGCGTTCCCATTCCTAATTTCCTTCCTTTCTTGGGGCGGCGCCCGCTCCGGCAGGGCCGGATGAGGAGGCGCAATCGGAGGGCACAGCGCTGCCTCCGCCCTCTTTCCCCTTCTCTAAAATGATTTCCGCCGCATTTGTCCTCTTCCCCGCCGGTAGTAACAACTGTTTCATTTTTCCGGCAGCTTCATTATAGCACCCCTTGGACGCTATTTCAACCGACAACGCCCGGAATGGGAAACTTTTTATAGAAATCATCCATCCCTTGCTGTCTTTCGCGGAGCTGATGGAACCGGCTGATATATTCATATGGATATTTATAGTTAAATATCCGTTGGATTTCGCCGCCGCCGACCAATTTTGTCACCCCGCCCGCCCCAGCGGCTAGGATAGTCTGGCTCTCGTCCATAATCCGAATGTTATAGGCGCTCTCATGGCCCGGCAGGCTATAGCCGGTGTTTTCCAGATTTTGCAGCATGTTCTTCTGCCGGTAGAGATAATAGGGCCGGTAGCCCGCTTCCGTGAGCAGCCCCCGCGCGAGGGATACCATCTCTTCCGCACCGCGCCGGGCGAGCACCGCCGCTGGGTCCTCGCTGAGATTGGCCGCCCGCTTGACCGACAGGGTATGAACGGTGACATTCTCCGGCCGCAGGGCGATTACCTGCCGCAGGGTATCCGCAAACAGCAGGGGGGTATCCCCTTCCAGACCGGCGATAAGATCCATGTTGATCGTTTGGAAGCCGAAGGTCCGCGCCAGACGGTAGCTCTCCACCGCCTGGGCGGCGGTGTGCCGCCGCCCGGCCTTCTCCAGCACCGCATCCTGTAGCGACTGGGGGTTCACGCTGATCCGGTCCACCCCCCGGCGGCGCAGCGCCTGCAATTTTTCCGCCGTAATCGTATCCGGGCGGCCGGCCTCCACCGTGTATTCCTGAACGGCAGAGAGATCAAAGCTCTCCGCCACCGTTTCCAAAAGCGTATCCAGCTGCCCGGCCTCCAAGGTGGTCGGGGTTCCGCCGCCGAAATAAACGGCCGTCAGCCGCAGCCCATAGCGCCGCGCCTTTTCCCCCAGGGCGCGCAGCTCTTCGCCTAAAAGCTGCAAATAGGGCTCCACCAGCTTCCCGGCCTGTCCGATGGAGTGGGAAACGAAGGAGCAATAGCGGCAGCGCGAGGGACAGAAGGGAATGGAGATATAGAGCGAAACGTCCTCCGGCCGGCTCCGGGCCAGCAGCGGGCGCTGCACCTCGGCCGTTTCGCAGCAAAGGCGCAGCTTTTCCTCGCTGACCAGGCATTCCTCAAGGAAATAGCGCTCCGCCTCCGCCCGGTCCGCGCCCTTTTCCAGCGCCGCGCGCACCAGCTTCACCGGCCGCACGCCGGTTAAAATTCCCCAGGCGGGGCGCAGGCCGGTCAGCTCGCTCAGCGCCTGGTAGCAGAGCCTCCCCATCCGGCGCTCCGCGTCCGGCGATCCGGCCGGGACCGTCTCCTCCCGCTGGGCATATCCGCCGCCTAACCGCGCGCGGACCAAGAGACGCCAGCCGTCCCCCTCTGCCCGCAGCCCGGTATAGAGCGCCTCCTCCGGGAGAGCCGCCGGGGCCTCCCGCACCACCTGAACCCGCCTGCCCTGGCTGAAAAGCATGGCCAGCGCCTGCATCTCGTAATGAAAATCGTGCCCGTCAATAAAAATCTTCATCGCTCATCATCATCCGCAAAAAAGGATTGCTCTTTTTCTCCTGCCCAATATCCGTCGAACCGCCGTGGCCCGGATAGACCAAGGTCTCTTCCGGAAGAGCGGCCAAGGCGCGCAGCGTTTCTCCCAGCACCGAAAAGCTGCCGCCGTAAAAATCCGTCCGCCCAACGCCGCCCCGGAAGAGCACGTCGCCGCAAAAAAGCCGGCCCTCGCAAAGATAGCTCACCGATCCCAGGGTATGGCCGGGCGTTTCCAGCGCCTGCAAGCGCAGCCCAGCCGCCTCGATGCTCTCCCCATCCCGCAGAAGGCGATCCGCCTCGAAAAGATAGCAGCCCGCGCAGCCCGCTCCCGCCAGAGACTTTTCCGGGTCGCCAAGCAGTTCTGCATCCTTCTCCCCAATGGCAATCGGACAGCCGTAACGCTCCCTCAGCTCTTTCGCCGCCCCGATGTGGTCAAAGTGCCCATGGGTCAGCAGGACAGCGGCTAACCGCCGCCCCAATTTCTCGACCTGAGCGCCGATGCGCCCGGCTTCCTCCCCCGGATCAACGGCTATGCAGCCCTCTCGCCCGACCAGCAGATAGCAGTTCGCCTCCAGCGGGCCAACCGGCAGGGTATGGATTTCCAACATGCGCTCAACCTCTTTCCTTTTTCGGAATTTTTCAGCCGCACTCCCCAGGCAAGCGCGAAACGCCGCCCGGAACGGGATTATCCCAGCAAATCGCTGTCCAGCAGGATGGTGACGGGCCCATCGTTGCAGAGCGTCACCTGCATATCCGCGCCGAAAACGCCGCTGGAAACCGCGCGGATCCCTTCCGTTTCCCGCATGCGGCGGATAAAACGCTCATAGAGCGCCTTGGCCTCCTCCGGCCTGGCCGCGGCAGTAAAGGAGGGACGCCGGCCCTTCCGGCAGTCGGCGGCAAGGGTAAACTGGGAGACCACCAGCACCTCCCCGTTTTCATCGCAGACCGAGCGGTTCATCTTCCCCGCCCCATCCTCGAAGATGCGCAGAACGGCGGCCTTCTCGCAGAGGAGATCGCACTCCCTCTCGGTATCCCCCTCGGTAACGCCCAACAGGATCAGCAGCCCCTTGCCGATGGCCGCCGCCGTCTCCCCCTCTATCTCAACGCGCGCGTGACGCACGCGCTGCAACACCGCTTTCATTTATAGAACCCCTTTTCTTAAAATGAGAAAATGTGCGCCGGAGCTTCCGGCGCACGCATAGAGGAACCGCCAAGCGCTGCGGCCGGCGTCCCCGTCTATCCGTTCCCCATGGCCCCCTTCGAAGCCGCGAACCGGCTCCCCAAAAAGCCGAAGGTTCTTGCTTCCTCCCCGCCGCTGTCGCTCAATGTGCCGATCTAGCCCGGCACATTGGGTGTTCCTCCGGCGGTACACGCCCGCCTACAGAACGGATTTGTGGTTCCAAGGGCTTTTCCGACAGCCTGAGGCGCGTTGCAAACTGTAAAAATCCCCCAGTCAAGCGCTCCTCCGGCCTATAAAAGAAATCGTGCAGGCCGATCCTCCGGCTTGTAGAAACCAGAAAAACGGTGTTTTCGCGCCATATGGCGCGAAATTCAGGGCATCCTCTTCGCCCTGAAAACCGTTTTTCCAACAGGCGCACTGCAAAACTTTCGTTTTGCAGGCGCGCCTATTGCACCGCGCGCTGCACCGACAGAACGCCGGAAATCTGCCGCAGCCCTCCCAGCACCATGTTGAGCTGCTCCAGATCGGTGGTCTCAAAGGTGATCTGAATGCCGGTATGATGATCCTTGAGCTCCTTAGCGTTCAGCGCGTGGATCTGAAGGTGCATATTCGCCAGCGCAATGCTGATGTCCGCCAACAGGCTTTCCCGGTCGTCGGCATAGATCTCAATGGTGGTTTTAAAGCGCTCCTTCACGACCGACGCCCACCGCGCCTTTACCCAGCGCTCGGCCTGGCTTTGATCCCCCATCGCGTTTTGAACGTTCGCACAATCCGCCTTATGAATCGAAACGCCAAAGCCGCGGGTGACAAAGCCGACGATCTCATCCCCTGGCAGCGGGTTGCAGCAGCGGGCGTATTTGACCAAGCACCCGTCCAGCTCCTCCACGATAACGCCGCTTGTCACCTTGCGCGCCCTTTTCGGCTTGAGGTTCAGCAGCGCTTCCAGGTTCTGGTTGTCGCCGGTCCGGTAGGTCTTGTTATAATCCTCCTTGATCCGCGGCATGATCCGGGAGAGGGAAATCCCGCCGTAGCCGATCGCCGCATAGAACTCATCGACCGACCGGCAGCGCTGCCGCTGGGCAATGTAGGAAAGGAACTCCTGCATCTGCTCCTCCGGCAGCGAGATATAGTTGCGCTTAAATTCCCGTTCGATCTCCGCCCGCCCTTGAAGGGTGTTCTCCTCCTTGCGCTCCTTCTTGAACCACTGGCGGATCTTGTTGCGCGCCTCGGTGGTGCGCACAATCGCCAGCCAGTCGCGCGAGGGGCCGTGTCCCTGCGCGTTGGTGGTGATGATCTCAACGATGTTGCCCGTCTGCACGCGGGTATCCAGCGAAACAATCCGGCCGTCCACCTTCGCGCCCACCATCCGGTTGCCAACGGCGCTGTGGATGGCATAAGCGAAATCAATCACCGTCGATCCGGAGGGGAGCGAGACGACGTCTCCCTTCGGGGTAAAGACAAAGACCTCCTCCGGGGCCAAATCCGTTTTGATCGAGGAGACGATCTCTCTGGCCTCCTCCGAATCCTTCTGGTTCTCCAAAAGCTGCCGGATCCAGGAGAGGCGCTCTTCGAGCTTGTCGTGCCCCTGAATGCCCTCTTTATATTTCCAGTGGGCGGCAATGCCGTATTCAGCGGTATAGTGCATATCCCAGGTGCGGATCTGCACCTCGAAGGGGATGCCCTCCTTATCAATCACCGTGGTGTGCAGCGATTGGTAGAGGTTTTGCTTGGGGGTGGAAATATAGTCCTTAAAGCGGCCGGGGAGCGGGGTGAAGATATCGTGGATAATTCCCAGAATGTTGTAGCACTCGTTCACCGTGTTCACAATGGTGCGCACCGCATAGATATCATAGATCTCCTCAAAGCTCTTGGCCTGCATGTAGACCTTGCGGTAGATCCCATAGATGCTCTTGACCCGCCCATAGATCTGGATGTGCGGATGCTCCGGCTCCAGCCGGGCATGCAGCTTTTCCACCACCTTCTGCAAAAACGCCTCGCGCGCCTCGCGGTTGAAATCCAACATCCGCTCAATCTCCGCATAGCCGACCGGATCGAGGAATTTCAGCGCAAGATCCTCCAGCTCCTCCTTGATCTGGGTCATCCCCAGCCGGTTGGCAATGGGGGCGTAGACCTCCATCGTTTCCAGCGCCTTATCGCGCCGGCTCTGCTCCTTCACATAGTCCAGCGTCCGCAGGTTGTGCAGCCGGTCGGCGAGCTTGATGATGATGACCCGCACATCCTTCGCCATTGCCAGAAGCATTTTGCGCACGTTTTCCGCCTGCTGCTCCTCGCGGGAGGAAAACGGGATTTTGCGCAGCTTGGTAACGCCGTCCACCATGTCGGCCACCGGCTGGCCGAACTGGCGGCTGATATCCTCCTGCGTGAGATCGGTATCCTCCACGACATCGTGCAGCAGCGCCGCCTCCACGCTCTCCGAATCCATCCCCAGCGAGACGACGATTTGGGCGACGTTCAGCGGATGGATGATGTAGGGCTCTCCCGAAGCGCGCTTCTGCTCGCCATGGGCCAGCTCCGCCACCCGGTAGGCCTCCCCGATCATGTCCAGATCATAGCTGCGGCCCTGCTGTTCAATATAGCCTTTTAACTCCTCAAACGTGTTGGTCATTCACTGGTTCATTCCTTTCCGGAAAGCGGCGCCGCCTGGCCTCCCGCTCTCGCCCGCAGGACTCTTATCGCCTCGGTTTTCTCCAGATCCGCCTTGCCCGCCGCAGGAATCACCCGCAGACAGCCCTCCTGATTGCCGATGAGACCCGCTTCCCGCAAGGCGCAGAGCGCAACCTCCGCCTGGGCAAAGCCAAAGCCCTTCCCGCCAAAGCGCAGGAAAAAGTATTCCGTTTCATCGGGCAGCGCCTCCCCGGCGCGGATGGCGCGGTAGAGGGTGGCGATCTGCTCGCGCTGCGGGATCATCGCCTCCGCCTCCGCGCTCTCCAGCTCCTCGCCGCGCCGCAGCCGCATGCACCGGGTAAGATCGCTGAAATAAGCCTCCTGATCGAACCGGCAGGGGCGTGCATCCCGAATCTGAATCGAGAGGCGCTTCTGCCCGGCATACTCGTCCAGCGACAGGCTGGCCGCCAGATCCACCGGATCTCCCGTCCGGTAAGGCAGCCGTTCCGGGGTCATCCCAAACCAGACCGCCGCGTAGTTTTTCCCGCCGAAAAGAAACCGGATACGCAGATGCTTGCCATTTCCAATCGACTCTATACCGGTGAGCTTCACGGCAGGCAGCAGCAAAACGGGCGGCTCGTTGCCTGCGCCGAACGGCTCCAGCCGCAGAAGCTCCTCGATCTGCCGCAGCTCCAGCTCTCCCGGCGCAAGGGCGGCATCCAGGCGCAGAAGCGGCTGGGGCATCACCGGATGATGCGCCTTCGCCCAATCGTTAAGCTGGCGGCGCAGCTCCGGAAGCCTTTCGGCCGGCAGGGTCATCCCGGCCGCCAGCGGGTGCCCGCCCAGCTTTTCCATGAGCGGGGCCGACGCGCGCAGCGCTTCGATGATGGAAAACCCCGGTATGCTGCGGGCGCTCCCCTGCGCGCTCCCCTTCTCGATTCCAAACAGCAGGACGGGCTTCCCATAGCGCTCCACGAGCTTGGCCGCCGCAATGCCGATCACCCCGCGGTGCCAGCCCTCCCCCCACAGGAGCAGCAGCCGATCCTCCAAAAGAGCGGGACAGCCGGAAAGCTGTACCCCGATATCGGCCAGTATCCGGTTCTCTATCTCCTTGCGGCGGCTGTTCGCCTGATCGATCTCGGCGGCCAGGCGGGCCGCCTCGGCCGGATCATCGCAGAGCATGAGATCCACCGATTTTTCACAGCAGCCCATCCGCGAGGCCGCGTTGAGCCGCGGCGCCAGCCCGAAGGAAACGCTTTGCGCCGCCAGCGGCCGGCCGGCCAGCCCGGCCGCCGCCAACAGCGCCAAAAGGCCGGGATTTTCGCTCTCCTGGAGCTTTTGCAGGCCCGCTGAGGCGATCGTCCGGTTCTCGCCGGTCAAGCTCACGATATCCGCAATGGTGCCGATGCAGACGAGATCCGCCCAGCGGGCGAGCGTATCGCTCCCCTCGCTGTCCCCCTCCAGGGCACAGACCAGCTTGAAGGCAACCCCCACCCCGGCCAGCTCCTTAAAGGGATAGGGGCAATCCGCCCGGTGCGGGTTCACCACCGCCAGCGCTTCGGGCAGGGAGGGCTGGGGCTGATGGTGATCGGTAACGACCACCTGGACGCCGAGCGCGCCCAAATAGGCGATTTCTTCAAAGGCAGTCACGCCGTTATCCACCGTTATCACCAGCCCAGCCCCGTTCTCCCGGAGCGTCCGGCAGGCATCCCGGTTCAGGCCGTAGCCCTCTTCTTCGCGGTCGGGGATATAATAAGCCACCGAAGCCCCCCGCTCCTCCAGATAGCGGTAGAGGAGCACTGTGGAGGTAATGCCGTCGCAGTCATAGTCCCCATAGACGACGATGAGCTTACCGGCCGCCATCGCTTCCTCGATCGCCGCAACGGCCTTATCCATGTCCGCCATTAAGAATGGGTCGTGCAGCTCCTCCCCAGGCTGGAGAAAAGCGCGCGCCTCTTCCGGGGTGGCAATGCCGCGCGCGCAGAGGATCCGCGCCGCCAGCGTTCCGCAGCCGCAGGCGGCCGCCAGGGCCGGAGCCACATCGTCTTTTCCCGGCCCTATCCAACGCTTTAAGGGCATCCCCATCCCCTCCTTTCTAAAACGGAAGCCTTGTCCGGCACCGTTCGTTTCAACCCTTCTATTTTAGCATGCCGGAGGGCGGGTTGCAAGCCTGCGCTCAACCGGCGGGCGGGGCAAACCGCGCCATCACCGCTTCGGCCACCCGCAGCCCGTCCACCGCCGCCGACAGGATGCCGCCCGCATAGCCCGCCCCCTCCCCACAGGGGTAAATCCCCCGCAGGTTCGACTGGAACGATTCATCCCGCTTCACCCGGACCGGGGAGGAGGTCCGGCTCTCCACCGCCGTCAGCACCGCATCCGGGCGGTCAAACCCCGGCTGCCGCCGCCCGAAGGCCCGCAGCCCGGCCCGCAGCATCTCCTGCACGAAATCCGGATAAAGCGCCGAAAAATCCGCCTCCCGCACGCCGGGAAGATAGCTGGGCCGGATCGTTCCGAGCTGCGCGCCCGGCTGTCCGGCAAGAAAGCGTCCCACCGTTTGGATAGGGGCGCAGAAATCCCCGCCGCCCAGCCGGAAAGCGGTCCGCTCCAGCTCCTGCTGAAACCGGACGCCGTCCAACGGCCCGCGCCCGAAATCCTCCGGCGTTACCGCGCAGCAAAGCGCGCTGTTCGAGTTCACCCCATTCCGGGCATATTCGCTCATCCCGTTCACCACCAGCCCGCCTTCCTCGGAGGCGGAGGGGATCACCGTCCCGCCCGGACACATGCAGAAGGTGTAAACCCCGCGCTCCCCGCGCCGCAGCGAAAGCTGGTATTCCCCCGGCGGCAGCTTGGGGTGGCCCGCATAGCGTCCATAGAGCGCCTCGTCCACCTGGGCGCGCAGGTGTTCGATCCGCGCGCCGACCGAGAAGGCTTTCGCCTCCATCTCCGCCCCGCTTTGCAGCAGCATGGAAAAGCTGTCGCGCGCGCTGTGCCCAAGGGCGAGGACAAGGGCTTCTGCGGCAAGCTGCCCCTCGTTTGTCTCTATCCCCTGAAGCGTGCCGCCCGAAAGGCGCAGGCCGGTCAGTTGGGTATAAAAGCGCACCTCTCCGCCGCAGCGCAAGATCTCTTCGCGCAGGCGGCGCACCACCTCCCGCAGCCGATCGGTGCCGACATGCGGCTTGGCGCGCCGCTCAATTTCCGGCGGCGCTCCAAATTCCACCAGCGCGCGCAGCACCTGGGCGCAGCGCGGGTCTCCAATGCGGGTGGTGAGCTTTCCATCGGAAAAAGCGCCTGCGCCGCCCTCGCCGAACTGTACGTTATTACGCCGGTCCAGCGTCCCCGTTTGAAAGAAGCGCTCCACGGCGGCGGTGCGATCCTCCACCGGCCCTCCCCGCTCCAGCACGATGGGACGGTAACCGCAGCGCGCCAGAAGCAGCGCGCAGAAGATGCCCGCCGGGCCAAACCCGGCTACCACCGGGCGGCTGGAGAGCGGCGAAGTCCCGCGCGGCGGCTCCCATGCAGGCTCCTGGTGCAGCCGGATACGGCTGTCCTTGCGGCGGGCGGCAGCCTCTTCCGCCTCTTTTCCCGCGCGGAAACCCACTGTATAGAGATAACGGATGTCCTGCCGGCGGCGCGCATCCAGCGAGCGGCGGTAGATAAAGGCTTCCCCGCCCGAAAGCCCTAAGATTTTGCGCGCCTTGGGAATGGCGGCGCCCTCCTCCTCCTCAAAAGGCAGGCTGATGCCTGAAACAAGAATCAATCGTTTCCCCTCCTAAAAACTTCCCCGCCGTGAGCGGATGCGTCCTGGCCGCCGCTTCAGCGGCGAAAGACCGGGCCGTTGCCGGGCTGTTTGCAGACGCTCCATAAAATCAGAAAACCGTATGAGCGGCCCCGCCTCCCATACGGTTTTCCGGTTCTCCTTTAGCGTTCGTTCTCCGCCGCCTTTGCCGCAATGCTGACGGTGGTGACATAATCGCCCACCGCCCAAACGGCGCCCTTGCGCGGCGCATAGATCTTAACCGGCCACTTGGTTTGGCCGGTAACGGCCTCGCGCTCGGAAAGATCGACCTCGGCGATAATGTCCTCCGGCGTCATCGATTCCAGCGTTTCGGCAGGCCCGACCA
This sequence comes from Provencibacterium sp., assembly GCA_022793895.1. Classification (GTDB taxonomy): domain Bacteria; phylum Bacillota; class Clostridia; order Oscillospirales; family Ruminococcaceae; genus Harryflintia. The sequence continues at coordinate 18,814 of JAAWDS010000004.1, read as the reverse complement.
TGCGCACCCGCATCTGCTGGCTGCCGGGGATGGTGACGTCATAGTTAGCGGGCGGGTTGACGATATTGATGGTATCCAGGTTAAACTCCTGCGAGACATAGCCCTCCATATCGAACGAGACGGAGACCGACTGGATGTTATCGATATTGTCAAAGCCGCTGGGGAGCTGAACGTCAAAAACCTCCTTGGTCCCGATATCCAGGCGCTTAAAGTCCACATAGCCCAAAAGGATCCCGTCGTAGCTGTCCACCAGCGTCTGCGGGCCGGCAATATTGATCGCCGAGCAGTCGAGGGTATAATTCAGTTCGTTCATCGGGAAGCCATAGGGCCGGTTGATAAATTCAATGGACAGCGGCACCTCCTTGACCTTCAGCACCGATACCGTCACCTCGGCCGCGTCGTAGTCCTTGTGAATGTGGCCGCTTTCCACGACGTTGCCGTTCACGTCCACCAGCACGATCTCACCCGTTACCGACTCGGTCGCCGTCATCGACTTGTTCATATCAATATTGACCATCGCATGATGCACCTTGTTGAGATCCCCAATGGGGCCGGTCAACGTCACCCGTTCAGGGGTGACGATCTCATCCTCCTTGATATAGCCCTCCGACAGGCTGACCCCCGTTACATTCGCCGTAATGTCCAGCGTTTTCTGATCCATGCGGTCGATGCGCACCGACGCGCTCTGGGGGGTCATCAGCTCAACGGTGTATTCCCCGCCGCTTTCATCCACCCAGCGCAGCGGCAGCGTCTGGGTACCCGCCGTGTTCACCGCGCTGAGATCCGGCTCTATTCGGATGTCCTCCGGCGAGAGCTCGCCCACCACATACCGCGTCCCGTTCACCCGCACGCGGACGGTCTGCGGATCCAGGCTGATGACGCTCATCCCTAAGCGGGAGAGAGTGTTGGATTGCAGGTTGATATCAATCGGAACGCCGCTGATATCCCTCCGAAAGCTCGGATCCACCGCAGTCGCCACCACCACCCACACAAAGAAAGCGACCGCCAGCGAAATCAGCTTGAGGAAGAGATCGAAGTGCAGCAGGCGCTGGAAAAAATTTTTCAATTTCATAAGCGCTCCTTTCCAGGATCCCATTCTTTTAGCTCTTTGCCTTCTTCCGTTTAAAACGGTGTTCCTTCTCGCGCGGAACCTCGTTCCCCAGCAATTCCGTGCGCAGGTAGTTTCCCAAGGTTTCCGGCGTATAATTCCGCGTTAAAACCCCGTTGCGCGCTACCGAAATGGTGCCGGTCTCCTCGGAGACGACCACAACGATAGCATCGGAATTCTCGCTCATGCCCAACGAGGCGCGGTGGCGCGTTCCCAGCTCTTTGGAGAGCTCGTTGTTCTCGGTCAGCGGCAGGAAGCAGCCCGCCGCATGCAGCCGCGCATCCCGGATAATCATCGCCCCATCGTGCAGCGGGGCGTTGGGGAAAAAGATGTTCCCAATGAGCTCGGCAACCGGCTTGCAGTCGATCAGCGTGCCGGTCTTGATGATCTCCCCTAGACGCGTCTGCATTTCAAAGACCATCAGCGCGCCGATCTTGTGGCGGGAAAGCGATTTGCTCGCCTCGCAGACCTCCTCAATCATGCTGAGGATGGCGGCGCGCTGCTCCTCGCCCTGCGCTCCCGCGCCGAAAAGCCCGGAGGGCAGGCGGGTGCGGCCCATTCGTTCCAGCGCGCGGCGCAATTCGGGCTGGAACACCACAATCAGCGCAGTGGCCCCTACCGTCAGGATCGTTTTCATAAAGAAGCCCATCACCTTAAACTCAAGCATATCGGTGAACAGGTAAACGCACAGCAGCAGCATAATTCCCTTCACCAGTTGGCTGGCGCGGGTATCGCGCACCAGCTTAATGATGTAATAGAGCACCACCGCTACCATTAAAATATCGATCACATCGCCTGGAGAGATGGTTTTAATGGTCGCCCATATGTTGCTGAGGGTATCCTGCAACGTTACATTGGCCTCGCTGAACATATCTGACCATTCCTTTCTCTGGGGAGTTCTATCCGGACTGCGCGCATGCAGCCAAAATCTTCCGCCCGTGTCCTCCGGCGTCCGGATCCCGCACCGGCTGCTTTTACCCATTCATTTTATCAGACTATCCCGCTGTTTGCAAGGGCGCGTTGCAGAATTTCATTCCGCAACGCGCCCTCTGAAAAAGCGGCTTTTAGGGCGAAAATGACGCCCCAAATTTCGCGCCATAAGGCGCGAAACCGCCGCTTTTTCCGGTTCCTACAAGCCGGAGGAGCGGCTTGCACCATTTTTTTACAGGCCGGATTGTGTTTTTGCCGGCTTGTCCCATTTCGCGGCGCAGCCTTTTCTGCAAACCGGAAGAGCGGCCCGCGCCATTTCTTTAGCAGGCCGGGTTGCGTTTTTACCGGCTTGTCCTATTTTGCGGCGCGGCCTCTGAAAAAGGGCTGCCTGCAAAATAGAAAAGAAACCTCCGGTCGAGCCGATCCTCCGGCTTGCAGAAACCTGAAAAACGGTGTTTTCGCGCCTTATGGCGCGAAATTCAGGGCAGCCTCTTCGCCCTGAAAACCGTTTTTCCAAAGGGCGCGTTGCAGAATGAAATTCTGCAACGCGCCCGTTTCTAGCCGGAAGTGTTCCGCGCTCCTCTTTAGGTCTCCTTCACCACCCGGCGGACGGCGCGCAGAAGTCCTTCCGCCTGCGCCGCCGTGTTGAACGCGCCGACGCCGATACGCGCCGTGCCGGTTTCCAGGGTGCCCATCGTCTCATGCGCCAGCGGGCTGCAATGGAAGCCGCCGCGCAGCGCATAGCCCAATTCTCCCAGCCTTCCGGCCGCCGCCTCGCCGGTCATTCCCTCAATGCCGAAGGAGAGCACCGGCAGTCCGGGACGGTTGTAGAGCGTTACGCCCTTGATTTCGCTTAACCCCTGGTAAAGCCGGTGGGTTAGCTCCATCTCCTCCCGGTAGATGCGCGGAATGGTCCTCAGCCGCACAAACCGCAGCCCGCCCGTGAGCCCGGCGATCCCGGTGGTGTTCACCGTGCCCGCCTCCAGACGGTCGGGAAGGAAGGGCGGCATATCCGTTTCCAGCGACAGGCTTCCCGATCCGCCTTCCAGCAGGGTGTTCAGCTCCGCCTGCCCGCCGACGAGCAGCGCGCCGAGCGCGGTCGGGGCATAGAGCCCCTTGTGGCAGGCCAGACAGATAAAGTCCGCCGGCAGCTCTTTAAACCGGATGGACAGCACGCCCGCCGTCTGGGCGGCATCCAGCAAAAAGAGGGCCCCGTTTTCGTGCGCGAGAGCGCAGAGCGCCTCCACCGGCTGAATCGTTCCAAAAACGTTGGAACCATGTACGCAGCAGATAAGCCGTGTGTTCGGCCGCAGAAGCGCGCGGAAATTGCGCACCGTCGCCGCCGGGTCGCCTACCTCCACGCGGGCAACGTCATAATCGCAAACGCCCGCCTTCTTGAGCGCCTCCACCGGCCGCCGGACCGAGTTATGCTCCATACTGGAGATAATGACATGATCCCCCTCGCGCACCACGCCCTTGATAGCCTGGTTGGATGCTTGTGTACAGTTGAGGGTAAACACCACGTTTTCCGGAGCGTCCATCCCCATGAGCTGCGCCAATTGCTCCCGCGCGCGAAAGACCATTTGCGAGGTTTCCAGCGCCATCCTGTGCCCTCCCCTGCCCGGATTGGCCCCATAGCGGGTGAAGGCGGCGTTCGCCGCCTCCACCGTCATGCGGGGCTTCGGGAAGGAGGTGGCTGCATTATCAAAATATACCAATTGATTTTTACCTCCCTGTCCACTCTCTCCGGCCGCCCAACCTGTGCCGGAGTGAGCGGGCTGTTATGACCGGTAATACATCGACCGGGCAGGCGGGCCTGGATCCAGCGAGGCCAGCTTGATGTTCTCCCGTTGCAAAATTTCCATCACCCGCGTGCGGTTCACATCCGGGCGGAGAATCAGCGAATAGCCGCAGCTCTTTCCGCTGCGGTATCTCTCATCCCGGCCGATCTGCGCGCGGATGCCCTGCGCACGCAGCGCGTTCTGCGCCTTGATGGCATACGTGATAGAGGTCAGCGGGATGTTCCATTCGTTCATGGCGGTAAGCGCTCCTTTCCTAAAAACTGTGCCGGTCCGGCAAAGCCGGATTCCCGCCAAGGGGCGGGAAGGAGAACCCCGCGAGGCTTCGCCCCAGGTTTCCCCCTTTCATTTTATGCCGCCGGACAGCTGCGCGCCCCGCCTTCCTAAAGCCCCGCCAAAAGAATGTTTTATTTTTGGTTTTAGCACTCACAATATATGAGTGCTAAAACTTTTCAATTTGCTCACAATTTGCTGACAGTTGATTCACATCTCCCGCCTATAATAAGGGCTGTAAGAAAAAACGATCCCCATTCATGCCGGACGAGGAGGCCAGAGGAACAAATGAACATGCAGAAATTAACGCAAAAATCCATCGAGGCGGTCAGCGCGGCGCAGAGCCTTGCGGTAGAGCGGCAAAACCCGCAGATCGAGCAGGAGCACCTTTTAACCGCGCTGCTTTCCCAAGAAAACGGCCTGGTCGCCGAGCTGCTGAAAAAAATGGGGCTCGATCCCTCCATGCTGCTCTCCAGCGCTCTCCAGCTTGTGGATAAGCTCCCCGGCGTCAGCGGCGGCGGACGGGAGAGCGGGAAGATCTATGTATCCTCCGATACCGACCGCGCCCTGACCGAAGCGGAGCGCACGGCGGAGCGGATGAAGGACGACTATATTTCGGTGGAGCACCTTTTCCTGGGGCTGGCCGAAAAGCCCAGCCGCACCTTGGGGGAGCTGCTGCGCAGCTTCCAGTTCGATAAAAACCGGTTTCTGGACGCGCTCCAATCGGTGCGCGGCAACACCCGCGTCACCTCCGACAACCCCGAAGATACCTACGACGTTTTGAAAAAATACGGCTCGGACCTCACCGAGCTGGCGCGCAGCCAAAAGCTCGACCCGGTCATCGGCCGGGACAACGAGATCCGCAACGTTATCCGCATTTTAAGCCGCAAGACGAAGAACAACCCGGTGCTCATCGGCGAGCCGGGCGTTGGCAAAACCGCCATTGCCGAAGGCCTGGCGCTGCGCATCGTGCGCGGCGATGTGCCGGAAAACCTCAAGGACCGCATGCTCTTCTCGCTGGACATGGGCGCGCTCATTGCAGGCGCCAAGTTCCGCGGCGAGTTTGAGGAGCGCCTGAAGGCGGTGCTGGCCGAGGTGAAAAAGAGCGAGGGGAAGATCATCCTTTTTATCGATGAGCTGCACACCATCGTTGGCGCCGGTAAAACCGAGGGCTCGATGGACGCCGGCAACCTCCTCAAGCCGCTCTTGGCGCGCGGCGAGCTGCACTGCATCGGCGCGACGACGCTGAACGAATACCGCCAGTACGTGGAGAAGGACGCCGCGCTCGAACGCCGCTTCCAGCCGGTGCTGGTCGACGAACCCACCGTTGAGGACACCATTTCGATCCTGCGCGGGCTGAAGGAGCGCTATGAGGTGTTCCATGGGGTTAAAATCCAGGACGGGGCGCTCATTGCAGCGGCGGTGCTCTCCAACCGCTACATCTCCGACCGCTTTTTGCCGGATAAGGCGATCGATCTGGTGGATGAGGCGTGCGCCCTAATCAAGACCGAGATGGATTCCATGCCCACCGAGATCGATGAAATCTCCCGCAAGATCATGCAGCTGGAAATAGAGGAGGCCGCGCTGAAAAAAGAGACCGACCATCTCTCCAAGGAGCACCTGGAAGAGCTGCAAAAGGAGCTGGCCGAGCTGCGTGCCCGCTATGGGGAGATGAAGGCCCGCTGGGAGAACGAAAAAGAGGCTATCGGCAAGGTCCAGCACATCCGCGAGGAGATCGAGCAGATCAACGCCCAGATCGAACAGGCCCAGCGCAGCTACGATCTCAACAAGGCCGCAGAACTGACCTATGGGCGGCTGCCTGAGCTGCAAAAGCGGCTGGAGGCGGAGGAAGCCTTAGCCGAGGAGAGCCGCTCCCGCTCGCTTCTGCGCGACAAAGTGACCGATGAGGAGATTGCCCGCATCGTCGGCCGCTGGACCGGCATTCCGGTCTCCCGGCTGCTGGAGTCGGAGCGCGACAAGCTCCTAAACCTCGGAGCGCTCCTGCATGAGCGGGTCGTCGGCCAGGAGGAAGCGGTGCAAAAGGTCTCGGAGGCCGTCCTGCGATCCCGCGCGGGGATACAGGACCCCAACCGGCCCATCGGCTCTTTCCTGTTTTTGGGGCCGACCGGCGTCGGCAAAACCGAGCTGGCCAAGGCGCTCGCCCAGTGCCTATTTGACGATGAGCGCAACCTCGTGCGGATCGATATGACCGAATACATGGAGAAATTCTCCGTTTCCCGCCTCATCGGCGCCCCTCCCGGATACGTCGGCTACGAGGAGGGCGGCCAGCTCACCGAGGCGGTGCGGCGCAAGCCCTACTCGGTCATCCTCTTCGATGAGATTGAGAAGGCGCACCCGGAGGTTTTCAACATTCTTCTCCAGGTACTGGACGACGGACGGATCACCGATTCGCAGGGCCGGACGGTGGACTTTAAAAACACTATTATCATCCTGACCTCCAACCTCGGCTCCAGTCATATCCTCGAAGGCATCGGGCCGGATGGATCGGTGACAAAAGAAGCGCGCGCGGCGGTGGACGCGCTCCTCAAGCAGCAGTTCCGCCCGGAATTTCTCAACCGGCTGGATGAAATCGTATTCTATAAGCCGCTCGGCCGCGAGGAGATCGGCCGGATTGTGGAGCTCCTGCTGCGCGGCCTCAGCCGGCGGCTGGAGGAACGCGAGCTCCGGCTCCAGGTCAGCGAGGAGGCGAAGCGCTTCATCGCCGACGAGGGCTTCGATCCCATCTATGGCGCCCGCCCGCTGGGCCGGTTCATTCAAAGCCGGGTGGAAACCCAGGTGGCCCGCGCCATCATTGCCGGGGATCCGCTGCCCGGCTCGACGCTGGAGGTCGTGCTGGAAAACGGCGCATTGGCCGTTCACATCCATGAACCCACCGCAAAAAACGAATGCGCCGATTGACTTTCCGGCTGGGCATGTTTATAATGGAAACAGTTGATGCCAACTGTTTCCATTTTTGCTTTTTGGGGTAAAAAATAGAAGGCTCTAAAATGTACGAAACGCGTAGCCGGACCGCCGCCTGCCGCGGCCCTGGCGTTCTGCATGCCGCCCGGCCTTCCGCCCGCGGCTACCTTGGAATTGGGATAAGGAGGTAGAGACATGACAGCCCCTTTTACCTTGCGCGACGCCGCCGCAGAGGACTATCCAGGCATCCGCCGGCTGTTTGAACAACTCCACCGGCAGCATGTGGAAAACCGGCCGGATATCTATCAGGATGCCGATCCGCTGCCGGAAGAGGAATATAAACAGCTCCTTCAAGATGAACGCAGCGTTTTATTGGCCGCCTTCACCAGAAAACAGGCAGTCGGACTCTGCCAGCTCACCCTCCGCCCGCCCTCGAAAAGCCCGCTGGTGCGGCCGCAGAGGGCCGCATTCATCGAGGCGCTGGTCGTGGCGGAGGAATACCGGCGGCAGGGTTTGGGTTCCCGGCTGTTTGAGCAGGCACGCGAGCGCGCCCGGACGCTGGGCGCCCGCCGTCTCACCCTCAATGTATGGTGCTTCAACGAGGAGGCCGCCGCCTTCTACCTCCGGATGGGCATGCAGAAACAACGGATTCAGATGGAGGGAACGCTATGAACGCCTACGAAACCGAACGCCTGCTTTTGCGCCCTTTTTGTGAAGAAGATATTCCGGCCGTTCACGCCTATGCCGGAAGCCCGGAAAACCTGACCTTCCTGCTCTGGGGTCCGAACAGCCTGGAGGAAACGCGCCGCTTTGTCCGCATGGCGGCAAAAAAAGGGGGACCGCCCGGCAAGGAGATTCATCTAGCCGTCCTCTTAAAAGAGGGCGGCGCGCTGATCGGCGCTTGTAGCCTAGCCGCAGAGCAGGGCGCGGGCGAGCTCGGCTGGATTCTGCACCGGGACTATTGGCGGCAGGGCTATGGAACCGAGCTGGGCCGCTTTTTGTTAAAGCTCGGCTTTGAAGCCTGTGGGCTCCGCCGCCTGTTCGCCCGCTGCGATGCGGAAAACACCGGCTCCTACCGGCTGATGGAGCGCTTGGGCATGCGCCGCGAGGGCTGCTTCCGCCGGTCGCGCCGCTCGAACGGCCTTGCGGGGACGCTCTGGCGCGATGAATATGTCTACGGCATTCTGCGCGAAGAATGGGAGCGGCATGCGCCGCGCGCCGGCGGCTGCTCGCAGCCGGAGGAGGCTATGGAGCGCCTTCTCCTTTACCGGGAGATGTTCCGGTTTGTAGAGAACCACCTCCGAGCCTGCGGCGGGGAAGAATGTCCCTACGCCCCATTCCGCCGGCGCAGCGCGCATATCCGGAGGGTGTGCGGATGGGCATGGCGGCTGGCAAAAGCATATCCTGGTAGAGTGGATATCGATTCTCTCATTATCGCCGCTCTCTTCCATGACGCCGGCTATGACGGACGCGACCGGCGTATAGGGCATGCCCTACTAGGCGCGCAGGTGTTTGAGGAATATGCCGGGCAGGCCGGCCTTCCAGACGCCCAGCGCGCCTTTGTGCGGGATCTGGTAGCCCGGCACTCCGAGAAGGGGCTTATGCTGGAAAAGGATACGCCGCCGGAGCTGCTCCTGCTTATGGAGGCAGACCTGCTTGATGAAACGGGCGCCATGTCGCTCACCTGGGATGCGCTGGCCGAGGGCGCACAGCCGGAGGGGGGCTTTGAGAGCGCCTGCCGGCGAATGAACCGCTATTCCGCCCGTATCCTTTCCGAAAACCCGATGGTCACACAGGCGGCCCGCAGCTTATGGCAGCAGAAACAGGAGCTAACGGCCGGCTTCCTGCATTCGCTGAAGTCGGATCTGATGCAGACGCTGCCGGAGGGCTTCTGGGAAGACGCAGACAAGGTATAGATTGGGACTTTTTATAGAGGAGGATGTTGTATGGACGCCCAATTTGTATGGAAAGAAGAGTACAAAATAGGAGTGGACATTATTGATAAGGAACATGAGCGGCTTTTTAAGATCATCAACAAATTGTTCGAACTCCGGAAGGAGGAAAAGGATAGCCAAAGGGTATGCCGGGAGGGGATTAAGTTTTTCAAAGGGCATACCGTAAAACACTTTGCCGACGAAGAAGCCTACATGGCCTCGATTGCCTATGGGGGATTGGAGCGGCACCGGCTTATCCATCAAGGATTCCGGGAAAATACGCTTCCGGTGCTGGAACAGGAGCTGGAGCGGACCGGCTATTCTCCGGACGCCGTCACCCATTTTCTGGGCGTCTGCGCCGGGTGGCTGGTAGGGCACACCTTGACAGAGGATCTCTCCATTACGGGGAAGTACATGAGAAAGTGGGAAGCCCTCCTGCCGGAAGAAGAGCTGGACGCGATGAAAAAGGTGATTGTCCAGCTGGTGTTCGACATGTTCCATCTGGAATCGCAGCTGATCAGCGACGCCTACAACGGGGAAAAATTCGGAAGAGGGGTCTATTACCGCCTGGTTTATGGAACCAAACAGGATGAAAAAAAGCAGGAGATCCTCTTAGTTTTTGAGGAAAAGCTGCTGGTCAACACCGTAGGGAAGGTGATGGGGCTTCAGACCAACAAGCTCGACAATATGCTCGTCCATGCCGCCCGGTATATGGCGCAGCAGTTCGTAGGAAGGATGATGGAGCATTTCCCGGTCATGGAATCCTATGAGCTGACGGAGGAAAACCTCTTAACCTATGAGCAGTTCCAAAAGGCGTTTGAGAACAAAAAGCTGCAAGTCAGCCTGCTGTTCAACACCGGCGGCTCAGGATATTTCGCCTATTGCGCCATTGCGCCCCAGCTCCTTGAAAACGGTATCGGAACGCCCATCAACATGGAAAACGCGCTGGACGAAGTTGAAGAATACCTCCGGAAGCGGGAGGAGCAGAAAAAGGAAAGCTCCAAGCCGAAGGTGTTGATCGTCGACGATTCCGCGACCATCCTGCAAGGAATGAAACGGCTGCTGGGGGAAGATTACGAAGTCGCGTTGGCGGAATCCGGAATAGCCGCCATCCGGACCATTACTCTGAACCCGCCGGACTTGGTTCTCTTGGACTATGAAATGCCGGTTTGCGATGGGCGGCAGACGCTGGAGATGCTTCGCTCGGATCAGGCGTTTGCAGATACTCCGGTCATTTTCCTGACCGGCCGCCGGGACCCGGAGAGCATGATTAAGGTGATGCCCTTAAAGCCGGCGGGTTATCTGTTAAAGAACTCCAAACCGGCGGATCTCAAGAAGGAAATCGACAATTTCTTTGAAAAGAAAAAAGGCTGAGGCCCTCCTAGCGCAAGCGCAGAGCCCGCGGATGAAACCGCCTGCCCCTATAAGGCAGGCGGTTTCTTTTTTTTCAAACCCGCAGGCTTTACAAAAGAAGAATTGATTTGCCCCTGTTTCAATGCTATACTTAGTTCTATATCCGGACATTTGCCGCATCTATGGAGGAACGGACATGCACATAGCGGAGGCGAGGGAAAGGCCCTCTTCCCTAATCGATCGGCTATTGGAAATATGGGAAGGCTCTGTAAAGGCGGCCCATCTGTTTTTATCCGAACAGGGAATAGAGGCGATAAAGCCCTATGTTCCGCAGGCGCTTAGGACGGTCCCCCATTTGGTGGTCGCAGAAAACGCGCATGGGTGTCCGGCCGCATTTATGGGGGCCGCGGGGCGGAAGCTGGAAATGCTTTTCGTTTCGACCGAAGAAAGAGGAAAGGGCTTGGGGAAAAGGCTTCTGGAATATGGGATCGAAGCCTATTCCATTCGGGAGCTGGCCGTTAACGAGCAAAACCCGCTGGCCAGGGGCTTCTATGAGCGCATGGGCTTTCAGGTTTATCAAAGAACCGGGCAGGATGAACAGGGGAACCCTTATCCGCTTTTATACATGAGACGGGACGGATAGCTCCCATCATCCGGCAATGGGAGAACGGGGCGGAATTTCCGGCCGTTCTCCGGAAATCTGCCGCGGCGGCGTTTCTCCCCTGCCGGGACAGGCTATACTAAAGGAAGGGACGATCGATTTGGGGATTCCAGAAACGGCAAAGGCTCATTTTTTTGAAGGTTATAACTGTGCGCAGTCGGTGCTGCTCACCCTTGCGCCCTATCTGGGGCTTTCGGAGGAAACCGCTCTCCTGCTCGCCTCCCCCTTCGGCGGCGGGATGGGGCGCATGCGCCAGGTCTGCGGTACGGTCAGCGCCATGTATATGGCGCTCGGCCTGCGGGAGGGCTATACCGGCGCGACAGATGCGGAGGGCAAAGAAGCGCTCTATGAGCGGGTGCAGCGGCTGGCGGCAGAGTTTTCGCGGGAGAACGGATCGATCCTCTGCCGCGACCTGCTTGCCACCGGGGACAAGCCCGCTCCCGATTCCCAGACCACCAGCGGCCACGATCCCCGCTGCGGGGAATATGTCCGCAGCGCAACCGCGCTGATTCTCAAAGAGCTGGGGCTGCCGGAAGCTCCAAGGCTCCCTACCGAATAACGGAGGTTTATTTTCAGCAGGGCCTTTTCCCTTGCCGCCTGGCAGCAGGCGCCTCACAGAGGGAACCAGCCCTGCGGAAGTGAGGCGGAAAATGGAAAAACGGCGTTATCAGTATCGAAGAACCATCATGTTCGCCTGCCGGATGTCTCTCATGGGGAGTATGGCTGGGATCTTTGTGTTGATCTGGAGCCTTTTCTATCAACAGGCGCGGTTCTTCAGAAAGGGCAACTATATCGTCATCGGTATCTACTGTGTGATCTATTTCCTGTTTAACACGATGTACGGCGGCTTCCGGACCGGGGTGGCGCGGCATGGCGAGGTGCTCTATTCCAACGCCATTGCCCTGATTTTTACCGATCTGCTGCTGTATTTCCAGCTCTCGCTGTTTGCGCGGGCGCTGCTGCCGCCAGAGCCCATGCTGCTGATGTGGGCGCTCCAGTTCGCTGCGAGCGCCATTCTGACCTATTTCTCTAACTCCATCTATTTCAAGATCTATCCGGTGCGCGACGTGCTCTTTATCTGCCGCAATGTGGATAATGAGGAACGGTTCATGCAGAAGATCAAAAGCATCAAGGAGCGCTATCACTTAAAGCGGATTATGACGCAGGACAAGGAGGTTTCCGCCATCAAGGAGGGGATCCTTCAGGTCAACTGCGTGATGATCAGCGACGTGGATCTTTCCCTGCGTAACGAGCTGGTCGAATTTTGCTATGAGCATTCCATCCGCGTCTACATCATGCCCAACGTGGAGGACATCATGCTCAACACCGCGCAATCCACCCACATCTTTGACACGCCGGTTCTGCTGTGCAAAAACTATCAGCTCACCAACGAGCAGCGCATTTGGAAGCGCGCGGTGGATATCCTCCTCTCTTCGCTGGGCCTGTTGGCCGCCTCCCCCATCATGCTGCTGGAGGCGCTCGCCATCAAGCTGTATGACGGCGGCCCGGTTTTTTACCGGCAGGAACGGCTGACCTACAACAACCAGGTTTTCCGGCTCTATAAATTCCGAAGCATGGTGGTGAATGCCGAAGCGGACGGCGTAGCGCGATTGGCCAGCAAGGGGGACAACCGCATCACCCCTCTCGGCCGCTTCCTCCGCTCGACGCGGCTGGATGAGCTGCCCCAGCTCATCAACATTCTGCGCGGGGAGATGTCGGTAGTCGGCCCCCGCCCCGAACGTCCCGAACTGGTGGAAAAGAACATTCAGCGGTATCCGGAATTTAAATACCGTACCAAAGTGAAGGCGGGGTTGACCGGCTATGCGCAGGTGTATGGAAAATACAACACCACGCCGGAGGACAAGCTCAAGATGGATCTCCTCTATATCGAGCGCTACTCCATTCTGCTGGATCTCAAGCTGATGTTCTTAACCTTCAAAATCCTGTTCCAGCCGGATGCGGCCGAGGGCGTGGACGATTGGGAGCAGCGGCCGAGGGGGCGGACGGATTGAAAAAAATCTGGGCATGGGGCCGGACGCTTTTCTTTCAGTATAAGGAGCCCCTTCTTTACCTCTTTTTCGGCGGGCTGACCACGCTCATAAACATTGCCGTCTATACCGTCCTGGCCGATCTCTTAGGGGTCTATTATCTGACGGCCAACGCCGCCGCCTGGGTTCTCTCGGTGCTCTTCGCCTACCTGACCAACCGCCGCTTCGTGTTTGAAAGCCGGAGCCGGGGCGCGGCGGCCGTGCTACGCGAGCTCGCCCTATTCACCGGCTGCCGGCTGCTGTCGGGCGCGTTCGATATGGGGTGTATGTATCTTTGCGTGGATCTCATCCGCCTGCCGGGGCTAGCCGCCAAAATCCTTTCCAACGTCCTCGTCGTTATCCTCAATTATCTGTTCAGCAAATTCCTCATCTTCCGGGGCAGGCAAAAGGACGCGTTGTAAAATGAAATTTTACAACGCGTCCTTTTGAAAAAGCGGCTTTTGGGGCAAAAACGGCGCCCCAAAAGCCGCGCTGCCCGCGCGGAACCGCCGCTTTTTCCGGTTCCTGCAAGCCGGAGGAGCGCCCGGCTGGAGGTTTCTTCCTCACTTGCGGGCGCGTCCCTTCCGTTTCTACCTCTATTCAAGATGCTTCATGCGCTTTATAGCCAACTTGGCTGCCAGATCCCACAGAAAAAGCAAGGATTTTGTCGAAACACGCTTCAAGCTGGCGAACTTCATTAAAACAACCGCGCTGCGGACATATTCTTTGAAACATTCAAGTATTTGACATTTAAAAAACCTGTGGTATACTGGGATACGAAAATATGTTCTTCGCTATTCATTCCCCAGGACGGAGGTTATTGCTTTGCCAACCGACAAGATTGTTATCAAGGGCGCACGGGTGCACAACCTTAAAAATATCGACATCACCATTCCGCGGGACAAGCTGATCGTTTTTACCGGGCTTTCGGGGTCGGGGAAATCCTCCCTGGCGTTCGATACCATCTATGCCGACGGACAACGCCGGTATGTGGAGAGCCTCTCCTCTTATGCGCGCATGTTCTTAGGACAGATGGACAAGCCCGACGTCGATCTCATCGAAGGGCTCTCCCCCGCCATTTCGATCGATCAAAAGACCACTTCGAAAAACCCGCGGTCCACCGTGGGAACGGTGACGGAAATTTATGATTACCTGCGGCTTTTGTATGCGCGCGTCGGCGTCCCGCATTGCCCTGTCTGCGGCCGGGAGATCAAGCAGCAGACGGTGGATCAGATGGTGGATTCGGTGCTCAAGCTCCCGGAGGGGACCCGCATTCAGGTCATGGCTCCGGTGGTGCGCGGCAAAAAGGGCGAGCATGCGAAGGAGTTCGATCGCGCCCGTCGCGCTGGTTATGTGCGCGTTCGGGTGGATGGAAACCTCTATGAGCTGACCGAAGAAATCAAGCTGGAGAAGAATTTCAAGCACAACATTGAGATCGTCGTCGATCGGCTGGTCGTGAAGGAAGGGGTGCGCACCCGCCTGGCGGACAGCATTGAAACCTGCCTGTCGCTGACCGGCTCGCTGGTGCTGGTGGATGTGATTGGCGGGGAGGAGATGCTTTTCTCCCAGTCGTTCGCCTGCCCGGAGCACGAGATCAGCATTGAGGAGCTCAACCCGCGGATGTTCTCCTTCAACAACCCCTTTGGCGCCTGCCCGAAATGCACCGGGCTGGGTACCTTCATGTCGGTGGATCCGGAGCTGATCCTCCCTAAAAAGGAGCTTTCGATCAAGGAGGGGGCTATCAAGGCCAGCGGATGGACCTATACCCCCGATTCGATGGCTGAGATGTATTATAAGGGTCTGGCTGAGGCTTACGGCTTCAGCCTGGACACCCCCGTAGGCAAGCTGCCCAAAAAGGTCATCGATCTGCTGATGCGCGGCACCAAGGGCAAAAAATTCAAAGTTACCCGCGGCACAGGCGCGCTCAGCGGGGAATATATGACCGATTTCGAGGGCATCATCAACAACCTGGAGCGCCGTTTCCGGGAGACGAACAGCAACTGGATGCGCGAGGAGATCACCTCCTACATGACGGCGGTCAACTGCCCCGACTGCCATGGCCACCGCCTCAAGCGCGAATCGCTGGCGGTGCTGGTAGGAGGGAAGAACATCTCCGAGCTCTGCACCCTCTCGGTGGTGCAGATGCTGGATTTCTTCGACCGGCTGGAGCTTTCCGAGCAGGAGCTGCTCATCGCCGGGCAGATCCTCAAGGAGATCAGCGAACGGCTGGGGTTCCTGCGCAGCGTAGGGCTCGGCTACCTGACGCTGGCGCGCGCATCGGCCACCCTTTCGGGCGGCGAAAGCCAGCGCATCCGGCTAGCCACCCAGATCGGCTCTTCGCTCGTCGGCGTGCTCTATATCCTGGACGAGCCGAGCATCGGCCTGCACCAGCGGGATAACGACAAGCTCATCGCCACACTGCAACGGCTGCGCGATATGGGGAACACGCTGATCGTCGTCGAGCACGACGAGGACACCATGCGCCAGGCGGACTATATCGTAGACATCGGCCCCGGCGCGGGGGTGCATGGCGGCGAGGTGGTCGCCGCCGGCACGCTGGAGGAGATCGTCGCCTGCGAACGCTCCTATACCGGCCAATACCTCAGCGGCAGGCGGAAAATTGAGGCGCCCGCCGAACGGCGGACGGGGAACGGCCATTTTCTGGAGATTGTAGGGGCGGCCTGCAACAACCTCAAGGGGATCGACGTCCGGTTCCCGCTGGGGACCTTCATCGCCGTTACCGGCGTCTCCGGATCCGGCAAATCCAGCCTGGTCAACGAGATCCTCTATAAGCAGCTCGCGCGCGATCTCAACGGCGCGAAAGGCAAGGCGGGGGCGCACGAGGAGATCCGCGGGACCGAATATCTGGATAAAATCATCGCTATCGATCAATCCCCCATTGGCCGCACGCCGCGCTCCAACCCGGCGACCTATACCGGCGTGTTTAACGATATCCGCGAGCTCTTCGCCCAGACGGGCGACTCCAAGGCGCGGGGCTACACCGCCTCCCGCTTCTCCTTCAACACCAAGGGCGGGCGCTGCGAGGCCTGCGGAGGGGACGGCATTATTAAAATCGAGATGCACTTTCTGCCGGATATCTTCGTCCCCTGCGAGGTCTGCGGCGGCTCGCGCTACAACCGGGAAACGCTCGAAATCAAATACAAGGGGAAGAATATCTACGACGTCCTGGAGATGACGGTGGACGAATCGTTGGAATTTTTCTCCGCGCTGCCGCGCATCCGCCGCAAGCTGCAAACGTTGCAGGATGTCGGCCTAGGCTATGCGAAGCTCGGCCAACCGGCCACCACCCTCTCCGGCGGCGAGGCGCAGCGCGTGAAGCTGGCCACCGAGCTGGCGCGGCAGTCCACCGGGAAAACGATCTATGTGCTTGACGAGCCGACTACCGGCCTGCACACCTACGATGTGCATAAGCTGGTCGGCGTGCTTCAATCGCTGGTGGAGGCCGGGAACACCGTCGTGGTTATCGAGCACAACCTCGATGTGATCAAAACGGCCGACCATGTCATCGACCTCGGCCCTGAGGGCGGGGATGGAGGCGGCACGCTGGTCGCCTGCGGCACGCCGGAGGAGATAGCCGCCTGCCAGCGCTCCTACACCGGCCAATATCTGAAAAAGCTCCTTTAGAAAATCAGGCGTGGTTTTCAAAGGGGGCGTTGCAGAATTTCATTCTGCAACGCCCGGTTTTCCGCAAGCACAAGGGCCCTGCCGCAAAACTGCGGCAGGGCCCTTGTTGCGTTTGGGGATCAAGCAGGTTGCTGGATAAGCGCTTACTGGAGGAGCTGGAGGACAGACTGGGGCTGCTGGTTGGCCTGAGCAAGCATCGCCTGCGCGGCCTGGGTCAGCACGTTCATCTGCGTATAGCTCATCATCTGCTTGGCCATGTCGGTGTCCCGTACACGGCTGTTTGCAGAGTTCATGTTCTCCGAAGCGACGTCCAGGTTGTTGATGGTGTGCTCCAGACGGTTCTGGATAGCGCCCAGCTTCGCGCGCTGCGTAGAAACGGTGTTCACCGCGGTGCGGATAGCGTCCAGAGCAGTCTGCGCTGCCTTCTGGCTGCTGATGTCGATGGTGGGGGCGTCGTCGGTATTATTCTTCGACATCGTCAGATTGCTCTTCGCAAACAGGCTGGTAACATCCATCTTATCGATTGCAACTTTCATCTGGTTCCACCGCTGTCCGTCCTCGCCGATTTGCAGGGTCAGCGAACCAGTGTTGCCGCCGGTGGTGTTGTTATCGGGCGCCTCGTCTTCCACAGCGTCGGCGGTGACATCCGTGCCGTTCCAGCTCGCATCCGCAGGCGCATTAGCGGGAAGATTGTCAGGATCCTTCGCGGTGAGAGTGAGCACGCCGTCCTGCACCGTAGCCGTCCAGTCGTTATTGATAGTAGCGTCGGCATTCAGAATGTCAACGATTGCGGTCAACTGATCATCAAGGGTGGTATTCGCACCCACATCAAGATCGGTAGCGGCAACGCCGGTCGCTTTCGCCGCAATCGTAACACCAGCAATCGTTACGCTCTCACCGTCTTGAAGAGCCGTCATGCCACTGAGATCATAGTTATAGCTCGCCGCAACATCGCCAGCAGCCGCCGTAGCAACGCCGTCCGCAGCAGCAGTGCTAGCCGCCAGGCTAACCGTGCTCGTGCCACTAGCCAGCGTAGCTCCCGACAGAGCAACATCCAACGTGCCAACAGTCTTGCCGTCCTTATCCTTAACGATGATGCTGATATCACTCGAAAGATTCGCCTTCGTCTGGTCGGCGCTGTCCTGTGTCAGGGCTAAGGTTCCGTTGCTATCCGTAATCTCGCTGGTTCCATCCGCGCCCATAACCGTGTAGGTATAACCGGTTGGCAGGCCAGCGATGGTCAGCGTGTCATTATCGGCTAAGGAAGCGCCGGCTAACGCCGCCGTGAAGGTAATGTCAGCCCCTTCGCCGAGAGCTTCATTGAAGGCCGCCTTCATTTCGTCGGTTGCAGCCGCGTCAAACGCAAAGGTAGGAGCAGCGCCCAAGCCAGCCGCATCGGTCGCATCAATGGTGACCGAAGGAGCCGCCGTGTTGACAGTATTGCTGCTCGTAGTGCTGCCGCCAAGGGAGCCGTCCAGCAGCTTAATGCCGTTGAAGTTGGTGGAAGCCGCAATGCGGTCGATTTCCTTGCACAGCGCATCCATCTCTTCCTGCAACGCGTCACGGTCCGTGCCGCCTGCGCCGATCTTACCAGGCCCGCCGCCCTGCGGGGTCTCCATGGTGCCGTTGGCGGACTTGCCGGCCAGCTCGACCATGCGGTTGAGCATATCGTGAACCTCGGTCAGTGCGCCTTCCGCCGTCTGTACCAGCGAGATGCCGTCCTGGCAGTTCGCAGACGCCGTGTCCAGCGCCTTGATCTGCGCCTTCATCTTCTCACTGATAGCCAATCCAGACGCGTCGTCGCCTGCGCGGTTGATCTTAAAACCGCTCGACAGCTTCTCCAACGACTTCGATACCTGGCTGTTGTTCATCCCCAGCTGACGGTTCGCGTTCAGCGCCATAATGTTGCTTCTTACTACCATTCCCATTCTGAAATCCTCCTGTCGCTTCCATATCCCAAGCCCGGCACTCCCTGCCGCCGCTTATCGGCATATGGCCGCTTGTTTTTTATCTCAATCCCCAGAGGCATTGCGCGCATTCTGCCTCCGGAGGCTGAAACCTGTGTTACCGTTTCCCTCTCGCCGCCCGCTTCATTGCTTCCAGCTTCGCCAGCTGCCCCGCGTTTTCGGGGTAAAGCTCCCCGCGGGCTATCTTGACGTCTT
>JAAWDS010000003.1 GCA_022793895.1 Provencibacterium sp. | reverse complement strand
TATAAAAAATCATTCGTTGGCCCCGCCCCTCGCCGCTCGCGCGGCAACCGGAGCGGATGGCCGAAAAATATCTGCTTTCAGCATCTATTTTTTATAGCGCGGCTATAAAAAATCATTCGTTGGCCCCGCCCCTCGCCGCTCACGCGGCAACCGGAGCGGATGGCCGAAAAATATCTGCTTTCAGCATCTATTTTTATAGGAGGTACTCCAATATGGGCGTTTATGTTGTACTCGGCTTAATCATTATCCTGCTGGTCATCCTGATCTCCAACATTAAGATCGTACCGCAGGCGGAAGCCTTTGTCGTGGAGCGTCTTGGCGCGTTCCATGAAACCTGGGGAACCGGCATCCATGTGAAAATCCCCTTCATTGACCGCGTTGCCAAACGGGTCAGCATGAAGGAGATGGTCGTTGACTTCAAGCCCCAGCCGGTTATCACCAAGGACAATGTAACCATGCAGATCGATAACGTCGTCTTTTACCAGGTGACCGATCCTAAGCTCTTTACCTATGGCGTGGAACGTCCCCTATCCGCCATTGAAAACCTCACCGCTACCACGCTGCGCAACATCATCGGTGAAATGGAGCTGGATCATACCCTCACCTCGCGCGACGTAATCAACACCAAAATCACCGCCATTCTCGACCAGGCAACCGATAAGTGGGGAATCAAGGTCAACCGCGTCGAGCTCAAAAACATCATCCCGCCCGCCGAAATCCAGGATGCGATGGAGAAACAGATGAAGGCCGAACGCGAACGCCGTGAATCCATCCTGCGCGCCGAGGGCGAGAAGCGCAGCCAAATCCTGGTGGCCGAGGGCGAAAAGGAATCGCAGATCCTGCGCGCCCAGGCGGAGAAGGAGGCGGCTATCCTGCGCGCCAATGCGGTCCGCGAGCAGAAGATTCTGGAGGCGGAAGGCGAGGCGCAGGCGGTCATGACCGTTCAGAAGGCGCTGGCCGACAGCCTGACGCTGCTGAACCAGGCCGCCCCCAACAACCAGGTTCTGGCCCTCAAGAGCCTGGAGGCTTTCCAGAAGGCGGCCGACGGCAAGGCCACCAAGATCATCATTCCCAGCGAGTTGCAATCGCTCGCCGGGCTTGCCGCCAGCGCAAAGGAAATTTTCAAAGACTAAAAGTATGTCAGCAAGCCTTTCCCACCGCGTCCGCTCCCGCGCTCTGTGCAGGGGCGGGCGGCGTTCTGTCTGGGATAGGCAAGGCCGTATTCAGAGAAAGGAAGTCTGTGCTATGAACTACTACGAGCGCGCGCTCGCCCTACATGCCGATCATCAAGGCAAAATTGAGGTGACCAGCAAGGTGCCCTTAGCCGGTAAGGACGATCTCTCCACCGCCTACACGCCGGGTGTCGCCGAGCCCTGCCGCAAAATTCACGAGGATCCGGATAAGGTTTACACCTACACCGCCAAGGGCAACCTCGTCGCCGTCGTCAGCGACGGAACGGCGGTCCTCGGCTTAGGCAACATCGGCCCGAAGGCCGCTTTGCCGGTGATGGAGGGCAAGGCCCTTCTCTTCAAGGAGTTCGGCGGGGTAGACGCCTTCCCCATCTGTTTAGACACGACCGACACCGAGGAAATTATCCGCGCCGTCCGGCTTATCGCCCCCGCGTTCGGCGGCGTCAACCTGGAGGATATCGCATCGCCCAAGTGCTTTGAAATCGAGCGGCGGCTGGAAGAGGAGCTGGACATCCCGGTTTTCCATGACGATCAGCACGGCACCGGGATTGTCGTAACGGCGGCGCTCTTGAACGCGCTGAAGGTGGCGGGCAAGTCTCTGGATCAGATCCGCGTGGTGCTCAACGGCCCCGGCGCGGCCGGAACGGCCATTATCAAAATGCTGCTGCATGCGGGCGTTCGGGACATCATTGCCTGCGACGAAAACGGCATCCTTTACCGCGAGCGGGGCGTTGGCATTGCCGACCACAAGGCGGAGCTGTGTGAAATCACCAACCTCAGCGGCTTGCGCGGCACGCTGGCCGACGCGCTCCCCGGCGCAGACGTGTTCATCGGCGTTTCGGTCGGGGGCGCGCTGACCCCCGCCATGATCGGGACGATGAACCGGGATCCCATCGTCTTTGCCATGGCCAACCCCACCCCCGAAATCATGTATGAGGAAGCTGTTGCCGCGGGCGTCCGGGTGATGGGGACCGGCCGCAGCGATTTCCCCAACCAGATCAACAATGTTCTGGCCTTCCCCGGCGTTTTTAAGGGGGCGCTGAGCGTCCGCGCACGGGATATTAACTACGCCATGAAGGTAGCGGCGGCCAAGGCTATCGCCGAAATCATCCCGGAGGAGGAACTGCGGCCGGATTACATTATCCCCGATGCGTTCGATCCCCGCGTCGCCCAAAACGTGGCGAAGCGGGTGGCGCAGGCCGCGGTGGATTCCGGGGCCGCGCGCCTCTAAACGGCCGTCCTGTCACCGCTATCCGCCGGGAGAACGCCCGGCAAGAAACGGAGGTACTTATGAGAGAGATCCCGGTTTCCCGTGTCACCGAGGCGGTGCGCGGCCTGTGCATCGAGGCCAACCGCCGGCTGCCCCCCGATATTGAGCGCTGTATCCTACAGCGCCGGGAGGAGGAAAGCTGGCCGCCTGCCTGCGGCATTTTGGACAGTATCCTTGAAAACATCTCCCTGGCGCGGGAAAAGGGGCTCCCGCTCTGCCAGGATACCGGCATGGCCTGCATCTTCTTAGAGATCGGCCAGGAGATTCATTTTACCGGCGGCGGGCTTTATGACGCCGTTCAGGATGGAGTGCGCCAGGGCTACCGAGAGGGGCTGCTGCGCGCATCGGTCGTCCGGGATCCGCTGCGCCGGGAGAACACCCGCGACAATACTCCGGCCGTTATCGACTGCCAGTTGGTCCCCGGCGATAAGGTTCAGATCACCCTGGCCCCCAAAGGGTTCGGTTCAGAAAACATGAGCCGCTTGCAGATGCTCAAGCCCTCTGACGGGCTGGAAGGGGTCAAACGCTTTGTCCTGGAAACGGTGCGCCTGGCCGGGCCCAATCCCTGCCCGCCCATCGTCGTCGGCGTGGGTCTGGGCGGCACCTTCGACCGGGTCGCCCTGTTGGCGAAAAAGGCTTTGCTGCGCCCGCTCGACAATCCGAACCCCGATCCCTTTTATCAGGCGCTGGAGGAGGAGCTGCTCAGTCTCATCAATGAAACCGGGATTGGGCCGCAGGGCTTCGGCGGACGCACCACCGCGCTGGGCGTGCAGATAGAGGCGTTCCCCACCCACATTGCAGGACTTCCGGCCGCTGTGAACATCAATTGCCATGTCACCCGCCACGCACACGCCGAGATCTGAGGTTTCTTCTTGAGGGCGGACGCTTAACCAGCGGATCTTTTCCCGGAAGAGACGGCTCGCCTCTTCCCGCCCTTTCTTAAAAAGGAACTCCGAAAGGAATGGTTAAACGATGGAAATCAAACGGCTCACCGCACCCTTTTCCCGCGAGGAGGCGCTCGCCCTCCATGCAGGCGACGCCGTTCTTCTCAGCGGAACGGTTTATACGGCGCGGGATGCGGCGCACAAACGGATGTGCGCGCTGCTGGAGGAGGGCAAACCGCTCCCCTTCCCGCTGGAGGATGCGCTGATCTACTATGTAGGCCCGACGCCCGCCCGCGCGGGCGAACCCATCGGCTCCGCAGGACCGACCACCTCCTCGCGGATGGACGCCTACGCTCCCCGCCTCATCCGCCTGGGGCTGCGGGGGATGATCGGCAAAGGGCTGCGCGCGCCCGCGGTTGTCGAAGCGATGACCGAATGCGGCGCGGTTTATTTTGGCGCTACCGGCGGGGCAGGCGCGCTCATCGCCCGTTCGGTCGTGGAGAACCAGCCGGTAGCCTATGAGGACTTGGGCAGCGAGGCCATTCACCGCCTAACGGTGCGCGACATGCCGTTGACCGTTGTGATCGACGCCTACGGATGCAGCCTCTATGAAACCGGCCCCGCCGCTTACCGGGACAGCCTGAAGAAATAGTGCCGCTTGCAAGCGCTTTTCCCAGAGAGCTCGTTGCAGAATGGGGAAAACCTCCAACCGAGCCGATCCTCCGGCTTGTAGAAAATGGGCTTGTTGCAAAATAGGAAAAAGCCCTCCAACCGAGCCGATCCTCCGGCTTGTAGAAACCAGAAAAAGCAGCGGTTTCGCGCGATGAGCGCGAAATTTGGGGCGTCGCCTTCGCCCCAAAAGCCGCTTTTTCCAACGGGCGCGTTGCAAAACGAAAGTTTTGCAACGCGCCCATTTAATGGATCAACTGTTCGCGCAGAAGGGCTAGGATCTTCTTCTCCCTGCGGGACACCTGCACCTGCGTCATGCCGAGCAGCTCGGCTGTTTGCGTCTGCGTCTTTTCCGAAAAATAGCGCAGGATGATGAGCTTCCGATCGTTCGCAGGCAGTTCCCCCAGCACCTGGCGGATGGACAGCATGTCGGAAAGCAGCTCCTCCGGCGAGGGGGTCGGCAGATCGATCTGGCCGCCCTCGCCGGACTCATCGTCGGCCTCGGTCAGAGAGATGGGCGGCGTCCCGGCCCCCATTGCCTCGACGACCTCCCCCGGTTCCAGGTTCATCTCTGCCGCCAGCTCGTTGATGGTCGGCTCTCGTCCCAGCCGGAGGGCCATTTGCTCCCTGGCGCGGCTGAGGTGCATCGAACGCTCCTTGAGCGTCCGCGATACCTTCACCGTGCCCCCATCCCGGAAAAGGCGGCGGATCTCCCCCAGAATGACCGGAACCGCATAGGTCGAAAAGCGGACGCCGCGCTCTTCATCGAAAGCGTCCGCCGCTTTAATCAGCCCCATGCAGCCGGCTTGAAACAAATCGTCATATTCGATCCCGCGGCCCTTAAACTTGTGCGCGCAGGCATGCACCAGACCCATGTTGGCCTCTATTCTTTCCTCCCTGGCGGTCCCGTGTATCGCTTCCATCTTTCCCTCCTCGCTGAAGGCGCTTACTTGTAATGAAAAACGGCGTCTCCTCCGATGAGATCCCGCCAAAGATCGCTCCTTCCCGGCCTCCGCCGGATTGCCCGCAGAATACCAAGCCATTCCCTGCCTTCACCATTCGGAAATAGCTTTTTATCCTTAAAGTATAGAATGTTTCGCACTTTACTGTTTAGCTTTGAATTTTTTCAGCAGCGTCACCGTTGTCCCCTGCCCAGGCTTAGAGCGCACCGTCACCTTGTCGCAGAGCGACTGCATAACCGCAAATCCGAGCCCGGCGCGTTCTCCCTCAGGGCTTGTCGTATAGAGCGGCTCCATCGCCTTGGCAATGTCCGCAATTCCACAGCCGCGATCCCGGATTTTAACCAGGAAGGTATTCCCTTCCTTAATTTGTGCAGTTATGTAAACACTGTCCAGCCGTTCCGCATAAGCATGGACAATACAGTTGGTCACCGCCTCGCTGACCGCCGTTTTGATATCGGACAGTTCCTCATAGGTCGGATCAAGCTGCGCGGCAAAGGCGGCTACGGCCGTTCGCGCAAAGCTCTCGTTGCAGGAGCGGCTCTCAAATTGGAGCTTCATACTGTTTGTCATTCCGTTTTCTCCCCCGTTTCCTCAAAGCTGCACAGCTTGTCCAATCCGGCCAGGCGCATTACCTTCCTCTGCTGAACGCCCAAACCGGTAATGGATAACGTTCCGCCATAAACCGCCACTTGCTTATACCGCCCCATCACCAGCCCGATCCCGGAGGAATCCATAAAGGTGACGGCGGAAAAATCCATCACCAGCTTCTGCGGCACCGCCCTTGTAATGGCGTCGTCAATCTGCGCGCGCAGCTCCTTGGCCGAATGATGATCGATCTCGCCGGAGAGCGCCGCCCGGAGGTTCTCATCCAGGTATTCTATCGCAACAGGCATCGTCCCATTCCTTTCTTTTCCTGTCCCTGATTTTTTACCGTCCGTTTATAGGCTTGCCGTTTCTTCTTTCAGAAGCCCGCCGCTTTTTGAGGCCGCGCGCAGCGGCGAAGGGCAAAGCCGGCTATCCTTTTAAGCTGTGCGGCCCGCAGGCACGGCGATAGCCGTGACCTTTGAATGGCACAGCCGTCAAAAAGCAAACGAAAGATAGAAGCCGGTATTTTTTCTACCGGCTTCTATCTTATCGCAGCGGGCTTGCAAAAAATGGCGTTCCCCGTCTATACAAAAAGGATTTTTTTGTTGATTCATTACCGTTTTTCTAGTTCTCCGGCCGTTTCTGGAGAGTCCTGTCTAAAAAGGTATGCGCCTCTCCCGCCAGATATAGCGAACCGCAGACGACAATCGCCTCTCCCGGAGCGAGCCCCTCTTCCGCCAGCCCCAAGGCATGGGCAATATCCGGGGCTGAAAGAAGGCTGGCGCCGGAGGGAACAGCCGCCGCCAATTCCCCAGTGGAAGCGGCCCGCGGCATATCCAGCGTACAGACCACCAGCCTGCGCGCATGGGAGGCCAATATTTCCAGCGCCTGCGAATAGTTCTTGTCGCGCATAGCAGCATAGACAGCTGTGAAGGGCCGGGAACCCAGCGCGCGCACCAGCGCCTGCATCCCATCCGGATTGTGCGCGCCGTCGATATAGATGGGCGGCTGCGTACGCACCTGTTCCAGCCGCGCTGGAAAACGCAGCGAGGCCACCCCTTTCCGAACCGCCTCCGGCGGGAGCCTCCAACCGCGGGCGCGCAGCAGGCGGACCGTCTCCATGGCGGTCAGCGCGTTGCTGATCTGGTGCTCCCCGCCCAGCGGAACCTCCCATTCCTCCTCCCCATACCGCAGTTGGGTATTCGTTAACCCGCAGGCCAACACCTGCGCAGCTGAACGGTCCGGGATGTGCAGCTCAGCCGCGCGCTGGGTACACTGCGCGCGGATGACCGCCTGCGCGGCCGGATCCTGGCCCGGGTAGGTAACGGCATATCCCCCTTTAATGATGCCGCATTTCTCAAAAGCTATCTGCTCCAATGTGCCGCCGAGGGTAGCCGTGTGATCCAACGCAATCTTGGTGATGACCGCCACCTCCGGCGGTTCGACAACGTTGGTCGCATCGAGCCGTCCGCCAAGGCCCACCTCCAAAACGGCGGCGTCGCAGCCCTGCTGCTGGAAATAGCAGAGCCCGCAGGCCGTTACCAGCTCAAACTCGGTGGCATAGCTTCCTTCTTTGGACAGCTCCTCATCCGCCTGCCGCACCCGCCCGGCAACCTCGCAGAGCTCCTCCTCTGAAATCAGCCGCCCATCCAACTGAATGCGTTCGCGGAAGTCCACCACATAGGGAGAAATAAACATCCCCGTCCGGTAACCGGCGGCGCGGAGCGCGGCCGCTATCATATTCACGGTGCTGCCCTTGCCGTTGGTTCCGGCAACATGTACCGTCCGCAGCCCCTTTTGCGGGTTGCCGAGCTTTTCACAAAGGCGGCGCATCCGTTCTGGCGCTGCCGTCCCCTTGAAATGGGGGGCGGCGTGGATATAATCCAGCGTTTCCTGATAGGTCACAGTCATTTCCCCTTCTTTACGATCCGCCTGTCCGAACCCGGAGGCCCATTCTTCCGGAAAGCCGGAAGCCGCCTTTATCCCACAGCAGGCAAATTCTCTCTTTAAAGGATGCAGGAATCTTGTCTCCATATGCTTTTTAAATGGACGGCCCCAACCGCTCTTATCTCCCGGAGAGCGCTCTCCGGTTTGTAGGAACCGGAAAAAGCAGCGGTTCAGCCGGGCGCCACAGCCAAGCAGATCCGCGGATATTATACCACAAAATTCCTTCGTTTGTTCAAATTCTTTCTGAAAACTACTTTACCTGTCATAGTAATTATGCTATACTACTATTACTCTATCAGGCATAGTAATTTAAAGGAGGGAGGGGCTTTGCTGAGCAGCGATGTCATGCGCGGCTATAACGATACCATCATTCTGCACATCTTGATGGAACGGGATTCCTATGGCTATGAAATCTCCCGGCAGATCGAAAAACGCAGCGGCGGACGCTATCTGATGAAGGAAGCTACCCTGTACTCCGCCGTTACGCGCATGGAAAAGCGGGGGCTCATCTCCGCCTATCGTGGGGAGGAATCCTTTGGACGGCCGCGCACCTATTACACCATTACAGAACCGGGACGGCGGTATTACCAGGAAAAATGTGCAGAATGGGCTCTCACCAAGCAGGTAATCGATCCGTTCACCGCCGAAGTTCCGGAAAAACCGGAAGGAAAGGATGAAGCAAATGAAAGCCATTGAAAATTTTATAGATGCCGTTATGGGCGCTTTCCCGCTCACTCCGGAAACGGAAGAGCTGCGGATGAGCCTTTACGGGCACATGGAAGATAAGTTTGCCGCTCTGTGTGCCGATGGCTTAAACGAGTATGAAGCGCTCGGCCGGGTGGTTGCAGAATTTGGAAGCGTTGAGGAATTGCGTGCCGAGCTGGGCTTTCCCCTTCAAAGAGAGCGCGCGGACGGGGATGAGGATCCCGAACTCTACAATCTTCTGCTGGATTATAACCGGTTTCGTCCCAAGTTCCGGGCGGCAACTGCGGCAGCGGCCGTTCTGTTTCTTCTTTCCTTGTTTTCCCCAGCCTTTTCTTCCGAGGATTTCCCAGCTGTTACGCCCTATGTTCTGTTTTTTGGCTGCCTGGCATTGGGAGCCGGGCTGTTGATCTATTTCAGAGGGCGCGCCCGTGATTACCGGGAACAGATCCGCGATCGCCGCGCACAATTGGGCCTGCCGCAGCTGCCGGCAGACGGCGGCGCTCCCTTTCCCGGTGAACGCGGGCTGAACATGCGAAGCCGCAAGCGCCTGATCCATATCCTCAACGCTACCTTCCCCATTTGGGTGGTGCTCATCTATCTGTGCATGGGATCGCTTTTTCAACTCTGGCATCCGGGCTGGCTCATCTTCTTCTCTATTCCGATCTACTACGTCTCGGCGAACGGTTAAGGAGAAGGATGAAAAACCGGCCGGCCGCCTCCGCCTGCCCGGAAACCGCATATACGCCGCCCATAAAGAACACGCAAATAGGTTGACAGATTATTTTGATTCCACTATACTATTTATAGCGATTCTATACAAGCGTTCTCGGTGAATCCACCTAAATTCTATGGGAGGCGAACGGAAAATGGAAACCTTTATTCCTTCATTTGATGGTCTCAAGCTCTATCTGCATGCGGAAGCGGCGCCGGACTGCCGAGCTGCCGCAGTCATCGTTCATGGACTCTGCGAGCACCAAGGGCGCTATGATTACCTGGCTGCCGCCTTCCACAAGGCCGGTATTTCTACCTACCGTTTTGATCATCGCGGCCATGGCCGCTCCGAAGGCGAAAAAGCGCATTACAGTGATTTTAACGAGCTGCTCGACGATACGAACACGGTGGTTGACCTAGCCGTTTCTGAAAATCCCGGACTGCCGGTCTTTTTGGTCGGCCACAGCATGGGCGGCTTCACCGTTTCGCTCTATGGGGTGAAATATCCGGAGAAGGGGCTGCGCGGCATCGTCACCAGCGGCGCGCTCACGGCGGGGAACGATAACCAAGTATTGGCGATCCCGAAGGGGCAGGATCCCCACACCCGGCTGCCGAATGGATTGGGATCCGGCGTCTGCTCGGTTCCCGAAGTGGTGGACTGGTATGGGAAGGATCCCTACAACGGAAAGAGCTTCACCACCGGCCTCTGTTACGCGTTGAGCGACGGGCTGGAGTGGTTCCGCTCTAAAATCGGGGAATTTCACTATCCCGTGCTCATGCTGCACGGCGAAAAGGATGGGCTGGTCAGCGTGAAGGACACCTACAATTTCTTTGATAAGGTCTCCTCCGCCGACAAGCAGATGAAGATCTATGGCGGGCTTTTCCACGAGATTTTCAATGAATACTGCCGCGACGAGGTCATTGACGACGCCCTACGCTGGATCACTGCACGCATTTAATGGATCCCCTCTTCTAATTTCCGCCTACACTGCATCTAAGTCTTCAACGCAAAGGAGAGGAACGCCGCCGGCAGAGCGTTCGCCTCAAGGACGGCAAAGCAGCCGCGCTCTTCGGGTAGAGGGCGGCTGCTTCTTTTTTATCCGGATAGAAAAAGCCAGAGGGAAACCCCTCTGGCTTTTTTAGGCGGGAGATCCGCGGTAGGTTTAGCCTTTGACAGCGCCGATCATAACGCCCTTGACAAAGTATTTCTGCACAAAGGGGTAGATGCACAGTACCGGCACGGTCGAAATAACAATAGCCGCATACTTGATCGTCTCTGCAAATTGATCCATCTTATCGTTTTCTGCCGCAGCGGCATTCAAGATGTTGGAGTTTGCAATCAATACTGCGCGCAATACGTTTTGTATCGGCAGCTTATAGTTATCCTGCAAGTAAATCGAGGCGTTGAACCATCCATTCCAGTGGCCGATGCCGTAATAGAGCAGCAGCACCATGGTGGTCGGCACAATCAGCGGGAAGATGATGCGGAAAAGGATGATCAGATCGTTCGCGCCGTCGATATAGGCGGATTCCGATAAGCTATCCGGCACCGCCTCAATCGCCGTCTTACAAATGACCGAGTTATACACGCTCAACGCGCCGGGCAGGATGAGCGCCCACAGGCTATCATATAGCCCCAGGGAGCGGACATTCAAATAGTTTGGGATCATGCCGCCGTTGAAAAACATGGTGAACATGATCAGTCCCACAATCGGGGCCTTGAACATCAGGTTCTTCGAGGCCATGAAGTATCCGCAGAACAGCGTGAGCAAAATGTTGATCGGCAGCGAGACAACGAGCACAAACAGAATGTTCTTGTAGCCGCTCATCAACAGCGGATGCTTAAACGCCATGGCATATGCGCCAAAGTTGAAGCCCTTCGGATACCACAGAACGCCGGGGGTCGCTAAGAGCGCCTGGTTATTCGAGAAAGAAGCGACAATGACATAGTACATCGGGTACAGCGTTACAAAGCACAGCGCCACCATGATGACGGTAATCACTGTATCCATGATATAATCGGATTTTGTGCGTTTCATTCTGCTGTTCCCTCCTTTCTAAAATAGCCCGGATTCGGTGTAACGGGTGCTCAGCTTATTGGCCACTAGCAGGAAGATGATGTTCACGATCGAGTTGAACAAGCCGACTGCCGCGCCATAGCTATAGGCCGCATCGATAATACCCCGCCGGTAGACATAGGTTGAAATAACGTCGGCCACATTATAAATCCCCTGGTTGTAGATCAGGATGAGCTTTTCAAAGCCTACGTTGAGGATGCTGCCCATACGCAGGATCAAAAGGATCATGATGGTGGGAATCAGGTTCGGGAGGGTGATCCGCCAAAGCTGCTGCATGCGGCTCGCACCGTCGATGCGCGCGGCCTCATACTGCTCTTGGTCGATGCCGGTCAGCGCCGCCAAATAGATGATCGAGTTCCAACCCACCGTCTGCCACAGTTCGGAGATGATATAAATCGCATAGAAATATTCACTCTTGTTCAGCCAGTTGGTGGCTTCCCCGCCAAAGGCCATAACGATCTGGGAAACGATGCCGTTCTGTTGGGTATAGGTCCGGATCAGCGAGCAGGCGACCACCATCGAAATAAAATAGGGCATATAGGTAATGGTCTGCACCGTCTTTTTAAAGGTATTGCTCCGGATCTCATTGATGAACAGCGCCAACAGAATCGGGGCCGGGAAACAGAACACGATGGAAAGAAAGCTGATGGTAAAGGTGTTGCGCAGCAGGCGGAAGAAATAGGGGTCGTTGAAGAAGTTATGGAATTGCTTGAGGCCCACCCAGGGGCTGCCCGCGATTCCCAGGTTCGGACGGAATTCCTTAAACGCGATGATCAATCCGTACATCGGCTTATAGCAGAAAAGCGCCAGATATACTAAAACAGGCAGGATGATTAGATACTTAAACTTGTTGCGGTAGAAATCTCTTTTCAGCCGGTATCCCAGGCTTTGGTTATTGCCGGGAGCCGAAGGCTTGACGGCTTGACCTGTCATTGGCAGACTCCTCCTTCAAGGTGTTTACCGCTTGTTCCGCGCGGCTCGTTTTAAAGAAAGCGGGGCGGCCTTTTCAGCCGCCCCGCGCCCTTTTCGCATTGGAAGCCATGCCGCTTCTATTCTTTCAGCAACACGGTATCCGCATCCGCCGTTTAACGGGCGAGATAACGATCGTAAGCAGCCTGGTTGATGGAGAGCAGTTCTTCAAGGCCCATGCCTTCAACGGTGGAAACAAAGTTGTCAAAGTTGTCCAAGCTCTCTTCACCGGTGATGAACTTGACAGCTTGCTCCTCCACGTAGGTCTTGATAGAGCCTTGCAGCTCCGCATTGCGGGTAGATTCATCCGCCGTGTAGGTCAGGCCGTTCGGCATTTTCCAGTTGCCGGATACATCCTCGTTCTCATAGAACCACTTGTCGTTGCAGGCGATCGCCGTATCAGTGTTCTTGAGGTAGAGCAGCTTGGTCGCCTGGATGCAGTTGCCGCTCCAGGTGGAACCGCCGAACTTATCGATAGCGTCGTTGATGCCGTTGGGATCCTCGGTAACGATCGGCAGGTACTGCGGTTCGCCGTTCGAATCATACTCCCAGCTATTGCCCTCTTTGCCGAAGTTCCAGTAGAGGAACCCTTCGTCGGTGTAGGCATAGTCCAGAGCGCGCATGACAAGCGGGATCTTCTCCTCCGGGCAGTTGGTAGAGATGGTGCCGGCTACTTCGCCGATGCCCTTACCGCCGAATACCATTGAGATGTTGCCGTCGTCGCTCTTCGGGTAGCTCAGAGCAATCCACTTCGCGCCGGTATTGTTCTCATTGGCGTCGCGCTCCCAGTTGGAGATCTGGCCCATCGAGGTGATCGAAACGCTCATCTCACGGTTCTGCGCCTTAGCGCGGACAGCGGTATCGTCCAGGCTGATGAAGTCCTGATCGATGTAGCCCGCCTTCCACCAATCGTTGAGCTTGGTCAGGTAGTTCTTATATTCGGGCTGCACATGCGCGAGATTCACCTTATTGTTCCCGTCAATATAGAGCTGGAAGTCGATCATGCCGTAAGCGCCGAACGCGCCGGAGATACCGGTGGTCTTTACGCGATCCTTCGCGAAGCTCAACGGCGCGCCGCCCTTAGCGTCCTTCAAGACTTTGAGCATGTTGTCCCAGTCGGAAACAGTCTTGATATCATCCGGCTTCAGGCCGACCTCTTCGAGCGCGGCAGCATCGGCAACCGGTCCGAGGTACGTATCGTTCCAGCCGCCGTCCTCACGGAAGAAGCCGAAACCATAATATTGACCGGAGTCGGTCTTCATCGCCTTGTCGTAAGCCGTGTCGGTCTGCAACCAAGCATAATAAGCGGGGGCATGCTCCTGGATATAGGGAGTGAGGTCATAGATGGTGCCCTCGTCGATATAACGCCCCGCGTCCTTGATCAAGGTGTGGTTGATAACGTCGGGAAGGGTGCCGCCGGCCATCATCAGGTTAAACGCCTGCGTCGCCTCGGTGCCTGCGGTCGGGAACTGCCACTCAATGGTAACGCCGAGCATTTCCTGAAGAATCGTGTGGAAAGGGGAATCGTCCGCCGAAGCATAGGCGGCATTGGGGTTATAGCTGGGACCGCCATACCAGGTAATGACCTGATCCTCCTGGCCCATCGGGTAGCCGTTAAACACAAATCCGCCGTCCGACGCCGCCTGCGAACCGGAGGCCGCAGCCGAAGAGGCCGGAGCAGCAGAGCCACCCTGGGACGACGCAGGGGCATTTCCCCCATTGGAGCACCCGGAGAGCACCGCGCCGACCATAACCATGGAGAGCAGGGATGCCAAAATACGTTTGCTCATGACAAAATTTCCTCCTTAACTCTTTAGAAAGGCGTCTATCCGGCTTCATCCATGACGGGTAAAGGAATTTCGCATAATTTGTATTTAATGAATAGCTAACTGTCCGCAAAAGCTGGATTCATCCGCCTTCCGAAAATTTACACAAGAGTGCGAAGAACCAAACGGTTGCTGTAATTCCGCTACAGCAGCCGTTTTTCCTTTGCGTCAAGTGCGCCAAATACAAATTTAACGAATCCGCCGCCAAAAGCAGCTTGCTTTTTCAACCGAGCGAAGCCTCAAGAGCACCTTCCTGATTAACCAACAGAAACCCCTAAACCGGCTTAATGAACAAATATGTAATCGGTTTTGGTTGGTTTCTAGTTGCATTATAGCATGTGATAAAAAAATGTCAATAGCATTTTACAAAATATCCAATATTTGAGGCATATACTGACCTCCTAATCATTCCCTTTTTTACTCCTATATTTTGAATTTATCCGCATCATTAAGCCCTCTGTCCTCTTCTCTTCTTTCAGGAAAAATTCCCAAAAAAATTCTTAATTTTTTTCTGTAAAGTCTTGAAAACCCTTTCGGGTCATGTTATTCTAGTAATCGTGCCCTCAACAGGGCTTTATTTTCTTTAAGGGAGAGGCCGCCATGCAATTGTTTGTCCGGGACAGACACTTTTACAACCAGCTCATGCGCATTGCCATTCCCATCGCCTTGCAGAATCTCATAACGGTTATGGTTTCGATGATGGATACTCTGATGATTGGCCAGCTTGGCGAGGTGCAGCTCTCCGCCACCTCGATAGCCAACCAGCTATGGTTCCTTCTTATGATTATCTGTTTTGGAATTTCGGGCGGCGCCAATGTTCTGATCGCCCAATATTGGGGGAAAGGGGACGTGCAGGTTATCCGGCGCGTTCAAGCGATGACCTATAAAATTGCCCTAGGGGTTTCGCTGATTTTCCTGTTTATCTCGCTAGCCTTTCCGGAAGCCTTCCTCTCCGTCTTCACGACCGATGCCGAGGTCATCGCCTATGGGGCGCAGTATCTGCGGATCATCGGTTTCTCCTATCCGCTGTATGCGCTGGCCAACGTAACGATCATGATGCTGCGCTCGGTAGGCACGGTCAACATTTCGGTCGTGATGTATCTGGTTTCGCTGGTTGTCAATACGGTTTTAAACTACGCGCTCATCTTCGGGCATTTCGGCGCGCCCGCATTAGGCATTCAGGGCGGCGCAGCGGCAACGGCGATAGCGCGGCTGTTCGAATTCGGCATTGCTACCGGCTTCCTGCTCTGGAAGGAAGATAAGCTA
The DNA here is from genome assembly GCA_022793895.1 of Provencibacterium sp. Classification (GTDB taxonomy): domain Bacteria; phylum Bacillota; class Clostridia; order Oscillospirales; family Ruminococcaceae; genus Harryflintia. The sequence continues at coordinate 48,371 of JAAWDS010000003.1, read as the reverse complement.
CATTTCCGGTTGAAGGATCTGTTGCCGAGCAACCGGGAGCTATATAAGAAGTATATCTCCCTTTCCATTCCCGTCATCGGCAACGAACTGACCTGGGGCTTAGGGGCCTCGCTGGTCGGCGTAGTCATCGGCCGGATGGGCACAAATTTTGTGGCGGCCAACAGCATCTTCTCGGTACTGAACCAATTCGTATCGGTGCTTATCTTTGGCATTGGCAACGCAGCGCTGACGCTGGTAGGCAACACCATCGGCGCAGGGGAATATGAAAAGGCGAAGCAACGATCGGTCACGCTTTATGCGTTGGCTCTCATTATTGGTATATTTTCGGGAGCGCTCACTCTGGCGCTGGGCCCGCTGCTGCGCTCCTTCTATCATAACCTTTCCGCAGAAACGGTAGAAATCTATAACAGCCTGGTGCTGGTTGGAGCGCTGGTCATTGTTTTCATTGCGCTGGCGAATGTCGGAATGGTTGGGATACTGCGCGCTGGCGGAGACGCAAAATTTGTCTTTTTTGCAGACGTTGCCTTTTTGTGGCTCATTGCCGTCCCGCTTGGATTCATTACCGGGCTTTGGCTACACTGGCCCGCGCCGGTGGTCTATCTATTTTTAAAGAGCGATGAATTTTTAAAGGTCATCTGTTCAACGGTGCGCATCCTTCGTTTCCGCTGGCTGCGGGACGTAACGTTGTAGAAATCCTATAGGATATAGGATACTCTCCCCCTTGGCGCAACGGAAACCGTTACGCCAAGGGGGAGTTCCAATTTGTACAGTCTCTAAAGGTCTCCGCCAACCAACACATCCCTGCACAATGGTGGAGCGAAAGGCTATCACGCGAATACACCTGCGCAGCAGGTATGAGATAACGAAACGGCCGGTCGGGCGCCAGCGAGGCAGAGACTGCCGGAAGGGGGGAGGTTCCTGAGGGGGGAACGCGGGCGCGTGCCCCCCTTAGGTGGGTGGGGTGTTTTCAGAGGGGAGGAACCCCCTCCCCTCTGAATGTCTTTCTGCGTACTCTTTCCACACGGAAAGAGTACGTCGTGCCCCCGCCCGGCGGGCGAAAAGCCATCCAAAACCTCTATGGGCACGAAACCCTTGCATCCCTCAAAAAGCACTTCTCCGAACCGTCTTTCCCGCCTACTCTTTCTACATGGAAAGAGTACGTCGTGCCCCCACCCGGCGGGCGAAAAGCCATCCAAAACCTCTATGGGCACGAAACCCTTGCATCCCTCAAAAAGCACTTCTCCGAACCGTCTTTCCGCCTACCCTTTCTACATGGAAAGAGTAAATCGTACCTCCACCCGGCGGGCGAAAAGCACGGCTGTCCGCCGCACATCACCTATCCCGCCTCACGGGACGATGAACTCTACAAATACCAGGGGACCCCCCTTGGGGTTCCCCTCAAAAACCGTCCACTGGACGGTTTTTTTCACCCTTCCTGAGCCTCGCTGGCGCTAAAAAGATCTTGGAGGCTTTGCCTCCAAACCTCCACCAAAGGGTACGGGGTACCCTTTGGAAACCCGCTTTTAGGAGAAGCCCAGGCTGCTAAGAAAAACCGGTCCGCTGGTTGCGATAAAAAGCAACCTGCGGACCGGTCTATTTATGATGCTTACCAGCAGCTAGATGAGCTCAATAATCGCCATCTCCGCAGCATCGCCGCGGCGGGGGCCGATCTTGATAATGCGGGTATAACCGCCGTTGCGCTCCTGATACTTCGGGGCGATCTCATCAAACAGCTTCTTCGCAACGCCTTCTTTGGTAATGAAGGCATAAGCCTGGCGCTTGGAGTGGAGGCTATCCTGCTTGGCCGTTGTAATCATCTTCTCGGTCACAGCGCGGACCTCCTTAGCGCGGGTGACGGTCGTCTCGATCTTGCCGTTTTCGAGCAGATAAGTCACCATCGCGCGGAGCATCGCCTTTCTATGATCGCTGCTCCGGCCGAGCTTCCTGGTTCCCGGCATCGAAATTCACTCCTTTTTACTCTAGTTGGTCCTTACTCTTCCTCTTTGGAGAGGTTGAAGCCCAGCGATTCGAGCTTGCTGATAACCTCTTCCAAGCTCTTTTTCCCGAGGTTGCGGACCTTCATCATCTCCTCGGGCGATTTGTTGATCAGGTCGTTGACCGTGTTGACACCCGCGCGCTTCAAGCAGTTGAATGCGCGCACCGACAGGTCAAGCTCTTCAATGGTCATCTCAAGGACCTTTTCACTCATGTTGTCCTCGCTCTTTTCGAGGATCTCGGTGCTGCCCACCTCGTCGGACAGGTCCACGAAGTGGTTGAGTTGTCTATTGAGGATCTTGGCCGCGAGGCTGACCGATTCCTTTGCGGAGATCGTGCCGTCCGTCCATACTTCGAGTGTCAATTTATCGTAATCGGTAATCTGCTCAACACGGGTGTTCTCAACCGTATAGTTGACCTTTAGGACAGGAGTATATATACTGTCCGTATAGATTTTTCCAACGATCATCTTATCGATCTGGCTTCTGTCCGAAATCGATTTATCGCCGAGCATCTTTTCCTTGAGCAGCTGCTTGTTCCTATCGGCGGAAACATAGCCCTGTCCCTTGTCAATGACGATCTCCATCGAGAGGGTAGCCCCCTCGCCGAGCGTTGCAATGTGCATGCTCGGATTCAGGATCTCAACATCCGAATCGCACTGGATGTCTCCCGCCGTCACTTCGCATTCACCCTGCGCATCGATATAGACGATCTTCGGCATATCGCTGTACAACTTTGCCGTTAAGCCCTTGATATTGAGAACAATCTCGGTTACATCCTCTTTCACGCCCGGTATCGTGGAAAATTCATGCTGGATACCGTCGATCTTAATGGACGTCACCGCAACACCAGGAAGCGAGGAGAGCAACACGCGTCTGAGACTGTTGCCGAGCGTTGTACCAAATCCGCGGTCAAGCGGTTCAACCACAAACTTGCCATAGGTGCCATCTGGTTTGAGGTCAACCATCTCGATTTTGGGTTCGATAATGCGTACCATTTATTTGGTCCCTCCTTATATTTTGCGCCTTCCCTTGCTGAGTGTTCAAGGACTTACTTGGAGTACAGCTCGACGATGAGGGACTCTTCGACATCCAGGTCGATATCCTCACGGTTCGGAAGCTCGATTACCCTTGCCTCAAGTTTATCCCGGTTTACATCCAGCCACTTCGGAACGGGTCTGGAACCATTGGCCTCGACAACGCCCTTGATCTTATCGAGCGAGAGGCTCTTCTGGCAAACCGCGACAACATCGCCCGCCTTCACCTGGTAGGAGGGAATATTTACCCGGCGGCCGTTTACCGTGTAGTGGCCATGCAGCACCAGCTGGCGGGCCTCTTTACGGCTCGAAGCGAAGCCAAGGCGGTAGATAACGTTATCCAGCCGCGACTCCAAAATGCGCAGCAGGTTTTCGCCCGTCATGCCCGGCTTTCTCTCGGCAACCTCAAAATAGTGGGCAAACTGGCTCTCCAGCACGCCGTAAAAACGGCGGGCCTTCTGCTTCGCACGCATCTGCAAGCCATATTCACTGGTCTTCTTGCGTCCCTGGCCGTGCTGGCCGGGCGCATAAGCCCTGCGGGTAACGGCGCATTTGTCGGTATAGCAGCGCTCGCCCTTTAAGAACAGCTTCTGCCCCTCGCGGCGGCACATGCGGCAAACCGCACCGGTATATCTTGCCATGAATCTTTTGCTCCTTCCTGTTTCACGCGCCCGCGTTCTCTCATATTTCGCGGGCGTGCCCCATTCCCCTACTCCTAAAAACCGGGAGGGGATCCACACAGTTTACGCAGTTTTAAATATACAAACCGTATATCCAGCTATGCACTATACGCGGCGGCGCTTCGGGGGGCGGCAGCCGTTGTGTGCAATCGGGGTAACGTCGCGAATGAGGCTGACCTCAAGCCCAGCGGCTTGCAGCGCGCGGATAGCGGCTTCGCGTCCGCTGCCCGGACCCTTGACGAAAACTTCCACCGTTTTGAGGCCATGCTCCATTGCAGCCTTCGCAGCCGTTTCAGCGGCGCTCTGCGCAGCAAACGGGGTGGATTTCCGGCTTCCGCGGAAACCGAGCCCACCGGAAGAGGCCCACGAGAGCGCGTTGCCCTGCGTATCGGTGATGGTGACGATGGTGTTGTTGAAGGTGGACTGGATATGTGCGGCGCCACGCTCGATATTCTTGCGTTCGCGGCGCTTACGCGTCGTCTTTTTTGCAGCAGCCTTAGCCATGAGCGATCCCTCCTTTTACTTATTTCTTCTTGTTGGCAATGGTGCGCTTGGGTCCCTTGCGGGTACGCGCGTTGGTCTTGGTTCTCTGACCGCGAACGGGCAGGCCCTTTCTGTGGCGGACGCCGCGATAGCAGCCAATTTCCACCAGGCGCTTGATATCGAGCGCAGTAGAACGGCGCAGATCGCCCTCTACCTGCAAATTCTTGTCGATATAATCGCGCAGCTTGCTCGCGTCCTCTTCGGAGAGATCCTTCACGCGGATATCCGGGTTCACGCCCGTTGCGCTGAGGATATCGTTAGCAGTCTTGCGGCCGATCCCATAAACATAGGTAAGACCAATTTCGATCCGCTTATCCTTCGGCAGATCGACGCCGGCAATACGAGCCATACTTGTGTTGCACCTCCATTATTGTGGTTTGCCTTTTGTGTGCCGCGGGCCTTAGCCCTGGCGCTGTTTGTGCTTCGGATTCTGGCAGATCACCATCACGCGGCCCTTGCGCTTGATGATCTTGCACTTCTCGCACATCGGCTTGACGGAAGGTCTCACTTTCATTTGCCTTTACCCCCTTAGTCTCGGTAAACGCGCATCCAGCGCTTTTTTATTTGCTGCGCCAGGTAATGCGCCCCTTGGTTAAATCATACGGCGAAATTTCAACCGTCACCTTGTCCCCGGGCAGGATCCGGATAAAGTTCATGCGCAGCTTCCCGGAGATGTGCGCTAATATCTGATGTCCGTTTTCCAGCTCCACCTGGAACTGGGCGTTGGGCAGCGACTCAATGACCTTGCCCTCGATCTCAATTACATCACTCTTTGACAAGCCTATGACCTCCTGTGTCGCTCAGGTTCTTACGGATAAACCGGTTATGCTCTCAGCCGGACTGCTCGCTATATCCTTTCAACAATCCGCGAAGCTGTTTGTCACTGCGAATGGCGTCTTTCAGGATAAAGCCGTGGGTCAGCTCTAAGTGGCGCAGCCTTTTTTTCTTCGGCCTGGAGAGCGGCCGGCTTTTCCCATCGCATAGCCATGCGAAATCGCCTTCCAGCCGCATGACGGTGAAAAAACCGTCCTTATCCCTGCCGGCCCGTGAACGAACGATGCTGCCCACCTGTAGTTGTGGCATTTGCCAACGTCCTTTCCGTTGGGAATTCCGTCATTCGCCGCTCTCCGGATCCGGATCGGTCAGGATCACCGGCCCCGTGGGAGTGATGGCGATGGTGTGCTCAAAATGGGCGGAAAGGCTGTTGCCAGCCGTTACGATCGTCCACCCGTCGCTGAGCCTGCGAACGCCGCGGCCTTTGGCGTTGACCATTGGCTCAATCGCAATGGTCATGCCGGGGAGCAGGCGCACCCCGCGGGTACGTCCCACAAAATTGGGGACCTCCGGCTCCTCGTGCATCTGCCGGCCGATGCCGTGGCCGACATAGTCTGTCACCACATCAAAGCCCGCCGCCTCCACATAGTTCTGAACCGCTGCCGAAATATCGCCGATCCGGTTGCCGGCCACCGCCGCCCGGATGCCTTCATAGAGGCTTTGGCGGGTGACATCCAGCAGCCGCTGCGCCTCGGAGGAAATCTCCCCCGCTTTAAAGGTCGCCGCGTTGTCCCCATGGAAGCCGTCCTTCACGGCGCCCACGTCTACGCTCACGATATCCCCCTCGCGGATAATCCGCTTACGGGAAGGGATGCCGTGAATGACCTCGTTGTTGATCGAGAGGCAGACGCTGGCCGGGAACCCGCCGTAATGCAGGAAATTGGGAACCGCGCCCTGGCTGCGGATAAACGCCTCCACCTGCTTATCGATCGCCGCGGTGGAAACGCCCGGCTGAATCAGCTCGCCGGCTAGGCGCAGCGCCTGGGCGGAGATCCGTCCCGCTTCCCGCATGCGCCGGAGCTCTTCGGCATTTTTGAGTGAAATCATGTTACGCCTCCAAGGCTTCGAGAACCAGACGGGTTGTGTCCGCAACCTCTTGCTGCCCCTTCACCACGGTGAGGAGCCCCCGCGATTCATAAAAGCCCTTGAGCGGCTCGGTCTGGTCATGGTAAACGCGCAGCCGTTCCGTCACCGTTTCCGGCCGGTCGTCCTTGCGCACGATGAGTTCCTTGCCGCACACATCGCAGACGCCCTCTGCCTTCGAGGGCTTAAACTCCGTGTGGTAGCTTGCCCCGCAGGCCGGGCAGACACGCCTGCCGCTCATGCGGCCGACGATCGTTTCATCCGGCACGAAGATTTCAAGCACCCGGTCGATCGCAACCCCCATGGCTTCGAGCGCTTCCGCCTGCGGCACGGTGCGGGGGAACCCATCCAGGATAAACCCGTTTTTGCAGTCCTCCCCTTGCAGCCGGTCGCGGATGATGCCGATAACGACCTCATCCGGCACCAGCTCGCCGCGGTCCATATAGCCCTTGGCAGCCTTGCCCATGGCCGTGCCCGCCGCGACCGCTTCCCGCAGGCAGTTGCCCGTAGAAATGGCCGGAATCGAAAACCGGGAGCAGATTACCTGCGCCTGGGTACCCTTTCCGGCCCCCGGCGCGCCCAAAAGAATCAGCTTCATTCGCGTCATCCTCCTTATTCCAGGAAGCCCTTGTAGTGCCGCATCATCATCTGGCTCTCAAGCTGGCGCACGAAATCGAGCGCAACGCCGACGACGATGATGATCGTTGTGCCGCCCAGCGCAATGTTCATGTTGGAGACAGCGCCCAGGATGATCGGGAGAATCGCTATAAACGCCAGGAACAGCGCGCCGACAAGCGTGATCTTCGAGATGATCTTCGCAATGAAATCCGAAGTGGGCTTTCCAGGACGAATCCCAGGGATTGCGCCGTTATTGCGGCGCAGGTTGTTGGCCATCTCGATGGGGTTATACTGAATGGCCACATAGAAATAGTTGAAGGCGATGATCAGAAGGAAATAGAGCACCGCATACAGCCCGGTGTTATAATCGAACCATCCGAGGAATTTTCCCCAGACGCCGACCTCCTGCGGATCCACAAACCCTTTGATGGTGCCCGGAATGGCAAGCAGCGAGCTTGCGAAAATGATGGGCATAACGTTGGACATGTTGACCTTAATCGGAATGAAGGTGCTCTGTCCGCCATACATCTTGCGGCCGACCACCCGCTTGGCATACTGAACCGGGATGCGGCGCTCGGCGTTGTTCATCAGCACAATGAGGGCGATGACCGCCACAAACACCACGATGATGGCCGGGACGAAGAAGTAATAGCTTCCGCCGATTTGCAGGTACTGCCAAAGCAGGGCGGCGATATGGGGCGCGCGGGAAACGATACCCGCGAACAGCATCATCGAAATGCCGTTGCCAATGCCCTTTTCATCGATCCGCTCGCCCAGCCACATCACCAGCAGAGCGCCGGCGGTGAAGCAGCAGATAATAACGATCCCCGCAAAGACGCCGGAAAACCCATCGGTATAAAGCACTGCGTTCTGGTTGCGCAGCATAATATAGTAGGCAAACGCTTGCAGAAGCGCGAGACCGAGGGTCGTGTAGCGGCTGATGCGGTTCAGCTTCTTGCGGCCGTCCTCCCCTTCCTTCGCCATGCGCTCCAGGGCGGGGATGGCGACGGTCAAAAGCTGAATCACGATGGAGGATGTGATATAAGGCGAGATGGACAGGGCGAAGAGCGTTGCCTGCTCAAAAGCGCCGCCGCCCAGGATGTTGATAAAGCTGAGAAGGTTCCCGCTGCCGGAAATCATCTGCTGCATCACGGCCGGATCCAAATAGGGCACCGGAATGGCCATTGAGCCAATTCTGAAGATCGCGAGGATCAGCAGCGTGTAGAGCATCTTCCGTTTTAAATCCGGAATTTTCCAGGCATTCTTGATGGTCTCAAACACTAGATCACCTCGGCCTTCCCACCTGCCGCCTCAATCTTTTGTTTTGCGGACTCAGAGAACTTCGCCGCCTTTACGGTCAGCGCCTTGGTCAAATCCCCTTGGCCAAGGATTTTAACGCCGTCGAGTTCCTTTTTGATGATGCCGGCTTCCTTGAGCGCCGCGGCGTCGACCACCGCGCCCGCCTCGAATTTATCGAGAGCCGAGAGGTTCACCGCCGCGTAGCGGGTGGCGAAGATGTTCACAAAGCCTCTCTTCGGAATGCGGCGCTGCAACGGCATCTGGCCGCCTTCAAACCCCGGACGGACGCCGCCGCCGGAACGCGCCTTCTGGCCCTTGTGGCCCTTGCCGGCCGTTTTGCCGTTGCCGGATCCTGCCCCGCGGCCTTTGCGGTAGGGGGCCTGGTTGGAACCGGGCGCCGGTGAAAGCTCATGGATTTTCATGCTTACTGCACCTCCCCGTCAACCACCTTCACGAGATGGGGGATCTTGTTAATCTTGCCTCTGGTCGCGTCGTTATCCGGCTGGATGGTGACATGGCCGGGACGGCGCAGGCCCAGGGAATAAGCGGTTGCAATCTGGTCTTTCTTGCAGCCAACCAGGCTCTTCACCAGTTTAATGGTCAGTTGTGCCATCTTGCACCCTCCTTAACCTAAAATTTCCGCGGCGGACTTGCCCCGAATCGCGGCAACCTCTTCCACGTTGCGCAGCGCCTTCAGGCCGCACATCGTTGCAGTGACAACGTTGCAGGGATTATTCGAGCGCAGGCACTTGGTACGGATATCGCGGATACCGGCAACCTCCAGCACGGCGCGGACAGGCCCGCCCGCGATAACGCCGGTGCCCTTGGGCGCCGGCTTCATCAGCACGCGCCCGGCGCCAAACTCGCCGATGATCTCATGCGGAATGGTAGTGCCCTTGAGGGCGATTTTGCACAGGTTCTTTTTCGCATCCTCAATCCCTTTGCGGATAGCGTCCGGGACTTCGCCGGCCTTGCCGATGCCGAAGCCGACCGTTCCGTTGCCGTCGCCGACAACGACCAGCGCCGCAAACTTAAAGATGCGTCCGCCCTTGACCGTCTTCGCGACGCGGTTAATCGCGACAACCTTCTCGCTCAAGTCCAATGTGGTAGCGTCTATACGAGTCAAAAAAGTACCCTCCTTTGCTAGAATTTGAGTCCGCCCTCGCGGGCGCCCTCTGCAAGTTCCTTCACGCGGCCGTGATACAAATAGCCGCTGCGGTCAAACACGACCTCGGAGATCCCCTTTGCGGCTGCGCGCTCGGCGAGCATCGCGCCCACCTTGCGGCTGGCTTCTTTATTTCCGCCTGCGCCCTCAAACCCTTTATCCATCGAGGAAGCGCAGCAGAGAGTCACGCCGGCTTTGTCGTCGATAAGCTGGGCGTAAATGTGCTTGGCGGAGCGGAATACATTCAGGCGGGGCCGCTCGGCGGTGCCGCTTACCTTCCCGCGGACTCGGACATGCCTATGAAGCCGGGCCTTTTTGCTGTCTGGCTTTTTCACCATATCGATTTCACTCCTTTCCCGTTACTTCTTACCGGTCTTGCCTTCCTTGCGGATAATCGTTTCATCCAGATACTTAATGCCCTTGCCCTTATAAGGCTCCGGCGGACGCTTGCCGCGGATTTCGGAGGCCAGCTGGCCAACGCGCTGCTTGTTCGCGCCTGCAACGATGATCCGGTTGGGAGCGGGCACTTCAATCGTGAGGCCCTCCGGCTCCGGCATGATGACCTGATGCGAGTAACCGACAGTCAGGACGAGATTCTTCCCCTGCTTGGCGGCTCTGTAGCCGACGCCGTTGACCTCCAGCTCCTTGGTGAAGCCGGTCGCAACGCCGTCCACCGCGTTTGCAACGAGGCTGCGGGTCAGGCCGTGGAGGGATTTGTGCTCCTTGCTGTCATCCGGACGGGTAACGGTGATGACGTTCCCTTCCATTTCGATCTTCATATCGGGGTGGGTATTCACCTCGACGTGCCCCTTCGGCCCCTTGGCGCTCACGAGGGTCCCCTCGATCTTCACCTCAACGCCGGCCGGGACGGTGATGGGCTTTCTTCCTGTACGAGACATTCCTACACCCCCTTACCAGACGAATGCGAGGACTTCGCCGCCAACATTCTCCTTGCGGGCGCGCTTATCGGTCATAATGCCCTTCGGGGTGGAGAGGATGGCGATGCCCAGGCCCTTCATGACCTTGGGAGCGTCCTTGCAGCTGGTGTATATACGCAGGCCAGGCTTGGAAACACGCCTGAGCCCCGTGATGACCTGGGTCTTGTTGGGCCCATATTTGAGCGTGACACGGATGGTGCCCTGCTTCTTATCGTCAATGACGGTGAAGCTCTTGATATAGCCTTCATCCACAAGGATCTGCGCAATGGCAGCCTTCATCTTGGATGCAGGGATATCGACCGTATCATGCTTCGCCGAGTTTGCATTGCGGATGCGCGTCAGCATATCGGCGACGGTGTCGGTGAGATACATTCCGTTATCCTCCTTTGCTCGTGCTTACCAGCTTGCCTTTTTAACGCCGGGAATCTGGCCTTTATAGGCAAGCTCCCGGAAGCAGATGCGGCAAATCCCAAATTTGCGAAGATAAGCATGCGGCCTGCCGCAGATTTTGCACCGGTTATACGCACGTGTAGAGAATTTGGGCGTTCTTTGCTGTTTTGCAATCATGCTCTTTTTGGCCAAAACTCATTTCCTCCTTACTTTGCGAACGGTGCGCCCATCAAGGTCAACAGCTCACGAGCCTCTTCGTCGGTTTTCGCGGTGGTGACAAAGCAGATGTCCATTCCGCGAACCTTATCGATTTTATCGTAGGCGATTTCGGGGAAGATGAGCTGCTCGCGCACGCCCATATTGTAGTTGCCGCGGCCGTCGAAGCCGTTGGCGTTGATCCCGCGGAAGTCGCGCACGCGCGGCAGGGCCACGTTGAAGAAACGGTCGATGAACTCATACATGCGTTCACCCCGAAGCGTTACCTTGCAGCCGATATTCATGCCCTCGCGCAGCTTGAAGTTTGCAACCGATTTCTTGGCCTTGCAGATAACCGGCTTCTGGCCGGTGATAGTCGAAAGGTCGGTCATGATAGCCTCAATGACCTTCGGGTTGTCCCTGGCCTCGCCGCAGCCGACGTTGATAACGACTTTCTCAAGTTTCGGGATCTGCATGACACTCTTGTAGCTGAACTTCTTCATCAGAGCCGGGGCTACATCCTTGCGATAGGTATCTTGTAATCTCGCCATGTTTTCTCCTCCTTACCTTAGAAAGTCTCGCCGCAATCCTTGTGCATGCAAACCCTTTCCTTCGAGCCGTCCTTCAAAATCTTGTGGGCGACGCGGGTCCTTTTGCCGCATTTCGGACAGACGAGCATAGCCTTGCAGGCGTACATCGGCGCTTCGACCGATACAATGCCGCCCTGCTGGCCAACGGCGCGGGGCTTCACATGCTTCTGCGCAATGTTGATTCCCTCGACGATGATCTTTTGCTCCTTGGGGCTTACCTCCAGGACCTTCCCTTTCTTGCCCTTGTCCTTGCCGGAAATGATCTCAACGGTATCGCCCTTTTTGACGTGCAGTTTATTCACGGTCAGCACCTCCTTACAGAACCTCAGGGGCGAGGCTTAAAATCTTGAGGTATTCCTTTTCGCGGAGTTCCCTCGCCACCGGTCCAAAGATACGGGTGCCCCTCGGGTTTTTATCCTCTCTAATAATAACGGCGGCGTTTTCGTCGAACCGGATATAGGTCCCGTCCTCACGGCGCACGCCCTTCGCAGAACGCACGATTACCGCCTTTACAACTTCGCCCTTCTTTACAACCCCACCGGGCGCGGCCTTCTTGACGCTGGCCACCACCACGTCGCCAATGTTGGCGTATCTCCTGCGGGAGCCGCCCAGAACGCGAATGCACATCAGTTCCTTCGCGCCGGTGTTGTCGGCTACCTTGAGATAGGTCTGCATCTGTATCACAGAGCGTTCCTCCTTTCGCGAGCTTTCAAAATGGCGTCCCTATTCCCCGCCGCTGGCGGGCGCGGACGCTTGCTGTTTCAGCCGGATAAACCGCCGGCAGGATTATTTCGCCTTTTCCAGTATCTTCACAAGCCGCCATCTCTTATCGTGCGAGAGGGGACGGGTCTCCATGACCTGCACCTTATCGCCGATTCCGCACTCGTTGTTCTCGTCGTGCGCCTTGAGCTTATAGGTGCGCTTGATGATCTTTTTGTAAAGGGGATGTTTCACGTTGTCACGAACGGCAACCACGATGGTCTTGTCCATCTTGTCGCTGACGACCGTGCCGGTCCGGACTTTTCTGAGGTTTCTTTCAGCGCTGCTATTCACCTTCCTGGCCTCCCTTCCCATTACTGCGCACCATTCTCAGCTTTTTCGTTCATCACCGTCAGGATGCGGGCGATGTCCTTCTTCACCGCACGAATGCGGGTGGGATTCTCAAGCTGATTAATGGCGTGCTGGAAGCGCAGGTGGAAAAGCTCAGCTTTGAGGTCGGTCAGTTTTTCCTGCATCTCGCTGGTCGAGAGCTCTCTAATCTCAGCCGCTTTCATTACGCTTCACTCCCCTCTTCTACCTTGCTAATGAACTTGCACTTGATCGGCAGCTTGTAGGCCGCCAGACGCATAGCCTCGCGCGCAAGCTCCTCGCTCACGCCGCCGATTTCGAACATCACGCGGCCCGGCTTTACAACGGCAACCCAATATTCGGGGCTGCCCTTACCGGAACCCATGCGGGTTTCCGCCGGCTTCTCGGTGACAGGCTTATCGGGGAAAATCTTAATCCATACTTGACCGCCACGCTTGATGTAGCGGGTCATGGCGATACGGGCCGCCTCGATCTGGTTGGAGGTGATCCAGCAAGGCTCGGTCGCCTGTAGGCCATAATCTCCATAGGTGATAACGTTGCCGCGATCGGCTTTACCCTTCATGCGGCCTCTGTGGACTCTGCGGTACTTCACTCTCTTCGGAAGCAGCATTATCGTTTGCCTCCTTCCCTGCGGGGCTGTTTGCTCTCTCCGAGCACCTCTCCGGCGTAGATCCAAACCTTCACGCCGATTCTGCCATAGGTGGTTTTCGCCTCTGCGAAGCCGTAATCAATATCGGCGCGCAGCGTCTGCAACGGGGTGGTGCCCTCGTGATAATGTTCGGTACGGGCGATTTCCGCGCCGCCAAGGCGTCCGGAAACGCAGACCTTAACGCCCTTGGCGCCCAGGCGCATAGCCCGCTGGATCGACTGCTTCATCGCGCGGCGGAAGGAAATGCGGCGCTCCAGCTGGCTGGCGATGCTTTCCGCAACAAGCTGCGCGTTCTTATCGGGGCTCTTTACCTCGACAATGTTCAGGAAAACGTTCAGCTTCTCCTTTTTGCCCTTGTTGATAAATTCCTCGCAGCGCTTTCTGAGCTTTTCGATCTCGGCGCCGCCCTTGCCGATTACCATGCCGGGCTTGGCGCAGTGGATGTGGATGCGCACCTTGGTCGCGTCGCGCTCGATTTCAATGCGCGGGACGCCGGCGGCATACAGCGTTTTTTTCAGGAACTCACGCAGCTTGTAATCCTCAACGAGAATGTCGCCGAAAGCGTTGTCGCGTGCAAACCAACGGGAGTCCCAATCTTTAATAATACCCACACGGAGCCCGTGGGGATTTACCTTCTGGCCCATCGTTAACCTCCCTCTCTCAGCTTATTCCTTTTCTTTGAGGACCATCGTGACATGGGATGTCCTCTTGACCACACGGACCGCCCTACCCTGTGCGCGGGGACGGATCCTCTTCATGATCGGGCCGGGAGTGACGAAGCACTCAGCGACATACAGCGCTCGCTCGTCCATATCATGGTTGTTGGTCGCATTGGCAATCGCCGAGCGCAGCAGCTTCTCAAGCGGCTCGCTGGCAGCCTTGGGGGTATGCCGGAGAATGGCCAGGGCCATCTCTACGGGCTGGTTGCGGATGAGATCCAGCACAATCCCCACCTTGCGCGGGGAGATGCGGGCGTGTCTCAAATAAGCCCTTGCTTCCATTGATTGTATCCTCCCTTCTCTAGCTCTTTTTCGCCCCTGCGTGGCCCTTGTAGGTCCGGGTGGGAGCGAATTCGCCGAGCTTGTGCCCGACCATGTCCTCGGTCACATACACCGGAACATGCTTGCGTCCGTCGTGGACAGCGAAGGTGTGCCCGACAAAGTCGGGGAATATGGTAGAGGAGCGGCTCCACGTTTTAAGAACGCGTTTCTCGCCCGCATTGTTCATTTCCTGAACGCGACCCAGCAGCACCGGCTGCACATAAGGGCCCTTCTTAATGCTTCTGCCCATGAGTCAAACTGCCTCCTTTCAGCAGGATCTTATTTATCGTTCCTGCGCTTCACAATGAACTTGTCGCTGCGGTTGTGGTGGGCGCGGGTCTTATAACCCATCGCCGGCTTGCCCCAAGGCGTTACCGGGGAAGGACGGCCGATAGGAGATTTGCCCTCGCCGCCGCCGTGCGGGTGGTCGCAGGGGTTCATGACCGAACCGCGGACCGTCGGGCGGATGCCCATGTGGCGCTTGCGGCCCGCCTTGCCGATCTTCACGTTCTCGTGATCGACGTTGCCGACCTGGCCGATGGTCGCCATACAGTTCACAGGCACGTTGCGCAGCTCGCCGGAGGGCAGGCGGACAAGCGCGAGCTTGCCTTCCTTCGCCATGAGCTGGGCCATGATGCCGGCCGAACGCGCGAGCTGCGCGCCCTTGCCAGGGTAGAGCTCAACATTGTGGATAAAGGTGCCGACCGGGATGTTCTGCATGGGCAGCGCATTGCCCGGCTTGATGTCGGCGTTCGGGCCGGCCATCACGGTATCGCCGACCTTCAGGCCGTTGGGGGCGATGATGTAACGCTTTTCGCCGTCCTCATAGCGCAGGAGCGCGATGTGCGCGCTGCGGTTCGGATCGTATTCGAGCGTCAGCACTTCGGCGGGCATATCCACCTTATCGCGCTTGAAGTCGATGATGCGGTACTTTCTCCGGTTGCCGCCGCCCTTGTGGCGGACGGTGATGCGGCCGTAGCTGTTGCGGCCGGAGTGCTTCTTGAGAGGGGCCAGCAGGCTCTTCTCAGGATCCACCTTCGACAACGAAGAGAAATCGGTAACGGTCATGTCGCGCATGCCCGGCGTTGTGGGCTTATAGGCTTTGATCGCCATGGTTCGATTTCAACTCCTCATAAATTTAATAGCGGGACTTTTTCCCGGCCCCGGACGCTGCCGGAGGGCCGGCCTATGAGCGCGTCCCATACAAACGATTTGACGAAAAAATTTTCGTCAAATCTTTGGGAAAACCGGCTTTTGGCTCGGAGGGAGCCAAATTTTGGCCGCCCGGCGGCCAAAACCGCCGCTTTTCCTGGGTTCCTACAGACGGCGGCGCTTTCTACCAGTTTGATGAAACCGGCTGGCTCGGAGGGAGCCGGGGACGGCCGCCTCTGGGCCAAAACCGCCGCTTTTCCTGGGTTCCTACAGACGGCGGCGCTTTCCACCAGTTTGATGAAACCGGCTGGCTCGGAGGGAGCCGGGGACGGCCGCCTCTGGGGCGGAACCGCCGCTTTCCGGACTTTATAAACAGCCGGAAAGGCGGGTTACATCATGCTCTCAAAGAATTCGATGCCCTTGGAGTCTTCTTTGAGGGTGACGATTGCCTTTTTCCAGGACGGCGTGTAACCGCCGTGCAGGCCCTGACGCTTAAAGCGGCCGCGGACGTTCATCGTGTTGACCTTCGCAACCTTAACGCCGAAAAGCTCTTCAACGGCGCGGGCAATCTCAAACTTGTTGGCGCTCTTGAGCACCTTAAAGGTGTATTTCCGGTTCGCTATCCCTTCCATGCTCCGTTCGGTGATGATCGGGCGCAGGACAACGTCATGCACGGTTTTCATTAGCAATACACCTCCTCGATTTTTTCAATAGCGCCGCGGGCCACAATCAGCTTGTCATAGACCAGCAGATCATAGGTGTTCAGCGTGTTGACCAGCGCCGTCTTAACGCCGGGAATGTTCGCAAAGCTCTTGCGGACCTTTTCATCGTTCGCATCCAGCACCACCATCGCCTTGCGGGTAACGCCGACAGCCTTCAGGAAAGCAACCATCGTCTTGGTCTTGTAATCCTCCGCCGTAATCTTATCCACAACGACGAGGTTTTCCTCCAGCACCTTCGAAGAGAAGGCGGACTTAATGGCCAGGCGCTTCACCTTTTTGTTGAGAGTGTAGCTGTAGCTGCGGGGCTTGGGGCCGAGGGCAATGCCGCCGTGCCGCCACTGGGGAGCGCGGATGGAGCCCTGACGGGCGCGCCCGGTTCCCTTCTGCCTCCAAGGCTTGCGGCCGCCGCCGGAAACCTCGGTGCGCGTGAGGGTGGACTGGGTGCCCTGGCGCTGGTTGGCCAGATAGTTTTTCACCGCCGCGTGCATAGCTGACTTGTTGGGTTCAATCCCGAAAATGGCGTCCGAAAGAGTGATTTCGCCGGTCGCCTTGCCGGTCATATCCACAACCTGTACATTTGGCATGGTAATTCCTCCTTCCTTACGCCTTAACGCTGTTGACGATGCAGACGATCCCGCCCTTGGGGCCGGGCACTGCGCCGCGCAGCGCAATCAGATTATTTTCAGCGTCCACCTTGGCCACTGTGAGGTTCTGCACCGTGACCTGCTCGGCGCCCATGTGGCCGGGCAGCTTCTTCCCTTTGAAAACGCGGGAAGGGCTGGAGGTCGAGCCGTTCGATCCGGCGTGGCGGTGAACCGGGCCGGAACCGTGGGTTTCCTTGAGGCGGTGGTTGCCGTAACGCTTGATGGTGCCCGCGTAGCCTTTGCCCTTCGAGGTGCCGACGACGTCGACCGCCTCGCCGTTCTCAAAGGTGTCGGCTTTGATCAGGTCGCCGACATTCAGCGTGGAGCAATCCTCAAGCCGGAACTCCTTGAGGTGTTTCTTGGGCGCAACGTCGGCCTTCGCAAAGTGGCCCTTCATCGGCTTGTTGACCTTCTTGTCCGCAACGTCGCCAAAACCGATCTGCACGGCTTCGTAGCCGTCGTTTTCGATTGTCTTTTTGGAAACGACGATGCAGGGACCGGCCTCGATGACCGTTACCGGGATGACGTTCCCGATCTCGTCAAAGATCTGGGTCATGCCGAGCTTTTTGCCCATGATACATTTCTGCATGGATTTTTCCTCCTTCGGTTATTGGTTGGCTTTGCCAACTTGACCTTGAAGAACCGGAAAAGCCGGCTCTTCAAAAACAGCGGATACCGGTTAAAGTTTGATCTCGATATCAACGCCGGCGGGAAGCTCAAGGCCTGTCAGAGCTTCCACCGTTTTGTTGGAAGGTCTGAGGATGTCGATGAGCCTCTTGTGGGTCCTCATCTCAAACTGCTCCCGGCTGTCCTTATACTTATGGACGGCGCGCAGGATGGTAACAACCTCTTTCTCGGTCGGCAGGGGGATCGGTCCCGAAACCCTCGCCCCGGTGCGCTTGGCGGTCTCCACGATTTTTTGCGCGGATGCGTCCACCAGCGAATGATCGTAACCCTTGAGTCTGATTCTGATTTTTTCCTTGACTGCCACGTTTCTTCGCCTCCTATTGCTTTGTCGCGAGGCTCCTGTTAAATTCCGAACACGCAGCCGTGCGTTCAGTGAATCCCCATGAAAAAACCGGATAAATCGGGACAGGGGGAACACCCCGCCCGGCTTAGCCGGACCTTAAAAGGGACAGGCCGCCGCCATCATTTTTTACATGCCGCGGACCTATTCGGTATTTAAAGTCGCCCGGTTTAAAATCGGACATACTCGGCGGAAATTACCCGCAAAAATGCGGCAACCTCCCGCTTCAACGCATATCTTGTGCAGTCACGCTTAATTAATATAACATAAGGGAAGCGTGATTACAAGAGGAATCCACAACTTTTTTCTATTCTCTCCCCACTTTTGCCAGAATGTGCCTCTCCCCCCTATTATTGCTGGTTTTTCCAGTCATTATGCGCAAAACGCTCTTTTCTCTTTTGAGTCTCGTCCTCTGCCGGAAAGCGGTTCCCTCCCGCTGCAAAAGGCCGCTCCGGCCTGTAAACAATCAGGCGTGCGCCGCTCTCTGGGAACGGGCGCAGGATGCGCCCGCACGGGAGACGCTTTGTGCGTTCTAACCGGTTTTTATTTTTGAGATATCTTTTTTTCTTCAAAAGGGAGACTTTCGGCTTGACCCCTATCGGGGAAAGAGGTAAAATTTAGGTAACGGCTGCGGCGGCCCGGCTTCGGATGGAGGGCGGCCCATTCCGGCTACTTATTCTGTATGGAGGTTGGGATCAATGCAGGGACTTATCACGGCGGTCGCCACTCCCTTTGATAAAGAGGGAAAGCTAAACGGCAAAATGCTGCGGGATATCATGGATTGGAACGTCCGCATGGGGGCGGACGGGTTTTTTGTCGCCGGAAGTTCGGGGGAATGTTTCCTGCTGAGCGAAGAGGAGCGCATGCAGCTTTTTGAAGAGGCCGCACCCTTTGCCGGGAAAACGCAGCTCATCGCCCACGTGGGCGCTCTCGATACCGCCCAGGCCCAGCGCTATGCCCGCCGGGCAATGGCCCTGGGTTATGACATGGTGGCGGCCACGCCGCCCTTCTATTACCCCTTCTCCCCCGCCGAAACGGCGCGCTACTTTGAGGAAATAGCGGAAGCCTCCGGTAAGCCGGTGCTCTACTATAACTTCCCCGCCAGCACCGGGAAGCAGCTCGACTTAGGTCATGAAGCCTACCGGCGGCTGCTCTGCTCCGGGACCATCGGGGCGGTGAAACAGACCTACCTGGATCTCAAGCAGATGGAGCGCATTCACCACCTCAACCCCTCCCTGAAAATTTTCGGCGGCTACGACGAGGTGATGGTGGCCGCCCTTGCCATTGGCGAGGACGGATCGATCGGCAGCTCCTTCAACTTCATGGCCGGCCATTTCCGCAAAATCTTCGATCTGGCGAAGGCCGGGAAGGCGGAGGAGGCGCTGCGCCTCCAGGAAAAGGCCAACAACATCATGGACGCCCTTACGAACGCCGGGCTGGTGCCCGCCATTAAATATGCGCTGTCGCTTCTCGGATACGACGCAGGCGCGCCCCGCCGGCCCTTCCTGCCGCTGGGAGAAGATGCGCAGGCGAGCGTCCGCGCGGCCATTGAGGCCGATTTGGAAAACGAATAAGCGCTGTACGCCCGCCTTTTTCCGGCGGCGGGCGGCCGCTCTGTAGGGCATTCTGCGCCGTATCCGCCGGATGCGGCCGCGGCGCGGCTCATAAAAACACCGAAAACCTCCAGAAAGGATTGATGATGGAATGGAACAGGCAACGACCTTATACCGGCAGTGGCTGGATAACTGCACCGATCCGGCGCTGCACGCCGACCTTCTTTCGGCTGAAGGGAACGAGGCGGAGATCACCGACCGCTTTTACCGTACCCTCTCCTTCGGTACGGCCGGGCTGCGGGGCGTGCTTGGGGCCGGGACCAACCGCATGAACCTCTACACCGTCGGCGCGGCTACCCAGGGGCTCTCCGGCTACCTCAACGAGAAATATGACCATCCGTCGGTAGCTATTGCCTATGATTCGCGCCACAACTCCCAGTTGTTCGCCGAAACGGCAGCCGCTATCCTGGCTGCAAACGGTATCCACGTTTGGCTCTACCGGGAGCTGATGCCCACCCCGGCGCTCTCCTTCGCTATCCTGCACCTGCGGTGCGAGAGCGGCATCGTCGTCACCGCCTCCCACAATCCCGCCAAGTACAACGGCTATAAGGTGTATGGCGGCGACGCCAGCCAGATCTCCCCCGAAGTGGCCGCCGACATTGAGCGGCGCATCGCGGCCGTCGATTATTGGACCGGGATCGCCAAGGGGACACTGGAGGAAGGACTGCAAAGCGGGAAGATCGAATACATCCCGGAGGAGACCGTCGAAGCCTATTTACAGGCGGTGCTCGCCGAGCAGGTCGATCCGGAGGTCTGCCGCCGCGTCCCGCTCTCGGTGGTCTATACGCCGCTGAACGGCACGGGCAACCGCTGCGTGCGCACCATCCTCCAGCGCATCGGCGTCGGACAGGTGACGGTGGTGCCCGAACAGGAGAACCCGGACGGCGATTTCCCCACCTGCCCCTATCCGAACCCAGAGGAGCAGAGCGCCATGCAGAAGGGTCTGGAGCTGGCCGAAAAGACCGGCGGTGATATCCTGCTGGCCACCGATCCGGATGCCGACCGCGCGGGCGTCGCCGTCCGGCACCAGGGGAGCTTCCACCGGCTGACCGGCAACGAGATCGGCGTGCTGATGCTGCGCTACATCGTGCAGCGCCGCCGGGAGATGGGCACGCTGCCCGCCAACCCTGTCGCGGTCAAGTCGCTCGTTTCCACCAAGCTGGCCGACCGGCTGGCGGAGGAGATGGGCGTGCAGATGATCGACGTGCTGACCGGCTTCAAATTCATCGGCGAGCAGATAGCCCTCTTGGAGCAGAAGGGCGAAACGGATCGCTTCGTGCTCGGCTTTGAGGAATCCTCCGGCTATCTGACCGGCCCGCATGCGCGGGATAAGGATGCGGTCAATGCGGCGATGATTATCTGCGAGATGGCCGCCTATTACAAGGAGAAGGGACAGACACTATTGGATGTGCTGGAGGACATCTATTCGGTCTGCGGCCGTTACCTGAGCGTTGTGGATTCCTACACCTTCGAGGGGGCGGACGGCAGCGCAAAGATGGCTGCGATGCTCTCCGCGCTGCACGCCGATCATCCGAAGGAGATCAGCGGCTATGCCGTCACGGCGGTGGGGGATTATCTCTCGCTGGAACGCACCTTTGCCGGTGGAAAGGCCGAGAAGATCCGCCTGCCTGCCTCGGACATTCTGGAGTATACGCTGGAAAACGGCGCGAGCATCCTCGTGCGCCCCTCCGGCACCGAGCCGAAGATCAAGGTTTACTATTCGGTGGTGGCCGGGAACCTCGAAGCGGCGCAGGAGATCTACCGCACAGCGGCGGCCGGCGTGAAAAAGATGCTGGGATTATAGGAGAAATGCGGAAAAAGGCTTGCTTTTCCGAAAATTCCATGCTATTATAGAACGTGCTACGTGTCCGATGTTTGAAAACAAGGTGGAAGTTTAAAGCGCTGCTTTGGATGGATGCCTTTTTTCTGCCGGTGGAGCGACCCATCCGGCTGCATGAAATCTCCAGAAAGGAATGGTATCGAAGATGAAAAAGGGTATTCATCCGGGTTATGAAGATACAACCATCACCTGCGCCTGCGGCGAAGTGATCCATACCCGTTCTACCAAAAAGGATATCCGCGTTGAAATCTGCTCCAAGTGCCACCCGTTCTTTACCGGCAGGCAGAAGCTGGTGGATACCGGCGGCCGCGTCGATCGCTTCAACCGGCGCTTCAACCGCAGCAAATAAGAATCTTGAAACGGCGCGGAAATATCCGCGCCGTTTTTGTTGGTATGTGAAAAATGAATCGGTTCCTCCCCTGGCGAGGCTGAAAAAGGGGCGTGTTTCAAAACAGTCGTTTTGCAACACGCCCCTTTGGTAAAACGGTTTTCAGGGCGAAGAAACTGCCCTGAATTTCGCGCCACAAGGTGCGAAAACACCGTTTTTCTGGTTTCTGCAAGCCGGAGGATTGGTTCGGCCGGGGTTTCTTTTCTATTTTGCAACAGCCCCCTATTTCTAACCGGAGGGGCCGCCTGCGTCCGTTTTTTCCTGTTTTGCAGGCGCGCCCTTTTGCTTTAAAGCCCGCAAAAGGCTACCCCTTTTTCGCCAGCGGCGTATCGGTAATCAGAATGGCATCCCCCAGCGAGGTGCTGAAGGAGAGGTAGCCCGCCTTATCTACCGAATAGTCCGGGGCTGTCAGCCCTTCATATTGGTTCTTCGCCGGATCATAGTGATAAAAGCAGAGGGTCTGTGCATCCAGCCCGCTGTCCAGCCGGAGCCTTATCCGCACCGGGGCGCCGAATGCGCCCTTGTGTGAAAGGCCGACGACCTGCATGCGGTTTTTAAAGTACCTGCCAAAAAGCGCGGCTGTTTTCCTCTCCCCATTTCCCAGGGTCAGCTTCACAGCGCTGCCGGACGGCAGCAGGAGGGGGTTCAGGGTAACGGTATCGCTGTCTTTCCCCTCCTCCCGCCGGGTAAAGGCGAGTAAGACATCCGCCGGATATGCCTGCGCCCGGATGGCATCCTGGATTTTAACGAGCTCTGCGGGGCTGATCCCGCTGACATCCTCCATGCGCACCGTTACGGCCGCCGGGGCCTTGCCGTTTTTCTCCGCCTGCTTCGCGGCGCTGCGGACAGCCGAACGGATTTTGGGGATCGCCTCGGAAGCCCGCAGCGGCTGGGGACTGGCGGGAGCTGTCCATCCGCCGCCGGAGGGAGAGGTGCTCTCATCGGAAGACGGGTAGGAATCGGAGCTGCTGCCGTCATCCTGATCCCCAGAGCCGTCCTCTGTAGGCGGAGTTTCCTCAGAACCATCATCTACCGGCGGCTCATCCCCAGAACCATCGTCTACCGGCGGGGTTTCCTCCGTGGTGATTTCCCCTTTGGCAACCACAAAGTCGCTGTTGTGGTCGGTGGTAAATTCCAGCCAGCCGTCATCGGTAACATCCACATTGGCCGCAATCGGAATATATTCCTGCGTGGTGTTGTCATAGTAATACACATAGAGGTTTTCTGTACCGAGATAGCGCCGGAAAGCATAGTCCGCCTTAATGCGGATTTTTGCCCTGCCGGGCAGCTTTCCGTTATTGGGGAAGCTGAGGACATAGACCTCCTGCCCGCGCAGCTGCTCTTGCAGCGCATCGGCATTCGGGCTGTTTGTGCTGTAAATCGGGTTGATATCCACCTTCAAATCCAGCGCCTTGGGGTTTTCAATATCCCTGCCGTTAAACTCCCACTGGATGCCGTCCCCCTCCAGCGTGAGCGTTTTATCCTGCCCGACAATGGCTTCAAAAACGTCGGCAGAGATGTGCGGATTGGATTCGTAGCTGACCGAAGCCCCCGCCCCTTCCGGCAGGTTTTTAATCTCCTCCGCCAAATTTGGGTTCTGCGTTCCCGAAACTAAATGGTTTGGATCATTCTGGACGGTGAAGGAAAGCTCTTGGGGGAGGAGTTTGGCGTTTTCGGGGAGGTAGTCCCGGTTTTTGCTGTAGTATTCCTGATAATTCCCCGCATTATCCCATACATCAACTTCCCTAAGCTCAAAAACCCCGTCCAGCTCATATTGGGAGATTTCTATAGTACCCTCAAAAATCCCGTCCTCATCCCGGTCCGAGCAGTGAGCGCTATAGGACTTTGAGGTTTCCTTGCAATAAAATCGAAGAGCTATTGAACTTACCCCCGAAATATCGTCCTTCCCCTGCGCTTTTACCGTAATCATCCGCCGGGCTCCACCTGCGTTTTATCCACCGAATAAGAAACAATCTCCGGCGGCGTGCTGTCCGGTGTGCCGCGCGCCATAATTCCGCTATCACCGATCGTCATTTCACTGCTCTGCGCCTGCACCCCCGGCGCCAGTCCCAAAGCCAGGCTCAACACCAACAGCAGCGAGCCGATCTTTCTGCCTATCCTTTTCATTTCTTCTGTCCCCTTTCTCGATAAGAATATTTACATTATAATCGAAAATAAATTTCTGTTCAAGTGTATTTACATTTATAATGTATTTTTCATTCTCCCCGCATATCTTATGCTTAAAATGCGGGGTGAACGAAAATGACTGTAGATTTTGCTCTGATAGGCAGGCGCATTGAAGCTCTGCGCAAGGAACGGGGCTGGACGCAAGGGAAACTGGCAGAAAAAGCGGAGCTTTCTAATAACTATCTCTCTAATATTGAGCACAACCACTCAATTCCCAGCATAGAAACGCTAATGCGTCTATGCGTCGCTCTGGATGTGACGCCGAATGACATCCTGGCCGGCTCTTCAAGCGAAGGAAAGGATTATATGACAACTGATATCATTGACCTGCTGAACCAATGCACCCCACAGGAAAAGCGTTATATCAGCGGGATTATCCGGGTGCTGCTGTCCGAGCGGCAATAGCACAAGCCATTGTCCGGCTTGACATTCATTCCTAGTTCCGTTATGATCCATTTAATAGGGGCAGTATCAAGCAGAACCAGGAGGCGAAAAGCCATGAGCTATCTCACCATCCGGGCCGGGGCGGAGGATTCCTTTGTGGAACGGCGCTCCCGGTTCATCGGGCATATCCTTCCGGTGCAGCAGGAGGCGGAGGCCATTGCCTTCATTGAGCAGATGCGCCAGCAATATTGGGATGCGAACCACAACGTCTATGCCTATATCCTGCGCGAAGGGAACCTGCGCCGCTACAGCGACGACGGGGAGCCGCAGGGGACCGCCGGGCTGCCGGTGCTCGATGTGCTGCAAAAAGAGGGGCTGACCGATGTCTGCGTGGTCGTTACCCGGTATTTCGGCGGCATCCTGCTCGGAGGGGGCGGCCTGGTGCGCGCCTATACCCACGGGGCCAAAATCGCCGTGGACGCCGCCGAGCGGATGCAGATGTGCGAATGCCTGACGCTGCGCATCCAAAGCGACTATGGGCTCTATGGGAAGATCAACTATCTGCTGCCGCAGTTCGGTATCCTGACGCTGGACTCTGATTTCGGCGCGGAGGTGACGCTGACGCTGCGCATTCGCCGGGAGAACCGGCCGGGCTTTGAAAAGAAGCTGCAAGAGCTGAGCGCCGGATCGATCCGCCCGGAGGTTGTCGAAGAAGGCTTCGCCGAAATGCCGGAGATCTAAATCGAAAGGGAGCAGAAGGCGGCTTCCCCCCTTCTTCAAGAAGGCCGGCGCCCGCTCCTGCATGCCCCCGCTTAAAACCAAAAGCAACAAAAAAATGCCGTTTGGAAGATACGGGTATCTTCCAAACGGCATTTCCATAAGGCATATTCTCCGAAGCGGATTTAGCCTCTGTCGTTCATTTTGGCAAAGCACTCGCTGCAATAAACCGGACGATCCTCGCGGGGCTTGAAGGGAACGCGCGCTTCCTTGCCGCAGCCGGCGCAGGTGGCGGTGAACATCTCCCGCTCGCGCTTGTTGTTCTTACGAGCGTCGCGGCAGGCTTTGCAGCGCTGGGGCTCGTTCTCAAAGCCGCGCTCCGCATAAAATTCCTGTTCCCCAGCGGTGAACACGAACTCGGAGCCACATTCCTTGCATACTAAGGTCTTGTCTTCGTACATTTCTTTTACCTCACTTGAATAGATATTTGCCTCTCCTAGTCCGTTTTGCCATTGTGGAACAATTGCGCTGCGTCAGGTAGGGCACTTTATGAATTAGAAACCGGAATATCCGGCCGCTAACCGGGAAGGGGGTAAAAACAGGACGGCTTGAATTCAACGTCCAAACGCCGACCTTAACTTTCGTCGGACCCGCTGCAAGGCATTGTCTACCGACTTTTGTGGTAGACCAAGCTGCGCTGCAATCTGCGCATAAGAACAACCGCGAAGATAGAGTCTTAATGTATCGCTTTCAGAAGGGGACAAAAGAGATAAAATCTGTTCGCTGCGCTTCTGAACCTCCTCGCTTTCAATGAACAATTCATCCGGCGAAGGAATATGCAGCCCCGGCGCATCCTGCTGTTCATCGAGAGGCAGGCTGTCCAGATTGGCCTTTCGTTTCTGAGCCGACAGGGCATCCAGCGCAGAGAGGATTTTAGAGGAGATACATTTGCGTGCATAGGCTTCAAACGGGACTTGCTTACATGGATCAAAACGGCGGGTAGCTTCAATTAAACCGACCATTCCCTCTTGCGCCAAGTCCTCCTCTTCCAGCCCCAAACCGCTATAGCGGCGGGCAACCAACCGGCAGAGGGAAAGATAACGCGCGCACAAACAGCCGAAGGCCAGCTCATCGCCCTTCCGGATAAGCTGAATCAGCTCCGGATCGGTCTGTGTATGATAGGAGGAAGGAAACCCGATAGTATCCATGATGATCCTCAAGAAATCAACTGTGATTCTCTTGTATATTATAGCAAAAGACAGGCTTTGTCAAGCGATTTTGAAAATATTAAAGCGCAGAAAGAAGCCTCTCGCGAAACCCTCTTCCCGCCCGCTGAAGGTAAACGCAGATATCGAATAAAAACGAAAAAACAGGCGGCGGCCATTTTTCTGCCGCAGCCTGTCGAAAAATGCGAGAAAAATGCCGTTTCCGGCCAGCCTGCCGGTAGGTACGAGATAGCTTATACTTTACCACAGCCGGAAGAAAAAGTCTAGTCTTTTTTTCTTTTCCTGTTATAATGGGAAAGCGCGCTTGAGGGCCTTCGGCCCGCTGAAAACCAAACCGGTAAAGTTCTTGGATGGTACCGTCTGCACACCGCTGATTAGGAGGGATTCATCATGAACGCCGATTTTTCATCCATCGCCCGCTATTACGACGCTATGTACGTAGACCCGGAGGCATACCGCGAGGAAGCGGCTCAGATTATAGAGCTCTGCGAGCGCTATGGCCGCCCGCAGAGCCGCACCCTGCTGGATATTGCCTGCGGCACCGGGGAACAGAGCCTGCACCTGAGCAGGAGGTTTTCCGTCACCGGGTTGGATCTCAGCCCGGAGATGCTCCAGGCCGCCCGCGCCAAGCTGCCGGAAGCCTCTTTTTTGGAGGGAGATATGTTCCGTTTTCAGCTGGACCGGCGCTTTGACATTGTGCTAAACTTATATGGCAGTATCGGCTTTGCCAGCGATACCGGCGAGCTGTCAGCGGGGATCCGCCGCGCCTGGGAGCACCTCGAACCGGGCGGGCTCTTCCTGCTCACCCCTTGGGATACGCAGGAAACCTTCCAAGAGAAGATCCTCACCGGCAGCGGGCTGCGCGGCGGCATTCATTTCTGCCGCATGGAGGCGGTGCGCCGTGTTTCTCCCCGCAAGGTGCAGGTGGATATGCGGCATCTCGTTGGGCAGGATGGAGAGATAACCGCCCTTCGCCACCAGCAGAGCATCACCCTCTTTTCCGAAACGGAATACCGCTCCGCCTTGACGGAGGCCGGCTTCCGGCTGCGCGCCCGGCTGAACGAAGATCAGTTCCGTATGGGGGCCTTCGTCTGCACAAAAGACTGACCCCTCCAAAGACCGCCGCTCTCAAGGACTACTGTCCAAAGGACTTACTCTCCTTGGGAAAAAATAAGAAAGAGGGCGTCCTTGAAAACCTATCATAAGCTCGTCCGTGATAAAATTCCGGAAATTATCCGGGAACAGGGAGAAATCCCACATGTCTCCATCCTATCCAACGACGCCTATCAAACCGAGCTGGAGAAAAAGCTCCGGGAAGAGACGGCGGAGTATCTGGAGAGCCGGGAGCCGGAAGAGCTTGCCGATATTCTGGAGGTAGTGTTCGCCCCCGGCGAAGCAAGCGGCTGCTCTCCCGAACAGCTCAACCGGCTGCGGGAAGAAAAACATGCCCGGAACGAGGCCTTTCAGAACCGCTATTACCTCATTTCTAAGGAGGAGGGCACGCCGTAAAAGCAGGCCAAAGCGTTTTGGGGGTTGTAACAAAACACATTCCCGGTTTGCAGAAACCGGAAAAGGCGGCGGCTTCGCGCGGATAATGCAAAATTCAGGGTATTCTCTTCGCTCCGGAAGTCCTTTTCCAAGGGGCTGTAAAAAACGCAGTGCGTTTTTTACAGCCCCTTTCCCGTTTAAAACCGGTTATAGACCACCAGCTCTTCCTCCGGCCGGAACTCTGAATGGCTCGGAAAGGGTTTCGCATCTTCCGCAGGGTATCCCATCACCAACAGGGCGACGGGATCGATAGGCTCCGGAAGGCGGAACTCCTCCCGAACAGCCTCCGGGGAGAAGGACATCACCCAGGTCGTGCCCACGCCTAAGGCGGCGGCTTCTAACATCATGTGCGTGGCAACGATGCCCGCATCGATTTCGCCGCTGGTTTTCCCATCCTGTTTCCGCTGCCAGCACTCCCCCCTGTGGCAGCAAACGAGCAGCGCGGCGGGCGCGTCAAAATGAAAGCGCGTACACTTTTTTAGCCGTTCCAGGCTTTCCGCTTCATCGATCACCAAAATACGCTGCGGCTGAAGGTTGCAGGCGGTCGGCGCTACATGGCCTGCTTTCAGGATAGTGCTTATCACCTCCCGCGGAACCGGATCCCGGCTGAATTTCCGAACCGAATACCGCTCGGACGCCAATTTTAAAAAACCCATGCCCTTCTGCATAAAAAGCCCTCCTGTTTTTGGAGCAAACCGGATAAAGCCGGGCGGCCCGGCGTATCCTCTCTTGAAAGCCATTTTGCGCGGATAGAAGCCGCCCTGCCCCAGCTCTGCTTTCCATTTATCCTACCACCGGTAAGTATAATCTTGCCGCTCAAAAAATGCAAATGCAGGGCCAAAAAGGGAGGCCGCCGGAAATTCCGCCCCAGCGCGCTCCCGGTCATGCAGCTCTATAGATGAGAGCGGCTGCAAACGCTCCCCGTCTTACCAAAGAGAAAGGGCGCGTTGCAGAATGAAGCAGAGCGGTAAAAACGCGCCTGCGGCCTGTAAAATAAATTGTGCAGGCCGATCCCCCGGCTTGTAGAAAAAGGGAGCGCCGCAGAGTTTCATTCTGCGGCGCTCCCTTCGCTGCCGGAAAACAGGAGAACAGCGCAGGAAAGCTGTTTCCCATTCTCCTCACAGGCATAGATCCCAATTCCGACGCGTTCAAATTCCGCTAGGCAGATATTCTCCTTTTCGGAGGGACTCCCTTCCCATTCCTCCATCCAGCGTTCGGCCGCTTGCCGCGGTGTCCCGCCCAGCGCGGTTCCAAACACCTCCCCGCGCAGCGGACAGGAGAACGAGTCGGACGCGGGCAGAGCCGTGATCCAGGCCCGGCCGTCCGGACGGGTATGGGAGAAGCACCGGTTCTGCGCCATCTCCTTTGCGCGCAGCCGTGCGGAACGTTGCAGCGCATCATCCATTTCCAGAATCGCCGCGCCCGATTGCTGCCGCCAGGCATTGACAGCCTCGGCCAGCCAGGCTTCCTCTTCCGGAAGATAACAGCCCTCCGGGCTGGCCTCCTGCGGCGGGATGTTGGCCGTAACGCCGCCGGCCTCCGGGAGAGCCGACAGGCCGGGGACCGGCGGCGCATAAAGCCGGGTCAGCGTACCGTATACCTCCTTCCCGGCCGTCTTGCCCTCCGGCTGGGAGGATGAGGCGCTTTCAGATTCACCGGCCGCACGGCTGGAGGGGCTGGCCGGGGAAGCGTCTTGCCTGGCGGAAGCGGGCAGCCCCGCCTGGGAGAGCGCCTCGCCGGGGACGGGGAGCAAAACCAGCGCCGCGGTCAGCAGCAGGTAAATGGACAGCAAAGCCTTTTTCAAAGCGGTTCACATCCTTATTGGCAGTTGGAGAAGCACAGCTTCCCGTTCCCCCATTATAAACGGCGGAAGATGGGTAAAACAAGAAAACGGTGGGGCTTCCCATTGGTTTACAATCTGTTCAAAAAGTGGTAGAATGAGGAAGCCGCAAAAGCGGCGGATCGGCGGGCCAAAGGCCGCCGTATGCAGAATGAAAGGAGACCGGTACATGAAGCTATTGGTTTTTGTGCTGAACAAGGTAGAACTGCTGGACGAGCTGCTCGAAGGGTTTGCCGAGGAAAAGATCGGCGGCGCAACCATCTTCCACAGCCTGGGAATGGCGCGGGAGCTTTCCCACGCAGGACACGAGGACGACCGGTTTTTAGGCTCCCTGCGCGCTTTCCTCGACCCGGATCGCGAGGAGAGCCGCACCATTTTCACCGTGGTGGAGGACAGTCAGGTAGAGAAGGTTGTCCGGGTGATTGAGAGCGTTGTGGGCAGCTTGTCCCGGCCGGATACCGGCATCGTATTTACCCTTCCAGTGGATTTTATCAAAGGCTTAAGGGAGGATAAAGCGGCAAAATGAGCGTGTTATTTTATCTGGGCGTTATCCTCCTCAGCGGCCTGTTTTTCGGCCGGCTGGTCAAGCACATTAAATTGCCCAATGTAACGGGCTATCTGCTTGCGGGCTTGTTGCTGGGGCCCTATATCACCGGCATTTTGAAGGCGGACCTGGTGGCGGAGCTGGATGTTCTCTCGGAGATAGCGCTGGGCTTCATCGCCTTTTCCATCGGCAGCGAATTTAAGCTCAGCTATTTTAAGCGCGTGGGCATCACGCCGGTGGTTATTGCCGTTTGCGAGGGCTTGGGCGCGGTGGCGGCGGTGGCCGTTGCCATGCTGCTGGCCGGAGAGCCCTTGCCGTTCGCGTTGGTGATCGGCGCCATCGCCTCGGCCACTGCGCCCGCGGCTACCATTATGGTCATTAAGCAGTACCGGGCGAAGGGCCCGTTGACCCAAACGCTGTTGAGCGTGGTCGCGCTTGATGACGCCGTAGCGCTCATCGCCTTCGGCTTCTCGGTTGCAATCGCCGGTACTCTTCAAAACGCCGGCGGAGAGAGCTCGCTGCTTCTCTCTATCCTCTCTCCCGTGTTGGAGGTCGTTTTGGCGGCGGTCATTGGCGGCGCTCTGGCGCTGGCGTTCACCATTCCCCTGCGCTTCTTTAAAAAGAGCTCCAACCGGCTGTGCATTGCGGTAGCCTTTATCTTCCTGGCGGCGGCCCTTGCGGACTGGGCGGGCGCTTCCGCGCTGCTGACCACCATGGTCATGGGGGCGGTGCTGGTCAATATCTGCAAAAGCGCCAATGAAATCATGCAGCTCGCCGATTCCGTTACCGGCCCGATTTTTATGATGTTCTTCGTCATCTCCGGGGCCGAGCTCAACCTCTCGGTGCTCCCGACCATCGGGCTGGTGGGCGTGCTGTACGTGGTGGCCCGCGTAATCGGCAAGTGGCTGGGCGCTACCGCCGGCGCCGTCCTGATGAAATCCGATCCGGCCATCAAGAAATACCTGGGTCCGACGCTGATCCCCCAGGCGGGCGTTGCTATCGGCCTAACGCTGGTCGCGCAGGAGGTGGTTCCGCAATATGCGCAGGTAATCCGGGCGGTGGTGCTGTGCGGCACCTTTATCTATGAAATCATCGGGCCGATGGTTGCCAAGATCTGCCTGCAACGGGCTGGTGAAATTCTGCCCGAAAATCTATAGGGTTATACAGAAGGGGTGCGTTACAGAATGAATTTCTGCATCGCGCCCTTTCTGCGAGCCGGAAAAGCCGCCTGCACAATTTCTTTCGCAGGCCGGGGATGGTTTTTTGCAGCCTGTTCTATTTTGCAGCGCCCCTTCAAAACAGAAACGCAAAGGAGGCTTTTTTCATGAAGGCGTCGGACTATGCGCGGATAGAACGCTATATGCAGTCGTGTATGGCAGACAGCGCCCATGATAAGGAACATATTTACCGCGTGCTTTATACCGCCCTGGATATTGCCGGACAGGAGAGCGGCGTAAATCTGGATATCCTGATAACGGCCTGCCTGCTGCACGATATCGGACGGCAGGAGCAATTTGAAAACCCGCGCCTGTGCCATGCCGCCGCCGGGGCGGAAAAGGCGCGGGCTTTTCTGCTGGAAAGCGGCTTCAGCTCGGATTTTGCCGGGGAGGTCGCGGCCTGCATCCGCTCGCACCGCTACCGGGCGGATAATCCCTGCCGGAGCATCGAAGCGAAAGTTCTCTTCGACGCCGATAAAATCGACGTTTCCGGGGCGCTGGGAATTGCGCGGTCGCTGCTCTACATCGGCCAGGTAGGGGAACCTCTTTACTCTTTCCGGGAAAACGGGGAGATTTTGGATGGAACGGATGCCGGGGCCCCCTCCTTCTTCCGGGAATATAAATTCAAATTGGAAACCTTATACACCCATTTTTTTACCCGGCGGGGGGCGGAAATCGCCTGTCAGCGGCAGCAAACGGCAAAGACGTTTTATGAGGATATGCTGAAGGAAGCGACCGAATCCTACCGGATGAAAGCCAAACTTTGGGGCGAAATCCTGGAATAAATCTTTTTGAGAAAAGAAAAACCGCCTGACGGCCTAAAAACGGCTTCGTCAGGCGGTTTTTCTGGAACTACTGGTCGCGGGAGGCAATGGCGCCGCGGGATGCCATGCTCGCCGGGGAGAGTGAGATGACGCTGGAGGCGTATGGGGCGCGGCTGAAAATTTGACAGGCGGATTGCTCGCAATTCTATTTTCGGCATCGCTCTCCCAATGGATTAAGAGAGGACGCCCTACGGCTCCAACTGGAACGCTCACGCAAGGCGGCTATCCTGCAAGCTGTGACGGCCGATGGAGAGCCTTATCGATATCTGTCCGCATTACAATCGTAAAGGCAAAAAATGGATTTCAAGGTTTTGGAAACATAAATCATGATCTGCGCCGGGAGAGACAACCCAAGCGGTGATGCTTCTATTGCCGTTGGCAACCACTGTGTAGGCTGAAACAGGCGTTCCGGTCATGAGCGTCACCCACCCGGCACTTTGCGAGACGTACACTTGAAGGTATCCTCCATGAAGCCGCAGCTCGTTATGAGGTATTGCGTGGAGGGCCTTGTTACAGCCCTCCTTCCGAATCTCATCCCCTTCCAAACGGCACAGCCATACTGCGCCATGCGTATGTACAAACACAGCGCCGCCAGCAGCCGGGTGTAATCGGATGATGGAGTCGGGGAAAAACGTTTCATACCGAATTTGCTCCGGGTCACAGGGATCCCTAGCAAAACGCCTTGGACTGCCGGTGTCCCCCACCAACAGCTTGTTGCCGTCATACCGCCACAGCAAATTTTCTGAAAGACACAAACCGTCTGTGTTGTCTCCGAGCAGCCCCCATGTGCCCATAGCCTCCCCAAAAATTGCGTCCACCTCCCACAGATAGCCTATGTCGGTGGCTGCGTAGAGGCGGCCGTTTCGGTAGGCCAAGCCGTTGGCCAACGGCTTGCCGCAAGCTGTCCGAAATACATGGTTGCAGGCGCAGGATATCGAAGGGCTGTCGGTGGGAATCGGCGCGGGCGGCCGCTGGAACGGAACCGGCCGGTGAATCGGGTCAAGGGGAACCAAGACGGGGGCTGCCTGGGCCGGCATGCCGCTGTCATGATCGAATATGGATACGGTGGCGGCAAGTTTCCCGCTGTCTGCATGGGGGGCAATTTCCAGCATCCGCGATTGGTGCATGCCGTCCCGGCTGGCGCTTGTCGGGGCGCCGCAGCCCAGAAAGGTCACCCCGTACCGCCGGGAAAGAGCGCCTGGGTTTTCCGGGCTCAGGTGATAGTGAGCGGAAAACCAGAGCTTGATTTGGGGGTGGCTCCGGATCCAATTCACCCAGCGCCCAGGGTTGTGGTTTTGATCCAAAAATGCGTTGGTGGCCCGAACATGGACGTTGGGCACTGTTTGCAGCCCGCAGCCCAAAATAGGCGCATGGGAGAAAACAATAACCGGAACGCCGGGCCTGGCATCCAGAAGCTGCGTCAAGGACTGGAAGGATTCCTCCGTAAGATAGCATTCCTGCCTACATATACATTGCTCCTTGGGTTGCAGATCACAGGACAAAAACAGAAGCCGGAAGCCGGCATACTCCAGAACGCCGTGCGTGCTGTCCACTCCACAGAGGCTTCGCACCAGCCGCTCAATGGAACCGACTGCCCCGGCGCCGGTCCCCGTCTCGATTTGCAGGTCATGGTTGCCGACAAGCATGCGCAACTCACCGCCGCACTCCAGAAGCATATCGTAGACGGTTTTGATCCCGGCTTCACTGCCCGCACTCTGGTGAGAACCGTAATCGCCCATGGCGACGGTCAAATCCGGATGAAGGGCTGCAATGCTCCTCATGGTTGCCCGAACCGACTCCTCTTCCCCCTGTTGATATTGCAGATCCCCAATCACTACAATTCGCACACGATCGCCCTCTTTCCCACCATTGTTCTTGTATAAGGCACCGCCGGAAGCCGTCAATAAAGGGAACGTGCGAGACGCCGCAGATGGGCATATTCCCTTTTTTGGCGGGTGCTTCCATGGGTGCGCGGCGTCATCCCTTGACGCCGGATACAACAATTCCCTGAATAAATTGCTTTTGCGCTACCACAAAGAGCAGCAGAATGGGAAGCACAACCATAACGGATGCGGCCATCAGCAAGCCCCATTGTGTTCCAAACTGGCCCTTAAAAAAGCTAAGGCCCAAGGTTAGGGTGAACTTCTCCATGGTGTTGAGATAGATAAGAGGCTCCATAAACGCATTCCAATGCCCTTGAATGGAATAGATTACGATGGTGAGAACCGCCGCCTTGCTCTGTGGGAAAATGATTCGCCACAGAATGGACCAACGGTTGCAGCCATCGATTTCCGCCGCCTCATCCATCTCGAGGGGAATGCCCCGCATGTACTGGCGCAGGATGAAGATATGAAAGGGGAGCCCAAAAAAGGAGGGGGCAATGAGCGGCAGATACGTATCGACCCAGCCGATGGTATTGTAGATGACAAACTGGGGGACGATGATAACCTCGGCGGGGATTACCATGGTCATAATGATGATAAAAAACAGAGAATCCCGGCCTTTCCAGCGAATGCGGGCGAAGGAGTAGGAAACAATGGAGCTGGAGATGACGGCGCCTGTGGCGGCGAAACAGACGATAATGGTGCTGTTGAAGAAAAACCGGCCGAAGGGGAGACCGGAAACAGTGAGAGCGTCCCGGTAATTCTCCCATAGCGCAGGGGATGGAATCAAGCTGGGGGGCATGCGGAATACCTGCTGGTTGTCCTTTAGGGATGTGGACAGAAGCCAGGCGATGGGAGTCAGAAAGACAACGGAGCTCAGACCCAGGGCCAGGTAGGTAAGGACGTCCGCAATGCGCCTGCGTGTTTTCATGTTCATTATCTTCCCTCCCCCGATTCATAGTAGACCCAGCGGTTCGACGACCAGAACACCACATATGTCAGCACAAGCACGACCAGGAACAGCAGCCAGGACAGGGCGGAGGCGTACCCCATGCGGAAGTTCTTGAAGGCGTTTTGATACAGGTAAAGCATGTAAAAAAGGCTCGCCTTGTTGGGCCCGCCGGACGTCATGACATAGGCGTTGGTAAAGGTCTGGAACGCGCCGATGATGCCTGTGATTAAGTTCAGAAAAATGGTGGGCGTCATCATGGGAATGGTAATGCGGACAACCGAGCGAAGCCCCGTGCAGCCGTCGATGGACGCGGACTCATAGAGTTCGGTGGGGATGCTCTGAAGCCCCGACAGGTTGATGATCATCGAGCGGCCCATCCCCCAGAGACTGACCAGAATCAAGCTGGGCAGCACCAGTTTGGGGTTGTTGAGCCACTGGATCCCCCGGATGCCAAAGAGTTTCTCCGCAATGAAGGAGAGAATGCCAAAATCCGGGTTGAAGATCTGCGTCCACAGGAGACCGACGGCGACACCGCTGATGATGGTGGGCAGATAGAAGATGGTGCGAAACAGGGAGACGCCTCGGATCTTCCGGTTGATGAGCAGAGCCAAAATAAAGCTGAGGCCCAGGGTCAAGGGTACGTTGACCACGGCATAAAGAATGGTGATCCACATAGAGTGCCAGACATTGGGATCGTTGAACAGCATCTTTTTGTAGTTGGCAAGGCCGACGAACTCCGGAGCGCTGAGCAGGCTGTAGTTGGTCAGGCTGAGAAACACCGACACTACAACCGGAATCAGCATAAAAAAACAAAAGCCCAGAATCCATGGAGAGGCCATAAGCCATCCGATTCGATTGTCGCGGCGAGCCCTGGCCGTGAGTTTGCTATTTGGCTTCTTTCCGGACATTTTCTCCCTCCTATAGCCAGAATAAACGGAAGGGGCTCCCTTGGACTTCAGCTGAAAGGGAGCCCCGTTTCCTCAAAGTCTAATGGATTTTCTCGTCGATAACCTCATTGAGCTGATCCTGGGCGTCGGTCCAGGCCTCCTCGACGGAATAGGCGCCGTTATAGATGTTGGTGAGAGCCTCGGTAATGACGCTGGTGGTCTGGGCATAGGGGACATAGCCGGACATCACCATGGGCTTTGCGTAGCTGAGAGCCCGCTCAAAAGCCTGGAGATTGGCAGGGACAGCGCTTTCAAAATATTCGGACTGGGAGTTCTTGTTGGCCGGAATATAGACATGCTTTTCGGCAAAGAGAGACTGCTGCTCGGCCGAGGTGATGAAGGCCAGATACGCAATGCAGGCGTCGATGCTCTGGGAGTTGGGGCTGATCATGTAGCCCAGCACATTGGAGGAAGCATAGCGCTTGCCGGTTTTGGGATTCAGGGGCATTTCCGCCACATCCCACTCAAAATCCTTGATGTCGTCGATCATGCGGGAGATGCTTGAGTTCATGAGGCTCATCATTGCAATTTTCCCCGACAGGAACATATCGGTGGAGGATTCGCTCTGGGTGTAGGCGATGGTGGGAGAGACCTGATCCACCAGCATCATATCGGCCAGGAACTGGATGGCTTCTTTCCCCGCGTCGTTGGCGATTTCACAGCGGGTGCCATCCTCGTTGAACAGCTCTCCGCCATTAGCCCAGATGAACTCAAAGGTGGGAAAACGGCCGGCGGGGATGTAGTACCCAAACTGTGTGATTTTCTCCCCTTCCCGCTTGGTCAGGGTGTTGGCGATGTCCCGCAGATCGTCCCAAGTCCATGTCGCCTCAATTTCTGAGGGGAAGGGAATGCCGGCTTCCTCAAAAATTTCCTTGTTAAAGATAATGCCGGTTGACTCATAGCTCAGGGGATACCCCATCTGCTTGCCGTTCAGCTGATAGGTTTCGATGAGGGTGGGATCCACCTCGGACGCGTTTTTCTTGAGGGCCTCCGACGTTGTCATATAGGAGGTGATGTCGGCGGCCTGCCCGGCGTTTGCGAAAACCTCAAAGTTAGGCCTTGTCATGAGATACATGTCGGGGCCTGCACCGCTGGCAATGGCGATGGGCAGCTTTTGCCAGTAGTCGTCGTAGCTGAGGATTTCCAGCTTGATGTTGACGTCGGGGTAGATAGCTTTCATGGCTTCGGTTTGCAGATCCACGATTTCCTTGATCTCCGTGGTCCAGGTCTGGAACACGATGTCGCCCGACACGGGCGCCCCGGCGCCGCCGGCAGGGGCTTCGGCGCTTGCCTCGCCTTTGGGAGCCGGGGATGGGATGGAAGCTGCGGAACTTCCGCCGCCGGTTTCCGATTTCCCGCAGGAAGCCAGGGCCAGAACCATGGTCAAGACCAAAAAGATACCTGACAGTTTTTTCATCCGTGTTTTCATGATGCTCCTCCATTCGCTCATATCGGTTATACTGTGTATGGGACGCCCTGCTGCGGCCATTGAATCGGGCCGCTGAAGTGCTTCCCGGCGGATTGGATACATGCGTCGACCAGATGCTGGGGGCCGTGGACAAGGAAAAGTTTCTTGGCGTGCGCCTCACCGGCGACGATGCCGGCCTCCTCCGCGCCAGAGTGAAGCATGTTGACGTTTTTGATGGGATCCGCCCGGCCGGGACCCCAGGAGGTCTCGTGAACCAGGAGGTCACAGCCCTCAAAAAACTCCGCCATAGGCTTGTTGTAGGCGGTGTCTCCGGTCAGGCACAGGGCCCTGCCGTCCGCGTTCTCGAAGCGGTAGCAGAGGCCGGGAACCGCGTGACGGGACGGACAGGCTGTGACGGTGACTCCATCCAGCGCCATAGCTTCTCCGGGAAGCAGAGTCCGAAGAACCGGCGGCTTGCAGTCCGGATAGAAGCGGGAAATCTGAAGATAGTCCAAGGTGAGCCCGCATACCAGTTCCAAATCTTCCTTGGGGCCCACAAGGGTAAGGTGTTCCAGGGTTCGCTTGCTCTGTAGGTGGTAGAATAGAAACGCCGGAAGGGACATGTGGTGGTCATGGTGCATGTGGGTGAAAAATACGGTATTGACGCAAAGGGGATCCACGCCCTTATCCCTCAGGTTGCTGACGACGTCCCAGCCTACGTCAACCAAATATTTGCCGTCGATCAGCATACTAGCGGTGTCGTCGCCAATATCGGGGATGCAGCCGGATGTGCCCAAGAATATGAGTTTCAATCCATACACCGTCCTTTTCTGTTTGATTAAAATTAATCATTATTTTGTAGTTTTCGTGATTATAATCATCTACAAGTGCATTATAGTGAAATCTCTATAATTTGTCAATATAAAACGCACAAAATGATTATTGAAATTAATGTGTTATACGATTTTGTGATTAAAATCAATCAAAACTATTGACACAGCTGCATTGCTGGGCTAAGATTAAGGCATGAGAAACTGCGACGAGGAGACGATTATGGGACGACACGAGGACATTTTAGCACTTATTCAGGAGTACACCTTTCTAAAAGTGGAGGATGCCTGTAACCGGCTTGGGGTCTCCCCGGCCACAGTGCGCAGGGATTTTGCTGAAATGGAGCGGCTTGGTCTTTTGAAGCGCGTGACAGGCGGTGCAATCGGCCGGGAGAAGCAAAACACCGGGGAACCAAGCGACCCCAATCTGCCCGAAAAGCGCAGAATCGCCGAGAAGGCGGTTTCGCTTGTGTCGCCGGGGGACACGCTTTTTTTGGACAGCGGGTCGACCAATACGGAAATTGCCCGGCTGCTTTCCGGCCACCGGGATATTTCCGTTATCACCAACAGCATCACCATCGCGTACCTTCTGGATCAAAGCCCCAACAATATTTCCGTATTCATCTGCGGGGGAAACATCGGCAATGGCAGCTACCCGGCCAGCATCGTGGGGCCCGCCGCAGAGGTAATGATAGCGCAGTTCCGGGCCAATACCTTTTTTATGGGCGCCTACAGTGTTCACACGGAGTTTGGGGTAACAGACCCCTATGTTCTGGCCTCCAGCATCAAGCAAAAAATGATTCAATCCGCCACCCGCACGATTTTAGTGGCGGATCACACGAAGTTTGGGAAAATCAACAAGTCGGTTGTTTGTTCCTTGGATCAGGTTGACCGGGTGATTACAGATGACAAGGTGGACGGCGAAGTAGTCAAAAGTTTAAACGCTTGCGGCTGCACGGTGGATATTGCCGAATAAAGAGTCGCTGCGGCAGCCAAAAAAATCCAAGCTGCTGCAATGAACGCCGCATTGTATCTGGCAAGGTGCGGCCTTGCGCCCATACAGTCACTTTAAATCTGGGAAAATCGGTCAAGTTTGCAAGCCGGAACAAGGCTGGGAATTACGCGAATAGACTTTCCTTTATGCCTTAGTCTGAACCAAAAGTTCAAATGCAAATCCCCCCTCGACTCTGCCGCGGGGGGATTTGCATCGAATGGAGTCCCGGTCTTTGACCTTTTTTCAGCGTTTACTCCCGGCAGATCTTACAGACGCATAGAGAAAAGCCCATAAACATGATGTTTATGGGCTTTTCTCATGGAGCTCCCGGTCGGATTTGAACCGACGACCTGCTCATTACGAGTGAGCTGCTCTACCCCTGAGCCACGGAAGCATATATGAGGGGGAGCGTTTCGTTCTCCCTATTTGTCTGTCGTAGAGCCGCTTCGGTCTGTTTTCTTGAACGGCCTACACTATCTGCAATCAGTAACCTGCGCATTACGAGCGCTCTGCTCTGCCAACTGAGCCACAGCAGCAAGGATGGATGGATATCTGCATCATTTGTGTAAATATTATTATAACGGCAAACGCCGCTAAAGTCAACAACAAATTACAGCCGCCCTTCTTCCCCTCGCATAAATATCGATAAGCCCCCTCCCGTTCTTCCATATATCTGCAAGAGAACGCCCATTTTTGCTGAAATCAAGGCGGGCGTTTACGGATAAGCGGAAGGTTGCAGCAGAGGAGATGATTTTATGAAAATCATTCCGGTATGCGGCGATCTAAAGTCTAAAAATGAAAGGATGAGAATTGCCGAGGAAATGACCTTACAGGGGAATAGCCTG
This sequence comes from Provencibacterium sp., assembly GCA_022793895.1. Lineage (GTDB taxonomy): Bacteria > Bacillota > Clostridia > Oscillospirales > Ruminococcaceae > Harryflintia. Next base: position 8,495 of record JAAWDS010000003.1, on the reverse strand, counting down.
CTGAGTAACGTCTATCCGGATATTGTAAAAGGAATGCCATGAATAAACGTTTGCCGGCGCAACGAGTATAAAGGAACGGCGGCTTTTCCTGCAAATGCCTCCGCAAAGCCGCAAATGAGAGTGGACAGGCTCCGCTTTTAGGTGTATAATATTTTAGCTATATTTTGTTTTTCCCCCTTTCAGGCGGGCGAAACGATGAAAACGAGAGGCGACCATAAACGGCTCATTCCAATGGACGCCCCATTATTATGGGAGGAACACCAACATGAACGGTAAACAACGGGCGGCGGCCCTTGTTCTAAGCGCAGCAATGGCAACGTCGCTCGCCGCCTGCGGGAGCGACACAAGCTGGGCGGCCAGCTATGCGGAGACAACGATGCCGGCCGGCGTCTATATTCTTAACCAGATCGACGGTTATTACGATGCGCAGGACGCGCTGAAGGAGGCCGGCATCGCGTGGGAAACCTCCATGACCGGCGACGAATTGAAAAAATTCGTTCTGAAAAATGAAGTGGAGGGCCGGCCGGCGGCGGACTATATTTCCGAGCGTGCGGCGCAGTATACCCGCTCCTATTTCGCGGTAAACAAGCTGGCAGCTGAACGGGGGATCGCCCTTTCCGCCGAAGACGAGGCGGGGCTCCAAAACAGCTTGGAGCAGCTCTGGCTATATTCGGGCACATTTTATACCCAAAACGGTATTTCAAAGGATTCCGTTCTGCTCATGACCCGCAACTATCTCACCCAGACCCGGCTTTTTGAATCGATCTATGGAGAAGGCGGCGAACAGTCTCCGAGCGAAGAGGAGTACAAAAATTATTATTTAGAAAACCGTGTGCGGGTGCGCTATCTCCCCCTCACCTTTTCCTCTTCCCTGAGCGAGGAGGAAAAGACCGCCCTAGAAGAAAAGGCCAACGGCTATTTTGAGCGCGCCCAGAAGGGCGAGAGCCTGACGGTCCTGATTGAAGAATACCAGAATGAGCTCTATGAGGAAGCGCTGAAAGCGGCGGAGGAAGCCTCTTCCTCCAGCAGCGAGAGCTCTTCCCCAGCGGAGGAAGCTGAACCGGCGGAGCGGATTACCATTACCGAGGGAGAGTATGATCTCATCTTAACCAAGGATTCTTCCGCTCCTTCTAAGACGCTGACCGATGAGATGTTCGGCGCAGCAGAGGGCGAGGTAAAGCTCGTCCGGGATGAGCAGGCGATCTATATCGCCATGCGGGTGGATCCGATGTTCAGCCAAGAGGACTATGAAAGCCTCAAGCCCAGCCTCCTTCAAGAGATGAAAGAAGAAGAATTTGAACAATGGCTCGCTGAACAAGGGAATACGTTGGAGATCGTTTATAACGAAGCCGCGCTCAAGCGCTTCACCCCTTCCAAGCTCAACTTTAAACTTCCGTCATAAAAATTGTATCATAAAAAAACACCCGCCTTCTGCGGGTGTTTTTTTATTTTTTACCGGCTTGGCTAAACCAGAAAATCTTTACCCAAAGGGCGGAAGGGCGCAGGCCCTAGAGGCCCGCGCCCTTCCTTTTGGCTTAAACTGGAGAGTTAGCAGCCGCAGCCATCGTTGCAGCAGCAGTTGTTGCAGCAGCAGCCATTGTTACAGCCGCCATTGCAGCCGCCATTGCAGCCGCACCCGTTGTTGTTGCAGCCGCAGCCACAGCCGCAGCCGCCCCAGCTGTTGGAGCCCCAACCGCCGCCGCAGCAAGCAATCAGAACGATGATGATAAGTATCCACCAGCAGCCATTGAATCCATTCATTGAGAAATTCCTCCTAAATTGAGATTTCAACATATACTATGCCCTGTGGATAAAAATGGTTCATCGCTTGGCGGGGAATAACCTTCCGGTATAGGGACCATAATGGATAAGGATTCTATAGGGCACAGGAATTTTAAAACCGGATAAGCAAACAGCGCCAGCGCCCCGCATAGAGTTTACCACAATCCATTCTGGTTTGGAGGATATGCCTTGTACAGATTTTCATCCCTCACTCCCAAAGCCAACGAGGCGCTCAACTGCGCCATCACCGAGGCCGGGAATTTCGGCCATACCTATGTAGGCAGCGAGCACATGCTGCTGGGCATCCTGCGGGATGAAACCAACGTCTGCCGCCTGGCCTTCCCAGATAAAAAGGTAAACTTCGAGAGGCTTCATTCCCTCATAGCGGAAGCGGTAGGCCGCGGGGCGCCCTGCACCCTCTCCCCTACCGACTTCACTCCCCGGCTGCGCCGCATCCTGGAAATGGCCACGATCTATTCTAAGGTATGCGGCCAACCCGGCATCGGGACCGATCATATCCTCATGGCCATTCTCAAGGAGACCGAGTGCTATGCCCTGCGCTTTCTTAAGCTGATGGAGGTGGATACCGACCGCCTCTACCGCACCCTCACCACCGCGGCGGCCAGCGCCAACCCTGGAAACGCCGCGGAGAAGGGGCGGCCCGGCGTTCCCGGAAAGCGGACGCTTCTGGATCGCTACTGCCGCAACCTGACCGCGCTGGCCCACGCCGGATCGCTGGATCCGGTGGTGGAGCGGGAAAACGAGCTGCGCCGGATGGTGCAGATCCTCTCCCGCCGCCAGAAGAACAACCCCTGCTTGGTCGGGGAGGCCGGCGTCGGCAAAACAGCGGTGGTGGAGGGGCTGGCACAGCGGATAGCCGACGGCGACGTACCGCCGCGCCTCCTTTATAAGCAGATCTACAGCGTGGATATCGCGCTGCTGGTCGCCGGCACCAAATACCGCGGCGAGTTTGAAGAACGCTTTAAAAAGCTGCTCGATGAGGTGGCCGAATCGGAAAACATCATCCTCTTTATCGATGAGGTGCACACCATTATGGGCGCGGGGGCCGCGGAGGGGGCGGTGGATGCCGCCAACATCCTCAAGCCCCAACTGGCGCGCGGAGAAATCCAGCTCATCGGCGCAACCACCTTGAAGGAATACCGGCAGCACATTGAGAAGGACTGCGCTCTGGAGCGGCGCTTTCAGTGCGTGCGGGTAGAAGAACCCACCCCGGATCAGGCCGTGCGGATCATCCAAGGCGTGCGGGAAAAATATGAGCAGCATCACGGCATGCTGATTCCGGATGAAACAGTGAGGGCAGCCGTCCAGCTCTCCCGGCGCTATCTGCCGGAGCGCTATCTCCCCGATAAGGCGATTGACCTGCTGGATGAAGCCTGCGCCATGGTGCTCATCGACGGGGGCCGGACCTCTGAAACCGACCGGGAACGCCTGAAGCGCAGAGACAACGCCCTCTCTTCAGGAAATTTCAGCCTTGCCGCAAGCCTGGAGCCCCAGGCGCTCGCAAACGATCGGACCGGAGAATACCAAATGCAGCTCTTGAGCCAGGCGGTAAGCACCCCCTGCCGCCTGCTGGAGCCGGCCGACCTAAAGCGCCTCATTTCCCTCTCCACCGGCATTTCCACCGATGCGGACGAGGATGAAACGATGAGCGCCAGCCAGCTCTCCGAACGGCTGAAGGCCCGCGTCAAGGGGCAGGATCCAGCGGTGGATGCGGTGGCGCGCGCCGTTGCCCGTGCAAAGAGCGGGCTACAGGATGAGCGCCGCCCCATCGGATCGTTCATCTTTCTCGGACCGAGCGGCGTTGGAAAAACCGAGCTCTGCAAGGCGCTGGCCGCCGCCCTGTTTGCCGATGAGCACAGCCTCATCCGTATCGATATGAGCGAATATATGGAGAAGCACGCGGTCTCCCGCCTGATTGGCGCGCCCCCCGGCTATGTCGGGCACGACGACGGCGGGCTCCTGACCGACCGGGTGCGGACCCATCCCTACAGCGTCGTGCTGCTGGATGAAATTGAAAAGGCCCATCCGGACATCTTCAACCTACTCCTGCAAATCCTGGAGGAAGGGGAGGCGACCGACTCCCAGGGACGTACCGTTTCCTTCCGCAACACCATAATCATCCTTACCTCCAACCTGGGCGTCCGGCAGGGAGGAGCGGCGCTGGGCTTCCGGGTAAACGCCGACGGCGGCTATTCCAGCGGCGAGGCGACGGCTGAGCTGCGGCGCTTCCTACGGCCGGAGCTCTGCAACCGCATCGACGAAATCATCACCTTCTCCCCGCTGGCTGATGAGGACATCCGCAGCATTGCGCGCGCCGAACTGCAAAGGCTGGCCAGCCGGTTGCAGCGCAAGGGGATTCACGCCTCCTTCACCGAAGCGCTCGTTGCGGAAATCGCCCGCAAAGGCTTCCATAAGGACAGCGGCGCGCGCACATTGCGCCGGGTCGTTGCGCGGGAGCTTTCCGATCCGTTATCCGACCGTATCCTGCACGGCGAATTGAGGGAGGATTGCGAGGTGGTCTGCGACTACACGGCGGAGGGGCCGGCCTTCCGCATCCGGCAGCCGGCAGCCGCCCATTAAAGCATTCCGTCCTCTTACGGCGGCGATTTTCTGTCAAATAGAGTTGTTTTAACCGTCCCGTGGTGGTAAGATGTAAAGGAACGGTTTTCCATCCCGTAATTTTTTATCCCCAGGAGGTTCAAACAACCGATGGCAGACAACCGGATTTGTAAGGTCATGACCGACAGCGGCTGCGACATCCCGTTGGCTCTGGCGGCAGAATATCAGGTAGAGGTCCTTCCCTTCCCCATCACAGCGGACGGCGTTACCTATTTACAAGGGGAGAACTTCACCACCGCGCAGGAATTTTTTACGATTATGGAGCGCGCCTCCTCCATCCCTAAGCATGCGCAGATCACACCGATGCGCTTTTACGACGCATTTGTAAAGACGCTGGCGGAAGGCTATGAGCAGCTTCTTTTCAGCGGCATCACCTCCAGAGCCTCGGCTACCTATGAAAATGCCCTACAGGCCCGCGATCTGTTTTATCAGGAGCATCCCGGCGCGCGTAAGCTGCGCATTGAGATCGTGGATTCCCGCTGTTTTTCGGTCGCCTATGGCTATCCTCTCCTACAAGCGTCGCAGAAATTGCAGGAAGGGGAAACGCTGGAGGAGGTCCTGGACTACCTGGACGGCTGGTTTTCCCGTATGGAAATTTATGTAGCCGCCTACTCGCTGGAATATGCGAAAAAATCTGGACGGATCGGCGCGGCCTCGGCCATTTTGGGGGAAGCGATGGGCATTAAGCCGATCATCAGCCTCATTGACGGGGTGGCCAAAACACACTGCAAGGTGCGCGGAAACGCGGCCGTCGGTGAAAAGCTGCGGGACATTGCCTTGGAGCGGATGTCCCCCGGAAGCCCCTACGGGATGCTGCACGGTACTTATCCGGAGGCCGATCAAATTCTTCTCAACGATATGGTGCATGCAACCGGCTATGAGCCGTTCGGCAACTATGATGTAGGACCGGTGGTGGCGCTTAACATCGGTCCGCAGATGCTGGGCATCGGCTTTTTAGGCGAACGCCGTTCAACTCCTGCGAAATAAGAGGGGACCGTTTATTCCCTTTCCCTATTAAAAAAGAAACTGCCCGCAAAATCCGTATCCTTGCAGGCAGTTTCTTTTTTTGCAAACCGGAAGCGCTGTTCATGCGGGGCTCTTTCGCTCTTTCCCGGCCGAATATCCGCACCCGGCCGCCTAGTCCTCCAGAATCGACACCGAAACACGGTTGGGCATGCAAACAGCCGTCTGGGTAGGCAGGCTGATAAAGCCGAACCCCTCGCACAGCTTATCTGGGCAATCCACATCCACAAAACGGATCTTATGATCGCTCAACTCGAAGCAAACCGGGACATCAAACCCCAATTCCCCCATCGAAACAACGGCCGGTTCGCTGTAAGCCTCCAAATCAAATTCCCAAACCCGCTCCCCATTTAGAAAGACGGCGGCCGTTTTCCCCGGCTTTTTCCCTGCATACGTCCAAAAAACCGCCGCTATGGTAAGTAAGACGGCAGCAAGCAGCAGCCACCGTTCCCGCTTCTTTCCGGCTGCATGATGGGTCTGAATCATCCCTCCGCCCTCCTTTCTTGATAGATCAGCGCTTCCGGCAGGCGTCAGCCCCGGCCGGAAGCGTTGGTCCCCTTCCGATTTCTTACATCCTCACAAAAGGAGTCTCCTCTCCGCCCAGGATTTGCCTTTCCCGGCAAAACGCGCTATAATGGGAGGAGAAAAATTTCAGCGCCTATTATTTTCTCAAATCGTCTCACAGGCTGAAAAGTTCTGTAAAAGGCTCCGTATTTTACCGATAGCTCCCCGGAAGAGCCCGGTTCTTTTCCGGTTTCTGCAAAGCGGAGATTCCTCCGGCAACGCTCTTTTAGAAAGGACGGGTCATAACAATGACTGGGCTGTTAAACCGATTTTATGACTGTAAGTATATGTTGAAAAAAAATCAACAGATCGGGGATATTCCTCCCTCCCGTGAAATTTACCGTCATACGTTGGATGTCGCTTGGCCATCCGCACTAGAGAGCGTTCTGGTGGGTCTGGTCGGAATGGTGGATACCATGATGGTGGGGAGCATCGGGCCGGAGGCGATAGCTGCGGTTGGGATCACCAACCAGCCCAAGCTCATTTTCCTGGCCATCATCATTTCCCTGAATGTAGGCGTTACCGCTGTGATTGCCCGCAGGAAGGGGGAGGAGGATCGGGATGGGGCCAACTGTGTTCTCAAGCAGGCGGTCCTTCTCTCCTGCGTTATATCGTTGATTTCTTCCTTAGCCGGCATTGTTTTTGCCAGGGAAATCAACCTGTTTGCCGGAGCTGGGGCGGATATTATCGACGACGCCACCGCTTACTTTCAAATCATGATGTCGGGCATGTTTTTCAACTGCCTGTTATTGACGATCAATGCCGCGCAGCGGGGAATTGGGAAAACAAAAATTTCCATGCGCACCAACCTTACGGCAAACGCCATCAATATTGTATTTAATTATCTGCTCATCGGCGGCCACCTTGGCTTCCCCCAAATGGGGGTGCGTGGGGCCGCTGTTGCTACAGTGTTGGGCTTTACGGTCGGCTTCCTGATGTCGCTGGCCAGCGTCCTGCATCCAGAGAGCTTTCTCTCCCTGCGCACGCATGGCAGCTGGCGCTTTCAGCGCGAAACGCTGCTCCCCATGTGGAAGGTCTGTTCGAGCGCGCTGGTTGAGCAGATGTGTATGCGGTTCGGATTTTTCATCTATGTCAAAATCGTTGCGACATTGGGAACCATCGCCTTTGCGACTCATCAGATCTGCATGAATGTATTCAGCATCTCCTTCTCGGTCGGAGACGGGTTGAGCATTGCTTCCTCTTCGTTGGTTGGGCAGAGTCTGGGCGCAAAGCGTCCGGACATGGCCATTATTCATGGAAAAACCTGCCAGCGCATCGCTTTAACCCTCTCCGCCTTTCTGACCGTTCTGTTTATCGTGTTCCGCCGCTACATTATGATGGCCTTTACCACCGACGAAGCCATCATCCTTCAGGGGATGTCCATCATGATCGTTTTGGCTTTGACCTGTCTGATACAGAACTCGCAGGTTGTGATTATGGGGAGTCTGCGCGGCGCGGGCGATACGCGCTATACCGCCCTGGTTTCACTCATCAGCATCGCCACGATTCGCCCCGGTTCGGCGTGGCTGTTCTGTTATCCGCTGGCGCTTGGCGTCATGGGCGCCTGGTACTCCATGTTCTTCGATCAATGCGTCCGGATGGTATTAAGCCTTATCCGCTTCAGCTCCGGCAATTGGACCAAGCTGAAGCTATAAAAAGGGGTATAAGAGGATGGAAGGCAGTAAAACCAATGTTATGCGCGTTTTAGATCGCGCGCACATTTCCTACACCGCCCATTATTACCAAGTAGAGGAGGGCCAGCTTGACGGCCTCTCCGTAGCGGATAAGCTCGCCATTCCCCCTGAATATGTCTACAAAACACTGGTAGCGCTTGGCGCCAGTCACAAGCCTTATGTCTTTGTTATTCCTGTTGGAAAGGAGCTGAACCTAAAAGCGGCCGCAAAGGCGGTGGGAGAAAAGTCCGTTTCTATGCTCCCGCTCAAGGATCTGCTGCCAACCACCGGCTACATTCGCGGAGGCTGCTCGCCCATCGGAATGAAGAAAGCCTACCGAACGGCTTTAGACGTTAGCTGTTTAACATTAGAGCGGATGCTTGTGAGCGCCGGAAAAATCGGCGCGCAGGTGGAGCTGGAGCCGCAGGCGCTCCTTAGGCTCATCGGAGCCTCCGCCGCGCCGCTCTGTATAGGGAACGGAGAATAGGCAGAAAGCAAACCGTCTTATTTCTCCACAGTCTGCAAAACAGAAACCCTTAAACGAATAAAGAAAGAGAGCGCTGAATATTCAGCGCTCTCTTTGAGCCGGCATCGACCTATCTTACCAGGCAGTCGCCCGCCAAGTATTTTCGGCGTAGATGAGCTTAACTACTGTGTTCGGGATGGGAACAGGTGGGTCCTCATCGCTATAAACACCGGCTATGTGGTGACCCGTGCGGGAATCGAACCCGCGTTACCGGCGTGAGAGGCCGGTGTCTTAACCGCTTGACCAACGGGCCGTTGGTGCGCCATCAGGGACTCGAACCCGGGACC
>JAAWDS010000002.1 GCA_022793895.1 Provencibacterium sp. | reverse complement strand
GACCGGCGGCAGGTGGCCGACATCATTCTCTCCCAGGTCCAAGCCACCGCCGAGCGCGTTTCTTTTGAGTGGAAAATCTAATTTCTTGCCCCCAGCGTCTTATTCAATGGTGTGTTTACCATTGTCAAGCGATGCTAGCATCACAGGAGAGATTCTTTCCATTTCGGCTTATGCCGTCATCGGCGTTACCATTGGCGCCTATCTTGGTTTCCGCCTATTCGAAAAAATCAATCGGGAGATGCTCAGTAAAATTATCTACATCTTTTTAGCGGTTATGGGATGCGTCCTGTCCTTTTCCGGGATTCGGGCGCTGGTTTAAAACAGCAGGACTATAATGGGTAAACGCCCGCAGAAATGCAAAGAACGGGAAGTTCTTTTCGCATCTCTGCGGGCGCTGAACTTTTTAATGGGCTACTAGCACGCTCTTACCCTGTCCGCGGTCTCGGACGGCAAGCGGTACGCACGAGTATATTTTGCGGATAGTTCCCAAAACGTTCCCCATACAGCGTGCAGCCGCCGATATAATGCGCATCCTCTTCGACCGAGAAACGCAGCGTCCAGCTCTCTTTCTGAAGGCCGAAGGAGCAGATTCCCTCCCGTGAGAAACGGGCTCCATCCAGATAAACGCCATCCTCCCGCAAACGGACGGTTTTTAATACCCCATATTGGTTGACATGCCACCAATCCGGCGTCAGCCGGCCGCGCTGCTCCCCAAAGTCTCCGGCGCTCGTCCAGGTGCAAAGTCTCCGTCCGTTGAGCCAGAAGGTGATATCGGAGGGCCAATCGTCCCGATATCCGGGCGCTTCGGAAGAGAGCTCGCAGGAAATTTCCAGCTCCTCCGCCTCCTGATCGGGCCTCAGCCCGTTGGGGATGCGGTATTCTACATAACCGCGGCCAAACCAAAGGATCTGCGCATCCGTCCTTTCCGGCAGAAAAAAGCAGCGGGGATCGTCGAAAGCGCCGATCACTTTGATCTCACTGGCCAGACCGCAGGTTGGGCGAACCTGACAATCGGTAAACTGTCCCACCGGGATGGAGATCTCTTGGTATTCCCGTTCTTCCCTGCGCAGCACAGGCATTTGCAGAAGAAATTCACCCTCTGCCACGCTGCAACGCTTCTGGATAGCCCCGCCCTCCCGGATCATCCGGGTTTGCAGGAAGCCGGCGTCTTCCAGTTGGCGGACATGACGGGTGATAATAGCGCTGCTGAGTCCCAAGGAGGCGGCCAGTTCTTTGATGTTGCACTCCCCTTCTGCAAGCCTCTCCAGCAGGCGCAACCGCGTTTCACTGGCCAGCGCCTCAAAAAACGGCAGGTTCTCCGGCGTTAAACGGATGGATCTCCCGCTCACTTCGTTCCCTTCTCCAACCGGATAACGTTCCACGAGGCCGCGGGGAGCAGGGTATGGAGAACCCCGTTCTCGACCTTGGCATTTCCAGCCTTTTGAGGTGCAACCGGCTGGCTGTGCTCGGTGTTGACTGCTTTGAGATCCGCCCCGGCTAGTTCGATCTGTTCTGCAACCCGGTAGTCCTCATATCCACGCAGCACGCACGCCAGCTCCAGCGGATGAGAGAGGGAGCGGTTGAGGGCAAAAACGGTGACTCCTCCCTCGTCGTTTTCTACGGCCGCCGCATGCAGGTAAGGCACATCCGTATAGGTTTTGCTGTCATACTTTGGCGACGAAACAGCGAGCTGGAGCGCTGTGCCGCGGCCATACAGCGAAGCGTGCAGCAGCGGCCAATAGATCGTCTGCCGCCAGGCCGCGCCTCCCTCCGCCGTCATGATCGGGGCAATCACATTCACAAGCTGCGCCATGCAGGCCATCTTTACACGATCCGCATGGGTCAGTAAAGTAATCAGCAGGCCGCCAACCAGCAACGCATCCTCAAAGGTATAGATATCCTCCAGCAGATGCGGGGCCAGGCTCCAGGGGGTGCGCTCGGTAATCTGGTTATCCTGCTGGCGGGAATGGAACCAAACATTCCATTCATCAAAGGAGATGTTCAGCGTTTTTTTGCTGCGCTTTTTCGCCTTCACATAGTCGCAGGTAGCGGCCACCGAGCGGATGAATCCATCCATCGACAGCGTTTGCGCCAAGAAATCCGGCGTATCGTCCGCTTCATTGGAAAAATATTGGTGCATCGAGATGAAATCCACCACGTCGTAGGTCTCAGAGAGGGTAATGGCTTCCCATTCAGGCTGCGTCGGCATATTGGGGTTGGAGCTGCCGCAGGAAACCAGCTCGATTTCCGAATCGATCATCCGCATGGCGCGGGCTGTTTCCGCAGCCAGCCTTCCATATTCCGCCGGGGTTTTGTGGCCCATCTGCCAAGGTCCATCCATCTCATTGCCCAGGCACCAGGTTTTAATGCGGTGCGGCTCGGCCCAGCCATGGCTGCGGCGCAGATCGCTGAGCGCGCTCCCGGAGGGATGGTTGCAGTATTCCAACAGATCGCAGGCTTCCGCAATCCCCCGCGTTCCAAGATTGACCGCCATCATCACCTCGCTGCCCGCCATTTTTGCCCAATCGCAAAATTCATTGAGCCCAACCGCGTTCGTTTCGATCGATTTCCAAGCAGTCTCCAACCGGCGCGGACGGTTCTCACGCGGCCCAACACCGTCCTCCCAGCGATAGCCCGATACGAAATTACCGCCCGGATAGCGCACGATCGGAACCCGCAGCTCCTTGACCAGCTCCAGAACATCCTTTCGGAACCCCTGCGCGTCCGCCTGCGGATGACCGGGCTCATAAATCCCGCCATAAACGCAACGGCCCAAGTGCTCGACAAACGATCCGTAAATCCGCTTATCCACCTTGCCAATCGTATAGTCCTTATCCAACGTTACCTTTGCCTGAAGCGCATCCATGTTGTTCCCTCATTTCCAATCGATTTACTTATAAGTAAATCGATTAACTTTTATAATTATAATATAGCCGATGTCCTGCCGGTTGTCAAGACAGATTTTCTGTTTCCTGTTTCCCTGATTAAAAACAGACGCCGAAGGCGGAGGTTTTTCGTCCCTCTTCCCTGGTTGCCGCGAGAGCGGCGAGAAACGGGGCCAACAAATATTTTGTAGCGCAGCTATAAAAAACACGTCTAATCTCGCGGTATACCGGAATATACATATACCGTCGGCGCGCTGAGCGTTTACAAACAAGCCGCAAGGGTTCGACGGCGGGATTCCAAAAGCGTACCAGAGGAGGCAAAGCAAATGTTGTATTATAAACCAGAGGGCAGGCTGATTGATACGCCCCAAAACCGGGCTATGCTGCGCTGCACCGCTTCTTTACAGGAGGCATATGCGGCAGGCCGGATTCTGGAAGCGCGTGCAGTCGTCTGTGACAGCGACCATAACCTAATCGTCGATCTCGGCTGTTGCCGGGGGATCATTCCCCGCTGTGAATGCGCCGTCGGCATTGCGGAAGGAAGCACGCGCGATATTGCGATCATTTCGCGGGTCAATAAGCCCGTCTGCTTCAAAATAACCGATCTTCGCCAGCAGCCGGACGGTTCGCTCATTCCGCTTCTTTCCCGCAGGCAGGTTCAGGAAGATTGTATCCGCGACTATCTCAGCTTTTTAAAGCCGGGAGACGTGATTGATTGCCGTGTTACCCATCTGGAGCCGTTCGGATGTTTTGTAGATATCGGCTGCGGGATCGCTTCGCTCATTCCGATTGACTGTATTTCTATCTCGCGGATCTCCCATCCGAGCGATCGGTTCCGAGTGGGGCAGGATATCCGGGCGGCAGTAAAGTCCATCGACCCTATGGGCCGGATCTCACTCACTCACAAGGAACTGCTTGGTACCTGGGAAGAAAACGCCTCGTTATTCTCCTGCGGACAAACGGTGGCCGGAATCGTTCGCTCGGTGGAGGAATATGGAGTTTTTGTCGAGCTGACGCCCAACCTGGCCGGATTAGCCGAGCCCAGGGAAAATGTCGAGCCTGGGCAGGCAGCCAGCGTATATATTAAAAATCTCATCCCTGAAAAGATGAAGGTTAAACTTATCATCGTCGATTCTTTTGACGCGCACTATCCCAATAGCCACTCTCATTACTACATACAGGACAGCCATATCCATTCCTGGCGCTACTCCCCCTCCTCCTCAACGCGGCTCATCGAAACAGTATTTGAGTAGCTATCCGCAAGTAAAAAGACAAAGGGCGGGTTGCAGAATCACATTCTGCAACCCGCCCTTCATGTGTTGACTTTGCCAGTATGCCACGGCTATCGGATCTTCGCTGTGTTAAAGGGTAATCTTGTGGTAAACCTTCTTCCCCTTACGAATAACCAAGAAGCCGTTTTGGAACGCTTCGCGGCTGAAAGCCTGCATCGGATCGGTAATTTTTACGTCATCCACCGAAATTCCCCCCTGCACGACCAAACGGCGGCCTTCCGCTTTCGAGGGGGCCAACTCCGCGGCGATCAGCAGATCCAAAATCGTAGGATCCCCGTTCTGGAAGGCGTCTGCCTTTAGAGAGGTGGTGGGCATGTTTGCGTTCTCGCTCCCCTTTTGGAACAGGGAACGAGCTGTTTCGAGCGCGCGGGCGGCTTCCTCTTCGCCGTGCACCATCTTAGTCAGCTCATAGGCAAGCGTTTCCTTCGCCGCATTAAGCTGCTCGCCCTGTAAGCTCTCCATCGCTTCAATTTCCTCAATGGGCAGGAAGGTCAGCAGCTTCAGGCAACGGATGACGTCGGCATCATCCACATTGCGCCAGTATTGAAAGAACTCATAAGGCGGGGTTTTTTCGGGATCCAGCCAAATAGCGCCGTTTTCCGTCTTCCCCATCTTTTTGCCTTCTTTAGTCGTCAGCAGCGTGAAGGTCATGCCGCAGACCTCTTTCCCTTCCGCCCGACGCACCAGCTCAACGCCGCCAATGATGTTCGACCACTGATCGTCGCCGCCGAGCTCCATCGTACAGCCAAATTCGCGGTAAAGGTGCAGGAAGTCGTAGCTCTGCATGATCATGTAGTTAAATTCCAGGAAGGAGAGCCCGCGTTCCAGCCGGGAACGGACACACTCGGCCGTGAGCATTTTGTTGACCGAAAAATGTACGCCGATATCACGCAGCACCTCGATATAGCCGAGCTTCATCAGCCAATCGCCATTGCGCTGGAAAAACGCTTTGCCCGGCTGGCCGGGTTCTCCAAAGTCCAAAAAACGGGACATCTGGCGGCGGAAACACTCGGCGTTGTGATTAATTTCTTCCACGGTGAGCATCTTGCGCATGTCTGTTTTCCCAGTCGGGTCACCGACCATCGTCGTCCCTGTGCCCAGAAGGACAATCGGACAATGCCCAGCCTTCTGGAGACGGGACATGATAATGAGCTGAAGGAAATGCCCGACATGCAGGCTGTCCGCCGTCGCGTCAAACCCGATGTAGAAGGTGACGGGGCCGCCGCTCAGTTTCTCTTCAATCAGCTCCGGGTGGGTCATTTGTGCGATTAGACCGCGCCGCTTCAGTTCTTCAAAAACGGTCATTCTCTTTCATCCTTTCTCATTCCTGCCGCGCGGACAGCTTCTTTAAAGCGCTAAAAAGCCCTCCGCCCGACTTCCTAAAATGAAGTGCGAGCAGAGGGCGAAGGTTCTTCGCGGTACCACCTCTGTTTATTTTCCCGCCTCAAGCCTATCAGCAGCGGGAAAACCTCAGGGAACCTGACAGTTCCTGACGCAGTAACGGGCGTACCCGGCACAGACCCTACCGGCGCTCTTGCGCGTTCAGGCGGCGGCTCCAAAAGGTATTCGCCCGGCTTCATCTCTACGCGCTTTCACCAGCCGCGCGCTCTCTGGAGAGAATCCCATCGGGCTACTTGGTTTCTTCATAGCCATTTGCAATATTAAGGTTGGATGTTATTATAACGGCTAATGGTATTTTTGTCAAGGAGAAAAACGGAAAATTTATTCGTCCTTTTGCCGTTTTACCTCGTCCGCCCGCGCAATCATCTCCCGCGCATTTTCCAGCGCCGCCGCCGTGCGCGCATCCCCGCTGACAATGCGCGCCAGTTCTCCGGCGCGCCCCTCGCTGTCTAACGGACGAATCGCCGTGCTGGCATGTTCCTTCGTCAGCTTTTTCTCAATGAACAGATGGCAATCCGCGTAAGCTGCTACCTGCGCAAGATGGGTCACGCAAAGCACCTGCCTCCCCTTTGCTGCGCTTGCCAGCTTCCGCCCGATCCGATCGGCCGCCCGCCCGGAAACGCCGGTATCCACCTCGTCGAAAATCGCCGTCAGGTCGTCTCCTTCCGCAGAGAGGACATTTTTAATCGAGAGCATCAGCCGAGAGATTTCACCGCCCGAAGCGGCTTTTTGCAGCGGCCTCGGCTCATCGCCCGGATTAGCGCAAAACAGAAGTTGAACGGCGTCGGCGCCATCCGGCCCCAGGTCTTTCGGCCCGAACGAAACAGCTAGGCGGGCGCCCGGCATATCGAGAAACCGCAGCTGCGACTCCACCGCTTTTGTAAAGGCGGCCGCAGCCTGCTTGCGCCGCTTAGAAAGGGCACCCGCCAGCTTCTGCGCCTGCTTTCTCGCCCGTTCCTCTTCGGACTCCAACCGGCTGATGCGTTCTTCGCTGAATTGGATATTTTGCAGCTCCTCCTGCGCACGCGCTAAAAAGGCAAGCGCTTCCTCCACCGATCCCCCGTATTTGAGCTTGAGCGTATGCAGTAGGGAAAGGCGCTCCTCTACCTCCTCCAGTTGTTGGGGGCTGAAATCCATCGATTCCAAATAGCCGGAAAGATCGCGTCCCAGATCGGCGAGCTCATAGGAAAATTCTTGCATCCGTGCGGCGGACGGCTGCAAATCCGGCAGATAGCGGCCGGCCGTTTCCAGCTCCTCTATCAGTGCCGTCATCTGATCCTCCAAACCGAATCCTTCTTCCGTCTCAGGGTTGAGCAGCTCCCGCGCCGCCGAAAGCGCTTCTACGACCTTCCCCGCACCGCGCATCAGCGTCCGCTGCGCTTCCAGCTCTTCCTCTTCCCCCGCACGCGGATCCGCATGGGAGATTTCATCAATCTGGTAGTTGAGCAGGTCGATTCTCCGCGCTTTCTCCCCCTCGTCCATCTGTAAGGCGCCTAACTGCTTGCGCAGCTCACAAAACCGTTTCCATGCTTCCCCATATTCCTGAAGCAGTTGTTTGCAGCCGCCATATTGATCAATCAGCGAAAGGTGGTAATCCGCGGACAACAGCTTCTGATTATCCCGCTGACCGTGCAGATCGATGAGGCGGCTGCCCAGCATCCGCAACGCCGCCACCGTGGCGGGACGGCCGTTGACCCGGCAATCCGCCGAATCCGTTCGGATAACCCGCGAGATGATCAGCGTTCCATCCTCGGACGGCTCAAAGCCCAGTTCGCCCAGTAAAAGCTCTAATTCCGGTGAGATTGGAGAAAAAACGGCGCTAACCTGCGCGCGGCTCTCTCCCGCCCGGATGAGCTCCTTGGATACCCGCTGCCCAAGCACCGCCCCAATCGCGCCGATTAAGATCGTTTTCCCCGCCCCGGTCTCGCCGGTAAAGACGTTGAAACCCGGTGTAAATTCGATCTCCGCCTGGGAGAAAACGGCCAGGTTTTCGATATATAGGCTGCGAAGCATTTCCCACTCACTCCTTACTGCGGCCCAGCATCTTGTAAAGCTCTGTCACCAACGCCTCCGCATTGTTATGGTCGCGGACAATCACCAAAATGGTGTCATCCCCTGCAATCGTTCCCACAACGCCCGGCCAATCGATGGTATCCAGCGCCGCGCAGGCTGCGTTCGCCATGCCGGTATAGCACTTGATAACCACAAGGTTCTGCGCATAGTCAATCTTTGAAACCGCCTCCCGGAAGATGGCATGAAAGCGGAAGGAGGTGTTGCCGGCATCCTGCGCGCGGTTGGCTGCATAGGCATAATTCCCATCGGGGAGCTGCGCTTTGCTGAGTTTGAGTTCCCGGATATCGCGCGAGACGGTCGCTTGCGTTACTGGAAAGCCTAGGGTATGCAGTTCAAGAAGCAACTGCTCCTGTGTATAGATGGTTTTGGAAGAGATGATCTCCAATATTTTAGCATGACGCTTGAATTTCGACAACTGGACCTCCATTTCTTGCCGGATGAAAAAGCACGGCAGGCACACAAAGAAATGAAAAACGGCCGTTTGGCTAAACGGACAGGCCGTTCGGACTGGCACAGTCCCCCTATCCTCGAAAACTAAGTTTATCGCTGAGAATTTCATAGAAATTGCGCTGATCCAAGGTCATCAGCTTTACCCGGCGGCTGGAACGCTTAATTTCAATCCGATCCTCTATGTTGACCGGCACGGCCTGCTCTCCATCCACCGTCATATAGAGCTTATCGGTATAGTTGACGATTTTTTGGCGGATAAACAGCTTTTCCTGCGGGGAAAAAATGATGGGCCGCGACCCCATGGCATGGGGCGAAATCGGAGTCATAATGATCGAATCAATCACCGGATCCACAACCGGGCCCCCGGCGGAAAGCGAATAGGCGGTAGAGCCGGTGGGTGTGGCGAAAATCAGTCCGTCGGCCCGGAAGTCTCCAACATGCTTTTGCCCGCAGTTCACCTCCAGATCCACCATCCGCGAAAGCGCTCCTTTGGAAAGGACGAAATCGTTCAGTGCATAATAACGTTCTCTTCGTCCTCCGTCCGTAATGCGAACCGCTTTGAGCATCATCCGTTCTTCTACTTCGGCCTCCCCCTTCACCACCCTTTCCAGCCCGTCCAAGCCGGTAAGCTCCATCTGCGCTAAAAAGCCCAAACGTCCCAGGTTGATCCCCAAAATGGGAATGTCGGCCGTTACCGCATCCTTCGCACAGTGGATGATGGTTCCGTCGCCGCCGATAGCAACCAGCAGGCTGGCGTTTTCTAGATGCAGCGGATAACTGCCGAAGGAGGCCCCGCTCCCTTCAAAGAGATGGGCGTATTGATCCCCCATCAAGCAGGTGCATCCAAGCTCACGAAAGCGGGTCAATACATTTTTGGTATGCCGGATCGCATCGTTCTTGCGCAAATTGGGCACAACCAGCACCTTCAACCGCATTTCCCTCCTCCGGACCTTCCCCCATTTAATCCAATGCCTGGTGCGCGCGCGCAACCAGCGCTTTCGTATCCTCCGCCTGTAAGGATCCCTCGCCTAGCCGCAGCCAAATAAGATATTCTATATTTCCCTGCGGCCCTTTAATCGGTGAGTAGTCCAATCCGCACACTTGAAATCCGTTTTCCAATGTAAAGGCTATCACCTTATCAATCACTTCTTGATGAACAGTGGGATCGCGGACGACCCCTTTTTTGCCGACCTTCTCCCGTCCTGCCTCAAACTGAGGTTTAATAAGCGCTACCAGTTCTCCATTCTCCTCCAGGAAATGGCGGGCAACCGGCAGCACCAGCGTGAGCGAAATGAAGGATACGTCTATACTGATAAAGCCTATCTTTTGCGGAACCTGCTCCTCTGTCAAGTAGCGGACATTTACACGTTCCAGATTGTGAACCCGCGGATCCTCCCGCAGCTTCCAAGCCAACTGCCCATAGCCGACATCAACCGCATAGACCTCGCGCGCGCCATGCTGCAACATGCAGTCGGTAAAGCCGCCGGTAGACGCGCCGATATCCATGCAGACCTTTCCCGAAAGTTCTAAAGGGAAAACCGCCATTGCCTTTTCCAGCTTATGGCCTCCCCGGCTGACAAAGCGCTCCTTTTCCCCCCGCAGCTCGATCTGCCCATTTTCAGGAACCGCCTGGCCGGGTTTATCGCATTTTTGACCGTCTACATAGACCTCCCCGGCCATAATAAAACGCCGGGCAGCCTCCCGCGATTCTGCCAGTCCCTTTGAAAAGAGCAGGACATCCAACCTCTGTTTCATCCAGCCTTCTTCCTCCTGCCTACGGTTCTTCCAATATTTCTACGAGTGAGGCGGGATCCAATCCCACCATTTCCAGACACTCGGCAAGCGTCCCTTGAGGAACGACCGGATTTTCGATCGCCCGCAGGATGAATTCCCCTTTCCATCCGCTGCAAAGCAAAGCGGCTGCAAACCGCTGGCCTAACCCACCCTCCAAGGAGGATTCCTCCACAAAAACGATCCGGCGGTAACGCACCGCCGCTTGCAGAAGCGGAGCGGGCAACGGGAATATCCGGTTCATAACCGCCAGATCAATCTTCTGATCCACCTGTTTCAAGGCTTCCAACAGGTTCCCGACTATGCGGCCGTAGGTAATCGCAAGGCAATCCGCTTTTTCTTTCGCCGGAATCCAGCTATAATCGGCTTCCCGGCGGGTATCTTCCGGAAAATAAAAGGTCTGGCGGCCGCGGGGGTAGCGTACTGCCGCCAACCCCTTTTCCTCATACAGCGCCCGCCGGAAGTCCTCCCTTAGTTCCTCATAGGTAGCGGGGGAATAAATCACTGCACCGGGAAGGGTGGTTAGAAATGGGACGTCAAACACCCCTTGATGCGTTTCTCCATCCTCTCCCACCAACCCCGCCCGATCGACGCCAATCACCACGTGGGTAGCTTCTAGAGAACAGTCATGGAGCAGCTGATCATAGGAACGCTGTAAAAACGAGGAGTAGACACAGATTACCGGCAGCAGCCCGCCGACGCTCATTGCGGAAGCAAAGATAGCGGCATGGCTCTCCGCAATGCCGACATCAAAAAAGCGCCCCTCCTCCCGGAAGCGGGTAGAAAAATGATGGAGCCCGGTCGCATATTTCATTGCCGCCGTGACGGTTACTATCCTCCGGTCCGTTTCTCCGAAGGCCGTCAGGCACTGTCCCGCCTGTTCGCTGAAGGAATCGGCAGACAATTCGTTTTTTTGAGGAACGGCCGGATCAAACTTCGAAACGCCATGAAATGCGCCCGGATTTTCTTCCGCCTGCCAATACCCCTTCCCCTTCCGGGTATGTACATGCACCAGCACCGGCTCTTGCAGCGCCTTTGCACGGGTAAGGGTAGCCAGAAGCTGCTCAAATGAGTGGCCTTCCACCGGGCCAATATAGGTAAAACCCATATCTTCAAACAGGTTGCTGTGGTAAAGCGCATTTTTAGCCGCCGATTTCAGCCCGGAAACCCCATCGCGCAATGCGCCGCCCAAGACGGGGATGCGCAGCATCGAACGCTCCAACCCATCTTTGAACCGGTAGTATCCCCGTGTATTCCGTATCCGTGCAAGATGGCGCGCAAAGGGGGACACGTTTTTGGAAATGGACATCTCGTTATCATTGAGGATAACCACCAGGTTGGTAAGATCCGGGGCGATGTTATTTAAAGCCTCAAAGGCAATTCCCGAAAACGATCCGTCGCCAATAACGGCAATGACCTTTCCCGGTTCGCCGCGCAGCTTCTTTGCCCGTGCCAGACCCATCGCCGCAGATATCGAAGTGCTGGAGTGACCGGTGAGAAAAGCGTCATGCTCGCTTTCCGAGCGTTTGGGGAAGCCGGAAAGCCCTCCCTTCTGGCGCAACCTGGAAAAACGGTTGCGCCGTCCGGTAAGGATCTTGTGGGTATAGCACTGGTGCCCAACATCGAAGATCATACGATCCACTGGGCTATTAAATACCCGGTGCATCGCAATGGTTAATTCTACGACGCCAAGATTGGAAGCCAAATGCCCGCCCGTCTGCGAAACGGTGTCCACGAGCAGTTCCCGGATCTCCCCGGCTAAATCGGAAAGCTGGGCGCGGGTCAACCGTTTGAGGTCGCGCGGGGAACGGATCCCATCCAGCAGAGCGATCTGGGGAGAGGCAAGCCTCTTCTTCGGCTTCTCCTGCATACCTTACAGGCCCCCTTTCTACTTAACCGGTACAATCATCGCTATCAAAATCCCCAAGAGCGCTCCGCCTAAAACCTCAAAGGGGGTGTGGCCCAAAAACTCCTTGAGCTTTTCCTGCTCCGGGTCGATGAGCTTTTGCTCCTCTTCCTCATCCTCCTGCGCCAAGCGGGTAAGGTCTAAAAATTGAAACCCAAACATCAGCTTGTTGATCACCTTCGCATGTTCTCCCGCCGCACGCCGCACGCCCATCGCATCGTACATGACAACAGCGGCCAGCGTCAGCGCAAGGGCAAATTCCGGCGAATCAAATCCCATCTTGCGCACCATTCCAATTGTAATCGAACAGACCAGCGCAGAATGGGAGCTGGGCATTCCCCCCGCGCCAAACATTCGCTCGGAGACCCACCTCCCCGTTACCAGATAGTGGAGGATGGTCTTGGCTACCTGAGCCGATATCCAAGCCAAAAACCCTACGTTGATTAAATAGTTACTGGTCAATAAACCAAGCATGCCTTTTCGTTCTCCCGTCTTCAAAAAATACCCTATTCGGCACGCAGATAGGCGCGCCGTTTAATGATCGCGCTCCAGCACCATATCACAGAGCGCCGTAAGGAAACAGACGTCTGCGGGAAACTGTGCGATCACCGCTTTTGCCCGCCGGATACTGTCCTGCGCCATAGAACGCGCGCGCTCAATGCCGAAGCGGGTCACATAGGTCGTTTTCCCACTCGCCTGGTCGCTGCCGGAAGGCTTGCCAAGCGTTTTCTCATCCACCGTCACATCCAAAATATCATCCACAATCTGGAAAGCCAGTCCTAAACCGGCTGCAAAGTCCCCACTGAGTCGGATATCCTTCTCCGAAGCGCCGCCCACCAGCGCTCCTACCTCGCAGGAGGCGCGGATGAGCGCTCCTGTTTTTAACTGGTGGAGCTGGTGAAGCAGCTTATCCTCCAATTCCGGATGCTCCTCGGCGGCCAGATCCATCACCTGCCCACCGATCATCCCGTCCGCTCCTGCGCATCTGGCTATCTTCAAAGCCGCTTGGACGGCGCGTTCATAACCGACTCCCGCGGAGCCCTCCAGCGCCGCCGCAAAGGCATGGGTCAGCAGCGCATCGCCAGCCAGCAGCGCGTTCGCTTCCCCAAAACGGATATGGCAGGACGGCTTGCCGCGGCGCAAATCGTCGTCATCCATACAGGGCAGGTCATCGTGGATCAAGGAATAGGCATGCACCATTTCCAGCGCCGCCGCAAAGGGAAGCGCGCGCTCAAAGCTGCCGCAGCTCAACCGGCAAAATTCCAGACAAAGCGTAGCGCGCAGCCGTTTACCGGCACCCAGCGTCGAGTAACGCATCGCTTCTATTACGACCGCATAGGGTTCGTTTGAGATAGACAGGCTTTTATCCAGCTGCCGCTCCACCGCCGCGCGGTATTCTTCCCACCGGCTTTCAAATTCTTTAGATAGCATGATGAATCTCCTTCGTACAATCCGTTCTCATAGGACTGCCGTTCATGATACTGTCTCTGCTGCGCCGTTATCGCCGGCCTTCTCGGTCCTCTCCCCGCCTTCCAGGGAGACGATCTTTAGCCGCGCTTCTTGCAGGCTATTCTGACACAGCGCCACCAGCCGAACGCTCTTTTCATAGAGCGCCAGGCTTTCCTCCAGCGGCAGGCCGTCCGCAGCCATTTTTTCACTGATCTCCTCCAGCATGGAAAGCGCCTGTTCCAGCGTTGGGGTTTCTTCTTTTTTTCTCATCGCTCTATTCCTTCCTTCTGGATTCATCCACCGTTAGCAGTAGCTCGCCATCGCTGAGAACGGCGCGCAGGCGATCGCCCTGTACCGCTTCCCCAACAGAACGAACGGCCTGTCCCTCGTGTAGCAGCACGCTATAGCCTCTGTGAAGAGTGTTCATGGGAGAAAGAGACTCGATCACATTCGAAAGCGCAGAGATCCTCTCTCCCTTTTGGTATAACTGCCGCCAGACGCTGCGAGACAAGGTTTGCCGCAAAACACTTAGCTGGCGTTCTGTCCGCCCCAAACGCTCTAATGGAGAAAGAGCCTGTAGCTGCCGCTGCACACGGGAAGCGCGGCGCTCCAAATCTCCGATGCGGCGTTCCAACTGGCTGCGCATCGCCTGTTGACTGCGCCGCATAGCGTCCAGCACGTCCCGGAGGTCGGGAACGCTGGCCGACGCCGCAGCGGTGGGCGTAGGCGCGCGCAGATCTGCGGCAAAATCACAGATCGTAAAATCGGTTTCGTGCCCAACGCCTGAGATGACCGGGCTGGGAAAAGCACGCACCGCACGCGCCAGCGCTTCATCGTTAAAAGCCCAGAGGTCTTCCGCCGATCCGCCGCCCCGGCCGATCAGCACAATATCACACTGCCGGTCCTTCAACCGGTCCAGAGCCTGTAATAAGGAAAGCGGCGCTTCCAGCCCCTGGACCGTGGCCGGGGAAAGAATCACCGTACAGAGCGGCCAACGGCTGTTTAAAATCCGGAGCATGTCCTGCAATGCAGCGCCGGTGGGCGATGTGACGATGCCTATCCGCTTAGGAAACGGCGGAAGCGGGCGCTTGAGAGCCGAATCGAACAGCCCTTCCTTTTCCAGCTTCTCCTTGAGCCGCTCAAACTGTAGCCATTGCAGCCCCTTTCCCTCCGGGAAAACCTCCCTGGCATAGAGCTGGTAGCTGCCGTCTCGTTCATAGAGAGAAACCGAACCGCGCACCACCGCACGCATGCCGTTTTGTAAGGGAAACCGCAGCTGCTGTGCATAGGAGCGGAAAAGCACCGCCTTTATGGTCGCGTTCTCATCCTTAAGCGCAAAATAAACATGTCCTGAACGGTAGTGATCGGTCAAGTTAGAAATTTCTCCGCTGAGAAAGAGATCCTTTAGAATTTTGTCCTCATCCAGCCGCGCCTTGACATAGCGGTTCAACTGGGAAACGGTAATTGTTTCGTTCATTTTAATTCCTTTACCATCGCGAGCACCGCCAGACCCGCCGCGTTGTCTGAAGAAAACGCGGGATCTGCAAAGGCCCCGCCATATTTTGCAGAGAGCCGCGGACGAATATAGCTGGAGCACATAACGCCGCCGGCGTAGATCAACGGCAGCTCCCCGCAGCGGCGCAGCGCGTTTTCCGTCATCCGGCTGGCCGCTTCGCAGATATGTTCCAAACAAAAACGGGCAATATCCGGCGCGGCCGCGCCGGAGCGCAGCATCGTTTCACAGCGGTTTTCTACCCCGGAGAGAGAAACGTCATCCCCTCGAAAGGTCAGACGCACCCGGTACTCCTGACCGCTCTGTTCAGCCAGAGCAGAAAGGGCCGCGCCTGCCGGGAAGGGTAAGCCAAGCATCCGGCCGACACGATCAACCGCCTGTCCGGCTTTAAGATCCAACGAAGCGGCCAACAGTTCCACCGAGAAAACCCGCCCGGCATCTGGAGAAACGAGCAGGCAGTCAGTGGTGCCGCCTGAAAAGTGAAAGCAGATAAAGGGGCTCTCAAAGAGCTGCATATTCCCCGTGGAATAGAGAGCCGCCGCAATGTGCCCAGCCTGATGAGAAAAGGAATACGCCGTTATATGGCAAGCCGCCGCCACAGAACGCGCCGCCGACTCTCCTGCCAGGAAACAGGGCATATAGGACCCTTCCTGGTCGCGCGGGCGGGCCGAAAAGCCCACCGCCGCCAGCCGGGCGGACGGCGCTTCCCGACAGCATTCCTCCAGGAGTGCCGGAAGCTGGCGCGTATGCTCAAAAACCGCGTCGCTCTGCCGCAGGCCCAATTCTCCCTCCCGAACCGGCAACAGCTTTTTGCGCTGAAGGATATGCTCTCCATCCAACAGCGCTACCGAGGTAGTGTAATTGCTGGTATCGATACCGAGATAGGCTCCCAAGCCCTCTTCCCCTTTCTATGGCTACATCCGAATAGCTTGTATCTTATTTAGAATAATTATACACGCTTCCTCCTCTCCTGTCACCCTTTTCTTGATAAATTTTTTGTGGCGGAGGTGACGGCTAGAGAGGAAACACCTGCAAAATGCGAGGCATTTTGCAGGTGTTTCTTCTGAAAACAATTTTTGGCCCCGCCGGATCCGAATTTTACAGCATCCCCTCTAAAGCAGAGGCTATATACCGGAAAGCCCCTTTTAGCCCTCATATTTAAATCCATGCATAAAACCGTCAAGGGCCATAGAGCAGACATCGCCGCCCACTACCTTGTTTTCTGCAATCAGCAGGTTTAAGCGCACCTCGTCCGCCGTTCCCGGATAGTTGAGAACCTGATAGGCAAACCGTTTAACCATCTTTCCTTGATAGCGGGTTAAATCTAAGCCCTGCGCGCGCTGCATGGTGTTGTAGCTATCATAGACGGCATCAAATTGCGCTGGGATCAGCACCTCTTCAATTTCAACCGGTTCTTCCTCTACCTCCCAGCCAAATTGAGCGATAAAGGCAAGGCGTTCCGCCGCCGTTTGCGCCGTATAATTTTTCATCACCGCGCCATCGCCGCTCAGATTGACCGCCAGCTCCTGACGGTGCGGCCGGAAGATGCCGATCGCCACAGCCACTAAAAGCAGAAGCCCTGCTCCCACTACCATCCGAATGATTTTCTTATTCACCTTAAGCGACACAAGCAGCATTTTATCCACGCCTCCCATTTCTGCTAAAAACCTCTCCGCCTTCCATCTATATGCGGAAAAGCTGCCCGGCTATGCAGAAAATGGTTCGAGGAAGTGGCAACCGAACAACCTCTTATAAAGAAAAAATACGTTCGCTTGATCGGAGACGCCTTTAAGCGGCTATGCAGGTCAACGTTCCTATATAAACGCCGTCCTTCTTCTGATAGGATTCCAGCGACACATCCTGAAAAAGCGGAACGTCCTCCAAATTCTTTAAAAATTGATTCAACGGGGGCTCATAGGAGCATTGACAGTGGATCACTAGGTTGCGGCCGGAAAACTCAAATCCATCAATCGTTACCTTAACCGGTAGCGAGGATAGGATGGCTAAAAAGATCTCGGCGTCCTCCTTCCTCGGAAAAAACTCAAACCGGATTACCGCATCCATCAAAGCGGTGAGATATTGCGTGGTAACAGTGTGCAGCTCTTCGCCTGCCGCCAGCCTGATCACCGCATCCTGCCCGGCAATCGCCTGATTGAACCGATCGATACGGTAGTTTTTCTGAAGCCGCAGAAGGGCTCCGCCCAGACCGGTCCCGCTCAAGTAAATGGCCAGCGTTAAGCCCAGCGCACAGGCGCTGGCCCCGACTGCCTGAAGAATGGAATCTTTCCGGATCCGCTGCATTTCGTCCTTCCTTCCTTAAAAACACGTTCGGATAAAATCCGCTTTAGACGGACCTTCTCTCCGGCGTTCAGCCTTCTTCGCCCAGGTATTCCTCCAGAGTGATCCCCCGCTCCATGATGGCCACGGCGTGTCCGGCGCCTACATAACGGTAATGCCAGGGTTCATAGTGGATCCCCGTTATCTCCTCCTTGCCGTCCGGATAACGCAGGATAAAGCCATAATCCGCACAGTGATCATAGAGCCACCGGAAGCCCTGATAGCCCTCAAACTCCGTTTCCAATTCACGGCCGTAGACATCGAAATAATCGCCGGATACGATATCGGCCGCCAGCCCCGTATTGTGCTCGCTCGTCCCTGGAGGAGCTACCCAGCGCTGTGCTTCTAGCCGCGCCTCCTCCTCCGAATAACCCTCCTCTAAAAGCGCTTGCACCTTTTGAGCAAAATTCCATTCGCTCTTTTCAAAAGAACGGTAGGTAGAGATCAGAATCAGCCGGATCCCATCCCTTTCCGCTGCCGCAATCATCTCCCGTAGCGCACCGGCAGCCCGTTTATCAAACTGATATCCCTCCACTGCTTCCAATTCTACCGGATATTCCTCTTCCAAGCTGTGCTCGGCATTCACCAACACCAATTCCCAAGAATTTTTATTCACCGGCAACGCCTCCTCACTCGAAAAGCTCTCTGCTTCTTTCCCAGAGCCTTCCTCACCGGAAGGCTCTCGATCGTCCGGCGAGCTCCCCGTTGTTTTCGAAACGGAAGGAGGAATCGAAGGCTGGAAATCTGCGGCAGGCAAAACCCAGTGCTGAAAAAGCCCCAGGCAGAACAGCAGCACACCTAGGAACAGAAGAATGGGTAACGATTTCTTCATGCGCCTGTTTCTCACCTTACATCTCCCCCATCGCATACAGTAGCGCCGCCAGCGCAGCAACCGGCGCCGTTTCACAGCGAAGAATCCGGGGGCCGAGCGATACCGGCGCAGCGCCAGCCTCTATAAAGCCAGCCGCCTCCTCCTCCTCAAACCCGCCCTCAGGGCCGACGATCACCGCTATTGTATGCGCCCCTTCCAACGGGATAGAACGCAGGGAAAGCTCCGCCCTTTCATAAAAGAACAGCACCTGGTCAAAGCCGGAAAAGCCTTCGCACAACTGAGGCGGCGTTAACAGCTCCCCTACCGCCGGAATCCGTCCTCTCCCGCACTGTTTAGCCGCTTCATAGGCAATGCGGGCATAGCGCGCCCGTTTTTTCGCGAACGTCCTCTCATCCGGACGGGAAACACAGCGCGCCGTTAAAATGGGAACTACCTCATAAACGCCCAGCTCGACTGCCTTTTGGATGATGGTGTCCATCTTATCCCCTTTGGCAAGAGCCTGAAAGAGCGTTACCCGGACCTGGGGCTCGGTACAGGAGGGAACGCTCTCCAGCACACGCAGACGGACGCATCCCTCTTCAAAGGCTTCAATGCGGCACCGGAAGTCCGTTCCCTGTCCATTGCAGAGAACGAGCTCCTCCCCTATCCGCATCCGCAACGCCAGGGAAACATGGCGCGCATCCTCCCCCGTTAATTCTGCGTACTCGCCGGGCGGCGTATCGATAAAAAATCTTGGCATGGCTTCTCTGCTACCGCCGGACGCACAGGGCAACCCAACCGCCTTGCTCGCGCCGGCCGCAAACCTGCAACCGGGCATGGCGCAGCCCTTGTTGGATATCCTCTTCACGTTCCGTAATGATCCCGGACAGCAGCATTACCCCTCCTTCCTCCAGGCAGGCGGTCAAGATATCCAGCATGGATAAGATAACGTCCGCCACAATGTTGGCCAGCACAATCGGATAGCGGCGTGCGCAAATCCTGCCGCGTAGCTCCCCATCCCGCGTCGCATCCCCGCAGAATGCATGCAAGCTCTCCTCCGGAATCCGATTCTGCCGGTAGTTTTCCTGGGCAATGCGCACGGCGTTCTCATCGATATCCACCGCCGTTACCTCCGAAGCGCCTAACAGCATGGCGGCAATGCCTAAGATTCCGCTGCCGCAGCCCATATCCAGCACCGCCTCACCGCCATGAACCGTCTCCTCCAGCAATTCTAAGCATAGGCGGGTCGTGTGGTGCGTACCCGTCCCAAAGCTGGCCGAGGGATCGATCTCCAAAACGGCGCGGCCTCCGGCATCCGGCAACTGCTCCCAGGTCGGTTTCACCATCAGTCGTTTTCCAACCGAGATGGGCTTGAAATACTGCTTCCAATTATCCGCCCAGTCCTCCTCCCGAATCTGCCCGCATTCAGCCATCAGCCTTCCCCAGGCGTGCTCGGTATCGAGCGCGCGCAGCCGTTCCAGAGCCTCCAAAAGCTGCGAAAATTGCCTCGCTCCCTGCGCGTTATCCGCCAGATAAGCCGTCAGGCTCGTTTCACAGTCCCGCAGATAATCTAGACTTTCATCTACATAGTCCCAGTGAGGTCCCTCTTTTTTCAAAAACTGCTCAAAATCCTGCGCATCCTCCACCGTATAACCGCCGGCGCCCAGATCCAGGAGAACCGCCGCAACCGGCTCAATCCCTTCGTGGGTGGTATAGATCCGCACCTGCTTCCATTCCATTCTATCCTCTTCTTTCCTTCAGATTTTCCATTCTCGCCCTCAACCGCCCATGCGTCCCACGCGGGAAAGCGCGTTGGAGTGCATAAAGGTATCGACCGAATAAGCAAATAAGATTTCATCATATTGCGAGGTGTTAATGCTGCGAAGCTGCTGATCGGTAGCCTGCTCCAAATCCACCGCCCGGATGGTCTGGTAATCACAGGCAAGAAACGGGAGCACCGAAAACATCTGCCGGTCGCAAAAAACCAGCAGGCTGTTTCTGAATTTCTTTTTCTGCTCAATGTCTACAATCGCGGACTGCCCGCCGAGCATAACATCCAGCGGCCGCCCCAGATCCGCAAGAAATTGAGGGAACAGGGTGTGATAAACCTTATTGGGTTCTCCGGTGTGTGTTACCGAAAATTCTTTGAGTCCTCGCCGGTAGGTAAAAATGCTGATAATGTCCGGTTCGATATTTCGAAACTCCACCTTGTCATACAGGCTGCCGTAATAATTTTGCTGAATGTGGGCGATTTCAAACCGATCCAGGCTATAGGGCGCGTTGCCCATCCGCTTGGAAAGCAGCTCATAAACAAAATAACCGCCCTGCATGGTTAGAAGCGATTCGGTGTTGAAATAGAGCGGCTGGCTGTTATTCTGTAGAAGCGTTGAATAAACATCCACACAAGAAAGCTGCCCGGAAAAATTTTTATAGCGTTCATCAATAAACTGCTTCTGGTTATAGATCCGGGAATCCGAAAAGGGAGGGGTCGCATTTTGAAGGATGGCGCTCGCCGTTGGGATAAGGCTCATGTAGGTGGGAACCGATTGCTGCTGGGCAAACTGGATGATCGCTTCCGTATTGCTCTGCACATAGCTGCTGACCGGCTCCTCGATATTCTCAATCAGCCGCTTCCCGCTCATGAAAATCCCTTCCTGCTCCCGCGATCCCAACAGATATTTTAAATCCACCTTTGCGCTGCGCATCGTTCTGGAAAAGGGAACAGCTTCCCCTAAAAAGGCTTCGGTGCGTTCTACAATCGTCCCCTGCCCGCGCTCTGGAAAAGCGACGCCATATAAACGCGCGCGAAAAAAGCAGGACAACGTAAGCCCCACGAGGATGAGCAGCATGAGTATCGCTGATATCCGTTTGGAGAGCACCGCTTTTCCCCCTTTATGGTTTCTAGATCAGGAACATGATGGTCAGCGTAATCAAACCCAGGTTCAGCGCCACCGAAAAAATATTGGCGCAGGCCGGCCATCTCTTCCGAATAAAAGAGGAGACCCGCGGTATCATGGGATAGCTTAAAAGCAGGCCGAGCGCCAGCGCCCAATAGTTCTGCAATAGGATATAAACGATGGCGTCATTATACCACAGTCCCGCTTCAAATTGAAACAGCGTTTTTATCAGCACATAACTACTGTGCAGCGACGGCTGAGAGAGCAGTGCAAAGGAAAGGAGGACGGCGAGACCGGCATAAAGCCTGCGCAGCAGATGGGGAAGTTTTTCCAGCAGTTTGCCATACAGATATTTTTCCGACAGCATAAGCAGAGCGAGAAAGCCTCCCCACAGAATCCCTCTGGGCGTGAGCGACAGCCACGCGCCATAAAAGGCCAAGCAAACGGCCGTACAGATCCCCTGCCAAACGGCGCTGCCATGAAGCGCAGCCAAGGGATAGCCGATATAGCGCCTCAGATAATCCAGCCAGGAGATATTGAAGCGCTCCACAAATTCCCGGACAGAGCCGGTGTGCAGGGGAAAAAAGATATTTCTGGGCATCTTAAAAGAAAAAATGTGTCCCAATCCCCTGGCCGCATCGCAATAACCGCTGAACACAAAATAGACGCCAAGCGCCAGAGAAAGCAGGAGAGTCCAGCTGGAAAGCAGCGTCCTCTCCCGTTCCTCTATGGCGGACACCGTTTGGTAAAGGCCCATTAAGCTGTCCCCCAGAACGACCTTCTTCGCCATTCCCTGAACCAACAGCACCATTCCGGACGAGATGGAGGCAAGGCTCAGACGTTTCTCCTTGAGCTGGGGGCGGATGACGGTATATTTGACATAAGGTCCCAGAAAAATGCGGCCGAAAAAACAGTTATAGAGTGCAAAGTCCAGAAAATTGCGCTCAAATGGCGCCGCCTTATGATACAAATCCACCACATAGCCGGTTGCCGACCAGGTAAAAATCAAAATACCGGCAGGAGAGGGCGAACCCTGCCGGATACACAGCACACCATAAGCGACATAAGCCGCCGACTTAACAGCCGATAAAAAACAGGCCAGCCGCCCAATCCCCGACCGGTCCCGGAACGAACAAACGATGCAAGCCGCTCCATAGTCAAAAAGGAGGGAAAAAAGCATCAGCCAAAAAAAGCGGGGCTCCAGCAGTCCATAAAAAGCCAAACTCAACAGCAGCAAAACCGGATTTTTCAGCGACACCGGAACGGTATAATAGAGCAGCAAGCTGACTGGCAGAAAAATCAAAAGGAATGTCAGGCTGAAAAAGGTCATGCTCTCCCCCCATCCAAAATAACAGCAGCTATGGTTCCAGACGTTCCAGAGCTTGGTAAAACTCGTCCCGCCGGCAGGCATAGTTCAGATATTGCAGCAGAGCCCCTGCGCTCATCTGCGCGGGTAGGCCAAGTAACGCCTGTAGCTGCCGCCGCCGCGCGGCGCTGTCCGGCTGGCCGCTGAGTCCCATAGAAAACAGATCGGCCTTTGTCATGGGTTCAGCCTCCTCCGGCCGGAAGGGGAGAGCTCCTCCAGCATCCAAAACAACTCCCGCCCGGAGAAAGGTCTCGATCAGCAACCGATCCTCCATTCCTTCCACCCCCAGCTTCCCCTCCTTGGAGGGAGAAGCCTTCCGCCGCTCCCTGCCGAAGATATCCGGCGTATAAATCTGTATGAGCTTCGCCGGATCGACCGCTCCCTTCAAATACCCGCGGATCTTAAAACCGGCGGCATCCGAATCGGTAAAAATAATCAATCCATCCTTTGCCGCCAAGCCGCGCAGATAGGCCAGTTTCTCCCGGTCCCGAAAGATACGGAAGCCGTCTGTCGTCAGGATCAGCGTATCGACCAGACGCGAAAGTTTAATTTTATCATATTTCCCTTCTACAACCAGGGGGCGATCCAGCCTCAGCAACCGCCCCGCCCCTTTCCAGGTTCACGGATAAAAAGCGCCGTCACCGCCGCCTCCAACACCGTCTGTGTATCGTTTTGGGTGGATTTGAGCCGGATATCCGCATCCGAAAGAACGTCCAACGCATAGCAGAGATAACCCTCGCTGAGCTTGCGCTGATCGCGCAGGGCGTTTTCAAAGGCAAACGCCCTGCGGCCATAACCAAAATCTTCCGCCGCCCGCGCGGCGCTGACCCCGGCTATCGCCGCCGCCCGTGCCCGGTAGAGATCTACATAGTATTGCGCGAGAGTGCCCAGAATCGTCTCCTGTGGGGTCCGCAGCACCAAAAGATCGTGCAGGATGCGCATAGCCCCGTCATAATCCCCCCGCAGAATGGCGCGCGACAAACTAAAAATGTTATCCTCCGCCTGCCGCGTGACCATCTGTTCCACATCAGCTTCGCTGATCTCGCCTGCCGGACGGTAAAAGCAGAGCTTGTCTAACTCTGAATAGAGCGCGGTCATCTCTCGCCCGCAGCGGGATAAAAGCAGCTTCTGCGCAGCGGGAGACAAGGTGCAGCCCGCTTTTTCAGCGCGTGCACGGAGCAGCTTCCCCAAATCGGTTTCGGTGCGCTCCTTGAATTGGAGCACGGAACCATATTGATCAAAGAGCTTAATGAGTTTTTTAGATTTGTCGTCGCGCTTATCGTCCACCGTCCCGCTCTTCTCCAAAAAAACGGCGCGGCAATCCGCATAGGACTCTTTAAAAAGGCCCTCCATCTGTTTGAATAACTCGACCCCTATCTCCTTGGGCGACACATCGTAAACGAGGACGGTTTTATATTCCGCCATCACCGGCGGGTTCAAAAGCGCATCGGCCAACTTCTGCGGGTCGAGAGAGGAGAAGTCTATCCGAATATCGTTAAAAGCGGCTAAACCGCCCTCCGGCCGTTTCCCCAATATTCTTTCCAAATAGGCCCTCTTTAAATACTCCTCGCTTCCATAAATAAGAACAGGAAAGCGAAGCGTCCCGCCTTTTAAAGCGGCGTTGACCGATTTTTCATCGGACAGCTTCATCTGCCTTCACTCCCCTTTCTGGATTCGAAACGTATAGGTAGTAAGACGGTCGCCGTCCTCCGAAACCTTCATCCGCTTCCCATCGCGGCGCTCTTTCACTAGCATCCAGCCGCGGATAATCCCTTGCGTTTGGTAATCGCCTTTCATTATAACACAATCTTCGTTTGTTTTTAAGAGGTTCGCCCCGCCAAAATCGATGGAACAGCCCGCGCCGCAGGAACATGGGAGCAGCTTCAGCCCGATCCCCATAGTCTCCAGCTGATCGATCCGAGCGCGGTTGACAACTCTTTGCCCATAAGGAAGCGCATGCAGGATATTTTCGGTGTATCTCCCTGCGGCGGGCATCACCACCTGCCGGGGCGGGTATTTCCGGAAGAGAGAAGCCGCGCCGAGAGATTCCTCATTATCCAGATTGGTGCTCAACGCCAGTTCCAGCGAGCGGATCTGCAAATCGCGCAGGTAGCTCTCAATCACCCGGCTCTGATAGAAGGTTTTGGGGAAGCCGATGAGCGCAGCCCGGTTCCCGCGCACCAGCACAGCGGCATCCATCCCGGAAAAGATGGTCAACTGCGCCGTATCCCGGTAGAGCAGCTGGGCGGATCCCAGCCCGGCCGCAAGCACCCCGACCGCCAACAGGGCGCAAAATCTTCGCGTCCTTTTCGCCGCGCGGCCGATCGCCAGAAGCAACGCGCCCAGATAGAAAACCATCACCAGCCACTTTATAAATTCATACCGGACCGGCAGCACAGCGAACGGGATCGCCGAGAAACCGGCGGCCAACGACGAAAGCAGACGGGCGAGCAGGCCGGTAGCCAACGAGAGAATCCGCGCCAACGGGAACAGAAACGGCACAGCGGCCAGCAGAAGCGCGACGGCCGCACACCAAAGCATGCCGGTGGCAACCGGCATAGAGAGTACCGAAGCCACCGGAGCGATGAGCGAAAAGGTATCAAACAGATAGATCTGTACCGGCAGCGTAAAAAGAAACGCCGCCAACGAGATGGCAAAGGATTCCCGCAGCATCCGGCGCAGTCTCCCCGTTTCCTCCGGTTCAGCGCCCCAAACCCTGCACAGCCACGCGCGGATAGCCGGACCGGCGAACAAAATACCTGCGCAGGCGCTAAAGGAGAGAAGGAACCCCGCGCCGAGCGCACTGTAAGGATCGCAGATACATTCGGCAAGGATGGCGAACCCCAAGGCGCTCGGCGGATCGTATTGTTCCCGCAGCGCCAAGGCCGCCATGCCAAGACCGGTCATTAGTCCTGCGCGGACGGCGGATGCAGTAAACCCGGCCACCGCAACAAATAAAAGGAGGAACGGCAGCACTAAAAGCCCGCCCCAGCGCCGGGGAATCCCGGCGATTCGGAAAATGCCCAGCAAAAGGGCGGCTACCAGTGTGACGTGGAAACCGGATACCGCCATTAGATGGATGAGGCCCGCGCGGCGGAAATCCAACTGCACCTCGTCGCTCACCCGCTGCTTCTGCCCTAGGAGCATGGCGCTGGCCAGCGCCGCCGCGTCCCCTGGAAGCAACCGCTCATTCTGCCGGACAAGATATTCCCGCAGCTCCCCAATGTAGTAGCCGGGCGTCCGCTCCGCCTGGGCCTTAGCCGTGATCTGCGGCTCCTCGCTGAAACTTCCAGACAGAAGAATGCGCTTTGAAAGGTTCAGCCACCGGTATTTTCCTTTGTTGCCCGGCAGGGTGAGCGAGACATAGCCGCTCAGTTCTTCGTTCAGGTGTGTCGGCAGCGGGGTATGAGCATAGAGCAGCAGATTGGTTTTCAGCTCCCGCCCATCCTGAAGCGGGATGCGAGCATCCAGCAGATAGCGGGCGTTTTGATCGTAATAGGTGATCTCCGTTACCCGGCCCTTTAGATAAACAGTGCGGCCGGCCAATCCCTCTACCGGGCGGAGATAGCGCGCTTCCCGCAGCGCTGCCAGTCCCATCGCGAGCGCCGCTGCCAGCAAAAGGCAGGCGGCCGTTCCCCGGTAGCGGCGAACCAGAAGGAGGGCCAGACCGCTGCAAAGCAGCAGAAACAAACCGGTAGCTACGGCGAAATTGAAGCCAAAAATTAAGGCAGCCGCTGTGGATAAGAAAAATACAACCCCTATCCCAAACATTGGCCGCCTCATGATAACCACTCCTGTCGTTCAGAGATTATTCCTTAGGGAAGACCGGCAGCGGAGCTAGATAGATGATATCCTCGCGCTCGCTGGCCTCCCCCTCGGCCAGCACGGCCGCTTTCCCGGCAATTATGCCGCCCGCCTTCTCCACAAGGCTTTCCAAGGATTGCAGCGATCGGCCGGTACTGATCACATCGTCCACCACCAGAACACGTTTATTCTTCAGATAGTGAAGATCCTCCGCGTCCAAATAGAGCTTCTGCGGATTCGCGGTGGTGATCGACTTTACGTCCACCTCCACCGGATCGCGCATGTAGAGCTTTACGCTTTTACGCGCCAAAATATATTTCTTCCCAGACTGGCGGGACATTTCATAAGCCAGCGGAATTCCCTTGCTCTCGGCGGTCAAAAGAACATCGTATTCCGGTACGCGGCGCAGCAGCTCCGTCGCAGCGGCTACGGTCATCTCTATATCGGAAAACATAATAAACGCGGCGATAGACAGATGATCGTTGACCTTGCAGATCGGAAGCTGACGGGTAAGCCCCGCCACCTTCAACTCAAAAAATTCCGACATTTCAAGCAGCTCCTTTCGGCTGATTTTGCGGATGGCCTGTTAAAACGTCTTCTCAGCCTGGAGGCCAGGCGAGCTTCCGCTTTGCAAGCACATGGAAATGCAGGTGGCCGACTGTCTGGCCGCCGTCGTCTCCTACGTTGGTGACGACCCGGTAGCCGTTGTCCAAATCCAACTGCCGGGCAATGCCGGCAATGACCTCAAAAATATGGGCGATCATCCCGCTGTTGCCGGCATCCACCTCCTGCACGCTCCCGATATGGGTTTTGGGAATGACAAGAAAATGAACCGGCGCCTGCGGCGACGCATCATAAAAGGCCAACACCTGGTCGTCCTCAAAGATTTTGGTAGATGGGATCTCTCCCGCTGCAATCCTACAGAAAATGCAATCCATTCCATCAACCTCCGGTGATCTCCTAGTTTTCATCAGCAGCTTTCCTTAGCGGAAGCTGGAACAAAGCTCCTTGGACAACGCCGCTTCCTGAAGTTCCCCCTTAAAAGGGGCGGAAACCAACTTCCTAACGGCCTTTCGTCCAGCGTCTCCTCAAACGGCTATTTTTTCAGCATCGTTCGGATCATATCGGGAACCAGGGTCATCGTTTCATCAATCTTAAAGATTTCGGTAGCGCCGCCCATGGCGCTGTCCGGCCGGCCGCCGCCGCTGCCGCCTACGCGGGAGGTAATTTCCTTGACGAGCTTGCCTGCATGTATCCCTTTCTCTACAGCCTTTTTAGTCGCGCCTACGGCAATAGAGGCTTTCTCTCCTCCGGCTGCATAGAAAATGGCAACGGCGTCGTCGCGCACCTCCCTCGCCCGATCGATCATCTGGCGGAGGGCCTCCGGCTTCACACCCACAAAGCCTGCAATCAACAAGCTCGTACCTTCAATTTCAACAGCGTCTGCAAAGAGCTCCTTCACCTGGCTAGCCGCTATTTTGCTCTCCAGCTCGGCAATTTTGTGCTCCTTCTCACGGCTTTCCGCACTGAGTGTACGCAGCTTCTGAGGAAGATCAGCGGTGTTTTGCAGCTTGAGGATACCGGCGCACTCGCCGAGCATCGCATCCGCCTCTTTCAGAAGCTGATAAACGCCGGAACCGGTGGCCGCCTCGATACGCCGCACGCCTGCCGCAACGGACGACTCGCTGACAATTTTGAACAGCCCTATCGCCATCGTGTTCCCCACATGGGTCCCGCCGCACAGCTCGATAGACTGCCCGCCCATGCTGCACACACGGACAACGTCGGCATATTTCTCTCCAAAGAGCGCCATGGCTCCCGTTTTCTTGGCCTCTTCCACCGGCATTTCACGGATCTC
Organism: Provencibacterium sp.; assembly: GCA_022793895.1. Classification (GTDB taxonomy): domain Bacteria; phylum Bacillota; class Clostridia; order Oscillospirales; family Ruminococcaceae; genus Harryflintia. Next base: position 51,997 of record JAAWDS010000002.1, on the reverse strand, counting down.
TACCGGCAAGGCCGCAAAGATCAGCTCGTTCACGAGTTGCTCCGTCCGCTCGATCTGCTCCAGCGTCATCGCCTCAAAGTGTGAAAAGTCGAAACGGCAGCGGGTTTCGTTCACCATCGAACCGGCTTGGTGTACGTGGGTACCCAACACCTTGCGCAGGGCATATTGCAGCAGATGGCAGGCGGAATGGTTTTTCTGGATCGCTTGGCGGCGTTCGGCATCCACCTGTGCCTCTATCTCGGTCCCTACCGCAAGTTGCCCGCGCAGCATCGTGCCCATGTGCAGATAATGACCGGTCGAGGACTTTTTGCAGTCGTGCACCTCAAACAAGCTGTCCCCGCAGCGGATAACGCCGGTATCCCCCACCTGACCGCCGCTCTCGGCATAGAACGGAGTGGAGCGCAGCGCCAAAACGCCCTCCTGCCCTTCATAGATATTTTCGGCGCGCGCCTCTCCCGCTACAATAGCCGTTACCATCGTATGCGTATTCAGTGAAGAATAGCCGGTAAACTCCTGCGAACCGCTCAGATCCGCCAGCAGGCCGCCGCCCCAGGCAGAGCCCTCCAGCGCTTCCCGCGCCTTGCGCGCACGCACACGCTGCTCGTGCATGAGCTTTTGGAAGCTCTCCTCATCAATCTCAATCCCCTTCTCCTGGATAATCTCGCGGGTCAGGTCAATGGGGAAGCCAAAGGTATCATAGAGCTTAAACGCCTCTTCGCCGGAAAGGACCTTTTCCATTTTGCTCTCCAGGCGGTCGATTATCTGGAAGAGCACGTCCATCCCCTGGTTCAGCGTGCGGGAAAAGCGCTCCTCCTCCGCAGAAATCACCTTGGCAATATAGTCGGCATGCTCCGCAAGCTCCGGATAGGCGGTGCGGTTCTCCGCAATTACCGTGGCTGCAACCTCATAGAGAAACGGCTTATCGATTCCAAGCAGCTTGCCGTGCCGGGCCGCGCGGCGCAGCAGACGGCGCAGCACATAGCCCCGCCCCTCGTTTTCAGGCAAGATCCCGTCTGCAATCATGAAGGTGGTCGAACGAATATGGTCGGTGATGACGCGCAACGAGACGTCCGTGCGCGCATCCGCCCCATACTCCACACCGGCAATGCGGGAGATGTGCCCCATAATGTTCTGAACGGTATCCACTTCGAACAGGTTAGATACCCCCTGCATGACGCAGGCAAGCCGTTCCAGTCCCATACCGGTATCAATGTTGGGGTGCTCCATCGGGGAATAGTTTCCCGCCCCGTCCGAATCAAACTGGCTGAAAACAATGTTCCAGATTTCTACATACCGGTCGCAGTCGCAACCGACATGGCAATCTGGGCTGCCGCAGCCCTTGTCGGGGCCGCGATCGAAATAGATTTCCGAGCAGGGGCCGCAGGGGCCGCTTCCATGCTCCCAGAAATTATCCTCCTTGCCCAGCCGGACCATGTGGCTGGGATCGACGCCTATCTCCTTCGTCCAAATATCATAGGCCTCATCGTCATCGAGATAGACCGAGACATGCAGCTTCTCGGCCGGGATTTCCAGCACGCGGGTGAAAAATTCCCATGCCCAGGCGGTCGCCTCATGCTTGAAATAATCGCCGAAGGAGAAGTTGCCGAGCATCTCGAAATAGGTCCCGTGCCGCGCGGTGTGGCCCACCCGCTCGATATCCGGCGTCCGGATACACTTCTGGCAGGTCGTCACCCGCTTGTTGGGAGGCGTTTCCAGACCTAAGAAAAACTTCTTCATCGGGGCCATGCCGGAGTTAATCAGCAGCAGGCTCGGATCCTCCCGCGGCACGAGCGGAAAGCTCGGCAGCCGGGTATGCCCCTTGCTTTCAAAAAAGGAGAGAAACTTTTCTCTCAGGTCGTTTACCGACATCCATTCCATCTTGATAACCATTCCTTTCTTCAGAATTGCGCCCGCCCGGCAGAGCCGGATTTCTGCTTTCCCAGCAGAAGGGGCACAAAACGAGAGGTTGAAAAATTTTTTCAGCCTCCTACCCTCCTCAAAAATCCTTGCCGCAGAGCAATAAAATAAGCTACCGCCCCTAAAATCAGGGACGACAGCTCAATCGGCTACCGCGGTACCACCCGGATTGCGCTCCGTTTGCCGGAGCGCCTCTCTTCCGCTTAACGCGCGCAAACGTTGCAGCTACCCACTGCAAAACTCAGGGATGGCCCGCCCATCTATCCCGGATGAGCGCCTTTCAGCCGGCGGGCGCTTTCTCTGTTATCCGGGTATCCGTTTTTCGGGATGGACTTCTTTCCCGTCTGTGTTTTTACCGCTATCCAGTTGTCTGCAAAACGGCCGGGGAGGCGCTGAAAACCAGCGTGCCTCTCCAATGTCATTCATTTTATCGCGTTTGCCGGGGGTTGTCAACCTCTAATTCTTTCTCTTGCCCCTCTTTTGCAAAAACGGCCTTTACCTCTTCCAGCCACTCGACCACCTTGAAGCGCGGTTCATAGCGCGGGTTTTCCCCGGCTACCGCATCGGAGCAGAGCTCCTGGACTGGGGCCGACGCGCTGTAAACGCAGACGGGAGGATAGAGAACGCACCACCAATTATGTCCCTGCGCCTCGCCGATGGTTATCCGAACCGCATCATACATTCCGGCAGGCATGGTAATCCGTCCATAGGTGCGCGTTTCAAAATACATGCGGACGATCCGGGCCTGAACCGGGTAACTGTAACCGTTGGCGCGCACCACCCGGCGCGCCGTCTCCTCCATTTGCGGCAGCAGCTCGCTGGAAAGCGCCTCTGCCCCTTCCTTCTCGGAAACGGAGGCTAATTCCTCTCCAAATTCTTCCAGGATTGCATCCCGCACCTCCAACTTAATCTGCTGATCGAAGGGCTGATCGGAGTTTGCCAGGATATGCAGGCGCAACACCGAGTCGCGCAACGCGCCACAGTCCTGCGCAAACGCCGCTAAACTGCCGGATCCTATGGCGAAAAACAACCCGATTAGCAGCGCAAGCTCCCATTTATATAGCTTCATATGTAATCCCATCCTTTATCCATTCTGTTGACTTCAGTATGGGACGCAAAAAGAACCGCTATACAACGGGAGAGGGGATTTTTTTCCAAAATCCTCTGCCTCAATCGACAATGCGCGCGCCGAAGGGAACCGGGTGGGTGATGAAAACCGCCCGCGCCTCGGCCATCAGCTTGCGGTGCGCGCGGCGAACGGCGCGCTTGTTGTCAAACATTCCGATCACAGCGCTCCCCGATCCGGTCATGGCCGCCCCCAGAGCGCCGCAGGAAAGCATAAGCTCCTTGAACCGGCCGATTTCCGGCAGAGAGCTCGCCTCCTCTAAAACGTTTCTCATTTCTTCTGCCACGGCCGGAAGCTCCCTTTTCTCCAGCGCAGCAACCAGCGCCTCGGTATCCGGATGGCGCCGCGCCCCTCCCTGCCGGTCATATCTTCGAAAGCTGTTAGGGGTTGAAATCCCTGCTTCCGGCTTTGCAATCAAAATCCAACATCCTTCTTCCAGCGGACGCAAGGGAGTAAAGATCTCGCCCACTCCTTCGCAGAGCATCGTTCCCCCTTTTAGGCAGAAAGGAACATCCGCGCCGACGCCTAGCCCGATCTGGCAAAGCGCGTCGGTGGAAAACCCGCCCTGAAACATCCGGTTCAGACCAACCAGCGTAGCGGCCGCATCCGAACTCCCGCCGCCCAATCCCGCCTGCATAGGGATATTTTTAATGATTTCGATTTTGACTGCATAATCCTGTATTCCGGCCGCCTGGAAGAAAGCGGAAGCCGCACGGAACGCCGTATTGGTGGTATCGCAAATAAGCTGCTCACGATCGCACTCGATAAAAATCCCCCGATAATCGCTTTCGCTGATAAGCAAATAATCATACAGGTCCACCGTCTGCATAACCGATCGGAGTTGGTGATACCCATCCGCACGCACGCCGGTAATATCCAAAGAAAGATTCACCTTACAGGGCGCGCCCACAACGAGAGGCTTGACCATAAGACTCTCCTTCCTCGCCAGGCCGGTAAGCCCGGCGGACACAAACGGGGCTTGTCCAAACAACAAAGCCCTCTCTTAACGCTTACAGGATCCGGAAAGGCCGCCCTATCCGGCGTTCTAGAGCTGAAACGCCCAAAAACGGCGGATAACTATCGCCTGCACCGGACACATCTCCTGGCAGCAGTAACAATGAATACAGCCCTTAGAGGCCATTCTCGCCTTGCCATTTTGAACCGAAAGGATCTGCGCCGGGCAGCTTTCGGCGCATTTTCCGCAGCCGATGCAGCGCCGGCGGTCAACCGCCGGTCTGGGCGCAGCCAGCGTTTCCGCCGTTTTGCGGATCATAGGCCGGAGGGCGGCGGGGAACCGATCCAGAAAATCCAGGGATTTGCTGCGCGGCGGCTTGAAACCAGCGATCGGCTCGATACGGTCCCCACACAAGGCAAGCTCTTCCAGAGAAGGTGCTAACCCCCGCTGCCGGGCGATCGCTACCATCTGTACATTCTCTAGGCCCAAGTATGCGCAGAGCGCGGCGTCCAACGCAAAGGGATTGGCCGATCCAGCCAAAAAACCTGTTGTGCGCGGCTGCCCGCCGGAAGGGCCGTCCCCCTCCATCGATTCGACTGCGTCGATAATCGTAAAAGCGGGCGAAACGGTCTCGGCCAGCTCGACCAGCATTTCACAGAATGCGCTTTCTTCCGGAAAACGGTAATGCAGTTCCGGCTTTTGAAGCCCCGGAATACAGCCGAACAGGTTTTTAACCCCGCCGGAAAGCGTCGTCATACAATGCGTTTTCAGCTTGGGCAGGTTGACAACCAAATCAGCCTCCACGATCGGACGCAACAGATTGAAGCTCGCACAGCGCTTCCCTGCCTGAGAAGGAACGGCAACCGACGTCAAATCCTCATTCAGCCGGATACCTGCCGCACGGGCGGCCTCGTCCATTTTGCAGCCCCGATAGATCCCTTCCAGCGCGCTATGGGTATAGGGACCGCCGGGGCTTTCAGCCAGGATGATTTCTTCGGCTCCCAGCGCATGAAGCTCCTGCGCCACACAGCGCACCACCATTGGATGGGTGGTGGTCGCCTGTTCCGGCGCGCGCTTCATCACCAAATTGGGCTTTAAGACCACCCGCATGCCGGGACGGACTGCATCCGCCACATGCAGCAGCTCAAACTGCCGGCGAACCGCCTCCCGGACCGTTTCATAGCGGTAATCTCCCGCAGCGGTAAACGCAACTACCCGCTCTCGTTCCACGCTCACCGCCTCACCCCTTCTGTTCCCGGATAAATTCTTCAATCCGCGCAAGAGCCGTCGCCAGATAGCTGACCGAATAGGAGTAAGAAACGCGTACATACCCTTCTCCGGATGCACCGAACGCCGTTCCAGGAATGACGGCCACCTTTTTGGCATACAGCAGCTTCTGACAGAACTCCTCGCTACTCATGCCAGTGCGGCGGATAGATGGAAACACATAGAAAGCGCCCTCCGCCTCAAAGCAATCCATTCCAATGCGGTTAAAGCCCTCCACGCAGAGCCTGCGGCGCATATCGTATTCCTGCGCCATCTTTTCGATCTCCTCGTCGCAGGATTTGAGGGCGGTAATGGCGGCATATTGGCTGGTCGTGGGGGAGCACATGATTGCAAATTGATGGATTTTGAGCATCTGCTTGACGATGGGGGCGGGCGCGCAGGTATAACCCAGCCGCCAGCCGGTCATAGCATAGGCCTTGGAGAAGCCGTTGACCAGAACGGTGCGTTCGCGCATTCCCTCTATCGAGGCGATAGACACATGCTTTTTCTCCCCATAGGTCAATTCAGCATAGATCTCATCGGAGAGGACAATGACGTTGGTTCCGCGCAGGACCTCTGCTATCTCCTCCAACTCCTCCTTACGCATGACCGCGCCGGTGGGATTGTTCGGAAACGGGAAGATGAGCACCTTGCTGCGATCGGTCAGGTGGGAGCGCAGCGCATCCGCGGTCAGCTTAAAGCCTTCCTCCTCCCGCGTGGGGATGGGCACTACCTTAGCGTGCATGAGCCGGGCAATCGGCGCATAGGCCACAAAGCAGGGTTCCGGGATGAGCACCTCGTCTCCCGGATTGATGAATGCGCGCAGACAGATATCAATAGCTTCGCTGCCGCCCACCGTCACGATAATCTCATCCTTCGGATTATATTCCAGAGTAAAGCGGCGACTCAGGTAGCGGGCGATTTCTATCTTGAGCTCGGAAAGACCGGCATTGGCGGTATACCACGTCCGTCCGCGCTCCAGCGAACGGATGCCCGCCTGCCGGATGGCGAACGGGGTTTTAAAATCCGGTTCGCCTACGCCCAGGGAGATGACGCCCTCCATCTCGTTGGCAATATCGAAAAAGCGGCGGATCCCGGAAGGAGGGATATCTTGAACGGTGCTGGAAAGGAGGCTACTATAGTCTATCACAGCATCGTTACCTCTCTTTCATCATTATCATCGTCGCTGCGGATCACAACCCCGCGCTCCTTATAGCGGCGCAGCACAAAATGGGTCGCTGTTGAAAGGACCGAATCGAGCGGAGAAAGACGTTGAGCGACAAACATAGCGACATCGCGGAAGGATTCCCCCGAAACGGTCAGGGCCAGATCATAGCCTCCGCTCATCAGGTAGACCGTTTCCACCTCCGGGAAATCCATGATCGTTTTAGCGATCTCCTCAAAGCCATAGTCGCGTTTCGGAGAAACCTTCAGCTCGATCAGCGCGCTGACGTAGCTGCGTTCGGTCTTTTCCCAATCGATGATAGCGCCGTAAGAACGGATGACCCCTTCCTTTTCATAGCGGTCGATCCTTTCGGCCACCTCTTCGGCCGACATACCGGTAAGCGTTGCGAGCTGTTCCATAGAAAGCCGGGAGTTTTCCTCCAACAGCCGAAGCAGTTTCATAGATCTATCGTTCCTTTCCCTAAATGATTGTTTCCATTATAGCGGATTGTTCCTCCGAAGTAAACGTTTTTTCCTCTTTGCGGGAACTTCGTTTGAGGAGAGTCTAAAAGATAAAAGGGAAAACCTCGACCAAGCCCTCCGCCTGCAAAATACGGAACCATCTTGCAGGCGGATCCTTTAAAAAACGGAAGTTGCCGCTCTTAAGCTGAATCCAGAGCTTCTTTTTCCATTTTTGAGCGGCGGTTTTCTTTCTACCGGCGGCCAAAATAGATCTTCTCAGCCGTATCATGGAAAACAAGCTGCTTTTCTTGCGCAGTAAACACATCGGAATCCATTGCATAGCCAATGAGATGCCGGTAAGTATCCCGGCAAGCGGTAGAAGGCAGATCGGAACCGAACATCAGGCGATCCGCCCCTAAAATCTCCTTCGCAATTTTGAGATAATGAACTGCCGTCGGATATGGGAATGGCTCAGGCCGCTGATTGGCGGCAAGGGCGGCAAAATCAAACCAGACGTTGGGCAGAGCCAGACGGCCGAGGCCGTTTCTCAGCGCATCCTCCTCACCCGGCCGGGGGGCGAGGATATGGCAGATGACAAAGATCATTCCAGGATGGGCAAGAACCGCTTTCCGGAGAGCTTCAATCTGCCAGCTCATGGCATCCTTCCGCCCAATATCCAATACAAAGACATGCCCCCGCTCATCTGCATAACGATAGGCCTCCTGCATTTCCTCGCCGAACAGATCTACATAGCCATGATAGCTCATCAGGCCGGAACCGGTGCTGACCTCAAATTTGACAATTTTAAACCCGTGATCGTCAAAAAGCCGGGCGCGTATCCGATCCCTCTGCAAGCAAAAGGGGTCGTAAGCGGCCGCGCCTACAAAGCGATCGGGATACCTCTTCATCGCCTCCCAGGTATATTCATTCTGAAAGCCGTAGTAGCTGCCCTGCAACAAAACAGCCTTTTCCACCTCGTGTTCATCCATCAGCTTGACGACTGCTTCCGGGGTGACACAGTTCTCCCCTAAAACGGGTGGGATCATCTGGATCACTTCGCCGGTGGACCAAACGGCCTTTCCGCCGCCACAGGCGCGAAGCTCCCCTTGAGCGCCCCAGCCCGCCAGAGTATGAATGAGATGCACATGCGCATCAATGATTTTCATGATATTACCTCCTGTCTTATCCCTTTCTCCGAACGACTCTTTTGACCAACGATTCCTACAAAAATTTTTAGTCTTACCGGTTCCGAATCCATTATAGCACACTCGAAAAAAATCAGACAGAGTGAAGGCAAGATCTTCCGCAGGGAAGCGGAAAGCACGCGGTCCGTGTCCGGCGAGAACTTCTTTGCCGCTAGCATCCATCGATTTGAGGGGGCCGTCTACCAAGCGCTTGGTAGACGGCCCCCTCAAATTTAATACCGCTTTTGACTCCGTTCTCCCGGCCGTTTCCCTCTCCTTCCCTCTGTATTCATCCCAGCGCTACATCTAGCGCCAGCATAACGGTAAATCCAGCTGCAAAACAGAGGGTTCCTAAATTGGAGTGCGCCCCGGCGGACATTTCCGGAACCAGCTCTTCCACCACTACATAAATCATTGCTCCAGCGGCAAAGCCCAGCAAATAGGGCAAAACCGGGAGGATCAGCGCCGCCGCCCAAAGGGTTAGCAGAGCGGCCATCGGTTCGACCACGCCGGACAGAATACCATAGAAAAAGGCTTTCCGCTTTTTCAGCCCCTGCGCTCGAAGAGGCATCGAGATAATGGCTCCTTCCGGGAAATTCTGAATGGCAATGCCCAAAGAGAGCGCCAAGGCGCCTGCGGACGTGATGTTGCTGTTTCCCGCCATCCAGCCCGCCAGCACGACGCCCACCGCCATCCCCTCCGGGATGTTGTGCAGAGTAACGGCCAACACCAGCATAGCCGTCTTGTCCAACCGAAACCTTAATCCCTCCGGCTGGCCGCCATCCTGATGAAGATGAGGGATGGTGCGATCCAGCAGCAGCAGGAACAAAATGCCCAGCCAAAATCCCACTACGGCCGGAAGGAAGGCCCACAGCCCCATATCCGCCGCTTGATCCATAGCGGGGATCAGTAGGCTCCAGATCGATGCGGCAACCATAACCCCCGCCGCAAAACCAGTCAGGGCCCGCTGAACCATTGTAGGAAGCTCACGTTTCATCACGAATACGCAGGCCGCTCCCAAAACCGTTCCCAAAAAGGGAATCCAAATTCCTTGTAGAACTTCTGCCAATTTCAAATCGCCTCACTTGCCGATTGTTTTTGATTAGCTAAAGCTAACTGCGTCTATTCTATTCTAATCATCCAATCCCGTCAAGGATTTTCCTATCCTAAGCCTGGCCCAAATTTCCTTTTTCCATGCACGGCTCCCTTTAGAGCGATATCCGCCGGCAATGGGTAAGCCGTGCATCCATCGTCAAAATATGCTATAATGAAAAAACGGCCGGCCGTTTCTCTCTGAGTGGTATACGGCAACAGAGGCGGCGGTCTTTCATTATCTATCGTTTTGCGTTCTTTAATTTTTATAACAAGAAAAGGGACAACCTCCAAGAAAGGAATGTTCAACCTTATGGCCTATCAATTGAGCTTTGGCATTTGGGGGGAGCTGTTTGCCGTTCCAACCGCCATTGTGGATCAGCATATCCAGCTGTGCAGCGCCGCTTCCCTCAAGGCTCTGCTGGTGCTGCTGCGGCACAGCGGCCGCTCGCTCGCGCTCGCTGATATCTCCCGGTTCATCGGTCTCTCTGAGACGGATACGCAGGATGCTCTCAACTATTGGATCGCCACCGGCCTGCTGGAAAGAGAGTCCGGAAAAGAAAACGCGGCCCTGCCGGAGCCTTCCTCCCATTTTCAGGAACCCTCCCCTCCTCCCCCTGCGCCCAAGGCTATGACGGCTGAGGAACAGAAGGTGGTGCACGTGGGTTCCCGTCCGCGTCTCACGCAGGAGATGATCGCCAGCATGGCCAAGAAAGATGGGCGGATCGCTTCGCTCATAGAAGAGGCGCAAGTCCTTTTGGGCGGGCCGCTTTCCCCCACGGCCACCGAGATGCTTGTTTCCTTGCAGAGCTATGGCGGTATGCCGGTCGAGGTGATTTTAACCGTTATCCAATACTGTGTTTCCATTGGGAAAAGTAGCGTACGCTACATCGAAAAGACCGCCTACGACTGGATTGACCGGGGAATTGATACCTTCGATAAGGCGGAACGCCACATGCTTGAACAAAACCGGGCAAACGGCCGGGAACAAAAAATCAAAAAGGCTTTCGGTATTTATGATCGGAATCTGACCGCTAAGGAACGGGAATATACCGATAAATGGTTTGAACGTTTTCAATTTGAGCTCCCCATCATCCAATTGGCTTATGAACGCACCATCGATAAAAAAGGAAAGCTCTCTTTTCCCTATTGCGACGCCATTCTCTCCAAATGGTTTGAAAAGGGGATTAAAACGCCGCGCCAGGCCGTCGATGAAATGAACGCCCCTTTCTCCTCTCCCAATACCGGAGAGCCGTCCGCGCCGGGACGGATATCCGCCCCGTCCGCCTCACCGGCCGCCGCCATTTCCCGCGAACGATACGACCGCGCGCACGCCGAGCTCCAACAGCGGCGCAACACAGCGCGCAACACAGCCGCCAGACACCGGGAAGAGATCTACCAGCGCCTGCCCCGCATAAAAGAGATTGACGCCAAGCTCTCTCAAACCGGTATTGAGGTTTCCCGCGCCGTACTGCTGGGCGGAAACACCGAAAGCCTTTTGCAGCAGCTCCGGGATCAAAACCTTGCCTTGCAGAAGGAAAAGGAGCAGGCGCTTCTTTCCGCTGGCTACCCGGCAGACTATTTAGAAACCCCTTACACCTGCAAGGAATGTGAGGACAAAGGCTACCGGCCGGATGGCGGACCCTGTAGCTGCCTAAAGGCGCTGCTTGAGAGCTGAGAACCGGACCGCCTCTCTCATTGGGACTTTGCCGGAAAGGGGCTCGGTTGGACGCTCCCATTCCCCTTGCTCCGGCTGACATCTGGTCGGCATATTCCCGCCGGTTTTGCTATAAAGGGTAATAACTTTACACTGTTTTATCAAGCCTAGCCGTAAACAAACGCCCACGGAGGGTGATAAACCTAAAAAAGAACGGAGGCAGCCCATGGCAGAAAGGAACTTTTCCCAGGCGCAGGTAACGCGCAAGGCGCAAGCCGGCATCCGCGCTGGACACCCCTGGGTTTACGATACCGAGGTAATGAAGATAGCCGGTCCCTATGAAAACGGCGATTTGATAGATGTCACCGGAGAACGCGGACAGTATCTGGGAACCGGTTTTATCAGCGACCGCTCCAAGATTCGCATCCGGTTGATCTCCCGCAACGCCAACGACCGCATGGATGCCGCCTTTTTTGAAAGGCGGCTGCGCCATGCCTGGGAATACCGGAAAACAGTGATGCCGGAAGCGCTGGACTGCTGCCGGTTAATTTTCGGAGAGGCCGACCTGTTCCCAGGGCTGACCGTCGATCGGTTCTCCAACATCCTGGTCACTCAAACGCTCTCGCTGGGGATGGAACGGCTAAAGGGGCTGCTCTTTCCCATGCTCTGCCGCATCCTCCGGGAAGACGGTCAGGCGATCGATGGGGTGTATGAACGCAACGACGTGGCCATCCGGCAGTTGGAGGGGCTTTCGGAGGGGAAAGGCTTTTTCCCGCTGGAGGGGGAAACGCCGCCTGCCGCAACCGAAACCGTCATTACCGAAAACGGAATCCGCTATCGCGTGGATTTTAAGGACGGACAGAAAACGGGGTTTTTTCTCGATCAAAAGTATAACCGGCAGGCCATTGGGAAGCTCTGCCGGGGAAAAAGGGTGCTGGACTGTTTTACCCATACCGGTTCGTTCGCGCTCAACGCAGCGGCCTCCGGCGCAGAACGGGTGCATGCGCTGGATATCTCCCCGGAGGCGGTTCACATGGCAGAAGAAAACGCGCGGCTCAACGCTCTGGAGGGACGGATAGAATTTGAAACGGCCAACGTGTTCGACCGGCTTCCCACCCTTCCCCGCGGAGCCTACGACTGCGTGATTCTCGATCCGCCCGCCTTTACAAAATCCCGCCGCACGATCGACAGGGCCATCCGCGGATACAAGGAGATCAACCTGCGCGGGATGCGTCTGCTCCCGCGCGGCGGATATCTGGCAACCTGCTCCTGCTCCCATTTTATGGCCGATCGCCTGTTTCGTGAAATGCTGCGGGATGCCGCTATGGATGCCGGCGTCACGCTGCGGCAGATCGAGGCACGGCAGCAATCTCCCGATCACCCCATCCTCTGGAATGTCCCCGAAACCGATTACCTGAAATTTTATATCTTCCAGGTGGTATAAGAAGGGCGTGTTGCAGAATGAAATTCTGCAACACGCCCTTCTGAAAAAGCTGCTTTTGGGGCGAAGATTACGCCCCAAATTTCGCGCTATCCGCGCGAAACCGCTGCTTTTTCCGGTTTCTGCAAGCCGGAGGAGCGGCTCGACCGGAGGTTTCTTCTCTATTTTGCAGCAGGCTCTTCTGAAAAAGCTGCTTTTGGGGCGAAGATTACGCCCCAGATTTCGCGCTGTCCGCGCGAAACCGCCGCTTTTCCAGTTTCTATAAATCAGAGGAGCGGCCCCCGCGATTTCTTTCACAGACCGGGGATGCGTTTTTTGTCAGCCTTTTCCATTTTGCAGCGCGCCTGTTCTTTTTCTGCGAAGCGGAAGGTTTCACCTATCTGCTATCGCGGCGTTTACGCTTCTTGCCGCAGCGTGACCTTGCCGGTGCAGCCGGTGAGCTGATACGCCTTATCCTGCCGTTCCAGGCTGGCGCCTTCGGCCGACCAGGCTCCATCCAGTCCATAGATCAGAGCGGAATAGGGACGGTTTAGCCCTTCGGCACAGAGGGTAATCGTTCCTTCATAGCGCGAGGCGGTCAAACGGACAGGCGGTTCCTCCTGACGGACGGCTAGCAGCCGTTCGGCATGCACGCCCTCATCAAGATGGCCCAGCACCAACGTCAGCTCCTGCTCATCTGCCGAAAGGGGAGAATCCTCGCTGCTCCCCAGCACCAGCAAACGGTTGGGACGGATGAGCAGCGGCAAACTCTGATAGCCGTGCCGTTCATGACGCCAACCCGGCCCTTGAAGCTCCTCCCCGCTTAACAGGCTGACCCAGGTCCCCTCCGGCAGATAGTACTCTACCATTCCGTCCGCGCGGAAGATGGGAGCCACCAGCAGCGTATCCCCAAACAGATATTGCCTGTCCAGCGTCTGGCAGGCGGGATCCTCCGGAAATTCGAGGAACATGGCCCGCATGAGCGGAACGCCCTGCCGCCCCTCCAGAAGCGCCGTGCTGTACAGGTAAGGGACCAGCCGGTTTTTGAGTTTAGCAAAGCTGCGCGTTACCTCGACCGCCTCTTCCCCATAAAACCAAGGGGCCTTGTACTCCGAATTGCCATGATAGCGGCTGTGGGAGGAGAGCAGGCCAAACTGTGTCCAGCGCTTATAAATATCCGGGTGGCAGCCCGCTTCAAACCCGCCGATGTCGTGGCTCCAATAGGGGAAGCCGCAGAGCCCCAGCGACAGGCCGCCGCGCAGCGATTCCGCCATCGAGGGATAGGTCGAAAGGTTATCCCCGCCCCAGTGTACCGGGAAGCACTGGGAACCTACCGTCGCCGAGCGGGCGAAGAGACACGCCTCCCCTTCCCCAAACCGCCGGGCCAACACCTCATAAACCGCTTGGTTGTAGAGGTAGGTGTAGTAGTTGTGCATCCCCTCCGGATCGCTGCCGTCATGGTAGCGGATCCCCTCCTTCTCCGCCTTGGGGCCAAAGAAGGCGTCCGCCGTCGGAATGCGCTCGCCAAAATCGGTTTTAAAGCTGTCTACCCCCATATCCAGCAGCCGTTCCAGCTTCTGCTGATACCAACGCTTGGCCTCCGGGTTGGTAAAATCCACCAGAGCCATGCCCGCCTGCCAGCGATCCCACTGCCAAACATCGCCGCTACCGGTGTTTACAAAATAGTCGTTCTGATAGCCCTCTTCAAACAGCGGGGATTTCTGCCCGATATAAGGATTAATCCAAACGCAGACCTTGATCCCGCGCTCATGGATCTTGCGCAGCAGCCCCTCCGGATCGGGGAAGGTAGCGCTGTCCCAGAGGAAGTTGCACCATTCATATTCCTTCATCCAGAAGCAGTCAAAATGGAAAACCGAGAGAGGGATTTCCCGCTCGCGCATGCCGTCGATAAAGGAAAGGACAGTTTTTTCATCGTAAGCGGTGGTAAAGGAGGTGGAAAGCCACAGCCCATAGCTCCACAGCGGAAGCGCGGGCGGCAGTCCGGTGAGCGAGGCATAGCGCCGCAGCACCTCCTTCGGCTCCTTCCCGCCGAGGATGAAATATTCCATCTCCTCCCCCGGAACAGAGAACTGCGTTTTGGTAACGCTCTCGCTGCCCACCTCAAAGGAGACCCGTCCGCAGTGGTTGACCAGAACGCCATAACCCTTTCCGCTCATGAAAAACGGAATGTTTTTATAGCTCTGCTCGCTGTCGGTTCCGCCATCCTCATTCCAGATGTCTACGCTTTGCCCATTTTTCACAAAGGCGGAAAAGCGCTCTCCCAGTCCGAAGATATTCTCTCCCACATCCAGCTCCAGCCGCTCGCGCAGGTAAACCTCTCCGTCCTGACCGGTGACATGAGCCATATTTTTGGCGCAGGTGGAAGTCAGCGGCTTGCCGTCAAACAGAAAGCGGATGGAAAAATCCGCCCCGCCGGTGATCGCAGCCGTCATGCGCCCGCTGCTAACGCTCCAGCCGTTCTCGGTCTTTTGAATCACCGGCTGCACGCTCCGGCGGTTCAAGGAAAAATGCGCTTCCTTTTTCCGGCTGCCCCGGCGTCCCATCAGCTTAACCGACAGGACATCCTCCGCCGGGCTGCTCAGCCGGATGGTCAGCATCCCTCCGTCCAGCGTATTGCCGCGGCGGAGCACCCGCACATAGGGGCAATAGAGAGTGATGCCGTCTGCATCCACATCGGCGGTATACAGCTCTTTAGGCGTTTCCACCTGGTAGCCAGAGCGGGTCAGCCACATTCCGTTGGTAAATTTCATCTGCACATTTCGTCCCTTCTATTAAAAATGATCGCCTCGTTCTGCCGGTTGAAAATAGGATCTCCGCTCCTACGGCCGCGCCCAGGGCTGCAAAATATCCTCTAAATCCGCCAAATCGATGCCGGCGATCCATCCGTCTCGAAATTCTTCTAACGCTTCCGGCGGAAAACAGATCTCCAGCGTTGTTGAATACCAACAGAGATATTCCGGCCGCAGGGCCTCTATAAATTCCTTCTCCGATAGAAAATCGGAAAGTGCGCCTCGTGCAAACAGCTCCCGGCCCACCGTTTCGGCTGGAACGGAAAACAGCTCCCAAGCGTCATACTTCTCGCCCGTCTCCCGATCGAAGTAGGCGGAGGCGCGGCTCTCCGTCACCGTTCCATCAAAGTGTGCGTTCAGCGGCCGGGTAACCGCCGTACAAAAAGCGGTGAAACGCTCCGTCTCGTTGGTGGGCAGCACCTCCTGCCAAGCTGCATGCGCTTGAAAGGAGGATTCCTTCCCAACCGCACGGCATTGCCGGTAGTCCTGATAAGCGGCATCCAGCAAGGAGCTCTGGTTATAAAGCAGTCCCTGTTCCTCAAAATAGGTGCGAACCGCCTGCCGGGCCGCGGGGGACATCCCTTCAAAGCCCTCCAGCGAGCCAACCGACGCATTCCATGGCCAGACAGGATGAGGGACCGTTAAAATTTCGGTTCCATCGGAAAGCCGGTAATGCTCCCGGCCGAACGCATCTTCCCAGAGGGATACCTCCGCCCCATCCTCAAAACGGGCCGCCTCCCCTTTAAACGTTTCCTGCCTATTCTCCGGGGCTGGTTTCCGGCATCCCGGCAGCAGGAGCAGCAGGACGGCCAGCAAAACTTTGCCGCTCCGCTTTTTCAACCGGCTGGTCTTGATCACACTCATGAACTAAATTCTCTTCTTTCTCCACGATTTTAGAAATGATTTTCAGGGCCTTATCCTCTCTATGTTTTTTTGGGCAGCTGGAGAAAAATATCTCCCCTTCTTCCGGCCCCATTATAGCATAGAAGCCTTTCCTTTACAATTTTATAATCTACCGGCAGCAATTCAAAATTTAAGAATATCTTTTCGTTTCCATTCTTCTTTTACAGAAAAGAAGGATTGTTAAATATTTCATTTAGGGCTATAATAGTCTTTTAGAGCGCTCTCTTCCGGATAGCTCCCCATACAGTCGTTATCCGGCGAAGATCAAAACTTGAAAAAGGATGGTCGCACGCATGCTGAAAAATGTCACCGTTTATACCGACGGAGCTTGCTCCGGCAATCCTGGGCCAGGCGGCTGGGGGGTTGTTTTGGAATATGCCGGCCACAAACGGGAGATTTCCGGCGGGGAAAAGGAAACAACCAACAACCGCATGGAGCTGACCGCCGTTATTGAAGGGCTTTCCGCGCTCAAAGAGCGCTGCCATGTGAAGCTAGTCAGCGACAGCAAATATGTGCTGGACGCCCTCTCGCTGGGCTGGGCCAGAAAATGGCGGCAAAACGGCTGGCGGCGTTCCAACAAAGCCCCCGCCCTCAACCCCGACCTATGGGAACGGCTGCTGGGTCTTACCGAATTTCATGAGATGGAGTATGTTTGGATCAAAGGCCATGCCGGCCACCCGCAAAATGAACGCTGCGACGAGCTGGCCGTTCAAGCGGCCAACCAGTATAAAGGCGGATAAAGTCAAAGGATGGACTTGAAAATCTACAAAAAACGTGTACAATAGAATACATAGGATGCGCGGCTGTGAAAGCAGGCCCCCTATATCGAATGTTTTACTTCCCGCCTTGTGTCTTTTTCGTCTGCCGGGCAGAAATCCGGCATGGGCTGGGCGGGTCGGGTTTCCAAGAAAGGAATGGTCAGAGGAAATGAGCACAAAGATGGACAAGCGTTTTGTATATGCCGATAACGCGGCGACCACCCACGTGAGCAGCGAAGTGTTGGAGGCGATGCTCCCCTTCCTTCAAAATGAATACGGCAACCCCTCCAGCATCTATGCGCTGGGGCGGCGCGCGCAGAAGGCCGTTGAGGAGGCGCGCGCCAAGGTTGCGGCCGCTATTGGCGCAAAGAAGGGGGAGATCTTCTTCACCTCCGGCGGTTCGGAGGCGGATAACTGGGCGGTTAAGGGGACGCTGGCCCGCCTGGCTCCCAAGGGGAAGAACCACGTTGTCACCTCGGTGTTTGAGCACCATGCGCTGCTGCACACAGTAGAGCACAGCGGGTGTCCCTGCACCTATGTCCCGGTGGATTCGAAAGGGCTGGTCGATCCCGCCCAGGTGCGCGCCGCCATCCGGCCGGATACCGCCATCGTTTCCATCATGTTCGCCAACAATGAAATCGGCACCATTCAGCCGATCGAGGAGATCGCCGCTGTCTGCCGGGAGGCGGGCGTCCTGTTCCACACCGACGCGGTGCAGGCGGCCGGCAATGTAGAGATCGACGTGGAGCGGATGGGGATTGACATGCTCTCGCTTTCCGGGCACAAGATCCATGCGCCCAAGGGCGTGGGCGCGCTCTATTGTAAGCGCCGCTGCCTCCCCCAGAACCTGATAGACGGCGGCGGGCAGGAGGGCGGCCACCGCGCAGGCACCGAAAACACGGCGGGTATCGTCGGGTTCGGCCGCGCCATCGAGCTGGCGGCCGCCGGTATTCCGGAGAAGGTCCGCCAGGTTTCCCGGCTGCGCGACCAGCTCATCTCGGGGCTCACCCAGGTGGAAGCCTCCCGCCTCAACGGCGACCCGGTGAAACGGCTCTGCGGGAATGTCAACATCTCCTTTGAAGGGGTGGAGGGAGAGAGTTTGCTGCTGATGCTTGACAACCGCGGTATCTGCGCCTCCTCCGGTTCCGCCTGTACCTCCGGGTCGCTCGATCCCAGCCATGTGCTGCTTGCCATCGGCCTCAGCCATGAGGTGGCGCACGGCTCGCTGCGGCTATCCATCTCGGAAGAGACCACCGAGGAGGACGTCGCTTATATTCTGGAAAACGTTCCTCCTATTGTGGAGCGGCTGCGCGCCATGTCCCCGCTTTGGGAGCGGCTTCAAAAAAACTGAGCGGACTTTTTACCGCAAAAACCTCACAAATTTTATTGAGATAGGAAGGATACCGGAATGCTCTATTCTGACAAGGTGCTTGATCATTTCTCCAATCCCCGCAACGTTGGGGAGATTGCCGACGCCGACGGCATCGGCGAGGTCGGCAACGCTAAATGCGGCGACATCATGAAAATGTACCTCAAGATTCACGGCGGCGTGATTGAGGACGTCCGCTTCAAAACCTTTGGCTGCGGCGCGGCGATTGCCACCAGCTCAATGGCAACTGAGCTTATCAAAGGCAAGCCCATTGAGGAGGCGCTCGGCTTGACCAACCAAGCGGTCGTCGAAGCGCTGGACGGGCTGCCGGCGGTCAAGGTGCACTGTTCGGTGCTCGCCGAACAGGCGATTAAATCGGCGATTTCGGATTACTACCGCCGCCAAGGCATCGATCCAGAGCCGATCGTCGGCAAAATTGAGGATTGCGAAGCGTGCCATGACCTCGAAGCGTAACGGCGTATTGGTTGCCCTTTCGGGCGGAGTGGACAGCGCGGTCTGCGTTCGTCTGCTTCAGGAGCAGGGGTTTGAGGTGCAGGCGGCCGTTATTGAATTTTCTCCCGCCCACAAGGGAGCGGTGGAAGCGGCGGCGCAGGCCGCCGGACAATTGGGGATTCCGCTGCATATCCTGCGCTGTCATGCGCTCTTCGAGCAGGCGGTTATCACCCCGTTTGCAGAGGATTACCTGCACGGCCGCACGCCCAACCCCTGCATCCTCTGTAATCCGCTCGTTAAATTCCAGCTCCTGGCCGGTGAAGCGGAGCGCTTGGGGCTTCGTTACATGGCAACCGGGCATTATGCGCGGGTGGAGCGCTGCGGCGAACGCTTCGCCATCCGCCGCGCCGCTTCCCTCTCCCGTGATCAGTCCTACATGCTTTACCGGCTGACTCAGCCCCAATTGGGGAAGCTCTTACTCCCGCTTGCGGAAATGGAGAAGGATGCCGTGCGCGCAAAAGCCGCCGCCCTTTCCCTCTCCTGCGCTGGTGCGCCCGACTCCCAGGAGATCTGCTTTATCGAGGATGGGGATTATCCCCGTTATCTTGAGGAGCATTATGGGGCGGGATCCTCCGGCTCTTTCGTCGCCCCCAACGGGGAACGGTGCGGACGGCACCGGGGAATCATCCATTATACCGTTGGCCAGCGCAAAGGCTTAGGCGTAGCCCTGGGCCGCCCGGTCTGCATCCGCCGGATCGATCCGGAAAGCGGGGACATTTTCTTAGGTGAATATGGGGATCTGCTCTTCTCCGGCGTCACTCTTCAGGACTGCGTATGGCAGCCGTTTGAAACGCTGAACGCTCCTATTCGCTGTGAAGCCAAGATCCGTTCTCAAGCCAAATTAGCCGCCTGCCAAGCAACCCCTCTGCCGGATGGACGGGTGCGGGTCGATTTTCTGGAACCCCAGCGTGCGCCCGCTCCCGGTCAATCCTGCGTTCTTTATGAGGGCGATCGGGTGCTGGGCGGAGGATTTATCCTTTCTCCACAGGAAGATGAATAAAGGAACTATAGAAAGGCTCGTTGCAGAATTGCATTCTGCAACGAGCCTTTCTGAAAAAGCGGCTTTTAGGGCGGAGGTTATTCCCCAAAAGCCGCGCTGTTCGCGCGAAACCGCTGTTTTTCTGATTTCTGCAAGACCGGAAAACCTCTTTCAACGCTCCTTCTCGGTGTAAAGTGAATCCCCTTTTCAGCTATTCGAGTTCCAGCCTTTTCCCGTTCAACACGGCGTTTGCCAGCCGATCCCCCCGATATTCCAGCTTCAAAGAAAAGAAGGGGGCTTCCTCGGCCAGCAGCTTCAAAAAGATCAAGTCTCCAGGCCAGATAGGCAGACGGGAGATCCGCTCCTTTTCCACCCATTCCAGCTCGCCCTCGTCGCAGTCCGCCAGGCTGCCGGTAAAACCGGCGGCGGTAAATAGGTGCATATACTCTGTTTCCAGCGGGATCTCGTTCACAAAGGTGACGATTCCCCTATACCGGTAATCGGTCAGGGTCAGGCCGGTTTCCTCCCGGACCTCCCGCAGCAGGCAATCCTCCGGGCTTTCGCCCCACTCGAAGCCCCCGCCGACGCCCAGCCACTTATCCTTGTTGATATCCTTCTCCTTTTTGGTGCGGTGAAGCATTAGATAGCAGCCGTCCTGTTCAATATAGCATAAGGTTGAATTACGCATGAATTTTTTGCCCCTCTCGGATGAAACCTCTTATTGTGAGCGCCCTTTCCACCGGAAGCGTCTCCTTCTATCCGGCCTTTCGTCTATACCGGGCAGGCGGATGAGGAAGGTACAGCCGCCGCCGGGCGTGTCCTCCAGCATGACCTGTCCGCCATGCAGCCGGACAATCTCCCGGACGATCGAGAGCCCTAGCCCGCTGTGGGAACGATTGGAACGGGCGCTGTCGCCGCGGGCAAAGCGCTCAAAGACCCGCTCCTTTTCCGCATCCGCAATCCCTCTCCCATGATCGATCACGGCAATGCGCACCCGATGCCCCTCCCGCGCTGCAACCAGCTCAATGCTTCCTTCCCCGCCCGCATGGCAGACCGCGTTGGAAACCAGGTTTTCTACCGCCTGCCGCAGCTGAAGGGCGTCCCCATACACCGCGGGCAGCTCCTCCTCATCCGGCAGATAACAGTGAAGAGGGTGTCCCTGCGCGCGCGCCAGCGGGGTCAGCCGCTCGGCTGTTTCGATGAGCAGCGTATCCAGGCAGATTTCCTCTCTCTGCATGGCGAAGCCCGGCGCATCCGCTTTGGCCAGCAGCAGCAGATCATCCGCCAGCCGTCCCAACCGACGGCACTCCCCGGTAATCGCCTGCACATAGCGCCGGGTTTTCGATGGATCGAAAAGAATCGCCGAGGCGCTTGCGCTCATCACCGCCAGCGGGGATCGCATCTCGTGGCCTGCCGCCGCCACAAAGGCGTTCTGCGCCCGCAGGCTCGCCTCGGTGGGGCGGACGGCCAGCCTCGCCAGCTGCCCGCTGCATGCCGCGAGAACCAGAAGTCCCAGCATCCCCGCCAACAGAAAGCGGCCCCGCAGGGTCCACAAGGCCCGCTCCTCTTCCCGCAGGCTGAAAAGCAGCGTCAGCTCATAGCTTCCCGGAAAACTCTCCATCCGCTCCCGGATGCAGCGGTAGGCTTCGCCCCTTTCACCTTTCAGAAGAAAGGGGACGGTTTCCTCTCCCCGCTCCGCCATCCGGTCCAACAAAACGGCGCGCGGGGTTTCCGGCTGCCAGCCGCCCCGGAAATGGAAGGGAACGCCGTTATCCTGAATCGAGATAACCGCCCGGTTCTCCCACTCCAACCGGCCCAGCCAGGAGTTTTCGATCTCTTTCCCGCTCTGTAGACGCCCGCGGAGCGTTCCGGCCAGTTCCTGCTGACGGCGCAGGCCCATCTCCCGGTATTCCCTCTCAAGAACGCCGCAGAGCGCCGCCATCAGCAGGAGAAGCACCATTCCTGTCATCCCGGCGCAGAGGAGAAAGAAACGCCGCCGCAGACGCCGGATCATTCCCCCGCCTCCAGGCGGTAGCCCACAGAACGGACGGTGACAATCTGACAGCGGCTTTCCAGCGCCCGCAGCCGCCTGCGCAGAAAGTGGATATAGTTATCCACGCTCTGCTCCTCAGTTTCCGCCTCCGGGCCCCAGACGCGCAGATAGATAAGCTCCCGCGGCAAAATCTGCCCGGCATTCCGGCAGAGGGTTTCCCAGAGCAGCCCTTCGGTTTTAGAGAGGATGCGCTCTCCCGCCGGTCCGAACAGCTTTCGCCCGGCCGGCAGATAAGCCAGATCCCCCGCCTTGAGCCGCTCCCCTTCTTCTATGCGGGCGGGCCGGCGGACAAGCGCCCGGATGCGGGCGAGCAGCTCCTCCATCTCAAAAGGCTTTACCAAATAATCGTCCGCCCCGGTGTCCAGCCCGTTTACCCGATCCTCCAGCCTCCCCAACGCCGTCAGCAGCAGCACCGGAACCATAAGCCCGGCCGCCCGGATGGATTGCAGCACCATGAGCCCATCCATCCTTGGGAGCATGCGGTCGAGCAGGATACAATCATAAGCGTTTTGCAGCGCATAATAGCACCCAGTCTCCCCATCCGCGCAGCGGTCTAAGGCATAACCAGCGCTGTGCAGAAGCGTTTCAAGCGCCTCGCACAGAACATCATCATCATCCACCAGCAGAATCTTCAAGCACATCCCCCCTGTTTTCCCTAATCATAACGAAGTTTCAAAGTTTTTTCAAGAGAGGCGTGTTATTCTCTGCGATGAACTGAAATCAAAAGGAGCCGGTGACATGAAAAAACTTCTCTCTGTTTTTCTATTCCTATCGCTCGCCCTTACCTCCGCCTGTTCCCAGCTGGATACCCCCTTCCCTGTGCAGGAAAACTGGTACCGGGAAACCGCCCTGCCGCTTCCGGAAGAGGCGGAGGACATTCTGGATTTCGGGGTCCGGCCGGATGGTACGCTCCAATTATTGTCTGCCAGTACCCGCAATACGCAGCGCGACTCCTGGAAGTTCTGGGAGAGCGAAGATGGAACAAACTGGAACGAACGGCCGACGCCCTGGCTCTCTGCGAAGGATTCCTCCTATCTGCTGATAGCTGCCCGCTGCTTCCCGGATGGGGGGCTGGCCCTGTTGAGCCTGGACGATTACACCGAAGCCGATGGGAAACAACAGCGGACGATTGCCTACCGCCTCTCTCTTCTCTCGCCGGAGGGAGAGCTTATCCAGGATCAGAGCTTTTCCCGGACGGGAAGTTGGCCGGTTACCTCCTTCCGAATAACCGCAGACAGGGATTTGCTGCTGAGAGAAGCGGACAGCCTCATCCAACTGGACGCCGGGACGCTGGAGGAGAAGGGGCATTACCGCGCCGGGGAGGCCGCCCTGCGCGATTATGACTGCCGCGGCGATACCCTTTACCTCACCGCAGCCGACACGGTGCAGCTTTACCGCCTCTCCACCGGGGAACAAACCGGGAGCTTTGAGACCCGCGAAACCGCCCGCGGGTTCTACGCCTTCGGCGCGATGAGCAGCCGCGCCAGCGAACGGCTGCTTCTTCCCGCCGGGGATCGGGA
Source organism: Provencibacterium sp. (assembly GCA_022793895.1). Lineage (GTDB taxonomy): Bacteria > Bacillota > Clostridia > Oscillospirales > Ruminococcaceae > Harryflintia. Next base: position 28,849 of record JAAWDS010000002.1, on the reverse strand, counting down.
AGCGCTCTATTTCTGCGATCAGAACGGAATTTGGGCGCACGCCGACGGCGGCGGGCTGCTCGAACAGATTTTGGAGGGTCAGGGCACCTCGCTCTCCCTTCCGACCCGGAAACCCGCCGCCCTCTGCACCATGCCGGATGGGTTCTGCATCCTGTTCGAAGAGGGGGAAGGCTACCACCTCTCCCGTTTTCAATCTACCGGAGAGCCCCGGCCGGAGGCCGGGGAGCTCACGGTGTATATCCTCAATAACTTCCGTGATGGACGGCTGCGCCAAGCCATTGGAGTCTATGAGCTCGATACCGGAATGAAGGTGGATTACCGGGTGGGCCGACCGGTCGATTCCGAGGGGCGCGCCGCCATTTCCAGCGCCGACGCGATCCGTACCCTCTCCACCGAGCTGATGGCGGGAAACGGACCAGATGTGTTGGTATTGGACGGGCTTCCCATCCGTTCGCTGAGAGAAAAGGGGGTGCTCCTCGATCTGGACGGATTCGCCGCCCCCCGCCTGAAGGCGGGCGAATGGCTGCCAGGCATCGCCGGCAGACTCCGCGGAGAAAACGGCGAGCTCTATGGGATTCCCGCCAGCTTCAGCCTCCCCGCGCTGTTCGGCGATCCGGAAACGGTGAGGGGCATCCGCAATTTAGAGGATCTAACCGATTGGATGGAGCGCTTCCGGCTGGAGCATCCGGAGCTGCGGCCCACCGAGGATGCTTCCGCCGAATACCTCCTTTCCTTTTTCTACCCGCTCTGCCAATCCGCCTGGGAATCCGCCGAAAACGCCAGGGAACCGCTTACCCGCCTGTTGGAAAACGTCCAGCGCATTCAGGCGCTTCAGATCCCTCCCATTCCCCTGCTCAACGATCTGGATATCGCCGCCTGGCACGAGGGGCACATCGCGCTGGCGGCGGGCGAGCTGCGCTCCGTCTCCCATCTGGCGCAGATGGCGAGCCTGACGGCTTGGAGCGGACGTCCGGCGGAGCTAAAGCTGCTGCGCGGCTTTGAAGATGGGACGTATCTGCCGGGAAATATTCTGGCGGCGGCTGCCAACGGCCAGCGCGAGGAAGCCTGCCGTTTTATAGAGACAGTCCTCGATGCACGCTGCCAGACCTATGAGTATTACGACGGCATGCCGGTCAACCGCCAAATCCTGGAGCAGCAGCTTTCGCAGGCAGACGCCCAACACCAGCAATTCGGTTACATCATTGAAGGGCTGGAGGATACCCGCCTCTCGGTTGAAAACGCCTGGCCGGACGAAACGTTTGCCACATACTTCTGGGAAATGGTTTCCGAAGCCAAGTCGCCCGCTACCGTCGCCAGCGAAGAGGAGGAGGCATTTTTTGAAGCCTTCTTCCCCTGCTTTTATGACGCCGTACCGGTAGAGGAACGCTTAAACGGCTATCTGGAACGCATAGCGCTTCAAGCGGCGGAATAAGGAGGGGCTATAAAAGCAGGAATATCCGTCCCCCTCTCCGGGTATGCTTAGATATGCAGCCAGAGGAGGGAACGCCATGCCGGAATATGAGGATCGGGTCCGTTTTATCATCAACATCTTGTTTGTGGGTACCATTATCGGACTGATCGCTGTGGTGTTGCGGCTGGTCGTCCCCTATACGCTGCCGTTTTTAATCGGGCTATCCATTGCTTTTATCCTCAAACCCGTCGCCCTTTTTATCACCCGCAACACCCCCTTCCGGCGGCGTTCGGTTTCCATTGTGGTGATTTCGCTCTTCTATCTCGCGCTGACCTCGCTGTTTTTAACGATACTGGCCGTTGTGTTTTCCCAACTGGGAAGGCTCTTGCAAATGCTGCCGCAGTTTTATTCCGAAGGGCTGGAGCCCCTGCTCGGCGCAGTCAACGCCTTTCTCTATTCGGTTTTTGAAACGCTCTCCCCCGAAGCGGCCGATTCGCTCGGCCAGGTGTTTGATCTGGTGCTCTCCGCCATTGGAGACATGGTCAGCGATCTCTCCGCCGAGGCGGTCGGCTGGGCGGCCGACGCCTTCAAGGGACTGCCGATGTTCCTCACAACGCTGCTGTTCACCGTCATCTCCTCCATCCTTATCTCTTCCAACTATACCGCCGTCACCAGCTTTTTGTTGCGCCAGCTCCCCTCCAAATATCGCCACATGGTGTTAGACGCGAAGGATTTCATGGTCGGATCGCTTTTCCGCATGCTGAAAGCCTACGTCATGATTTTAGCGATTACAATGGTAGAGCTGGTCGCAGGGCTTTGGCTGCTGCGTGTGGAGCTGGCGCTGGTCATTGGCGTTTTGATTGCGGCGCTCGATATCCTGCCGCTCATCGGCACGGGAGGAATCCTCATCCCCTGGGCGCTCGTCGAGCTGGCGCACGGCCGGTATTTCTTGGGCGGCGGCCTGCTCGTCCTTTTTGCGGCCGTCACCGTCATCCGCCAGATTATCGAGCCCAAAATTGTGGGCAGCCAAATCGGACTGCATCCGGTCGTCACCATTGCGGCAATGTATCTGGGATTGCGGGCATTCGGCTTTTGGGGACTGATTCTGGCCCCGCTGTGCGCCCTGCTCCTCCAATATCTCAACGACAACGGTAAAATCCACCTCTATAAATAGACGAAGAGCCTTTCTGCAAAATGCGCCGCATTTTGCAGAAAGGCTCTTCGCTTGATACCGCCGGTATGATTTTACGCCTTCTCCCGGCTCCGGTATTCATCATAGATCATGCGCAGCCCGTCCAGCGTTAGGGTGCGGTCGATGCTGTAAAACAGATCGGGCTGCTGCTGGCCGACCAACTGGGCCAGCCCGCCGGTGCCGATCACCCTCGCCGGGTCCCCCAGCTCGCGCTGAATCTGCGCAACGATGCCGCTGACCGCGCCGACATAGCCGAACATCGCGCCCGCCTGTACGCTGCCGACGGTGTTGCGGCCGATCGCCGAATCCACCCGAACCAGCTCCACACGTGGGAGCTTGGCCGTCTTTTCAAAAAGCGCGCCCATCGAAATTTTAATCCCCGGATAGATAGCGCCGCCCAGATAGGCCCCGGTCTTGGATAGGACATCGAAGGTGGTCGCGGTGCCGAAATCCACGATGATCAGCGGGCCGCCGTAGCGCGCGAAGGCGGAAACGCCGTTCACCAGCCGATCCGCGCCCACCTCGCGGGGATTATCATAGCGGTTTTCAATGGGGCAGCGAATATTCTCCCCCACCACCAGCGGCGCGCGCCCTACATATTTCTTCATCGCATTCTGAACGGAATACATCACCTGCGGCACCACGGTCGAGATGATGATATCCTCTATCTGTTCCCGCGAAATCGCATTGATGGAAAAGAATTGGGTCAAAAACAACCCGATTTCATCCGACGTGATGTCGCGGTTGGTACCCAGCCGGAAACGGGCCAAGATCTGTTCCCCGTCATATACGCCAAATTCAATGTTGGTGTTCCCGATGTCGATTGCCAGCAGCATTGCCTGTTTCCCCTCTCCTCAACGTTACCGTTTTCCATTGTACCTCCCGCCGGTCTCTGCGTCAAGCGCTGTTTTCATAAACAGGCCGGCCAGCGCAGACGCGGGTGATTTTTTGCAGAACCGTTTCTAGGAGGCCATGCCCGGAAAGCGCGCCCTTCCCTTTTTGAGCATGGTGTGCTCGGTGATCAGCAAAACGGTGTAAAGGATAAAACAGGGATCGCTTAAAAAACCGGTCTGCGCGGTGAAAAAGGCGTCTACAAAAACGGCGCCCAACACCAGCGCATAGATGAGCGCCACCCCGCGGCAGTAGAGAAAAAGCATGGCGATACAGTAGCCGATGCACAGCCACAGGGAAAGGGAGAGCGCGAACCGGACAACGCCGCCCCCCAACAGGTCGGACAACAGAAAATTCCGTATCCCCTGCATGCCGCTGAGTTCCAGATCATAGCCCGCGCCGCGCCCAAAGAGCATTTCCGCCGTTTGAAAATCCCGGATCTGTAACAGCGAGGAGGACCACAGCGTCTGTTTCTCCGCCGCCGACATACTCTCCACCAGGGCCGCCGGCTGGCTCCAGCGGACCGCAAAATAGAGCGAGGGCGCCGTCAGGGCCAGCAATCCGGTGACGACGGTGGTTTTGAAAAAACGGTTATACTGTGCGGACGCTAGGAAAAAGACGCCGGTACACATCCCCGCCCCTATGATCCGCCAGGTCCAGTCCGGATTTTCCAGCCGGAAACCGGCCAGCACCAGAATGGAGAGCGCCAGCGCGCAGAGGGTGGCGTTCATCAACAGGTTATCCAGCCGGTCCACCCGGTCGGCATAATAAAGGACCCCCATCCACAGAATTAATGCGCAGAATATCGAGGGATAACGCTCCAGCATACGGGTTTTAAAGGGGGAATAGGTAAAGTTCATCCCGTCGCAAAACAGATACAGCAACAGCAGCACGGCCAGCGTCCGGCAGCCGGACACCCGATCCAGCGCCAGTGAACGCAGCCTTCGCGGGTTCCCGCCATAGCGGATGGCGCAGCCCAGCACCAGGCAGCCCACGAGAAGCCCCCCGGCGATGAAAACGGCCAGCCATCCCTTCTCCCCAAACGCCGGGCCGATCAAAAAAGCAGCCAGCGCCAGATGCAGGGCAAAATGGGGCGCGCGGCCCAACCAATCTTTCATTTTCAACATGCCGTCCCTCCCGATGACAAAATTTGGGATTCATCCGGTATTATGGGAGCAAACAACCGGATCTATGCACTTTACCTTTTCCTCTAAACACGCTACAATGAGAAGGTACTCCTTGCGGGACAAAGGCGGTTATTCATTTTCTGCCGGACGGAAGGCCCGCCCCCTTTCACCGTTGGGCTGAAACGGAAGGTTTCAAATAAGAAACCGGTAAAAACGCATTCCCGGCTTACAGAAACCGGAAAAGCTGCGGTTTCGCGCGGTCAGCGTGAAATTCGGGCCCTCGTCTTGGTCCGAAAGAGCTTCTTCCAAGGATGTGATGACAAACACAACGTATTTGTCATCACATCCTTTCGAAACGAAAAAAGGACGGGGTTTTGATGAAAATCATCCATACCGCCGATTGGCACATCGGCCGGACGCTGTTCGACTATCCGCTCATTGACGATCAACGCCTTTTTCTGCATTGGCTGGCCGATCTGGCGGCCGCCGAGGAGGCGGATGCTATCCTAATCGCGGGCGATCTGTATAACCGTGCCGTTCCGAGCGCACAGGCGGTGGAGCTGCTCGACGAGATCTTTTGCGATCTGGCGCTGAAAAAGCGGATCCCGCTCTATGTGATTGCCGGAAACCATGACTCCGCCGAACGCCTTTCCTTTTGCAGCCGTCTGTTGGAGGAGGGCGGGCTGCACTTATGCGGCTCTGCCGCCCAGCGCGCCCATCTCCCGCTGGAAAAGGACGGGGTGCGCGTCACCTTCCATCTGCTCCCCTACTTCACTCCGGCCGAGGTGCGCATGCTCTTCCCGGAGAAGGAAATCGCTTCCTTTGACGAGGCGTTCGCCGCCCTCATGGAACAGGATCGCCCGCTGTTGGAGCCCTCCAGCTTCCACCTGCTGGCCGCGCACGGCTTCTTTCTGAAAACGGGAGAAAGCGGCGAACCGCTCTTTTCCAAATCAGAGCTATCCGTCGGAGCGGTGGACGCCATGGACCTGCGGCATGCCGAAGGCTACGGCTATGTGGCCCTTGGCCACCTGCACGCTCCCCAGCGCGCAGGCAGCAACGCGCGCTATGCCGGCTCCCCCCTCAAATATTCCCTCTCCGAAGCCCGCCAGCGCAAATCCGTCACTGTCCTAGAAATCGGGCGCGGCGGCGAGATCGCCGTCAGTGAACGCGCTTACCGCCCGCGCAGGGACGTCCGGGTAATCGAAGGGGACTTTGAACAGCTGCTAGATCCCCGCAACCAGGGCGGAGAAAGCTTGGATGATTATGTCTATGCCAACATCTTGGGCGATGAAGCGGTTCTTTTCGCTCTCCAGAAGCTGCGCGCGGTTTTTCCAAACATCCTGGGCCTACAATTTACCGCCCCTCAGGGAGAGGAGGCCGCCATACCCGCCGGGGAAGCCTTAGCCAGTGAGCCGGTGGAAGCGCTGTTTGAACGCTTTTACCAGCAAATCACCGGGCAGGAGCTGACCGAAGCGCGCCGCCGGATCGTCCTCTCCGCGGCGGAGGCGTCCCGCCCCCTGGAACCGGAGAAATAGGCGTCCGCCTGTACAAAAGGGAAAGGATAAAGATACCATGAAACCTTTAACGCTCACGCTCTGCGCCTTCGGCCCCTTCGCCGGAAAGCAGCGGATCGATTTTACCGCTTTCGAAAGCGCCGGCATCTTTCTGCTGACCGGCCCCACCGGCGCCGGCAAAACGACCCTGTTTGACGCCGTTTCTTTCGCCCTTTTCGGCTCCCCCAGCGGCGACACCCGCGAAAGCTATTCGCTCAAGAGCCAATATGCCCCCGACGAAGAGACCTGCTTCGTTTCCTTTACCTTTGAAACCGGCGGCCAGCGCTACACCGTTGTCCGCACGCCAAAGCAGGACAGGCTCTCGAAGCGCACCCATGAAAAACGCGCCGTCCCCGAAAGCGCCGAGCTGGAGGGCGGTGAAAAGCCTCTTTCCAGCGTTCCGGCCGTCAACGCGCGCATCCGCCAACTGCTGGGGATGGATCGCGAGCAGTTCCGTCAGATCGTGATGCTGGCGCAGGGGGATTTCATGCGGCTGCTTCAATCGAAAAGCAGCGATAAAGAGGCCGTCTTCCGCAAAATTTTCTCCACCGGACGTTTCAGCCGTTTTACCGAGCAGCTGCGCGACCAGGCGCTCGCTCTCAAAAAGGAGCGGGAACAGAACGTCCATCTGCTGCTTGGAAACGCCCGTTCAGCGGCCCTTGCCGCTCCCGAAGCGCTGGAGCCGGTGTTGGCGGGGGAATTTCCCGATACCAAACGGCTACATGCGCTTTTAGAAAACCAAATCGGAGAGGATCAGCAGCGCTTTTCCGAGCTGGATACGCAGCTTGCCCATTTGGACAAAGAGCTTCTCTCCCTCGACTTGGATTCTGCGCGGACTCTTTTGGAACAGTTCGCCCTGCGCGGCCGCCTTTCCGATCAACTGAAGCTCTGCGGAAGGGACAAGCCCCGCCGGGAGGCGCTTGCGCAGGCCGTCCGCCGGGGAGAAGCTGCGCGGCAGGTTCAGCCGCAGGCCCTCCTTTTCCGCCGCGCCGGTGAAGAATGGGAACGGCTGCGGCAAAGGAAAGAAAACCTCTCTATCCAGCTGCAAGAGGCAGACCGGGCGCTCCTGGGCGCTGCTCAAGCGGAAAAGGAGATTCCCTCCCTGCGCGCCGAAGCAGAGGCGCTCGAAAAGGAAGCCCTTCAACTGGATCTGCTGCTGGAACAGTTGGAGCGGCACGCAAAGGCCGCCCAGCAGCGTTCGGAAGCGGAGAAAGCGCTCGCCCTCAGCCGGCGGCATGAGGAGCTCATCGAACGGCTACAAGCCCGCGCCGCTCTGAAGGAGCAGCGGGATCAGCTTTCGCTACAGCGGGAGCGCTGCCAATCGGCGCTTTCACACGCCCAAGCGGCCAAAGCCGCCGCTCAAAAATTCTCCGGCTCAGACATCCGCTACCGGCAAAGCTACAGCGCCTTTTTAGATGCCCAGGCGGGCCTCATCGCACGCAGGCTAAAAGCCGGCGTCCCCTGCCCTGTCTGCGGCTCTACCTCTCATCCTTCTCCCGCCCCTGCGCCGGACCAGTCGATCAGCGAGGACGCGCTGGAACGGCTTCGCCGGGCGCGGGAGGCCGATCTGGCTGCCGCCAAAAGCGCCGAAGCGGCGTTTGAAGCCGCCGTAAAGCTGTTGGAGCTGGATGGCGCACCGCGGGAGGAGGCTCCGCTTTACGCGCTGCTGGCCTCTTACCAAGAAGAGGAAAAGGCGCTGGAAACGCAATACCTCCAGGCGGAGCGGCAGATAGCCTCTCTTTCGGAGCTTTCACGGGTGGGGCATCCGCGCTACTTTGATCGGGAGTATCTTCAGCGCAGCCGGATGGAGCTTGCCGCCAAGCGCGCCCAGGCGGAGGCCGAGCTCCTATCCCTTCGCCGCGAGGAGGAAGCCCTTTCCGTCTCGCTGGGCGTGCTGCGCTCCCAAGAGGAGGTCAAGGCGAAGCGGGAACAGTTGGGAAGGCAGCGGGCCGGACGGCTGGAACGTGCCGACCGGCTTGCCAACGAACGGATAACGCTGGCCGGTAAGGTAGAAGCGCTGAAGGAGCAGGGGCTTCAAACCGCCGAAGCGCTTCAAGCCGCCGCCAAAGCGCGCGCCCAGAGTGAAGCCGCCTACCGGCAAGCGATCGCCGCCAGCCCCTTTCAGGATGAAGGGGATTATGAGGAGGCGCTTGGAGCGTTGGATTCTCTGGAGGCTGCGCGCCGCACCCTGGCCGATGAGGAAAAACGGGAGAATGGGCTGCGTTCCCAGCTCTCCCTGCTTGAAAAACAACTGGAGGGGCGGCAGCCGCCCGATCTGGAAAGCCTTGGCGCCCGCCGTCAGGCGCTTTTGCAGGAGCGGGAAACGGTATCCCAGCAGCGGGATGTTCTCCATGCCCGCCTCACGCAAAACCGCGCCGTTCTGGCAAGGAGCCAAAGCATGGCGCAAGAGGGACTCCGGTTGGACGCCGCCTATCAGGAGATCGGCGCGCTGGCCGCCATTGCGGGAGGGAACAACCCGCAGAAGCTGACCTTTGAGCGCTATGTCCTCGGCCGGTATTTCGACGATATCATCCGGGTGGCCAATCCCCACCTGCGCCGGATGTCCCAGGGACGCTACTGCTTCCTGCGCCGGGAAGGGCGCTCCTCCTATATCTCCACCACTGGACTGGAACTAGAGGTTCTCGACGGTTATACCGGTAAGACCCGCCATGTCGGCACCCTGTCGGGCGGCGAGAGCTTTCAGGCTTCGCTCTCTCTCGCGCTGGGAATGGCGGACGTCGTATCCGCTAGCTGCGGAAGCGTTTGGATCGACGCGCTGTTTATCGACGAGGGGTTCGGGACCTTGGATCCGCGCGCCCTGGAAAATGCCGTGGAAACGCTGCTGACCCTGCGCCAGAGCGGCCGGATGATCGGGATCATCTCCCATGTGCCTGAGCTGCAAAGCATGATTTCTGGAAAGATACTCATAACGCCGTCGCCGGACGGATCCCAGATCCGGGTCAGCGCCGGAAGTTAAGGAAAGGAGAACGCCATGCCGGAGGTTCGATTGTCCGTCCGCAAACTGGTTGAATTTCTGATGTGCTCCGGCAGTCTCGATAACCGCTATGGCGGATCCGATCGTCTGGCGGAAGGCGCGCGCATCCACCGCAGGCTCCAAAAGGAAGCGGGCGAAGGCTACCAGAAGGAGGTATCCCTCGCCGATGAGACCGAAGTAGAGGGGTTTCTGTTCCATGTCGAAGGCCGGGCGGACGGCGTTTTTTTCGACGAAAACGGCCCGGTGATTGATGAAATCAAAACTACCGCCGCGCCCCTGGAGCTGATTACCGAAAATTTCTGTAGCGCCCATTGGGGCCAGGCGATGTGCTACGCCCATTTTTGGCGGAAGCAGAACCCGGCCGGGGAAATTTCGGTCCGCCTCACCTATTTTCAGGTGGACAGCGAGGAGATTGTCGCCTATATCCGGCGCTATACCTCGGAGGAGCTTGAACGGTTCTACCTGGAGCTTCTGAAAAACTACCTGCGCTGGGCCCGGCTACGCAGCGAATGGATAGAGACCCGTACCGGAACGCTGGGCGCGCTGCGCTTCCCCTATGCGCAGTACCGGCCCGGACAGCGCGAAATGGCGGCGGCCGTCTACCGGACCATTCAGGCGGAGGGACGGCTCTTCTGCCAGGCTCCGACCGGCATTGGAAAAACCGTCTCCTCGCTTTTCCCTTCCCTCAAAGCGATGGGAGAAGGCTTGACCGGCCACATTTTTTATCTCACCGCCAAAACCGTTACCCGGCAGGCCGCCCTGGATGCGCTTGAACCGATGTACCGCCAGGGGATGCGGCTGAAGTCCATCGTCCTAACCGCCAAGGGCAAGCTCTGCCGGCTGGAGAGCCCGGACTGCAACCCGGAAGCCTGCCCCCTGGCCGACGGCTATTATGACCGGCTGCAAGACGCGCTCTACCGCTCGATTCAAAGCGCCGACCGCTTCACCCGTGAAACGGTCGAAGCGCTTGCGGAGGAACACCGGCTCTGTCCCTATGAGTTTTCGCTCGAATTGGCCGAGTGGTGCGATGTTGTTATCTGCGACTATAACTATCTCTTCGACCCGGTGGTCAAGCTAAAGCGTTTCTTTTCCGAAAAGAACGACCATGTTTATCTCATCGACGAAGCGCACAATCTGGTGGATCGGGCGCGGGAGATGTATTCCGCGCTCCTATGCCGCAGCGAGCTGAACGCCCTCAAGCGGGCCGCCAAAGGCCAACGGCTGCTGACCGGGCCGCTGGGCAAGCTCTCCGCCGCCCTCTACCAGCTTTCCAAGCAGTGCGCGGAAAGCGGGGAGAAGGAGCGGACCCTTGAGAAGCTCCCGGAGGAGCTCCTGCGCGCCGCCCGCAAAGCGAGCGAACGGATGGAAGAGTGGCTTGCCGGAAACCGTTCCTCCCCGCTGCGGCCGGATGTGTTGGAATGCGCATGGAACCTTCTGTTTTTCTTGCAGGTTTGCGAATGGTTCGATGCGCGCTACGCCGCCCTGTTTTCCTCAGAGGAAGCGGGGGGAACGCTCCGGCTCTTCTGCCTCGACCCCTCCCGGCAGGTGGACGGCGCGTTGGAAACCGGACGGGCCGCCGTCCTCTTTTCGGCAACGCTGGCCCCGGCCGGTTACTTCGCCTCGGTGCTCGGCGGGACCGAAAAGGCGAAGCAATACCGCCTGCCCTCCCCCTTCGATCCAAAGCGGCTTTGTTTGCTGCGGGCCGATGGGATAAGCGTAAAATACAGCGATCGCGCCGCAAGCCTGCCTGAGCTGGTCGCGCTGCTGCATGCCCTCGCCGCCGCTCAGGAAGGGAACTATCTTTTCTTCTTCCCCTCCTACTCCTATCTGCACGCGGCCTATGCGCAGTTTCAGGCGCGTTGGCCGGAGATAGAGACCATCCTGCAAAGCCCTTCGATGGAGGAGCAAGAGCGCGAGCGTTTTCTCTCCCGTTTTTCCGCCAACCCTTTCGGGACCCTCTGCGGCTTCTGCGTGCTCGGCGGGATCTATTCGGAAGGAATCGATCTGCGCGGCGATCGGCTCATCGGCGCGGCGGTGGTAGGCGTTGGCCTTCCGCAGATAGGCCCGCAGCCGGAAGCGCTGCGCCGGTATTATGATAGCGAGGGAGCGGGCGGCTTTGATTTCGCTTACCGCTTCCCCGGCATGAACAAGGTGCTGCAAGCCGCCGGGCGGGTGGTCCGCAGCGAAACCGATCGCGGCGTTGTGCTGCTCATCGATAGCCGTTTTCGTTCTGCCGCTTACAGCAGCCTTTTCCCGGATCACTGGAAGGAAATTGCCGGCGTCCGCTCGGCTGCCGAGCTGGAGGAACGCCTGCGGGCCTTCTGGGCGGAGGAACCGGACGGTTAAACGCTTCCTCCCTTGGATTTTATCCCTTATGCGGTGTTATTTTTTCAGCGTCCGGCATAGGTTTTAGAAACGGAAGCATCGGTTTCTCACTAAAAAGGGGGCGCTTTGATTGATTTGCAGAATGTGCGATCTGCGCTATAAGGACGTCATCAATATCCACGATGGGCGGCGGCTGGGCTGTGTGTGCGATCTGGATATCGACACGCAGAATGCCTGCGTGGTGGCCATCGTGATCTATGGACGGCCCCGCTTCTTCGGGTTGTTCGGCCGGGAGGAGGATATTGTGATTAAATGGTGCAATATTAAAAGCATCGGAGATGATATTGTTCTGGTGGATTGTGATTTCGGTTCCGGCCCTGCCTGCAACCCAGGGCGTTGGGGCGGCTTCCGGAGAAGAAACGGTTAGGCGGCAGTTGCATTTATTTCCGATTTTTTGTATGATAGTAGGGAAAAGCCGATCCTTCTGCCGTCCGGCCCGGTCCGGCGGCTTATTTTTGCAGCAATTGGGGGATGTATAAATGGCACAAGAGAGCATGATTATCGTCGGCGCGGGTCCCGCCGGACTAACGGCGGCTATCTATGCGCGCCGCGCCGGCTATGGCGCGGTGGTTCTGGAAGAAAACATCTATGGCGGGCAGGTTGCGACCACCTCGGTGGTGGAAAATTATCCGGGGGTGGATTCCATTGCCGGAACCGATCTCGCCGTAAACCTCTACCAACAAGCCTCGGCGCTGGGGGCGGAGATCCGGTTTGAGCCGCTCCTCTCCTGCTCGCTGCGGGAAGAGGTGAAAAAGCTCGTCACCCCCAGCGGGACGCTGGAGACGCGGGCGGTGATCATCGCCAACGGCGCAAAACGCCGCAAAATCGGCTGCCCCGGCGAGGAACGGCTCAACGGCCGCGGGGTCAGCTATTGCGCCACCTGCGACGGCGCTTTTTACAAAAACAAGGAGACCGCCATCGTCGGCGGCGGAAACACCGCGCTGGAAGACGCTCTTTTCCTCTCCAATCAGTGCACGGCCGTCCACCTCATCCACCGGCGGGAAGGCTTCCGCGCTGTCCCCATCCTTCAGGATGCGGTTCACAAGCGGGAGAACATCCATCTGCACCTGAACCGGGTTGTCACCGAAATCCTGGGGGACAAAGCCGTTCAGGGGATCCGGCTGCAAAACCCCCAGACAGGCGAGGAGGAGCTGCTGAATCTCAGCGGCGTTTTCGTCGCCATCGGCGTGCAGCCGGACAACAGCCTCTACCGCGGGCAGCTCCCGCTGACCGAGGACGGTTATTTTGTCGCGGGCGAGGACTGCGCTACGCCGCTCCCCGGCGTTTTTGTCGCGGGCGACAGTCGGAAAAAGCCGCTGCGCCAGATTGTCACCGCTACCGCCGACGGCGCTGTTGCGGCGACCCTAGCCGCCAACTATCTGAACCAGCTCCCCTAAGCCTGAGCTTATCCGGCCGGCGCCGCTACGTAGAAAGGAAAGGATGAAATAACCTATGAAAATCATCTCACCCGCGGATCTACTCATTCCCAAGCCCTCCTATCGGGAACGTTTTTCGGTAGTCGCCTGCGATCAATTTACCAGCCAGCCGGACTATTGGCAAAAGGTCGCCGGTATCGTACAGGATGCGCCTAGCGCCCTGCATCTCATCGTTCCGGAGAGCGCGCTGAACGCCGGGGATCTGGAAGGGCGCATTCAAAAGGTGCACCAAACCATGGCGCGCTATCTGGAGGATGGGGTGTTCGGCTGCATTCCCAACAGCTACCTCTATATCGAGCGCACCCTGCGCGACGGGCGCGTTCGCCGCGGAATCATCGGGAAGCTGGATCTGAAGGCCTATGACTATGCCAAACGCTCCGCCTCCCCCGTCCGCGCGACCGAAGCGACCGTTCTCGAACGGATCCCGCCGCGCGTTGCGATCCGCAAGGGCGGCGTCCTAGAGTCTCCCCATGTGATGGTGCTCTTCGACGATCCAGCCCACTCCGTTCTCTCCCCGCTGACCGAAAACCGGGAGCGGATGGACAAGCTCTATGATTTCCCTCTGATGATGGACAGTGGATCGATCGCCGGCTGGCGGCTCGACCCGCAGGCCGCCGGACAGTTGGAAGCCGCCCTGGAGGCGTTGGCCGATCCCAGCCGCTTCCATGATCGGTATGGGATAGAGGCTCCGCCCCTCCTGTTCGCCGTTGGGGATGGGAACCACTCCCTGGCCAGCGCCAAAGAGTGCTATAACCGCCTGTGCGCACAGTACGGCGAGCAGGCCATGGAAAACCATCCGGCGCGGTATGCGCTGGTGGAGCTGGTCAATCTCCATGAGCCTTCGTTGGACTTTGAGCCGATTCACCGCATTGTTTTTGGAATAGACCGCGTTCATTTCTTAGGAAAAATGCGGGACTATCTCCAGACCGAAGGGGAAAAAGCGGCGGCGGAGAATGCGCAAGCCTTTACCCTCGTCCGGGACGGGAGCCGGGAGACCATCCGCATCGGCGCCCCATCCTCCAGCATGGCGGTGGGCTCGCTGCAAAACTTTCTGGATGACTACGCCCGCGAATTTGGCGGCCATTGCGATTACATACACGGCGATGAGGTGGTAGAGCAGCTTTCCCGCGAACAGGGCCATTTGGGGTTCCTGCTGCCGCCCATCGATAAAAACGAGTTTTTCAAAACGGTGCTGATCGACGGAGCGCTTACCCGCAAAACCTTTTCGATGGGCCACGCCTGGGACAAGCGGTTCTATTTGGAATGCCGCAAAATTGAGGAGGATGTATAAAAATGGTGACGGAAGCGGTCAGCAGCGTGCTCTCCCTGCTGCTCTTAATAGCGGTAGGGTTCTATATCACTGGCAAGCCCTGGTTCAAGGAGCATGGATCCGACATCTTTTCTAAATATTCGGTGCGGGTAGCCATTCCCTGCTACATGGTCTATAACGTGGTTACCACCTGCGAGGATACAGGCAAGCTGTTGGATCTGGTGAAGAACATTCCCATCCCCTTTTTAACCATTCTGTTAAGCGCGCTGTTCGGATTCCTTCTGGCCAAGGTGTTCCACATCTCTCCGCAGCGCCGGGGCGTTTTTATCAACGCCATCGCCTTTTCCAACACGGTGATTATCGGCTTCCCGGTGATTACCGCTCTGTTCGGCGATAAAGCCACTGCGGACGGCATGATCTACTACATGGCCAACACCATCCTTTTCTGGACGCTGGGGACCTATCTGCTGCGGCAGGACGCCGGTGAAAAGGGACGCCTTATCTCACTGGACAATCTGAAAAAAGTGCTCTCCCCGCCGCTTACCGGCTTTCTCATCGGCGTGGTCCTCGTCGTAACCGGGATTTCGCTCCCCGATTTTATCTTCTCCCCGCTTTCGATGATAAAATCCACCACGACGCCCATCGCTATGATTTTTATCGGCAGCATCATCCGCAAGACCGATTTCAAAAAGGTGCAATTCACCAAGGATCTGCTGGTGGTCCTGTTGGTGCGGCTTCTGTTCTCCCCAGTCTTTATGGCGGCCATTTGCATGCTGCTGCCGGTAGATACCCAGATGAAGCGGGTTTTCTTCATCTTAGCGACCATGCCTGCTATGACCCAGCTGGGAATTATGGCGAAGGAATCGAACAGCGACTATGAGTTTGCTTCGATTCTGATCACCCTCACCACCACCATCAGCATGGTCGCCCTACCCATCTACTCGTTTATCCTGGTGCAGTTCAACCTATTCGGTTAAGGCGGACCAGTGGAAGCCAGCCGGGGAATATACAGTTAAATGGGGTCTCCGCAAAAATTTCCTGCATCCAGAAAACCGAACCGTTTTCAAACGGTTGTAAAGAAAGGATGAAAAGCAAAATGGGAATTCTTGAAAAATTCAGCCTGGAGGGTAAAAAAGCGTTCGTCACCGGCGGAGCGCGCGGGATTGGCCGCAGCATTGCCGCCGCCTTGACCGAGGCCGGCGCGGACGTCGCATTGGTTGACGCCGACGCAGCTGAGGCGGAAAAAACGGCGGCAGAGCTCTCAAAAAGCGGCCGGAAGGTCATCGCCGTCCCGACCGACGTCACCGATCCCGCCCAGGTGGAGGCAATGGTGCAGCAGGTGACGGACGCGTTCGGGGAGCTCCATATCGCCTTCTGCAATGCGGGCATCTGTATGAACATCCGCGCCGAAGAAATGAGCTATGAACAGTGGAAAAAGGTTATCGATGTGAATTTAAGCGGCGTTTTCCTCACGGCGCAGGCAGCGGGGAAACAGATGCTGCGCCAAGGCAAGGGCGGTTCGATTATCAACACCGCCTCGATGTCCGCGCACATTGTCAACGTGCCGCAGCCGCAGTGCGCTTATAACGCCTCTAAGGCGGGCGTTATTCAACTGACGAAATCGCTGGCCGTCGAGTGGGCG
The DNA here is from genome assembly GCA_022793895.1 of Provencibacterium sp. Lineage (GTDB taxonomy): Bacteria > Bacillota > Clostridia > Oscillospirales > Ruminococcaceae > Harryflintia. The sequence continues at coordinate 12,947 of JAAWDS010000002.1, read as the reverse complement.
CTCCAGCATATCCGGGTGAACAGCATAAGCCCCGGATATATCGGCACCGATCTGGTGCTGACCAATCCCGCTTTGACGCCGCTGATAGAACAGTGGAACGCCGCCGCTCCTCTAAAACGGATGGGTAAGCCTGAAGAGCTACAGGCCATCGCGGTCTACCTGGCCAGCGATGCGAGCGCTTTCACAACCGGGGCCGATTTTGTGATTGACGGGGCGTTCACCTGCGTTTAAATGGGAAAGGATATCCCTCGTTCCTGCTCCAGCTAGAGCCGCCGATAAAGGGGCGCCGTCTGTAAAGAGATTTATCTTTACAGACGGCGCCCCTTTTGAAAATAACATTCGGCTCTGCAAAAATCCAGTTTTATCCGCACGCTGCGGATAAAACTGACGAACCTTATTTCGCGGCTTCGATCATCGAAAGCAGCTTGGCCTTGGAGGTAAACCCAACGGTGCGCTGCTTCTCTTCCCCATCCTTGAGCACGATTACCGTGGGGATACTCATGACGCCGAAGCGGGAAGCAAGGGCCGGATTTTCATCGATATTGACCTTTCCCACCAGCACCTCCGGTTCTACCTCGCCCGCCAGCTCCTCCACGATGGGGCCCAACATCTTACAAGGGCCGCACCAATCGGCATAAAAATCGATCAGCGCTGTGACGCCCTTTCCCTCAGCCTGCGAAAAGGTTCCTTCATTAAAATGCTGCATCTGTTTGTCTCCTCCTTTTTCTTTCCGAAACAACCTCATACCCTATTATTTGCAGGATAACAGAAAATTATGAGCACTATTTGAATAATCCATGAAACCGGCGATAATTCGTCTCCCTTCCATGCCTTTTGAACGGAGAGGCAGAAAACCGGGCCGTCCACATTTTCAAGCCTTGACAAAATTTAACGGAGTATGCGCTCCTCGCAATAATCGCAGATCAGGATATCGCCCGCCTGGGTAAAGCTATGCGGCAGATATGGCTCCCGATTGGAGATACAACGCGGGTTGGAGCACGCAGGAGCCAACGGCAGCGGATGGATAGGCGCGGGTTCCTCCCGGTCGTTTTGCAGCATATCTATAATTAGAGACATCCGGGCATAAACGCCGCACATGGCCTGGTCAAAATATTTTGCGCGTTCATCGCTATCCACTTCAATTTCAATCTCATCCACGCGCGGCAGCGGATGGAGCACGATCATATCCGGCCGGGCACGCTTCATTTTTGCGCGGTCGAGGCAATAAACCCGGCTTTCCTTTTCATATTGCTCTTCGGAGTCGAACCGTTCCCGTTGGATACGGGTCATATAGAGAACGTCCAATTCCCCAATGGCATCCTCCAGCCGGAAGCACTCCCGATAGGGGCAGCCCGCCGCATTCATGAAGTCCTTCAGATACTGCGGCAGCGTCAGCCCCTTGGTGGAGATCAGCACAAACCTTGCGCCGAACCGGCACATCGTCTTAATCAGGGAATGAACCGTCCGTCCATTTTTCAGATCGCCGCACAGGCCGATGGTCAGTCCCTGCAACCCGCCCTTGTAGACCTTCAGCGTCACCAGATCGGTCAGCGTCTGGGTGGGATGCAGATGCCCGCCGTCCCCCGCGTTAATGAGCGGGCAGCCCGCATATAGCCCCGCTGCAAATGCGGAACCCTCCAATGGGTTGCGCATGGCGATTAAGTCCGCATAGCCGGATATCACGGTGATGGTATCTTTCAGATTCTCCCCCTTGGCAACCGAGGAATTGAGAGGGTTGTCAAAGCCGATGGTTCGCCCTCCCAACCGGAGCATAGCGGTTTGAAAGGACATCTGGGTACGTGTGCTCGGCTCATAGAACAGCGTAGCTAATATTTTCCCCTCGCAGGCGTGCGCATAGTCCTGCGGCGCGCTCCGGATTTCCAGCGCGCGATCAAGAATGCGCTGAAGGTCCGGGGTGGGATAGCTCTCTAAATCGATCAAATGCCTGTGCATCAGCAGATTCCCCCATTGCTTGACAAGATTCCCCTATTTTTACCGCTTCCCATTGTAGCAGAAAGCCCTTCCATTTACAAGAGGAGGAAAAGACTCGCAGCCCCCTTAAAAATTTCAAATTTTTTGCTATAAAATTTATTATACGGCAATATTCGCTCTCTTGACTTCACGAGATTTGGAATTTATAATAAACACGAATCAAGCGCAAACTAAATTTGCAAAGCAAATGATCCGAATATGGAAAGGAGTTTTTATCATGAAAAAGGGATTTGGCTCCGGCTTTGCCGCCGGACTGCTGTGTACGGCATTGGTTGCCGGCCTAAGTATGAGCGCCTTGGCTGTCAACCGCACTATCAATATTAACGATCAGGCGCAGATTACAATCAACGGCGCTACGTTCGTTCCCAAAGACGCTTCCGGTGCAAAGCTCCCGATTTTCACGCATGAAAATACCGTCTATGTTCCTGCCAAGGCCCTCTGCGACGCCGCCGGACTGACGGCGAGCTACGACGCCGCATCCCGCACCGTTGCTATCACCCTGCCAGCGGCGGGTATACCCGCTTCCTCTCCTGCCGCCTCTGGCAACTATATCACGGCCGAGCGCGCCAAGGAGATCGCCTTGAATCATGCCGGGGTCCAAGCGGCGGACGCCCATTTCATCCAAACGGGGCTCGAATGGGACGACGGACGCGCTGAATATGAGGTGGAGTTCTACGCTGGAGATACCGAGTATGACTATGACATTGACGCCGTCACCGGCGAGATTCGCTCCTTTGATCACGACGTAGAATATTTCAGCATTCCCGGTACAAATTCCTCCGCCTCTATCACAGCGGAGGAGGCGCAGAAGATCGCGCTGAACCGCGCTCCCTCCGGCGCGTCTGTTGTAAAATGCAAGCTGGACTACGATGACGGCCGCACTGTTTATGAGGTGGATCTGCGCAACGGCTCCGCCGAATATGAATGCGAAATCGACGCCTCTACTGGTAGAATCCTCTCTTGGGAGGAGGATCACTAAGAGCTTTCCATACCGCTCTGCGTTTCTGTAAAACTGCTTTATCTATCTGTACTCCTTTAAAAATTCAAGGGATCGGCCTGCAAGATGCTTGCGGGCCGATCCCTTCGTTTTATAGAGAAACATGCCAACCTCTTGTAGCCGCTGGTCATGCATGGATTTCTGGAATGCCTCCAGCAGACGCCTCCGCTTCCGCCAAAGAGGAAACCGGAAGCTCCCCTACCCTGGCACGCAGGAATTTAATCGGAATCCCTTCTGCGGAAAACATCCGCTCGTGCTCCGTTTCAATGTTCTCTGGGAGCTGGGCCGCATGCAGATCGCCTATCACCTCTTCCACCAAAAACCCCGCCTCTGGGAGATAATGATTCAGCGTATCCCGAAACAGCCCATCGTCATCCGTTTTAAAATAGAACTCCGCCCCCGGCGCTAAAAAGCTGCGGTAACGCAGAAGCTGGCTAGTGTAGGTCAAGCGATGCTTGCGGTGGCGCGGACGCGGCCAGGGGTTGCAGAAATTGATATATAGCCGCTCCACTCTATCCTCAGGGGCAAGCATCCGATCGATGCACTCCGCCTCAAAGCTGGCGAGCCGGACGTTGTCCGGTCCGCCCGGCCGCTGCGCATAAACGCGTTCTACCGCCCTTTTGGCAAGACCCAGCATATTATCGATTTTATCGATGGCCAGAAAATTTTGCTCCGGATGGGCAAAGGCCAATTGACTGATAAATCCGCCTTTCCCGCAGCCCAGCTCAAGATAAAGCGGCTGATCCGGCCGGGCGAACTGCCCGCGCCACCGGCCGCGGCAAAGCTCCGGCGCATCCACCACAAAGGCCGCCTCACGCAGCTCAGGCGCCGCCCATTTTTTAAGGCGCATCCGCATGCTTCTTCCCTCCTTTTCCCGCCGCGGGACAGGCGGAGCACCGCCCGCCGCAGCCATGGCAACCGCGGCAGCCGCCGCGGCGATACAAAAAGCGCAGGGCCAGCGCCGCCAGCAGCAAAATCATCCCTACAATCAAAAAATCCAAAGCCTGCATAAAAACCTCGCTTTCAGTATGCCAGCAGATTGCCCAGCCCATAGACCGCCGCCCCTACCAGCCAGGCCACAGCCGTCTGGCAAAGGGCGACGACAAGCGCATAGCGCGCGCCGCCCATCTCCCGTTTCACCGCGCTGATAGCGGCCACGCAAGGGGTATAAAGCAGAGTGAAGGTCAAAAATGCCGCAGCCGCAGCCGGGCTGAAAATCGCTGCCAGCGCCGCGGGGAGGGTCGCCGTATTCGCACCAGTGAGGACGGCCAGCGTGCTGACGACCGCTTCCTTCGCCGTGAACCCTGTGATAAGCGCGGTGGAGGCGCGCCAATCGGCGAAGCCCAGCGGCAGGAAGATGGGGGCAACCCAGCGACCTATCCCGGCTAACATACTGTTGGCCGAATCGGCGACCACATTCAAGCGGGTATCGAAGGTCTGCAAAAACCAGATAACAATCGCCGCCACAAAGATAATGGTAAAAGCGCGGGTCAAAAAATCCTTCGCCTTATCCCACATCAGCAGCCAAACGCTCTTCGCGCTCGGCAACCGGTAGTTGGGCAGCTCCATCACAAACGGAACCGGCTTCCCGCGGAAAAGGGTGCTTTTAAGAATCAGGCCGGAGAGGATGCCCAGCGCCATCCCGCCCACATAGAGGAGAATCATCACCAGCGCCGGATGGGAGGGGAAAAAGGCGGCGGTGAACATCGCATAGATCGGCAGCTTGGCGCTACAGGACATGAAGGGCGTTAAAAGGATGGTCATTTTCCGGTCACGTTCGCTGGAAAGGGTGCGCGTTGCCATAATGGCCGGAACCGAGCAGCCGAAACCGATGAGCATCGGCACAAAGCTGCGGCCCGACAGGCCAATTTTGCGCAGCAGCTTATCCATCACAAACGCCACCCGCGCCATATAGCCGCTGTCCTCCAGGATAGAGAGAAAGAAAAACAGCACCACAATCGTCGGCAGGAAAGAGAGCACGCTCCCCACCCCGGCAAACACCCCATCCACGACCAGCGAATGGACGACGGGATTGATTCCATAGGCGGTCAGCGCGGCGCTGACTGCGCCGGTCAGAGAATCGATCCCCCAGGAGAGCAGGCTGCTGAGCGCCGCACCAAATACCCCGAAGGTCAGCCAGAAAACCAGCAGCATAATCAGCAAAAAGATCGGGATGGCCAGATATTTGTGGGTCAACACCTCGTCCATCTTGACCGATCGCCGGTATTCCCGGCTCTCCCCGCATTTCACCACAAAATCCCCGCAGAGCCGCTCGATAAAGCTGTAGCGCATATCGGCCAGCGCCGCTTCCCGATCGGTATCCAGCTCCGCCTCCATCTCCGCGACGCTGTGCTCCACCATTTCCAGCTCGTTTTCATTGATGCCCAGCCGCTCGGACATCGGCTCATCGCCTTCAAGCAGCTTGGTGGCGGCGAACCGCGCCGGCACGCCTGCGCGCTCGGCATGATCCTCCACCAGATGGGTGACGGCATGAATAGCCCTATGTACCGCCCCGGAACAAAAATCCTGCCGTTCAGGGAGCTGCCGCTTGGAAGCGACCGCCATGGCCGTTTCAATCAGCTCCTCGATCCCCTCGTTCTTGCTTGCGGAAATCGGTACTACCGGAACGCCCAGCTCGGCGGCCATTTGCCGGATCTTGATCGTTCCTCCGTTCGCCCGCACCTCGTCCATCATGTTCAGGGCGATGACCATCGGCAGATGCAGCTCGATGAGCTGTAGGCTCAGATAGAGGTTGCGCTCAATATTCGTAGCGTCCAAAATGTTGATGATCCCATCCGGATGCGCGTCAATCAAAAAATCCCGCGTTACAATCTCCTCGTTGGTATAGGGGGAAAGCGAATAGATTCCCGGCAGATCCACGACCGTGGCATTCTTCTGCCCGCGGATAACCCCATCCTTGCGCTCCACCGTTACGCCAGGAAAGTTCCCGACATGCTGGTTGGAACCGGTCAACTGGTTAAACAGGGTGGTTTTCCCACAGTTCTGGTTGCCTGCAAGCGCAAAAATCATCAAACGCCCTCCTCTACTGGCTCCACTTCGATCTGAGCGGCATCCTCCAGCCGGAGGGTCAGCTCATAGCCCCGCAGATAAATTTCAATCGGATCGCCCATCGGCGCAACCTTGCGGATGAGAACCCCAGTGTGCGGCGTCAGCCCCATATCCAAGAGCCGCCTGCGCAGCGCTCCTTGTCCGTTTACCTTTTGAATCACCGATTTTCTGCCAACCGGCAGCCGGTCAAGCGTCACCATCGTTCAGGACCATTCCTTTCCCAAAAAGCTCAACGATCGCAGCGTATACCGCTGAACGGGAAAGGCCGCGCCGTTAGCTGAGGCTAATTTTTAAGGCAAAAGAAACGCCGGCCGCTTTCGCATGCCGGCGAGAGCCGAATCGTTTCCCTTGTCCATTTTTCGTATCTATTATACGCGTTTTGTGCTTCTCCGTCAACTGCCGGCCGCACATTCCTCTGTCTGGCCGCCCGCCCTATTTTATCTAAAACCGCTAAACCGTAGGGCATTCCAGAAGCGTTACCGTCTTTTCCCGGACATTTAGTTCTACCGGGATTCCGTAAGGAAGAACGCCGATCGGCTTCGCATGTCCGAAATTGAGATTATAGAACACCGGCAGATCTCTTAGCCCCTCTTCGTTTACGACCACCTGTAGGATGGCGGCTTTATATTCTTCATAATATTGTTCTCCCTGAGGCTTTCCCACGAGGATTCCCCGAACAGCCTTCAGGATCCCCTGTGCCGCCAGGTTCCGGAAGGTCCATGTCACAAACTCCGGCGACGGTTTTTCTTCGCTGGTCTCCACGAACAGAACAGCGTCCCGCCACTCCGCAAGCGTAGGCCACAGGGAGGTGCCGTTTGCCATCATAAACACATCCAGACAGCCGCCGAGCAGGTGTCCCCGTACGATCCCCTGCCCGCCAAGCACCTCATAGCCGTGGGCATCCGGTTTCATCGTGTAAGGGATATGGCGGTTGCTCTCCTGCCAGGCAATGTAATCGTCCGTCCATTCCCCGCTCGGCAATATGCGGTAGGTATCCCACCCGCTGAAGAGCAGATCCCAAACCGCCTTTTTGGTATATGCCAGCATCTCGACATATTCGCCAAAGTCACACATCACAGAGGGCCCATAAAAGGAAACCAGCCCGGCTTTATACATCATCAAATGGTTGATGGTGCTGTCCGAAAACCCCATAAAAATCTTGGGGTTGTTTCGGAGAACCTCGAAGTCGATATAGGGTAGGGTACGGATGGTATCATCCCCGCCGATGGCGCAGAAAACGGCGGAAACAGAAGGATCGGAAAAGGCATCCATTAAATCTTTGGCCCGCCGCTCCGGATGCTCTGCAACAAACCCGCTTCCCTTCAAGGCGTGCGGCATGCAGACGGCTTCCAACCCAAACTCCTGTTCGAGCCGTTCCTTCGCGATCCACCATTTATGAATCAGGTTACTATCACCCAAGCCGCCCCAGGAGAGACTGACCACTGCTACCTTGTCTCCCCTGCGCAGCCTTTTCGGTTTTATCATAGCTGTAATTCCCTGCCTTTCCGTCCATCCGTGCGCTGAAAAAAGCCGTCTAACGCCTTTCGCCAAAGAAGAAGAGCGCCACCGTTCCCGGACCGGAATGCGCACCGATGGTCGGGCCGACATGATTGATGATAAAGTTTTTCACGCCCAACCGGGAACGCACCTCATCTGCGACATACTGCGCATCTGCTTCGCAGTCCCCATGGCTGATGAAAACGATGTCGTTTTCATATCCTATCGAAAGCTCCTCCATATAGTCCACCAGCTTGCTGAGCGATTGCTTCCGGCCGCGCACCTTCGTCAAGGGGATCAAATGCCCGGCGTCGTCCACATGCAGCACCGGTTTGATTCCGAGCATGGTGCCCATTACCGCCGCCGCCTTGGATACGCGGCCGCCGCGGTGCAGGAAATGGAGGTCGTCCACCGTAAAATAATGACAGAGATGGAGCTTATTCTCCTCCAGCCACCGAAGCACCTCATCCATCGTGCTCCCCTCGCTCTTCATTTTGAGCGCTTTATAAACGATGAGTCCCTCGCCCAGCGAAGCGGCCAGGGTGTCCACCACCTCAATCCGGCGTTCGGGATACGCCTCCCGCAGTTCCTCCGCCGCCGCGCAGCAGCTGGCATAGGTACCGCTGAGCCCGGAGGAGAAGGCGAGATGGAGCAGATCATATCCCTGCTTCAAAAGCGGCTCAAAAAGGGCGCGCGCGTCCTCTGGGTTGACCATGCCGGTTTTAGTCATCTTCCCTTCGCGCATCTGACGGTAAAACTCCCCGATTTCGAGGCCATCCTCCTGCCCATACTCCTTGCCGTCTATCGAATAGCTCAGAAAGGCGATAGGCAGGGCGTTCTTCTCTATAAACTCCTGCGGCAGATCGGTGGTGTTGTCGCTTGAAATCACATATTTGGCTGCCATGGATGACACTCCTTCACCGGCAAACTATTTCCAATACCAAACGCGCCGGTCAGGTATCTTCCATATCTTTGCTCCGGTCTAATATCCGGCGTTTTCCGCCGCTGGGGCTAAAACCGTTATCCAATATCCGCCCAGACCACCGGGCCTCTGCCGTTTCCGAAAACGCCAGGCTATTTCTAAGAATCGGAAAAGCGGTTTATAACGGCTTGAATGGTTATCATTATAACCGATTTGTCCGCCTTTAGCAAGAGAAAACTGGCAAATCCGAGCTCCTGTCCGGCGGCTTTCCGGAATCGAGCCGCCCCGCCGGGAACCGGTTCCCCATAGCCGATCGGACGCTATTTTCTCTTGCGCCGGGTCTTATCCCTGCCCGCGCCGCCGTTCTATCTCATGGATGGCGTTGGCTATTCCCCGGAACACCGGCGCGGCGACCGCACCCCCAGAATTTCCGTTTTCGTTGAGCACGACAATCGCATACCGCGGGTTCTGAGCCGGATAAAAGCCGGAAAACCACGCGTGCACGATTTCCTTCCCTTCTTCGCTGTAAACCCCCGTTTGAGCGGACGCCGTCTTTCCGCCTGCCGATCCAAAGTCGGGTTTCGCGGCGGTGCCGCTTCCCTGTTCGACGGTGGAGACCATCATCCTTCGGAGAACAGCGGCTGTCTGCGGCGAAATCACTTGGACGGGAGAAACGTTCGGGTTCTCATCCGAAAGGGTGAGGCCGTCGGTGGTAGCGCCTGCCACCAGCCGCGGGGTAACGGCATTTCCGCCGTTGGCAATGCAGCTAATCACCTGTGCAATCTGTAGCGGGGTGGCTGTAAGCGAACCCTGGCCAAAGGAAAAATTGGCCAACGCCGCCCGGCTGGCGAGCTCCTCGGCATCCGGCAACGTACCGGCCGCAGAAAGAAGCTGCGGCGCGAGCTTCGTTTGCCGCGCCAGCCCCACCGCCCCGCAGAGCTCCAGCAGATCGGCCGGGTCGAGCTTCTGACCGAGATTGATAAAGTAAGGATTGCAGGACTGCTCTAGCGCCCGCTGCATGGTCAACCAACTGTGCCCGGCGATCTTGTGGCAGCGAAAGCGCACGCCTGCAATTTCGATTGCACCGACGCACTCATATCCCAAATTTTCGCTGACGCCATGATCGAGCGCGCAGGCGGCGGTAAGCAGCTTAAAAGTGGACCCCACATTATAGGCGCTGTTCACCCGATTGATAAACGGATTCCCCTCCGCCTGTAGGGCATCTGCCACATGGTTGGGATCAAAGTCCGGAAGGCTGACCGACGCCTTGATATCCCCATTGGAGACATCCATTACCACCACGGCGCCTCGATGGATATAGTAGGAAGCGACCTCTTCGGCCGCCCTTTGAATATCCAGATCCAGCGTGAGCACTACGCCCTCCTCCGAACGCTCCTCGCGGATGACGGGCGGAACGTTGGAAAGCGGCGCTGCGTGCGCGTCCACCGTATAGCTGACCTCCACTTGAGATCCGCAGCTGCTGAGAATGGCGTCATAGGCTTTTTCAATCCCATAAGCGCCTACCCCATCCTGTAGGTGGCCCACAATGTGGGCGGCCAGCTGATCCTCGCTGTAGCGGTTGTAGGCTGTAAAAACATCCACCCCATAGGCATAGATTTTATCATTCGGGACTTCGATGAGAAACGGGCGGTTATTCTGAAAGCTCTCGATCATCTGTGTCCGCCGTTCCCCGGCGAGCTTCTCGCTGAGTGCGGAAAGCGCTTGCGGACAGGGCATCACCGCCGCAAGATACCGCTCCCCTTGATTGGTCAGACGCTGAAAACGGCTGTCATAAATCGTTCCCCTCTCATGCAGCACCTCCAGCGTATAGCTCGACTGGGTTTTCGCCGCAGTACTCAGCGCCTCCCCGGACGTGAGATAATAGATGCGGAAGAACAGGGTTGCCGCAAGGCATAAAATTGACGCGTATAAAACGGTCATTCTTTTTAGCATAGTCCAACCTCCTTGAAGCGGGGCCGCGGGGCGCTTCCTCTCTGCCAAAACAGACAAGTCCGGCCGGCCGCCTGCGGCGAATCCCTTCTTTTTTCGGAAAGCTACTTCCAGTATGGACCGTCTCCTCCCTCTTAAAACAGAAAACGGCCGAGAGACGGGCTCCTACGGCAGATTTTTCGCCAGCCGGGCGAAACCCAAAATATTTTAGCCATTTAACTCTGAAAAGCGCTAGGATTTCCGAAAAAATTCTGTTATAATGAAGGATAAGAGCGCCTCAGAAAGAAAAGGCGCTGTTAACAAGGCTTTTTGGAGGTTAACGGGCATGATATTTGAAAAAGAATTGGAAACGATGCGCCGCCCGGATATGGAGGCGCTCCAACTGGAACGCCTGCGCTGGTCGGCACAATATTGTTATGACAACGTGGCCATGTACCGCAAAAAGTTTGATGAGGCCGGTTTCGACCCCGGACGTATCCGCACCCTTTCCGATATTCGGTACATGCCGTTTACAACCAAGACGGATATCCGCGATACCTACCCTTACGGCATGTTCGCCGTTCCGCTCAAAAAGATTCGCCGCATTCATGCCTCCTCCGGCACCACCGGCAAGCCCACCGTTGTCGGCTATACGCAGGAGGATCTCAACATGTGGAGCCATGTGGTGGCCCGGCTGTGCGCGGCGGCGGGCGTGACCGATGAGGACATTGCGCAAATCTGCTTTGGCTATGGGCTTTTCACCGGCGCGCTCGGTTTACATAACGGCTTAGAAACGCTGGGGGCAACGGTCATCCCCGCTTCGAGCGGGAACACCGAAAAGCAGATCATGCTTTTCAAGGATTTGGGCGTGACCACCGTTATCGCCACCCCTTCCTATGCGCTGTATATGGGGGAGGTTGCCAAGGAGCTGGGCTATAAGAAGGAGGACTTCCGGCTGCGGATCGGCCTGTTTGGATCGGAGGGCTGCTCCAACGAGTTCCGCAGCAAAATTGAGGATGTCTGGGGCTTGTTCGCCACCGATAACTATGGCATGAGCGAGCTCATCGGTCCCGGCGTTTCGGGCGAATGCCATCTCCGGCAGGGGATGCACATTGCAGAGGATCACTTCTACCCTGAAATCATCCGCTCGGAAACGGGAGAAACGCTCCCCGAAGGCGAAGCGGGCGAGCTGGTGATTACAACGCTCACCAAACAGGGCTTCCCTGTTCTGCGCTACCGCACGCGCGACATCACCCGCCTGAACTATGAGCCCTGCGAATGCGGGCGCACCAGCGTGCGGATGGATAAAATTATGGGCCGGGCCGACGACATGCTCAAGATCCGCGGCGTCAACGTCTTCCCCGGCCAGATTGAATCGGTGCTTATGGAAATTCCGGAGGTTGGCAACAGCTACCAGTTGGTCGTTACCCGCGAAGAGTTCGCCGACCGGCTGGAGGTGCGCGTAGAACTGGTGGACGCCTCCCTTTTAGAGAGCTACGCCGAGCTGGAAAGATTGCAGGAAAAGGTTAAGCACAGCCTGCGGGTTGTATTGGGGATCGACGCCAAGGTCAGCCTCATCGAGCCCAAATCCATCGAACGCGGCGCAGGCAAGGCCAAGCGGATTATCGATCTGAGAAAATAGGCCGGCCAACGCTTCCCCGGATTAGAAAGGAGATGCGCAGATGAACCGTCCAGAGATGATCCTGTTCGATTATGGGCAAACGCTGGTGGATGAAGCCCCCTTTTGCGGCGTCAACGGCACGCGCGCCGTCATGCGGCACGCAGTTCGGAACAAATACGGCCGGACGCCGGAAGAGGTGCAGGCAGAAGCAAACCGGCTCATACAGGAATTAGAAGCGCAATATTCCCTTCTCGAACGCCCCAACGCCGCCTTTCAGAACTACCTCTATACGTCGCAGGGGATCGCGCTTTCCACCAGCCCGGAGGAAAACGAACAAATTTTTTGGGATGCCGCCGCGCCGGGCAAGGCCGCACCGGAAATCGCTCCCCTGCTTGAAGAGCTGCACCAGCGCCGCATCCGCACCGGCGTGCTCAGCAACCTCTCCTTCAGCGGCGGAGCGCTGCGCTCTCGGATCGACCGGCTGCTGCCCGGCCACCATTTTGAATTTATCCTTGCCAGCAGCGATTATTTGTTTCGTAAGCCCAGCCGCCGTTTCTTTGAGCTGGCGCTGGAATTGGCAGATCTGGAACCCTCGCAGGTCTGGTTCTGCGGAAACGACGTGCGGTGCGACATCCAGGGCGCACAGCAGGCGGGGCTGACCGCCGTCTGGTATACCGGGTGTATGGACAGACGGCCGGATCCGCCGGACGGGGCGTTTTTCGAAATCGGCGGCTGGTCCGAGCTGCCGGGGCTGCTGGACAGGGCTTGTTTCAAAATGGAATTTTGAAACAAGCCCTCCGAAAAAGTGGCTTTTGGGGCGAAGACGACGCCCCAAATTTCGCGCTAATCGCGCGAAACCCCCGCTTTTTCCGGTTTCTACAAGCCGGAGGGATCGCTTGGCTGGAGGTTTCTTCTCCATT
>JAAWDS010000028.1 GCA_022793895.1 Provencibacterium sp. | reverse complement strand
TTCGCGTTTATGGTACAATAGCCGCAGGCGGCTATTATACATTAATTTATTTGGCCGTCCTACGGGCATGGCCAATTGTACCGTAACCGCTTCGCGTTTATGGTACAATAGCCGCAGGCGGCTATTATACATTAATTTATCTGGCCGCCCTACGGGCATGGCCAATTGTACCGTAACCGCTTCGCGTTTATGGTACAATAGCCGCAGGCGGCTATGATACCGTCATTAACCACACCCTTGCGTTTCGCACCTGTAGTATCAGGCTTATCCGCGTACATCGGTTAATTGAGCGGGCCTATTGGGCCGGCGTCATTCCGAAGAAAGGAAGATCCGAGAGATGAAATGTCAGACCTGTCCCATCGTTTCCCGCGAGGAGACGGCGGGCGCCGTTGATCTGCGCGTGTCCTGTCCGGAAATCTGTAGGGAAGCCCGGCCGGGCCAGTTTGCGCACATTGGGGTTCCGGGCTTTTCGCTGCGCCGGCCTATCTCGCTGTGCGGGATTGACCCGGAAAAGGGGGAGCTGCGCCTGGTCTTTGAGGCGAGGGGGAAGGGGACGCGCGCCCTTTCCGCCTTACAGGCGGGGGACTCGCTCGACCTGCTCGCTCCGCTCGGCCATGGATTTACCCTTCTGCCAAAGAGCAGCCGCGCGGCCGTGGTCGGCGGCGGCATCGGCGTGCCGCCGCTGCTCGAAATCGCCCGCTATTATAGGGAGAACTGCAACGCCGTCCTCGGTTTCCGCACCCAGGAGCAGGTGCTGCTGGATACCGATTTCGCTTCCTATTGCGACACGGTGGTTTGCACCGACGATGGGAGCTGGGGCGTAAAGGGCACGGTGCTGCCCGCGGTGGAGGCCTTGCTACAGGCTTGCAGGCTGGATATTCTTTATGCCTGCGGCCCGCGGCCGATGCTGCGCGCGGTGCGGGATCTGGCGGCGGCTTACGGCGTACGGTGCGAGCTCTCGCTGGAGGAGCGCATGGCCTGCGGCGTCGGCGCCTGCCTGGGCTGTGCGGTGCGCATCCGCCGCGGCGGGCAAGAGGAATACCTGCATGTCTGTAAGGATGGGCCGGTCTTTGACGGGCTGGACGTCGTGTTTGAATAGGGAGGGGACAACATGGCCGATCTGTCTGTGAAGATAGCGGGTGTAACGTTTAAAAACCCGGTCATTGCCGCATCGGGCTGCTATGGCTTCGGGTTGGAATATGAAGATTTCTATCCGCTGGAGCGGCTGGGCGGCGTTTCGCTCAAAGGGCTGACGCTGGAGAAGCGCCTGGGGAACCCGCCCCCGCGTATCGCGGAAACCCCGTCCGGCATGCTGAACAGCGTTGGGCTGCAAAATCCGGGGGTGGACGCTTTCCTCGCGCACGATCTGCCGAAGGTGGCCGGGCGGGATACGGTGCTCATCGCCAACATCGCGGGCCGCACCGAAGAGGATTACTGCGCGCTGGCCGAACGGCTGCGGGAGGCGCCGGTCGATCTGCTGGAGGTGAATATCTCCTGCCCCAATGTCCGGGAGGGCGGCGCAGCCTTCGGCGCAAGCTGCGAAGGGGCGGCGAGGGTCGTGCGGGCGGTCCGGGCGGCGGCGCGCCAGCCGCTGATTGTGAAGCTCTCTCCCAATGTGACCGACATTGCCGCCGTCGCCAAGGCGGTGGAGAGCGAGGGGGCGGACGGCATTTCGCTCATCAATACGCTGCTGGGGATGCGCATTGATATTGAGAGCCGCCGTCCGGTATTGCGCAACAACACCGGCGGGCTGTCCGGCCCGGCTGTTTTCCCGGTAGCGGTGCGGATGGTCTGGCAGGCCGCGCAGGCGGTCTCCATCCCGGTGATCGGGCTGGGCGGCGTCTCGACGGCGGAGGACGCTATTGAAATGATGCTGGCGGGCGCTTCTGCCGTTCAGGTGGGGGCGGCCTGCTTCCAGGATCCGTTCGCGCCGGTCAAAATCATCGAGGGGATGGAAGCCTGGCTGGACGCCCACCGCATCGCTTCCGTTTCGGAGATTGTCGGAAAGGTTCAAGCCTGGTAAAAAAGGGTACGCCCGCAAAATGAAATTTTGTGGGCGTACCCTTCAGAAAAAGCAGCTTTCAGGGCGAAGACGACGCCCTGAATTTCGCGCCGCCAGCGCGAAACCGCAGCTTTTTCCGGTTCCTACAAGCCGGAGGATCGGCTTGCACGATGCCTTCTACGGGCCGGAGGCATATTTTTTGAACCTTGGCGAGGGCCGGACAGGAAGGGTCCCGAAGAAAGGAAGGATGTAAGCATGAAAATCATGGCGGTGGATCTGGGCGATGCGCGCACCGGTTTAGCGGTTTGCGATCGGACGGAATTTTTGGCCTCCCCCATCGGCGTTTTGCATGACCGGGTGTTGGAGAGCATATTGAATAAGGTGGCGATTGCCACCACAGAATATGATGTAAAGATGGTGGTGGTCGGGCATCCGCTCAACATGAACGGATCGGCCGGCGACCGCGCGAAAAAATGCGAGGAGTTTGCCCGGCAGCTTCAGGAACGGCTGGAGATCCCGGTGGTGCTTTGGGATGAGCGTTCTACCACCGTGTCGGCGCACAACATCCTCAGCGAAAATGCGGTCTATGGAAAGAAGCGCCGGGACACGGTGGACGAGGTGGCGGCGGCGATCATTTTGGAGGGCTTCATGGCCTGGCGGCGCAATCATCCCGGAGAGCCCGCGCCTGGGCGGCTCTCGGATCCGGCAGGGCTTTGAAAAAGCGCCGTTTTTAGATAAGCAGTATCCGAAGGAGGAAGCGCGGTGGCGGTCTATATCAACACGGTGGCTGGCGAACCGGATTATGGTTCGCTGCCCGCGGCTAAAATTATCGATTATCCGTTGGAGAAGCGGGACTACCGGCCTTTTGCGCAGGTGCAGCTGGCGTTGGGGGCCCATGCGCTGTTTGCGCGGCTGATTTCCTTTGAAGCCCGGCCCGATCCGGCAAGCCGCCTGATGCTTCTGTTCGCCTTTCCCGCCGGACGGGCGGGCCTTTCGGTGACGGCGGACGGGGAGCTACAGACGCTGCCGCCCACGCTGGACATTCAGAAGCGGGAGACGGCCGGAGAGGATTTGCAGGGGATTTTCTGGGGGGCGGAGTGCGTCCTCCCGCGCGCGGAGCTGGAACGTTTGGCTGGGCGCGCGCTTGCGCCGGGCGATATGCTGTACGGCAACGTTTTTAAAACGAGCGGAGGCGGCGCAATGCCCCCGCATTTTGGCTGTCTTTATCCGAGCAAGCCGGTTTATACCCTGCAAGAGCTTTCCGCGCTGGAGGCGGAGGACCTGGGCCCCTTCCAGGTGACGGGCTATTGAGCGCTGGCCGGATTCGGGAGAAATGAATCTTAGATTTTAGAATTTTCGCTTTTTCTGAGGGCTGGGTTTTCGTTTGCTTTTATCTCACTGGTTTTCTGGGCTTTGATGGAGAGAGCGGTTTTTTCAGGTTGCCATTTAAGGCATATGTTCGAATGAAAGGACAGGGGCACAATAAAATCTTAAGGAGACGGCGGTTGCGATTATGGATGAAGCCATACAAATGACATTTGATTTCAATGCGCAGGCGAAGCCCGATCAAAATGAGGGGGACAGGAATAAAGACGCCTCTCCGGCACCGTTTGATTTTAACAATCTATTTGTCCAAATGAAAGGAATGAAGGAAAGACACAATCATCATGCAATGACTATCTGTGGGGATAGCCTGGAAATTCTCCCGCACATGAAAGATGGAGTGGTGAATCTAATATTTGCTGACGTTCCCTATAATATTGGAAAGAATTTTGGAAACAACCAGGATAAATGGGAAACAGTACAGCAATATATAGATTGGTGTAAGGGATGGATAGATGAATGTATGCGGGTGCTTTCTGACGAAGGCACCATGTATTTTATGATGGCCACACAATATATGCCCTATCTTGATGTTTATGTTTCGGAAAACTATAATGTACTTTGCCGTATTATATGGACTTACGACAGTTCAAGCGTTCAATCGAAAAAAATGTTTGGTTCATTATATGAGCCTATTTTAATGCTTAATAAAAGCGCTAAATCAAGGTATATATTTAACTCTCAAGATGTTTTAGTAGAAGCAAAAACAGGCTCACAGAGAAATTTAATCGATTATAGGAAGAATCCACCGCAACCCTATCATACGAAAAAGGTTCCAGGAAACGTGTGGGAATTTAATCGTGTCCGCTTTAGAATGGATGAATATGAAAATCATCCGACGCAAAAGCCGGAAGCATTATTGGAACGGATTATAAAGGCTTCATCCAATGCCGGTGATATCGTTTTAGATCCGTTTTCGGGCTCTTTCACAACCTCTGCGGTCGCTGTGCGTTTAGGCAGGATTGGGATAGGGATCGATATGAACGAAGAATATTTTGAAATAGGATTGCGCCGTACAGGGATAGCTGCAGAATATAATGGAAAATTGCTTATAAAGGAAAAGAAACGCAAGACAAATGCAAGGTCAAAATATGTAAGGAATGAATAAGATGGCCGAAATTTTTCTTTTAGAAATCCTTAAACAAGACTATCCCCTCGATTTTCAAAATATTTATGTGAACAGTTTATTGTTACAGTACCTTGATAAAAAGATGAAAGCGGTACATGGAAATAGCAAAACGAGAAGAAGTCTGGCCAATATTTATGCCATTTACTCGATCTTGTATTATTATCAAAATGATTATTATAATAAGCCGGATGAATATAGACAATTTGAAGGATATGACTATATGAAGCTGTTTGCTTTCTATCGCGGGTTGTATGGCGGTAGTAAGCTGCAAAATCATGCGTTAAATTCAAGAGTGAACGGTGAGTTTAAAAATAGATTTCCACTCGTAACGAATGATTTGATTATTATTAATAGCGGCAGATATATGATTCATATTGATTATTTATATGTGAATGGACAGGACATAAGCCGGACCTGTTGCAGATTGATTGAAAAATATGTGGAGCTGCTTATAGAAAAAGATCATGCGTTGATCCGGCTTTTGCAAGAAATGCAATCATTAACGGACTATAGTGAAAAAAGAAAACGTATTCGAAAACTTTTGTCTGAAGATGCTGAAGCTCGGATTTTTGAAATCATTAGTTATGCAATTCTAAAAAATCATTATAAGAATGTGAAGGTATATTTTGGATATTCATTGGATAATATTCATGAGGAAAGATTACAGCTCTATAAAACAGGCCGGACAAACGCCAATGACGGCGGCATTGATTTTGTTATGCGCCCTGTAGGCCGCTTTTTTCAAGTGACAGAGGTTCATCACTATGATAAATATCTGTTGGATATGGATAAGGTTATGCACTTCCCCGTTACATTTGTTATCAAAACAAAATGTTCCAAGGAAGAAATACAGCACGAATTGGATACATATATAGATGAACGAGCAAATGGTATGGTCGTGATTGAAGAACGTTATCATAAAGCCATAGAGGAAATTATAACGATTCATGAGCTTCAGCAGTGGATGGCTGAGTTAAAGAATGAGGATATTGACGGCATTATCCGAGATATCGATATCTATTATAAGTTGGAAATGAATATGGGGGTTGACGGTGAAGAACCGCCAGACATCCAGCGATAAGGAGGGCCGTCTTTGGAGGAGAATCGGAAAAGCCTGCGGGTAGCCATGCTGGGCCATAAACGGATCCCGACCCGCGAGGGCGGCATTGAGGTGGTTGTGGAGGAATTGGCGGTGCGCATGGCGCGGCTGGGACACCATGTCACCTGCTATAATCGCAGCGGGCGGCCCCTGGGAGGCGCGTTTAGCGGCGGCCGCACAAAAAGCCGGGAATATCAGGGCGTCCGGATACGGACGGCGCCCGCCGTTCCCTATAGGGGCCTGGCGGCGGTGACGGCCAGCGTCAGCGGGGCGTTCCGGGCGGCGTTCGGCCGCTATGACGCGGTGCATTTTCACGCGGAAGGCCCCGCCTTTATGTGCTGGCTGCCTAAGCTAACCGGAAAAAGGGTCGTTGTCACCATCCACGGCCTGGATCACCAGAGAGCCAAGTGGGGAAGGTTTGCCTCGGCCTACATCCTGGCGGGCGAAAAAAATGCGGTCCGCTATGCGGACGCCATCATCGTTCTGAGTAAGAGCATGCAGGACTATTTCCGGGATACCTACGGCCGTCAGACGCATTTTATTGCGAACGGCGTGAACCGGCCGGCGCGGCGCGAAGCCAGCCTTCTGAAACGGCTGGGACTGGAGAAGGACGGCTACCTCCTGTTTCTGGGACGGCTGGTTCCTGAGAAGGGGATACGCTATTTGATCGAAGCCTTCCATGCCGTACATACCGGTAAAAAGCTGGTGATAGCGGGCGGATCCTCCGATTCGGATGGGTTCCTGCGGGAGCTACAGGCGAGGGCGAAGGCGGACGGCCGGATTGTTTTCACCGGCTTTGTGGAAGGGGAGCTGCTGGAAGAGCTTTACAGCAACGCTTACCTCTACTGCCTGCCCAGCGATCTGGAGGGCATGCCGCTCTCGCTGTTGGAAGCGCTGAGCTATGGCAACTGCTGCGTGGTGTCGGACATACCGGAATGCGCCGAGGTCGTCGGGGATCGGGCAGCCGTGTTCCACCGGGGAGATGCGGAGGATCTGCGCCGCATCCTACAGCAGCTTTGCGACGATCCGGGACGGGTAGAGCGCTACAGGGAAGGGGCCTCCGATTTCATCTGCGGCAAATATAGCTGGGAGGAAGCGGTGAAGCGCACGCTGGCGCTGTATGAATAAAGGGGACTAGTAGGGCCAAAAAACAAGGCGAAAAAGGACGGCCCGCGGGGGATTCGCTTCCTCCGCGGACCGTCCTTTTTATGAAAGAGTTAGAGAGGCTATGGAAAAAAACGGGCGGGGATTGGGCTGGCAGAAGCTCTTTAAGGCATCCGCTGCGCATGGGGCGGCGTCGGCCAGTGCCCTCCCCGCTGGTTGGTCAGTCCGTAGTTATGATGTACGGGGATGGGGTTCGGGTTGGGCAGGCCGCAGAGCTTGCCGTCCTTCACCCAGCTTTCATCGCCGCCGTGCAGGTGCGCGATGAGGAAGGCGGTCAGCCGTTCGCGGACGGAAGCCAGCGCCGGATCAGAGGCCAGGTTGTGGAGCTCTTCTGGATCCTCCTGCATGTCGAAGAGCTGAGAAAGATTGCCGTAAGGGTAGTAAATGAGCTTGTAGCGCGCGTCCGACGCCATTCGGGTAGCGGCCAGCCCTTCGGAAATTTCACCGAAGACCATCTCTGGGCGGCCGTCTCCCAACAGGCTCTTGCCTTCCACCGTCTCCGGTACCGGCAGCCCGCAGAGCTCCAGCAGCGTCGGCATGACGTCCTCCAGGGTACCCAGCGTATCGCTGACCGTTCCCGCATATTTTTCCAGCGGGTTGCCGGTGAGGATGAGCGGCACGTTGGCGCTCCCGCGGTAGAAGCAGCGCTTGGCAACCATGTTGTGATCAAACAGCATGTCGCCGTGATCGCTGACAAAGCCGATGATGGTGTTTTGCAGCAGCCCCTCCTCCCGCAGCGTGCCGATCACCAGGCGCATTTGATGATCGATGTGGGTGCATTGCGCATAAAACGCCCGCCGGGCGCGGCGGATGTCGGCGGGGGTGTACTTCTCATCGGCATTGGCAAACAGGCGCAGGTAGGCCGCATCCTCCTCCAGCCAGTCCCCGCGGACCGGTTCGGGGATGTCGATATCCTCATACATATCCCAGTAGCATTGCAGCGGCACCAGCGGCGGGTGCGGATGAATGTAGGAGAGATAGAGCATGAGCGGCTTGTGCGGGTCGCGCCGCTTGATGGTGCGAATCATCTCGTTGGTGGTCCAGTTGGTGTTGTGCGCCTCTTCGCTGAGGTGCCAGGGCCGGGTATAATATTCGTTGTTGGACATGCCGTGCATATATTCCTGACCGAGAAAGCCATGGTCGGCCAGCCACAGCTGATAATCGTCCACCGCTCCCAGATAATAGCGCGCCTCTTCGCAGAGAATTACATCGTCAAACCCGATGCGGTCGCGCTGGGGATAGACGTGCAGCTTGCCAACCGCAAACGCCTGGTAGCCCGCGTCCCGGAAGCACTGCGCAAGCGTTTTGACCGGCGGCAGCGGCAGGAAGTCGGTGTAAACGCGATCCCCGTGCGAGCGGGGGGTCATGCCGGTCATGAGCGAGCGGCGCGCCGGAATGCAGACCGGGCAATCGGAGAGAATGTTGGTAAACCGGATACCGTCCGCCGCCAGCTGATCCAGCGTTGGGGTCATGATCCCGCGCGCGCCGGCGCAGCCCATCAGCGGGGCGGACCAGTGGTCGGTATTAATCAGCAGAACATTCGGCTTGTTTCCCTCTGGCATGGTGGTTTTCTCCTTTCTTCTGTCAGGCTTCCAAAAGCGCCGGGGGCTTTACTCCTTGAGCGAGCCGACCATCACGCCCTTTACAAAGTACTTCTGCAAGAAGGGATAGACGCACATAATCGGCAGGCTGGCGACCATAATGGTGGCATATTTTACCGTTTCCGTTACCAACTCCTTGTCCGCGCTGGATACGTCGGTGGTCATGCTGTCGGTGTTGCTGGAGAGGATGATCTCCCGCAGGATGAGCTGGAGAGGATACTTTTCGCGCGTTTTTAAAAAGATCATCGCGTTGAACCAGGAGTTCCAGTTCCCTACGCCGTAAAACAGGATCATCACGGCGATAACCGGCATGGAGAGCGGGATGATGATCTTAAAGAGAACGGTAAAATCGGTGGCGCCGTCCATCTTGGCGGATTCCTCCAGCGATACGGGGATAGCCGCGAAGGAGGTCCGCATGATGATGAGGTTATAGGTGCTGATGAGGGTGGGAAGAATCAGCGCCATGCGCGTATCGGCCAGGCCAAGATCGCGCACAACCAGGTAAAACGGGATTAAGCCCCCGCTGAACATCATGGTGAAAACGATGATAAACATGAGGATGCGTTTCCAATAGAAGGACTTCCGGGAGAGGACATAGGCGGCCAGCGCGGTCATGATCACGTTGAGCGCGGTGCCGACCACCACGATAAA
Source organism: Provencibacterium sp. (assembly GCA_022793895.1). Taxonomy (GTDB): domain Bacteria; phylum Bacillota; class Clostridia; order Oscillospirales; family Ruminococcaceae; genus Harryflintia. The sequence goes on along the minus strand of JAAWDS010000028.1, from coordinate 39,246 downwards.
CAGCGTGTTGAGGTAGCTCAGCCCAATCATGGGGTTGCGCAACACCAGCTTGTAGGCGCCAAGGTCAAACCCCAGCGAGTGCAGAAGGATACCGGAGTGCGCCATCAGCAGGCTGGACTTGCTGAAGGAGGCGAAAATGACATACAGAAACGGGTAGAGCGTCACCACCATCAGTAAGAAAAGGATGGTATAGTTAAAAACGGTGAAAACCCGTTCGCCCATGGAACGGCGGATGGCCATAGCTTCATCAATCCTTTCTGAAAGGCCCTGCCCGGCGGGACGGGGCCGGAGGTTTAAAGAGGGACTACCAAAGGCTGGTTTCGTTGCATTTCCGGCTGATAAAGTTGGCCGTGCACAGCAGCAGGAAGTTGATGAGGGAGTTGAACAGGCCGACGGCCGTGCTGAAGCTGTAGCTGAATTCCATCAAGCCCTTGCGGTAAACGAAGGAGGAGATGACGTCGGCCGTCTCATAGATATTCGGGTTATACAGCAGGATGATCTTTTCAAAGCCCACGTTCATCAACTGGCCGATGCGCATGATGAGCATAATGACGATGGTTGGGAGGATCCCCGGCAGCGTAACGCTCCAGGTCTGGCGCAGCTTTCCGGCCCCGTCGATCGTCGCCGCCTCATACAGCTGCGGATCCACGGCGGCGAGGGCGGCCAGGTAAACGATGGAATTCCAGCCGATATTCTGCCAAACGCCGCTGGCCACATAGACCGGAACGAAGTATTTCGGATAGAGCATGTAGGAGACGCGCTCCCCGCCGAACAGCTCCACAACGTCGTTGATAAGCCCGTTCTGGGAGGTGAAATCCAGCACCAGGCCGCAGACGACCATGATCGAGATGAAGTAGGGCAGGTAGCTCACCGTTTGAACCAGGCGCTTATAGACGTTGCAGCGGATTTCGTTGAGCAGCAGCGCAAGGATAATGGCGGCGGGGAAGCCGACGCACAGAGTACTCAGGCTGATTTTAAGGGTGTTGCCCACCAGCCGTCCGAAGTAGATGCCGGTGAAGAAGCTCTTAAAATGCTTGAAGCCCACCCAGGGGCTGCCGGAAATGCCCAGGCCGGGGCTGAAATCCTTAAAGGCGATTTGCGCGCCATACATCGGCCAATAGTGGAAGATCACAAAATAGGCCAGCACCGGCAGGATCATGAGATAGAGATGCCGGTTTTTTTGAAAGTCCTTTCGGATAGCGCCGCACTCGCGGCGCAGCCTTCCGGTTTTGGCAGCCTTGCCTGCGCGGGCCGGTTCGAGAAGTTGGTTCATAGATGCCCCTCCATTTGTTTCGTTTTGCCAGAACAGCGAAGCCTCATGGCGCAAAGCGGGCGGAGCGCGGCGCTTCAAGCTCCGGCCCGTCTCTATAATTCCATTATCCTGAATCGAAGGGGATTTTACAAGAACGCAATTTATAGAATCTGTTTGACTTTTATAGATCCCGGTCCATCTGGTGTGTCATCTTGATAGGATCTGCCTGTATTTAAGGGCGCGCCTACAAAACGATAGTTTTGCAGGCGCGCCCGTTTTCTGCAAGCCTGGAGGATCGGCTCGGCTGGGGAGGTTTCTTCTCTATTTTGCAATAGGCCCTTCTGAAAAAGCGGCTTTTGGGACGGAGAGGCCGCCTCCAATTTCGCGCCGCCGGCACGAAACCGCAGCTTTTTTCGGTTTCTACAAGCCGGAGGATCGGCCTGCACGATTTCTTTTACAGGCCGCAGGCGCGCTTTTTAACAGCTTGGTCTATTCGGCGGGCGCGCCCTCCTTATTCGGAGAGCTCTTCCGCTTTCCGGGGGAACCGGTTGGCGCTTTTTCCCGCATGCGGGCGGCGGGCGGTTCTTTTAAACGCCAGAAGGATTCCCGATACCGCCGGGACGGCCAGAGAATAGGAGAAAACGGTTAAAAGCTGCCGGCCCGTGAGCGGGACGGTGAAGAACGCCTTGGCCAAGAACGGGTTGTAGAGGGCGAAATACATCGCGGCGGCGGAGACGATGACCGCGCCGACCAGCGCCAGGTTATCCAGGGGATTGATCGAGAACAGCCCCCGCGTTTCGCTTTTGCACTCAAAGACATGGATGAGCTGTGTGCAAACGAGGGTCAGCAGCGCGCCGGTGCGCGCTGTTTCCAGGCTTCCGCTGGAATGCAGCAGCGACACGAAAACGGCGATGGTGGTCAGCCCAATCAGCAGGCCGCGGGTGAGGATGGTACCGGCCAGCCCGTGTGAAAAGACCGATTCCCCCGATCCGCGCGGCGGCCGGTTCATGACGTCCTTCTCTGCCGGTTCGAGACCGAGCGCGACGGCAGGCAGCCCGTCGGTCACGAGGTTGACCAGCAGAATTTGAATGGGGATGAGCGGGACCGGCATACCGGCGAGCATCGAAAAGAACATGGTGAACACCTCGCCGATGTTGCAGGAAAGGAGGTAGCGGATAAATTTGCGGATGTTCTGGTAGATGACCCGCCCCTCCTCCACGGCATAGACCAGCGTGGCGAAGTTATCGTCCATCAGAATCACCGAGGCGGCTTCCTTGGTGACGTCCGTGCCGGTGACGCCCATGGAAACGCCGATATCCGCCTCCTTAACGGCGGGGGCGTCGTTCACGCCGTCGCCCGTCATGGCGACCACCTCGCCCCGCGCCTTGAAGGCGCGGACGATGCGCAGCTTGTGGGCGGGCGTTACGCGGGCAAAAACCGAAATTTTCGGCAGAAGGCGCTCAAGCTGTTCGCCGGTCATGTCGTCCAGCTCCCGCCCGGTGACGACCCGATCCCCTTCCTGGAAGATGGAAAGCTCCTTGGCGATGGCGCGGGCGGTGACGGCGTGATCCCCGGTGATCATCACCGGCTTAATCCGGGCGCGCCGGCAGTTGAGAACCGCGTCGTAAGCCTCCTTCCGCGGCGGGTCGATGAGCCCGGCCAGGCCGGCAAAAACCATGTCCCCTTCATACAGATCGCCCGCCGCTGCCGGCCGGTAGCAGAAGCCCAGCACCCGCAGGGCGTCGGCAGCAAATTGGTTGTTGTATTCCAGCAGCCCGCTGCGCAGCCGCGGGGTCAGCGGCTGCACGCCGCCTGGGGTCAGCACGCCGGTGCAGCGCTGTAGCAGCAGATCAGGCGCTCCCTTGATCATCAAGAACCGATCGCCGTTCTCTGCGCGCGCAAGCACCGTCATCATCTTTCGGGTGGAATCGAAGGGGATCTCCTTTTCCACCGTGTATCCGCTGTTTTCCCGCGTAACGCCCGCCTTAGCGGCCAAAACGAGCAGCGCGGTTTCGGTCGGCTCGCCAAAGACCTCCATGCTCTCCTTGCCGAAGCGTCCGCCCCGCTTGCGCGAGAGGGCGGCGTTGTTGCAGGTCACGGCGATTTCAAACAGACGCTCAAGCGCCCGGTCGCTCCCCGTTTTCACCCGCTGCCCGCCGCAGGTAATCTCCCCCTCGCACTGGTAGCCGGTCCCCGAAACCTCATAGTGGTTGGCATAGGTGCGCACCCTGGTCACCGTCATCTTGTTTTCGGTCAGCGTTCCCGTTTTGTCCGAGCAGATAACGGTGGCGCAGCCGAGCGTTTCCACCGCATACAGCCTGCGCACCAGCGCGTTGCGTTTGACCATCCGGCCGACCGAGAGCGCCAGGGCGATGGTGACAATGGCAGGCAGCCCTTCCGGCACGGCCGCGACCGAGAGGGAGATGCCGGTCAGCAGCATATCCATCACCGGTTCGCCGCGCAGAATGCCGGTGGCCGCGACCACCGCGCAGACGAGGAGGCAGCCGATGCCGATAAACTTGCTGAGCTGGGCCAGCCGCTTTTGCAGCGGGGTTTGCTGCGACTCGATCTCGCCGAGCATTCCGGCGATGCCGCCCATCTCGGTATCCTGCCCGGTGCCGGTCACGCGGCAGATTCCCTTGCCGCGCGTGACCAGCGTGCCCATATAGACCTTGGAGGCGTTCCCTTCCCCCGCCTGCTTTTCCACGCCGGCCGACTCGCCGGAGAGCATCGACTCATCGCATTGCAGGCCGGCGCTCTCCAAAACCTCGGCGTCGGCCGGAACGCGATCGCCCGCCTTCACCTGAAGGATATCCCCTGGGACCACCTCGCGCGCGTCGATGCGCTGCACCGCCCCATCCCGCACGACCAGGGCCGCCGGGGCGGAGAGCTCCCCCAGCTTTTCGAGCGTTTTCTCGGTGCGGTATTCCTGTAGGAAGCCAAGCAAGGCATTTAAGAAAACAATGGCGACGATGGTGGCCGCCTCAGCCACGTCCCCCATCAGAAGAGATAGGGCGGTGGCAGCCAGCAGGATGAGGATCAGCGCATCCCGGAACTGCCCGGCAAAGATCCCCAGCGCCCCCGTTTTTTTGTGCGCCTTCAGCCGGTTTTCCCCATATTGCACGAGCAGCTTTTGAGCCTGCTTGGAGCTTAACCCCTGGTATTTTTCCATTCGTTCCATCCCTTTCATGCCTGTCCTTACCCCCATTTTTATTCCCCTCCCGCCCGGATTATGCCTTTTCATCACAATACCAACATAATTCGTTAGGCACCTTGACAAATGCTCCCGGCAGGAATAAAATAGGAAAGAAATGCCGTCCGTCCCGTCTGCCGTGAGAGCGGCGGGAGGCGGGGCTGGCGAAAAGGATGTTGACAGCGCAGCTATCAACAAGAAGGGGTAGGTTATGGAGAGAACGGAAAACCGGGAGCTGCTCGCGCAGCTGGAGCTATGCGGCCATTTTCTTCACCACCGCGGCGGGGGAAAGCATGGGCAGGCGCGCATTCTGCGCATGCTGCGGGAGAAGGGCCAGCTTACCCAGAGGGAGCTTCAGGAGATGGTGCGGATCCGGCCCGGCTCGATGAGCGAGCTGGTGGGCAAGCTGGAGGGGACGGGGCTCGTCCTCCGGGAGCGGTCCGAGAAAGACCGCAGGCAGGTGCTGCTGCGCATCAGCGAAGAAGGGGAGGCGGCGCTTGCGCGGCACGAACGGGAGAACCGCCGGCAGGAGGCGCAGCTTTTCGAAGCGCTCTCGCCTGAGGAGCAGCGCCAGCTTTCTTCGCTGCTGGAGAAGCTGCTTGCGCGCTGGCGCGCGCAGTATGACCGCGCCCTTTTTAACCACAAGGGCGCCGGAGAAGAAAAGGAGGAAGGAAAGTCTTGCTCAAATACCTAAAAAAATATTGGGTCTATGCGCTGCTCGCCCCACTGTTCATGGTGGGCGAGGTAGTGGCGGATCTGTTGCAGCCGCAGCTTATGAGCACGATTGTAGATGAAGGGGTGCTCGGCCTTTCCAGCGGGGGGACCGGCAACCTGCGCCTGATTTTGATCACCGGCCTACAGATGATCGGGTTGCTCGCGCTGGGAGGAAGCTGCGGCGTCCTCTCCGGGGTGTTCGCCAACTTCTGCGGGCAGCATTTTGGAAACGACATCCGCAAGGACTGCTTTCGCAGGGTGATGGCGCTCTCCTTCCAGCAGACCGACCGCTTTTCCACCGGGTCGCTCATCACCCGTGTGACCAACGACGTCACCCAGGTGCAGAATCTGGTGATGCAGGCTATCCGCGGCTTTGTGCGCACCTTCATGCTGTTTGCGGGCGGCATTTTCTGCATGGTCGCGCTGGATCTCAGCTTCGGCGTTGTGATCGCCTGCGCGCTTCCCTTTGTACTTGGCTTGATGCTGTTCTTTATCGCCAAGGCCAACCCCATTTTCGGGAAACTTCAGCAGAAGCTCGATCAGGTGAACAGCGTGGTCCAAGAGAACGTCTCCGGCGCGCGGACGGTGAAGGCATACGTCCGGGAGGAATATGAAAAGGAGCGCTTCGGCCGGGCCAACGGCGAGCTGGTGGATACGCAGCTGCGCGTGCTGGTGCTGTTTTCCTACATGATGCCGCTGATGAACATCCTGATGAACCTGGCGGTGGTGGCTATCCTCTATATGGGATCTATCCGCGTTCAGTCCGGCGGGCTGACGCCGGGGAGCATCATGGCGGCCGTTACCTACGTTTCACAGATTTTACATAGCGTCATCATGCTGGCGGGTATTTTCCAGACGGTTTCCCGCGGGGCGGCCTCCGCCCGCCGGCTGCGGGAGGTGCTCGACTGCGAGCCCGCGCTTGCGGATGGGGCTACAGTCCCGTCCCCGGCCGGACCGGTTGGAAAAATTGAATTTCGGGATGTCTCCTTTGCCTATCCGGGCGGGAGCGGCGAGCGGGTGCTGGAGCATATCAACCTCACCATCCATGCGGGGGAGACCTTCGGCATTCTGGGCGCGACCGGCAGCGGGAAATCCACACTGGTCCAGCTTATCCCCCGGTTTTATGACGCCGCCGAGGGCGTCGTCCTTCTGGACGGCGTGGATGTCCGGGAGTATCCGCTCAAGGAGCTGCGCGGCCGGGTGGCCATTGCCCTCCAGAAAAGCGAGCTGTTTAACATGAGCATTGCCGAAAACATCCGGTGGGGCCGGGAGGGAGCCGGGCCGGAGGAGATCGAGCGCGCGGCCTCGGTCGCGCAGGCGGCGGACTTCATTGCCCGCCAGCCCGACGGCTATGAGACCGCCGTTTCCGAGATGGGCGCGAGCCTCTCCGGCGGGCAGAAGCAGCGCGTCGCTATCAGCCGGGCGATTTTGAAGGATGCTAGGGTTTTGATTTTTGACGACGCCACCAGCGCGCTCGATTTGAAAACCGAAGCGCAGCTCTATGCGGCGCTTCGAACTTCGCACGGCGCGGCGACCAAAATCATTATTGCCCAGCGCATCGCCTCGGTCCGCAGCGCCGACCGCATTGCGGTCATTGACAACGGCCGGCTGGCCGCCTGCGGCAGCCACGACGAGCTGATGGCGGGCTGCCCCATCTATCAGGATATCTACAATTCCCAGCTAAGGAAGGGAGACGAGACGGATGCCTAAGGAGCCTCAGGCACAGAACCCGAATTTCCGCATGCCCGGCCACCGGGGGCCGGGGCCGCGCATGGGCGTGGCGCCCATTGAAAAACCGGAGGATGGGAAAAAGACCGTCCGGCAGCTCCTGCGCTATTTCAGCCGGGAGCGGCGGATGATCCTCGCGCTGCTATTGGTGGTCAGCGCGGTAGTGCTCTGCTCGGTTCTCGCCCCCAGCTTCCAGAGCCGCGCTATCGACCAGATCACCGCCGGCGCCTTCGATGAGCTGGGCCCTGTGCTGCTATGGATGGTGGGCCTTTACCTGCTCTATGGCGTGGGGACGCTGTTCCAGAGTCTGTTGAGCGCCCATCTCAGCCAGAGGATCGTGCGGCGGATGCGCGAAGAGCTGTTCGATCGGATTGTCAACCTCCCCATCCGCTATCTGGACAGCCATGCGCACGGCGACGTCATGAGCCGCATGACCAACGATGTGGAGAACATCTCCAACACCGTTTCCCAATCGCTGGGATCGCTGGTCTCCGGCGTCTTAACCATTCTGGGCACAGTGGCGATGATGCTGAGCTATTGCTGGCAGCTGGCGCTGCTCTCCTGTCTAACGGTGGTGCTCAACGTGGTGGCGACCAAATATCTTTCGGCGGCGATGCGCCGTTTTTTCCGCAAGCGCCAGCTATTGCTGGGCAGCCTCAACAGCACGGTGGAGGAGATGGTGAGCGGCTACCGGACGGTGGTTGCCTACAACCGGCAGGAGGCGGTGATTAAGCGCTTTGACGAGACCTCCGATGAGCTGACCAAAACCGGCATCAAGGCGGAGATCCTAGGCGGATCGATGGGGCCGGTCATGAACCTCATCAGCAACATCGGCTTTGTCATCATTGCGGCGATGGGCGGTTTCTTCGCGCTGAGGGGGATGATCTCGATCGGCGTTATCTCTGCCTTCATCGTCTACGCCAAGCAGTTTGGCCGCCCCATCAATGAAATTGCCCAGCTCTATGGGCAGATCCAAACGGCGGTTGCCGGTGCGGAGCGGGTGTTTGCCGTTTTGGAGGAGCCGCCGGAGGACAAGAGCGGCGAGAGGACGATGGAGGGCAGCCGGGGGACCGTTACCTTCCGCAAGGTCAATTTTTCCTATCTGCCGGGCAAGCCCGTCCTGCATGATTTCAGCCTGGAGGTCCGCGCCGGGCAGAAGGTGGCGCTGGTCGGCGCAACCGGCAGCGGGAAAACCACCGTCGTCAACCTGCTCATGCGTTTTTATGACATCGACAGCGGGGAGATCCTTATCGACGGGGTGAACATCCGCGACATTGGCAGCGATGCGCTGCGGCGCGGCGCCGCCATTGTTTTGCAGGATACCGTTCTGTTCTCCGACACCATCCGCGGCAATCTCAAATATTCCAACCTGGAGGCTTCGGATGCGCAGATGGTGGAGGCGGCCAAGATGAGCAACTGCCATGCTATGGTCTGCAAGCTGCGCGACGGCTATGATACGATGCTCTCCGGCTCCGGGGCCAACCTCTCGCAGGGCCAGCGGCAGCTGCTCTCGATCGGGCGCGCCTTCTTGGCGGACCCCAAGATTCTGATTCTGGATGAGGCGACCTCCAGCGTCGATACCCGGACGGAGAAGAATATTCAGGATGCGATGGTGCGCCTCATGCGCGAGCGCACCAGCATCATTATCGCCCACCGGCTCTCGACGATTCAGGATGCGGATGTGATTGTCGTCATGGACGAGGGACGGATTGTGGAGACGGGGAACCACCGGGAGCTGCTGCGGCAGCGGGGACGGTATTATGAGCTCTACATGACCCAGTTCGCCGGACAGAAAACCTGATGCGGACCGACCGGCGGCGGTTTGGAGGGAATACAACGAGGCCGGGCCCATGACGGGCCCGGCCTCATTTTGCCGTTATCATAAAGGTAATACAGGGCTGCGGTTTTAGCGCTGCATGTAGCGGTCATAAGCCGCTTGGGAGATGGCGAGGGCGCGGTCGATCCCCAGCCCCTTGACGCCGTTTACAAAGTTGTCGTATTCGGACATCGGCGTAACGCCCATGATGAGCTTAATCAGGTTTTCATCCAGATAGGTCTGAATCTCATTCATGATCTGCGCATATTCGGTGCTTTCCTCGGTGGTGTAGGATACCGGCGGGAGCAGCAGGCTGGTATCGGCAGACGCCCAGATCTCCTGCGTGGCGGCCTGCTGTGGATAGAGCAGCGAAACCTGTTCAAAATATTCGCTCGTTTTTACCATCGCATCATTGGCGGTGGAAAGCGCATACTGGGAGAGCGCCTGCGCTGTGGTCAGGCCTTGGGTGTTTTTGAGAACCGCATCGGTAAAGATCGCCTTGCCGTCCTGCATGGTGTAGCTCTCGCCCTCACGGCCAAAGTTGGAGGTAAGGATTCCTTCCTCGCTGTAGAAATAGTCCAGGAACTTGACCGTCTCCTTCACGTGCTTGTTGCTGGTAGAGATCGCCTTGCCGGTGCCTACAACGATTTTGATATAGTCGACAGCATTGGTGTAAGGCTTGCCGGCAGGGCCGGTCAGCCAGGGACCGGCTGTCAGATCAAAGCCGTCCTGTCCGTTCATGGCGTCGAGGTAGGTGCCCAGGTTGGCGGCAATGAGACCGAAATAACAGCCCGCCTGGTTGCTCAGGATCTTCTGATTCATCGCCTTGGCGTCGTTAATGGTATATTCCGGGTCGATCAGCCCTTCTGCATACCATTTGTTCATCGTTTCCACATAGTCCTTGTAGGCAGGTTCGAGCGGGCCGTATTTTACCGTCCCGTTATCGTTGTAAAAGCCGTTGACGATGCCGAAGGCAGGGGCAAATGCAGAAAGGTAGGCAGCTTCGCCCCCGGCCTTTTGGGAGGTGAAGGGAATTTCATCCGCTTGGCCGTTGCCGTTGGGATCCTGCTCCTTAAAGGCTTTGAGAACGGTGTACATCTCATCGATGGTGGTAGGCGCTTCCAGGTTCAGCTTGTCCAGCCAATCCTTGCGGTAGATCGGGCCGAGCAAGCGGAACCATTCCTCGGTGCCGGTGCGCACGCGGATCATCGGGAACATGTAAAGGGTGCCGTCGTCTAGCACGGATTGCTTTCTGGCCGTCGCTTTTTCTTCAAACATCGCCGACAGGTTGGGGGCATACTGGGCGACGACATCGTTGAGCGGGATAATCTGCTTGTCCAGAATAGCCTTCGCCGGGCCGCCGGGAACGGTGAGCCAGTTATAGTAGATGATATCGGTCAGATCGTTCGAGGCGAGCATGAGGTTGAACTGCTCCTTTTCCTGACCCGCCGGAGGATGCTGGAACTGGATGGTAATACCGGTTTTCTCCATGATCTCCTGATAAGACGCTACCTCCGCTACGCTCTTTTTGGATGCGGAAACCTTCGCATCCAGCTCCATGAAGCAAGTGAGGGTCAGCGGCTCGCTTACGATGGGAAGGGTAAGCTCTTCGGGACCGGAAGAAGCCGGTTCCCCTTCGGAAGCGGCTGCGCTGGGAGCCGCACTGGACGCTGCGCTGGAAGCGGGAGCGGCGGACGAGGATGATCCGGCCGGTCCTTGCGCCGCGCCCTGCCCGCAGCCGGTCAGAGCTCCTGCCAGCATAGCAATGCACACGGATAGACAAAGGCCTTTTTTCAGCATGGTGAATGCCTCCCTTTCTTTATAGCGCGCGGGCAATAAAGTGTACATTTGGCAACGGCTGCGCTGCTGCGCAGTTTAAGGAAAAGAGGGCATAAAAAAACAGCCCGCATTAGACGAACTGAACAGAATTTATACCCTATAAACGGGTATATGCTCTTGTACGGTTGTGTTTTTAAATGTACACTTTTCATTCCGCGCTTGGTATCCCCATTATAAAGAAGGGGGAAGGGAATGAAAAGAGAAGAGTTTATAGTTATACTTTTATATTTTTGGATTCCGGGAAAACTAGGGAAATGCAATAAGAACCAAAGGATTAGCTGTTTACTTCTTCATGTGAATGCTCCGGTACTGTCCGGGCGTAATGCCATATAGCTTTTTAAAGGCCCGGATGAGCGCGCTGTAGTTGGAATAGCCGACCTGCTGCGCAATGCGGCCGATATCCAGTTCGGTGTTTAGCAGCAAATCCCCGGCATGCGCCACCCGCACGGCCTGGATAGCGTCTATCAGGCTGCGCCCTGTCTGCCGCTTGAAGAGGGTGGAGAGGTAGCTGGCGTTCATCTGCAACCGATCGGCGATAAAGGTGAGGCACAGATCGGCGTTTCCATATTCCGTTTCGATGATCTCGTCTATCCGGCGGCAAAGGCGGTCGGCGCGTTTCTTCTGGCCGGAGAGGTGTTCCTCACATTGGGCGGTGATAAAGGGCGCTAAACAATCCCGGATAGCAGGCAGTGATGTGCAGCGCGCGATAGCGGCCGCTGTATCTTCCGCCGGGGTATCCTGTCCGGCCGTCAGCCGCAGGGAGACCGCCATCAGGCTGAAGAAATGGCAGCGCGTCATCTGCGGGTCCAGCGAGCGTTCCTGCGGCCAGCAGACGGCGTCGTCCAATAGGGCGATAGCCTTTTGATCCTCCCCGCTCCGGATCAGGTTTTTTAGCCGCTCCTCGAATTGATCGAAGGGATAGACAAGCCCTTGGGCGCTCGCACTGTCTAAAAATTGCAGCGACGCGCTGTGGTTAATAACACCTTTTTGGAGCGCGCTGAGCGCTTGCGTATAGGATTGCCCAGCCTGGGACAGAGCCGGATAAGCCTCCCCGGCGCCGGCCTGTATCTCTACGCCGAAGTTCTGGAGCATAAAGGAGGAGGCGTATTGAGAGATTTCCTCCAACTCCGCTTCTCTGTCCAGCGTATCCATTCCGAGCAGGACGGCCACATCGTCGCGTCCGGTCTCACAGGCATATGCGCTGAAGGAGCGGGAGAAGAGATCGTCCAGGATATTGATCAGTACAAATTTAACGGTAGCCAGCTCCACAGCGGCATCCTCGCTGAAAACGTGGCCGGTTGCACCCACACGATACACCAGTACTCTTTTATAGGGGGCGTCCAGCCGCAGGCCAAAGTTGTCGGCCAGCGTTTCGGAAGCATCCCCTTCGGAGAAGGTGCCGGTAATCACCTTGAGCAGCAGGTTGGAGGCGAGAATGGGGGTGTAATGCTCGATCTTTTGCTCCATATTGTTGCGCTCGCGGATGCTTCGTTCCACGATCTTTTCGATATAGAGAAGTTCGTTTTTATTCTCCTCTCCGGCCGGGCCGTCCGCATCGGCCAAACGCTGGGCGAAACGGCGCAGAGGCCGGTGAGCGCCTCTGGCCAGCAGAAAACTGAGCGCAAGCCCCATGAGCAGCTCGCAGGCGACGAACCCGAATAAAATGTCCCGGTGCCGGAACGCGTCGCCAAGGGCCGCTTTTTCCGGAACGCTGGTGACATATTTCCAGCCGCTTTGCGCCGAAACATAGGAACAGGCCAGCGAGCGGGCGCCGGAGAGGTTGAGCAGCTCGCTCCCCTCCAACGCGGCCAGCTCCGGCGGCGGTTCTGTAAGGTGCTCGCCTATCCCGGCGATGAATCTCCCGCGTTCGTCAAAGAGGTAGATGGCGGCGTCGTTGGATTCAATAAACCGTCCAAAAATCTGCCGGATGGCTTCGAGATCAAGATGGACGATCACCACGGCAGGAAGGATTTCCGGGCCGGTTGCCGGAATCGATTGGACCAGCGGGAGGACATCCCGCTGCGGGTTGGTCAGCGAGCGCATTTGCAGCACCTCAGAAAAATGGTTTTCCTTCGTCAAGGCGCTCAGCTCGCTGAAGGGGCGGCCGGCATAGAGATGGTTCTGATAGTAATCTTCCCCGTCAAACTTGCTTTGAGAGCTGAAGATACAGCCAAGGTTCTCAAAATAGAGATAGTAGTCGAGGATAACCGGATTGTCATTCGTCCGGCGGGAAAGAAATTGGGAGAGCTGGTACTGCGCATAGTAATCTTGAGCGGAAAACGCGCCCTTCTGCCGGGCGACGTTTTCCGCATATTGGGTTTGTGCGATTTGCAGCGCCTCAGTGCGCGCGCCGCTCAAATAGCTGTCTACCACAAAGGCGCCTTGGTTGAGAATAACCGTTTGCTGCATCTGGGCGCTGCGTACCATCGCGGGCAGAACGCAAAGATAAAAAAGGACGCTGACCAGCAGCGTGCAGAAGAGCAGCGTTAAATAGGTGACAAGCAGCAACGAAAAATAAGAACGCTGTTCGAATAATTTCCGTAGGTTGTGCGGATGCCGCTTCCACAGCTCCCGGCCAACGGGCTTAGAAAAAACTGCCGCCATGGTTCTGTCCCCTCCTAATTGATACCGGCCGCAGGGGGATCTTGTCAGAGGCCCCTAGGCTGCGCCTTCTTCCCTGCGCCAACAGCTATCCCGCTTTTATGTGATGGCCTTCTTTTCTTTTAGTATATCTGCCCCGCGTCTATTTTTCAAGCCTTTGCCGGGATGGGGGGAGAAAAAGGGATCCTCTGGTAAAAAGGAGGGGGGCGGGAGAGGAGCTGACATAAACAAAAAACCGCATGAACAGCTTGTCCATGCGGTTAAAAACTGGTGGGAGGTGATGGATTCGAACCATCGAAGCGTATCGCAACAGATTTACAGTCTGCCCCCTTTGGCCACTCGGGAAACCTCCCCTATCACCTGTCCGATGAGATGGAGCTGGTGGACGGATTTGAACCCCCGACCTGCTGATTACAAATCAGCTGCTCTACCAACTGAGCTACACCAGCACAGCCTTTTTCATCTGACAACATGATTTATCTTAACACATCCATGGCGGAAAGTCAAGATATTTTTGCGGCTATTTTTTGCCGCGGGACGAAAAGGGGTGGAAGCATGCGTTTTTTCCAAAGCGGGCAGACAGCGCGCCGGTTTTATTCATATTGAGCAATCAAATTATCAAGAATTTCACGGAAGTGAATAACAGGGACTTCTCCCCGGTTTAGAGTTTCCAAAATACGATCGACAAAGTCTGCCCGAGTGGAAATGTCGGCAACGCTATCCTGCCCATCCGTCCGGGCAATGCCATATACGGTATACTCCACCCCTTCCAGGCGGATGCGGTTAGACGTGCGCATATAATTCAAGCAGCTCATAATTGACCATACCTTTCTCAAGGGAGATTGTATTCGTCCGGCCCAGTCCGATTCCTGCTGCAAAATGGAAAAGGATCCACCCTTGTGGTCAGAAAATTTTTATTTTCTCAACCGCGCAGCGCTCTCCGCACGGCTTTTCTGAATGCGGAAGAATCCATAACATCGGCAGGCTTGGGTTGCCCGTTCTTCCAGATCTAAGGTTTGTTTCCGCCGTCCCGTTTGAGTAACAACTCCTGCATTTTCTCCCGCCTTCTTTCTGTGAATGAGTCGTTGCTTAGAATACTTTAGAGACATTTTTAGTATATCAGAGTTTTACAAATTTTGGAATAGTTTTGCTTTAACTTAGTGCAGTCAGTTTACATATTCTACAATTATATTGAAAATCTTGGAAATTTAAGGACCGCGTTTGGACATTGTGCATTATAGATGAATTATATATAATTTTTAGTAATAAAACTACAATAAAAAGTTATCCACAATCCTTCCACAGCGGTTGAAAATTAGTCTTCCTTGCAGGGTGCTTCCCATGAAAAAGGGCTTTTAAAGGGGGAAACGTCCGGCTGCCCGGCAGGAGCTGTAACAAGCCGTTTTCCACAGCGGCTGGATGGGGGATTGTGAAAAAAATAACCGGATGGAAGCGGAAAAAACCGTTTCCATCCGGTTATTTTAGGAGGAATATTCCCGAATCTGTTGATAAATGGGAGAGGCCAGGGCGGGATGTGGATAAGCGCTCTGCATTTCCCGAATCGCCCGCTGTAGCTTTTGGGAGGGGAGAATGGCGGAGGTAAACCGCCGGCTTCCCTGCGTATCCAGCGCCTGATAAGTTTGATCGCAGGAGGGCTTGGCAATGGCGGCCGCCTCATAAATCGCGGCGAGCTGCATCCTGGTCAGCCGGTCCTCCAGCCGATCGCTTATGCACAGAAGGTTAAAGTGGTAGAGATAGTCCAGATTGATGATGATGTACCCCTCGGTCTCCTCCTCCGTGAGCCCGCCAAGCTGCGGCGTGTCCACATAATAAAGCGCATCCTCCTCAGGCGGGCGGGAGAAATCAGCCGGTTCGATTCGGATAGAGGCGTTGACGGCGATATCCGAGATAGCGTCTCGGATAATATTGGCAGTATCGGAGCGGAGGGCTTCCACGAAGTCCCCAGCCCCGCTGACCAGCAGGCGTTTGCCGCCGTAGGAGACCGAATGGATCGCGTAACCGGTCTTTTGCGAAAAGGAGCGGTTGAGCAGTTCCAACAGGGCGGGGGCGTTCATAGCCGCTTCAAAATGCGCATAGGAGGAGAAAAGGAAGTCGGTCCTAAGAACGTTCATTTCCGGATCGAGCTGAAAGAAGCGTTCAGAGGGAAGGAAGAGGATCTCCGCCTGCGATTGGGTAACGTCCTCCCAATGCTGGAGGGAGGCGTGCAGGGTTTTCCCGGAAAACTGGTAGAGGTTATCGCAAAACGTCTGTAAAGCCTCGGCCACAGGCGCGGGGCTGCTTTTCTCAATCGCAACGGCGATTTCGACGGGCTGTCCCGCCTCATCCGGCGGATCGGCAAGCCTGTCCGCACAGCCGCCGGTTCCGGCCGCTATCAGGACGGCCAACAGGCCGGATATGGCTTTTCTCCATCCGCGCACAGGACTTCCCTCCTTTTCTTCCAGCTTCCGGCTATAGAACGAAGGCGTTCCCACGCCTTCTCACGGGGCACGACGGCAGGGGATTACCAATCCTTTTTGTCCTCCGCCCAGGGGTCGAACTCTACGCGCGAAGAGGCTTTCGGTTTAGGCTCCGGTTCCGGCTCAGGCTCCGGTTCGCTGGGTGCGGGAGGCGACCAAACCTGCGTCATCAGCCGGGCGGTTTCGTTAATCCGCACGCGGGTGTTGGCGGCGAAGATGTTGTTGATAAAGAGCAGTTCCTGAATGCCGTTCTCCTCTAAAAAGGCCGGGAGGTTCAGCTCAAAATAGCGCTGGTCCACCACATAGACCTCTTGGTAATTATTGACCAGGAAGGGGGAGAAGGCGTTGCCGAAGGATTCCTTGACGACGGCAATTTTCCGGCCGTTTTTCTGTTCGGTGACGATTTTGGTCAGCGGGTAATCCCCGTGCAGGAACACCGAATAGCTGTTGGAGCCGGAGGCATATTCCCCTAGCAGCGTGGAGGGAACGCCATAAAACGGGCTTCCGCGCCGGTATTGCAAAACGGTGTGGGGAATGGGGGTCAGCCAATAATCCACATAGTCGGGATTTTTCAACATCTGGGAGTCCTGCGCTTCTTTATAGAGCGTGCCGACGAAATCGGTCAGCGTCTTTTTCTCCATCTTTTCCAGCGGCATGGGCGTCAGACCGGCGGACTCGCAAAAGGCGGTGTAGGCGTAGTAGGCGCCGAGTCCGGTCCAGTGGTGGTCGGTCCTAAAATAGAGGTACTCGTCCCGATGGCTCTCCAGGGCGGAATAGGCGTCCACCGCCTTGATGCGGGGATCGAGCTGGGAATAGATGCTGTCGATGTTTGGTTTCTGCGGCGAGGTAACGCTCCGGTACCGCTCCGGAAGGGCAAATTCAATGTGCGTGGGGACAATCAGGTTATAGATGGTGACATTCTCCCCCATGCGCTGCTGCCATTGGTTGAGCGTCTGCGCATAGTAGGCGGACATGCTCTCGCTGGCCGAGAAGATGGAGAGCCCCTCCCCTTTATAAATAAAGATCGGCCCCTGGCGTTCCCAGAGGGCCTCCTCGTTTTCCGAAGAGGCGGCGGGCGGCGTTTCGGCTGCTTCCGGCTGAGAAGCGGCAGGCAGCTCCGGACGGGAAACGGCTGGAGGCTCCGGCCGGGAGGAACCGCGGTTATCCGAAGAAGGAGGGAGGGCGATAGGATCCTCATTGGCGGGCTGGTTCCCTGAATCATGGATGCGCACGTCGTCCAGCCGGAGGCCCAGGCTTTCCTGAATGCGCCCGGCGGCGCGCACAAAGGTTTCGCGGGCCGGGAAGGTATCGGAATAATAGAGATCCCACTCGTTTGCCAGCTCGCCGGTGAAGAGCTTTTGAAGGGAGAAGGCGGGCTTCTCCTGCAACCGGCGGTTTTCATATTCGGAGATCACCGGCTTCGGCAGAAACAGCGATAAAAGCCCCAGCGAGATCGAGACGCCGGCCAGCAAGGCGATGCCTAAGGGAGCGGTCGCCCGCCATTCGGTATCGCGCTGCCGGAGCTCCCGCTCCGTTTTTGAGAGTTCGAGGGTAGGGCGCGCCTTCTTCGGTTTGTTTTTCAAAAACATTCAGCCTCCCGAAACAAATGATTCGCCTTTACCGGCGCTGGAATTGCCCGCAGGGGAACGCAGCGAACAGCGGCCCGGCAGGCGCGCTTTTTCCCGCGCCGCAAAAAGGGCGGGGGATGGTCCGCTGCGATTAAAAGCGGAAATAGAGGAAAGGATTGAAGCTCTGCCCAGCCAGAAGGCAGGTGCAAAGCAGCAGAAGGCCAAGATCCATCGCCGCCTCCAGCACCCGCACGCCGGCAAGCTGCGCGCTGTTCAGCCGCTGGGCTAAAAAGCGCTGGAAGCGCGGGACCACCGGCATGCAGAACAAAACGGCGGCGGCCAGCCAGAAAAGGTGGTTGGTCAGAACAATCCCCAGCCGGATATCCCACAGCGGCGCTCCGGCCAGCCCGAACATCACCCGGAGATAGGCCAAGAGCGCGGAGGCGTCGGTAAAATAGAACAAGGTCCATCCGACCATGGTGACGAACAGGAGATAGAGGTGGGAAAAGAGCGCGGGGAGCTTTTCGAGCGCCCGTCCTAAAAACAGGCGCTCCAGTACGATAAAGCAGCCGTAATATAGGCCCCAAAGCACAAAATTCCAGCTGGCCCCGTGCCACAGCCCGGTTAAAAACCAAACGACGAGCAGATTGCGCAGCGCCCCCCTGCGGTTGCCGCCGAGCGGGATATAGACATAATCCCGGAAAAAGCTGGAGAGCGAGATGTGCCACCGCCGCCAAAATTCGGTGACACTGCGGGAAATATAAGGATAGTTGAAATTTTCTAAATAATGGAACCCAAAAAGCTGGCCGAGCCCGATCGCCATGTCGGAATAGCCGGAGAAGTCATAATAGATTTGAAGGGTAAAGAGCAGCATCCCCGTCCAAGCGCCTGCGACCGACAGGGTAGAGGGGTCCGCCTGGGCATAGGTTTTCAACAGTCCCCCGGCGATGTTGGCGAAAAAAACCTTTTTGGTCAGCCCGCACAGCAGCCGGGTCAACCCTCGCGCAAAATCGTTCGCGTCCGCATGGCGGTTATCGATTTCGGAGGCAATGTCGCTGTAGCGGACGATCGGCCCCGCCACGAGCTGCGGGTAGAGGGAAACATACATTAAGAGCTTGTCATACCGCGTTTGGGCGGGAATCTGCCCGCGGTAAACGTCCACGACATAGCTTAGCGCCTGGAAGGAATAGAAGGAGATGCCGATGGGCAGTGAAAAGGCCGGGACCGGCAGTGGGACCGGCAGAAAAGCGTTTAAGGTGGAGACGATCAGCCCGGAATATTTAAACAATCCCAACAGCGAGAGGTTGAGAAAAAGGGAGAGCAGCAGCGCGCATTTTGCCAGCGGCTTTCCCCGGTTCGCTTCGATGATGCAGCCGTTGCAGTAGTCCACCCCAACGGAGAACATCAGCACGAAGACCCAGACCGGTTCTCCCCACGCATAGAAAAACAGGCTGAACAGGATCAGCACCCAATTGCGGTAATTTTTATTTTTGGAGAGGTGGTAAAAAAGCAGGTTTGCCGGGAGGAACAGATAAAGGAAGGTCAGATTGGAAAAAACCATTTTGCGGTCAGCTCTCCTTGCAGTATTTCAGACAGACGTTATTATTATACTCCCAAATGGGGATAATGAAAAGTGTGAAAAAGAGCGAATGAAAAATTAAAGTTCTGCAAACGCCCCTAAAAGCCGCCCGCCGCCGGGGAAATACCCGGATATTCCGCAGGGCTCCGGCGAAAGAGACGTTTTCCCCTCTGCTGCAAAGCGGGGCGTATTCTTTCACAAACCGGTTTTGAACGCGGATGGAGAGATCCCTGGGCCATTGTTTGCAGCTTGTTCCAATTTTGTTTACTTAATATTTGACATATAGGCGTGAAAGAGTGTAGAATATCCAATGAATACCATGAAACAATATGCCCGCATGCAGAGAGTTGAAAGAAAGAGTTGAGGTGAACCTTGGTGGGATTGTTAGATAAAGTGTTCGGCACCTATTCCCAGAGGGAGGTTAAAAAGATCCGGCCGCTGGCGGATAAGGTGATCGCCCTGGAAGACGAATACCGGAAGAAATCGGATCAGGAGCTCAAGGCGATGACCCCCCGGCTCCGGGAACGCCTGGCAAACGGCGAAACGCTGGATGATATCCTGCCTGAAGCGTTCGCCACCTGCCGGGAGGCCGCCGACCGGGTGCTGGGAATGCGCCATTTCCCCGTTCAGATCCTGGGCGGCATTATCCTTCACCAAGGCCGCATCAGCGAGATGCGCACCGGCGAGGGAAAAACGCTGGTGGCAACCCTTCCCGCCTATCTGAACGCCCTTTCCGGCAAGGGGGTTCACATCGTCACCGTCAACGATTATCTGGCCAAGCGCGACAGCGAATGGATGGGCAAGGTCCACCGCTTTTTGGGGCTGAGCGTCGGCCTGATTATCCATGAGGTTGCGCCGGAGCTGCGCCGGTCGATGTATGACTGCGATATTACCTACGGCACAAACAACGAGTTCGGCTTTGACTACCTGCGCGACAACATGCAGATCTATAAAGAGCGGATGGTGCAGCGCGATTTTAACTACGCCATTGTGGACGAGGTGGACTCGATCCTCATCGACGAGGCGCGCACCCCGCTGATCATCTCCGGCCGCGGGGATAAATCCACCGATCTCTATAAGGTAGCCGACCGGTTCGCGTGCTCGTTAAAATACCTGCGCGTGAAAGAGGTGGACACCAAGGAGGACAACGACGATGTGGACGCCGATTACATCGTGGACGAAAAGGCGAAAACGGCGACCCTGACCCGCAGCGGCGTTAAAAAGGCCGAAAGCTATTTTAACCTTGAAAACCTGATGGATCCGAACAACACCACCCTCCAGCACCACATCAACCAGGCTATCAAGGCGCACGGGATCATGCAGAGGGATATTGATTATGTGGTGAAGGACGGCGAGATCGTCATTGTGGACGAGTTCACCGGCCGCCTGATGCTCGGCCGGCGCTACAACGAAGGGCTGCACCAGGCGATCGAAGCGAAGGAGGGCGTTGAGGTCAAGCGCGAGAGCAAAACGCTGGCGACCATCACCTTCCAGAACTATTTCCGCATGTATCAAAAGCTCGCGGGCATGACCGGAACGGCCTTGACCGAGGACGCCGAGTTCCGCGAGATCTACGGGCTGGACGTGGTGGAGATCCCCACCAACAAGCCGGTCCGCCGCGAGGATCACACCGACGTGGTCTATAAAACCGAGAAGGCGAAGTTCGGCGCGGTCATCGACCAGATCGCCGCCTGCCACCAGAAGGGGCAGCCGGTGCTGGTGGGCACCATTTCGATTGAAAAGTCGGAAAAGCTCTCCAAGCTGCTGAAGGCCCGCGGCATCCCGCACGAGGTGCTCAACGCGAAGTACCATGAGAAGGAGGCGCAGATCGTCGCCCAGGCCGGTAAACTCGGCGCGGTGACGATCGCCACCAACATGGCCGGACGCGGCACCGACATCAAGCTCGGCGGCAACGATGAAAACATGGCGGTGGAGGACCTGCGCCGCGCCGGCTTTGAGGATGATGCCGTCGTCGAGGCGACCGGCTTCGGCGACACCGAGGATGAGAACGTCATAGCGGCGCGCAAGCTGTTTCAGGAAAAGCTGGCCGAACACAAGAAAACCGTTTCGGAAGAGGCGGAGAAGGTCAAGGCCGCGGGCGGGCTGTTTATCATCGGCACCGAGCGGCATGAATCGCGCCGGATTGACAACCAGCTTCGCGGCCGCGCCGGACGCCAGGGGGATCCGGGCGAAACGCGCTTCTACCTCTCGCTGGAGGATGAGCTGCTGCGCCTGTTCGGCGGCGAGCGGACGGCGAACATGATGGATTTCCTCAAGATTGAGGAGGACATGCCCATTGAGGCCAAGCTGCTCTCGAACACCATTGAAAGCGCGCAGCAGAAGGTGGAGGGCCGCAACTTTGCCACCCGTAAAAACGTGCTTCAGTTCGACGACGTAATGAACAAGCAGCGCGAGATCATCTATTCGCAGCGCCAGAAGGTCCTCAACGGCGAGGATATCAAGGATATCATCCTGAAAATGGTGGACGACACCGTTCAAAAGGCGGTCGCGCTCTATCTCCCGGAGGAGACCGCGCACGACAACTGGGACTTTGCGGGCCTGCGCGCGCATTTCTTGGGCTGGCTGACGCTGCCGCAGGACTTTGAGGAGTACAAGGACATTCAGAAGCTGGGCGAGGCGGAACCGGCGCAGATAGCGAAGATGCTCACCGACCGCGCCCACCTCATCTATGAAAAGCGCGAGGAGATGTTTACCTCCCGCATCATGCGCGAGCTGGAGCGGGTGGTGCTTCTCAAGAACGTGGACCTGCGCTGGATGGATCATATCGACAACATGGAGGAGCTCAAGCGCGGCATCTATCTGCGTTCCTATGCGCAGAAGGATCCGGTGGTGGAATACCGCATTGAGGGCTTCGAGATGTTCGACGCGATGATCGAGTCCATCCGGGAGGACACGGTGCGCGCCCTCTTCCTCGTGCAGATCCGCAAGGCGGAGGAGCCCCGGCGCGAGGCGGTGGCCGATGAAAAGGAAATGGTGGAATCGGGCGGCAGCGACACCGGCGCCGCGCAAACGCCCGTGCACAAAAAGAAGGTCGGCCGCAACGATCCCTGCCCCTGCGGCAGCGGGAAGAAATATAAAAAATGCTGCGGGCAATAGGCCCGCCGTCCGGTAAAAGAGGGGCTGCTCACAGAATATCTTCCTACTTGTAGGAACTGGAAAAAGCGGCGGTTTCGCGCCTTATAGCGCGAAATTCAGGGCATAATCTTCGCCCTGAAAACCGTTTTTCCAAAGGGCGCGTTGCAAAACGACAGTTTTGCAACGCGCCCTTTTGGCGGCATGCTCTCCGGTAGGCGGGAAAACGGAAAAACCGGCCGGGCTTTATCCAAACTGACCCGATTCCTTCCCCATTGGGGCCCTTCCCTTCCTGTATTGTACAAAAATACATATATCTGAATAAATATTCACAACCGGCCTTGAAATATGGAAATTAAGGTGTATAATTATACCCATAGAAAAAACGGACATCTTTTCGGAAGGCGTCCGATCCGTTTAAGAGCTTCTATATTTACTTTGAATTTGCGGCTGCCGGGCGCGCTCTCCGGCAAGAAAGGAAGGATACCATGGCTAACACCAACGGCAAGCAGTATAAAAAGGTTGTGCTCGCCTATTCCGGCGGGCTGGATACGTCGATTATCATCCCGTGGCTGAAGGAGAACTACGGCTGCGAGGTCATCGCCGTGGCGGCCGACGTCGGCCAGGGCCAGGAGCTCTCCGGGCTGGAGGAGAAGGCGAAAAAGACCGGCGCCTCCAAGCTCTACATTGAGGATCTCAAAAAGGTGTTTGTGGATGAGTATATCATCCCGACCATGCAGGCGGGCGCGGTCTATGAGCAACAGTATCTGCTGGGCACTTCGTTTGCCCGCCCGATCATTGCCAAGCGGATCGTTGAGATCGCCAAGGCCGAGGGGGCGGACGCTATCGCCCACGGCTGCACCGGCAAGGGCAACGACCAGGTGCGGTTTGAGCTGACCATCAAGGCGTTCGCGCCCGAAATGGACATTATCGCCCCCTGGCGCACCTGGGAGCTGCGCTCGCGCGACGACGAGATCGATTATGCCGAGGCGCGGGGCATTCCGCTCTCGATCAATCGCGAGACCAACTATTCCAAGGATAAAAACCTCTGGCACCTCTCTCACGAGGGGCTCGACCTGGAGGATCCGGCCAACGAACCGGATTATGAGAAGATCCTCGAACTGGGCGTATCCCCTGAAAAGGCCCCCGATAAGCCCGCCTATCTGACGCTGCACTTTGAAAAGGGCGTGCCGGTGATGCTGGACGGCAAGGCCATTGACAGCGTGGAGCTCATTGAAAAGCTCAACGAGCTGGGCGGCGCGAACGGCGTCGGGATTGTGGACATGGTGGAAAACCGCCTGGTCGGCATGAAGAGCCGCGGCGTTTATGAAACGCCGGGCGGGACGATCCTGTATAAAGCACACCAGGCGCTGGAGACGATCACCCTCGACCGCGACACCCAGCATTACAAGGAGCTGGTTGCCCAGAAGTTCAGCGAGCTGGTTTATTATGGCCAGTGGTTCACCCCCCTGCGCGAAGCGCTCAGCGCCTTCGTGGATTCCACCCAGCAGACGGTGACGGGCGATGTCCGGCTCAAGCTCTACAAGGGCAACGTCATCCTGGCGGGGATCACCTCCCCCTACACCCTCTATTCCGAGGAGGTCGCCACCTTCGGCGAGGATGAGGTTTACAACCAGATGGATTCCCAGGGCTTCATCAACCTCTTCGGCCTGCCGATTAAGGTCAAGGCGCTGCTGGATCAGCAGCGCGGGTAAAAAACGGAGACCGGCGGCCGGAGGACGCGGCGGATGCGTCCTTCTCCGGCCGCGCGGGAACTCTTTAAGAACAGAACGGGCTTGCATGCTGGCCGTGCGGCCCGCTGTTTTTTCAGCCGGGAAGCAGAAGGGCTGAACATAAAATTTTTGGAGCCTCCCGATTTGCGTTTTTTCTGCCTGCCGGGCAGGAATCCGGGTTTGCCGGGCGGGGCTCCGAAGAAAGGGCTGGGAACAAACGATGAAACTTTGGGCAGGAAGAATCCAGCAGGAGGCGGACGCGCGCCTCAACGATTTTAACGCATCCATCCGGTTTGACAGCCGGCTCTATAAGCAGGATATCGGCGGTTCGATGGCGCACGCCACCATGCTGCGCGAATGCGGGATTATCACGCCCGCCGAGTGCGATCAGATCCTGACCGGGCTCTCTGCCATCCTGCGCGATCTGGAGAGCGGGGAGCTCGGTATCGACCCGGAGAGCGAGGATATCCATACCTTTGTCGAGGCGGAGCTCACCGCCCGCATAGGGGATGCGGGCAAAAAGCTGCACACCGCCCGCAGCCGCAACGATCAGGTCGCGCTCGACCTGCGGCTCTATCTGCGCGATGAGCTGAGCGCCGTCACCGCCATGCTGCGCACCCTGACCGGCGTGCTCTGCGATAAGGCGGAGGAGCACACCGAAACCATCATGCCCGGCTATACCCATTTGCAGCGCGCGCAGCCCATCACCTTCGCCCACCACCTCTTAGCCTGGGCGCAGATGCTGCTGCGGGACATCGGCCGCCTGGAGGACTGCTACCGCCGGATGAACCGCAGCCCCTTAGGCTGCGGCGCGCTGGCCGCGACCTCCTACCCCATCGACCGCGATATGACCGCCCAGCTTCTGGGGTTTGACGGGCCGGTTCTCAATTCGCTGGACGGGGTTTCCGACCGGGATTTCTGCGTGGAATTTGTGTCGGCGCTGGCGCTCGTTATGACCCATCTCTCCCGCGCCTGCGAGGAGATCATCCTCTGGTGCTCCTGGGAGTTTAAATTTATCGAGCTGGACGACCGGTTCGCCACCGGTTCCTCCATCATGCCGCAGAAGAAGAATCCGGATATCCCGGAGCTGGTGCGCGGCAAGACCGGCCGGGTAAACGGCGACCTGATTGCGCTTTTGACGATGCTCAAGGGCCTGCCGCTGGCCTACAACAAGGATATGCAGGAGGACAAGGAAGCGGTGTTCGACGCCTGCGACACCGTTAAAATGGCGCTCGACGCCTTCACGCCGATGGTGGAAACGATGGCGGTGAATACGCAGCGGATGCGCGCCGCTGTTTCAGGGGGCTTCTTAAACGCCACCGACTGCGCCGATTACCTGACGCGCAAGGGCCTCCCCTTCCGCGACGCCTATAAAATTACCGGCACGCTGGTGGCCTACTGCATCGAACAGGGGGAGACGCTCGAAACCCTCCCGCTCGAACAGTACCGGCAGTTCTCGGAGGAATTTTCCGAGGATATCTATGAGGCGGTGGCCCTGGAAACCTGCCTCAACAGCCGGAACGTCCTGGGCGGCCCGGCCGGCGAGCAGGTGAGGCTGCAATTGGCGGATATCCGCGACCAGCTGGGGGCGCAGTAAACAGGAGGCCGCGCCGCTTCCATTCCGCAAAGAAAGGGTTTGAGAATATGATCCGTGTTTCGATTATGGGCGCAACCGGCTACGCCGGCGTTGAGCTGGTGCGGCTGCTGCTCCAGCACCCGGAGGTAAGCCTAAGAAACCTCTCCTCGGTCAGCTTTGAGGGCAAGCCCATCAGCGAGATTTATCCGGCGCTCAAGGGCATCTGCGAGGAACGGCTCACCGGGGAGGACGGGTTGTTTGAGGAGACCGACGTACTCTTTACCAGCCTTCCGGCCGGGCTCAGCGAGCCGGTGGCCAAGAAGTGCCGGGAGAAAAACATTCTGCTCATCGATCTGGGGGCGGATTTCCGCCTGTCCGATCCGGAGGACTATGAACGGTGGTATGGAAAAGCCTATGCCGAGCCGGCGCTGCACGCGGACGCGGTCTACTCGATTCCGGAGCTGCACGGCGAGCGGGTGAAGCAGGCGAAGATTATCGGCAATCCGGGCTGTTATCCGACCTCGATTGCTTTAGCCGTTGCTCCTGCGCTGGCGGAAGGGCTGATTGAAACGAGAGGGATCGTGATCGATTCCAAGTCGGGCGTTACCGGCGCGGGCCGGGGGCTCACGCAGACCTCCCACTTCCCCGACTGCAACGAGGCTTTCTCCCCCTATAAGGTGGCCTGCCACCGCCACACGCCGGAGATTGAGCAAACGCTCTCCGAGCTGGCCGGGGCGGCGCTGCGAATTACCTTCGTTCCGCACCTGCTCCCCTTGAACCGCGGGATTATCTCGACGGTTTACACCGAGTACAAGGGAAAGAAGTCCCTTGCGGAGCTGGTGGAAACTTGGAAGGCGTTTTACCGGGGCAAGCCGTTTGTCCGGGTGCTGGAGGCCGGGGAAACGGCCAACCTGCGCAACGTGAAATATTCCAACTATTGCGATGTCTCGCTGCACCTGGATGGGCGCACCGGGCGTCTCATCCTGGTGGGAGCGATTGACAACATGGTTAAGGGCGCGGCTGGGCAGGCCATTCAGAACATGAACCTGGCAATGGGTCTGCCGGAGACGGCGGGGCTGACGATGATCCCGCCCGCGTTTTAAACGCTTTTGGCGGAGCGGCCGCCCCTCGCCGGGGACCGGCCCAGTGCTATTGAGAAAGGCAGGGCGATGAAAGATGGAGATCACTCCGATAGAAGGCGGCGTCTGCGCGGCCAAGGGCTTTTCGGCCGGCGGCGTGCACTGCGGAATCCGCAAAAACACCTCAAAGCTGGATTTAGCGCTCATTTACAGCGAGACCCCCTGCGCGGCGGCCGCCGTGTACACCCGGAACAAGGTCTGCGGCGCGCCGATCACCGTAACGCGCGCGCATTTGGCAAACGGACAGGCGCGGGCGGTTATCTGCAACAGCGGCAACGCCAACACCTGTAATGCCGACGGCGTTCAGAAGGCGCAGCTGATGTGCGCCGCCCTCGCGCGCGGGCTGCACATCGAGGAGACGGATATCGCGGTGGCCTCCACCGGCGTGATTGGCCAGCCGCTGCCGATCGATCCCATCCTCTCGAACATCGATCCGCTCATCCGCTCCTGCCGCAAAGATGGGGAGGGGAGCCGGATGGCGGGAACCGCCATTATGACGACCGATACCCATGAAAAGGAGGCGTCCGCCGCCTTTTCGCTGAATGGGAAGGAGTGCCATATCGGCGGCATTGCCAAGGGCAGCGGCATGATTGAGCCGAACATGGCCACCATGCTCTGCTTCATCACCACCGACGCGGCCATTTCCCCGGAAATGCTCCAGAAGGCGCTCTCTGCCGATGTGCAGACCACCTTTAACATGGTGAGCATCGACGGCGACACCTCCACCAACGACACGCTGGTTCTCCTCGCCAACGGGGCGGCGGGCAACGCGCCGGTAGAGGCTGAGGGGGAGGCGTTTGAAACGTTCTGCGCCGCGCTGCATGAAGTGACCACCTGCCTGTGCCGGATGATTGCTAAGGACGGCGAGGGCGCGACCAAGCTGCTGACCTGCACCGTGCGCGGGGCGGACGGGCAGGAGACGGCCCGCAAGATCGCCAAGTCGGTCATTAAATCCACCCTGTTTAAGTGCGCGGTGTTCGGGTGCGACGCGAACTGGGGCCGGATCCTCTGCGCTATCGGCTACACCGAGGCGGAATTTGAGATCGGGAAGGTGGCCGTTTGGCTCTCCTCAAAGGGCGGCCGGGTTCAGGTCTGCCGGAACGGCGCGGGCCTGGATTTCAGCGAGGATGAGGCGCTCCTGGTGCTCCAGGAGGATGAGGTGACGGTGGAGGTCGACATGGGCAGCGGCGAAGAAACGGCCACCGCCTGGGGCTGCGATCTGAGCTACGATTATGTGAAGATCAACGGCGACTACCGCACCTGAAGCGGCAGGCTTTCGCCTTTCAGCGAATAGAGATAGAAGGAGGGATGGGGCCGTGCAGATTTCCAATGCGGATAAGGCGCTGGTGCTCAACCAGGCGCTCCCCTATATCCAAAAATATTTTGGCAAGACCATTGTGGTGAAATACGGCGGGAACGCGATGATCGACGATCGGCTCAAGCAGGCGGTGATGAGCGATATTGTGCTGCTCTCGGCGGTCGGCATCCGGGTGATTCTCGTCCATGGCGGCGGGCCGGAGATCACCGCCATGCTGAAGCGGGTCGGCAAGGAATCGAGGTTTATCGGCGGCCTGCGCTACACCGACCGGGAGACCGCCGAGATTGCGCAGATGGTGCTGGCCGGGAAAACAAACAAGGACTTGGTTGCGCTGCTCGGCCAGCACGGCGGGCGGGCCGTCGGCCTGTGCGGCATCGACGGCGGGATGTTCAAGGTTTCCAAGCACCGGGGAGAGGCGGACTTAGGCTTTGTCGGCGATGTGGAGACGGTGGATGATACGCTGCTGCGGGATGCGCTGAAGAGCGGCTATATCCCGGTGGTGGCAACGGTCGGCTGCTCGCAGGAGGGCGACGTCTATAACATCAACGCCGACAGCGCCGCCGCCGCCATTGCCAGCCGGCTGGGAGCGGAGAACCTCATTCTGATGACCGATATCCGCGGCCTGCTGCGCGATAAGGAGGATGAATCCACCCTGATTCCCGACGTGCAGGTTTCCGAGGTGCCCGCCCTCATCCGGGAGGGGATCATCTCCGGGGGCATGATTCCGAAGATTGAGTGCTGCGTGGAAGCGGTGCGCCGCGGCGTCAGCCGGACGTTTATCATCGACGGGCGGATCCCACACTCTATTTTAATCGAGATGTTCTCCGATGAGGGCATCGGCACGATGTTCCACTGAAAGGGGCGGATAGCAGATGAATGCGCAGCAAATGAAAGAAGATGCTGGGAAATATTTGGCCAATACCTATGGCCGGTTCGATCTGGCGCTCGACCGCGGCAAAGGGGCTACCGTTTGGGATAAGGACGGGAAGGAATACATCGACCTGGGAAGCGGCATCGGCGTGAACGCGCTGGGATTTGCCGACGAGGGCTGGATCCGCGAAGTGACCAAGCAGCTTGGGAAGCTCGCCCACACCTCCAACCTCTACTATACCGCCCCCTGCGTCCGGCTCGCCAAGGAGCTTTGCGAACGCACCGGCATGCGCAAGGTGTTTTTCTGCAACTCCGGCGCGGAGGCGAACGAGGGCGCCATTAAGGCGGCCCGCAAATATTCCCATGATCGCTATGGCGAGGGCCGCTATACCATCGTTTCGCTCCAAAATTCCTTCCATGGCCGCACGATGGCCACCCTGTCGGCGACGGGGCAGGAGGTATTTCATCAGCACTTTGATCCCTTCTTGGACGGCTTCCGGTTCGCCCCGGCAGGCGATCGGGCCGGTACGCTCGCCGAGCTGCGGGAGGATGTCTGCGCGGTCATCCTTGAGCTCATTCAGGGGGAGGGCGGCGTTGTCCCGCTCGAACCGGGCTATGTGGAGGAGGTTGCCGCCTATTGCCGGGCGCATGATATCCTCCTGATTGTGGATGAGGTGCAGACCGGCGTGGGCCGGACGGGGAAATTCCTCTGCTGCGAACACTACGGCTTGCAGCCGGACATCGTAACGCTGGCGAAGGGCCTGGGCGGCGGACTGCCCATCGGCGCAGTGCTCTTCTCGGAGAAGTGCGCGGATACCCTGGGCCCAGGCGACCACGGCAGCACCTTCGGCGGCAATCCCGCCGTCTGCGCGGGCGCGCTGGAGGTGCTCTCCCGGCTGGATGCGGCCATGCTGGACGCGATTGCCGAGAAGGGGCAGTATCTCCATGAAACGCTCGGTAAGCTGCCCTCGGTTTTGTCGGTCAGCGGGCTCGGACTGATGGTGGGAATCGAGCTGGCGGAGGGACGGAACGCCCGCGACATTGCGGTTCGAGCGATGGAGAAGGGGGCTATCCCTCTGACGGCGAAGGCCAAGGTACGGCTGCTCCCGCCGTTCTCGATCACCTGGGAGGAGCTGGAGAAGGCGGCGGCCATCCTCTGCGAATGTCTGGAGGAAGGGGAATAGCGCTACAGGGCCGGACTTTATGGCGGCCGGTGCGTCCGATTGGAAAGGAAGGTTCAGATGAAGCATTTATTAAAGCTGTTGGATCTGTCGGGGGAGGAGATTGTCGAGATCCTCAACCTGGCCGATCAACTGAAATATGAGCGCAAGCACGGCATTGCACACCCGCGCCTCTCCGGGAAATCGCTGGGGATGATTTTCCAGAAAGCATCTACCCGCACGCGGGTATCCTTTGAAACGGGGATGTATCAGCTCGGCGGCCAGGCGCTCTTTCTCTCGGCGAACGATCTCCAGATCGGGCGCGGCGAACCGGTCGAGGATACGGCGCGCGTTCTCTCCCGCTATCTCGATGGGATTATGATCCGCACCTTCCAGCAGCAGGAGGTGGAGAAGCTGGCGGAATACGGCTCCATCCCGATTATCAACGGGCTGACTGATTTCTGCCACCCCTGCCAGGTGCTGGCCGACCTGATGACCATCCGGGAGTATAAGGGGACCCTCTCCGGCCACAAGATGTGCTTTATCGGCGACGGCAACAATATGGCCAACTCGCTGATCGTCGGCGCGCTCAAGACGGGGATGCGCATGGCGGTGGCCGCTCCGGAGGGGTATCATCCCGATCCAGCAGTCCTCGCCTTTGCGAAGGAATATGGCGGCCGGTTCCTTCTGACTAGCGATGTTTCCGAGGCGGCGGCGGGCGCGGATGTGCTTGTTACCGACGTCTGGGCCTCGATGGGGCAGGAGCAGGAGGCGGCCGTCCGCCGCGCGGCGTTCGCCGGCTTCCAGATAAACGATGCCGTGCTGGCCACAGCCAATCCGGAGGCGATGGTGCTGCACTGTTTGCCCGCCCACCGCGAGGAGGAGATCACCGCCAAGGTGTTTGAGGCGCATGCGGAGGAGATCTTTGAGGAAGCGGAGAACCGCCTGCATGCCCAGAAGGCCGTTATGGTCAAGCTGATGGAGCACTAAGAAAGGGCGCGCCTTGCAAAACGAAAGTTTTGTAAGGCGCGCCCTTTGAAAAAGTAGCTTTTGAGGCGAAGACGACGCCTCAAATTTCGCGCCCTTTGGCGCGAAACCGCTGCTTTTCCGGTCACTACAGATCGGAGGATCGCTCGGCTGGAGGTTTCTTTCCCATTCTGCAACGTCTTAGCCGTCATCTTCTCCGGCCGCGGGCGCGGCGGTAGCGCTTCCGGTAGCGGTTGCGCAGCACCATTAGGGTGACATAGAAGGCAAAGATGAGAATCACCAGAACAAGGATGAACTTGATCCAGAACTTATTGAAGATCCCCTTGAGGTAGTCCAGCATATACAGCGTTTGGCTGCGGGGGATGTCCTTTTCGGCGAGCAGATCGACGGTGCCGAGCACCTCGTTGTTGAGCATGAGATCCACCGTGCCGACCTTCTTCCCCCGGCTGACCGGCGCATCGAGCGAGTCCGGCTTGGTGTAGCGCAGCATGACGCTCAGTCCCGACTCGGCGTCCACCTCAATCCCCTTCGGGACGAGGGCGGAAAAGCTCTCGGCCGCTAAGAGATTGACCGTATCCGCCTCCTTGGAGAGCCGGACGGGGATGCTGTTGCAGGTCTTCCCCTTTTCCAAAAGCTGCTTGGTTTCAAACTCGTTGAAGGCCCATTCATAGATGTTTTTGGCGTCCATAAAGACCAGGTTTTCCTGAAGGTCCTCGCCGGTAGCGTCCACCTTGGGCGCGCCCATCAGGACGAGGAGATAGTTGTATCCGTCCTTCGAGGCGGTGGAGACATAGTTGCGGCCGACCTCGTCGAGCGTTCCGGTCTTAACGCCGCGGATGGGCTCGTAGTAGTAGGCGTTTCCGGGATACATGGGGAGGATGGTGCTGAAAAGGTTGTAGTTCTCGTTATGAATGGCCATGTTGGTCGGGGAGATATCAATGGTGCGGGTGGAGACGATATCCATGAAATGATCGAGCTTTATGGCGTAGCGGGTAATGAGGAACATATCGTAGGCGGTGGTGTACATCCCTTCGTCATAAAGCCCGTGGGGGTTGGTGAAATAGGTGTTCTGCGCGCCGATGAGGGCGGCCTTGTCGTTCATCATATCGACAAAGGTTTGAATTTCCCCATCCCCTATTTTGTCGGCAATGGCCAGGGCGGAATAGCAGTCCGACTGGAGCATGAGGCAATAGAGCGCCTTGCGCATGGTCAATACCTCGCCCTGGCGCACATCCGCCTGGGAAGCGCCCGGCTCGACCATGTTCCAGATATAAGCGGGATATTCGATCTCCTCATCCAGATCGTCGGTATTCTCCAGCGCGAGGATGCAGGTCATAATTTTCGCCAGCGAGGCGGGGGGCATCCGGGTCTGCGCCTCCTGTTCGAAAACGCGCGTTTCGGTATCCAGGTTATAGAGATAAACCGCGCGGGAGTTTACCTGAATGCTGTCCGGCGGCCGGTAGCTGGCCGCTGCCGGGCGCAGCTGAGCGAACAGGCCGAAAAAGAGAAGGAGGCTGAAAACGAGCGAAACCTTACGCATATACAACTCCTACCGATTAAAAAACGTTATAAAGACACCCCGCTCCTGTTTTTGGTGAAACAAGCGCCGGGGCGCATCCTAATTCCTATTTATCATTATAGCCGAAATTCCGGTTTTGTACAGGCCGCGGCGCAGTTTTTGCCGTTTTTTGCAAAAAAGTTAACAGAAAATTCACCTGGGCCGCCGCCGGCCGGCCGGATCCGGAAAAGGCTGACAGGGGACGCGGGAAGAAAAGTTTCCTCTGCGGGCTTGTGGACGGGCTGCAAAATGCGCTATAATGTCTGAGGACGAACGCGTTATACCTGAAAAAACGGCGGTTTACCGCCTTTGGAGGAATGAATAATGCTGGATGAAACCCTCTGCCTGCACGCCGGTTATGAGCCGGAGAACGGCGCGCCGGGCGTGATGCCTATCTGCCAGAGCACGACCTACCGCTTTGATTCGACCGAGCACATCGGCGACCTGTTTAACATGCCCACCGCGCACATGTATTCCCGCTTTTCCAACCCGACGGTGGATGCCGTTGAGAAAAAGATCGCCGCGCTGGAGGGCGGCGTGGGGGCGATGTGCACCTCTTCGGGGCAGGCGGCTTCGCTGCTCTCCATTTTAAACCTCTGCTCGGCGGGGGACAGCTTCATCAGCGCATCCACCATCTATGGCGGAACGGTCAACCTCTTTGCCGTCACCCTCAAGCGCTTCGGGATCGAGTGCATCTTTGTGGATGCGGACGCCGACGAGCAGACGATTGAGAACGCCTTCCGCCCGAACACCAAGGCCGTTTTCGGCGAGACGATCGCCAACCCCGCCCTGGCGGTGCTCGACATCGAAAAATTCGCCCGCATCGCCCACCGCAAGGGCGTTCCGCTCATCATTGACAACACCTTCGCCACCCCTTTCCTCTGCAAGCCGATCGCTTTCGGGGCGGATATTGTCATCCACTCCACCACGAAATATATGGACGGCCACGCCTTGCAGGTGGGCGGCGTGATTGTGGATAGCGGGAATTTCGATTGGACAGGCGGCGGCTGGCCGGATTTCTGCGAGCCGGATGAGAGCTACCATGGCGTCGTCTATACCCGCGATTTTGGGAAGAGCGCCTATATTGCCAAGGCGCGCATGCAGCTTATGCGCGATTTCGGCTGCTATCCCGCCGCGCATTCGGCTTTCCTTCTGAACATCGGCCTGGAGACGCTGCCGCTGCGTATGGAGCGCTACTGTCAGAACGGCCTGGCGGTCGCGAAGTATTTTGACGCTTCCCCGAAGATCGAGAGCGTGCGCTATTCGGCGCTACCGGGCGACCGGTATTATCCGCTCGCGCAGAAATACCTGCCCCGCGGCTCCTGCGGCGTTGTCTCGGTAGTCATCGGCGGCGGGAAGAAGAACGCGGTCAAATTCATGGACGGGCTGCGGCTTGCCTGCAATGAGGTGCATGTGGCGGATATCCGCACCTGTGTGCTCCATCCGGCGAGCGCGACCCACCGCCAACTGACCGATGAGCAGCTGATAGCCGCCGGCGTGCAGCCGGGCCTCATCCGTTTCTCGGCCGGTCTGGAAAACATTGCGGATATCCTCGGCGATATTGAGCAGAGCCTGAAAAACGTTTAGCCGGCCTGCCCGGCAGGGGGAGGGATAAGCCATGCTGTATGCAACGGGCGATCTGCATGGGGATCTCAGCCGCTTTAAGCAGAAGGAGTGGAAAAAACTCCGCCGGGGGGACACGTTGATCGTCTGCGGGGATTTCGGTTTTGTCTGGGATGGATCGAAGCGCGAGCAGCGTATCCTCCGCTGGATTTCCCGGCGGCGCTACCGCGTACTGTTTGTAGAGGGGACGCACGACAACCTGGATCTGCTGGCAACCTATCCGCTGGGGGAGTTTTGCGGCGGGCAGGCGCGGCGGCTAGGGGAACGGCTCTGGTATCTCTGCCGCGGCGAGTGCTATGAGCTGGAGGGCAAGCGGCTCTTCGCCCTCGGCGGCGGGGAGAGCGCCGATGCCGAGCTGCGCATTCCGGGCGTTAGCTGGTGGGAAAACGAGCTGCCGGCGCCTGCGGAGCTGGCGCATGCCCGCGAAACGCTGGAGCGCTGCGGCTATCAGGTGGATTATCTCATCACCCATGAGTGCTCCGCAACGCTGCGCAGCTTCCTCGATATGGATACCGCCCGCATCAACCCTCTGGGCGCCTTTTTGGAGGAGGTAGCGGCGCGCTGCCGCTTCCAAAGCTGGTGCTTCGGCTGCTACCATCTGGACAGGACCATCCCCGGCGGCTATAACGCGCTGTGGAACCGGCTGCTGCCGCTCGGCGGCGAAGAGACGGACAGAGCAAAACGAAAGAACGATAGAGAGCATGCAAGTCCCCGATAGGCGGGGAATGCGGACGTCTCCCGGTTTCGTTCCCGCCCCTGTGCGGCGGAACCGGAACTGGCCCGGTTCTGAAGAAAGGTATGGTTATATTTATGCCGATAAACATCCCGGAAGGGCTGCCCGCCGCCCGGACGCTGGAGCAGGAGAATATCTTTTTCATGAGCGATTCCCGCGCGCGCATGCAGGATATCCGGCCGCTGCGCATTCTGATTCTCAACCTCATGCCCAAAAAAATAGAGACTGAAACGCAGCTCCTGCGCCTTATCGGGAACACCCCCATCCAGGTGGATATTGAGCTGATGCAGATGGCGACCCACGTTTCCAAAAACACGCCGAGCGAGCACCTGCTCAAGTTTTATAAGACCTTCCCGGATGTGCGGGACGATCGGTTTGACGGGATGATCATCACCGGCGCGCCGGTGGAGGAGCTTCCCTTTGAGGAAGTGGACTACTGGGAGGAGCTTTCGGCGGTCATGGACTGGAGCGCGCGGCATGTCTACTCTACGCTGCACATCTGCTGGGGGGCGCAGGCCGGGCTCTATTATCATTATGGGATTGGGAAGCATCCGCTGCCGCAGAAGCTGTCCGGCATTTTCGCCCACCGGGTGCTCAATCCCCGCCACCGGCTGCTGCGCGGCTTTGACGAGCGGTTCCTTGCCCCCCATTCCCGCCACACCGGCGTAGACGAAGAGGCGCTGCGGCGCTGTGAAGAGGTGGAGCTGTTGAGCGACTCCGAAGAGGCGGGCGCATATATTGTCGCCGGGCATGCCGGGCGGCTCATCTTTGTGACCGGCCACTCGGAATATGATCGGATGACGCTTGCGGAGGAATACCGGCGGGATATTGGAAAGGGGCTTCCCGCCGGAATCCCCCGGCATTATTTCCCAGGGAATGATCCCACCTGCCCGCCGGAGCACAACTGGCGGGCCCACGCCAATTTGCTCTTTTCCAACTGGCTGAACTACTTTGTCTACCAACAAACGCCCTATGATCTGCGCGAGTTGGATAGTTAAAAGGGGCTGTCAAAAGGGGCTGTAAAAAACGCGCCGCGTTTAGGCGGACACCCATAAGGAATTAAATATATTTTCCGGCAAAACCGGCGTGGCGGAAGGCCACGCCGGTTTTTTGTATCTGTAGGTATATCCGGTTTAGTCAGACCAATCAATGGAAAAGAAACGAGTAAATATTTGAAAAGAGGTAAAGCGATATGAGAACAGCAGATAAGGAAGTTTTTATGTAGAATACGGTGTAACGCCGTAAAACGGGTTACACCGTATTCAAGAGCTGGGGAACACAATTACCAGGCAATCCCCCGTTTTACAATTCTTTATCCCTCGTTTAAAATATGCTGCACATCATCCCACTCGATAGCCGGCTCATTTTTCTGAAGCACTCCGGCAGTCTGCTTCGTTTTGTTTCCGATTTTAATCAGGTTCAGAACCAGGATACCTGCCCCGATCACGATGCAGATCCCGGCGGCGGCTAGGGCAATCATCAGGTTGTTCTCTACGCCGGAAAAGAAGTAGCATCCGGCGCCGATGATGATGCCAAGAATCACGCAAACTATGGGGGTAGAGAACATATCGTCCTTCATACCGGTGAGGCTCCAGGTCTGGGGTTTATGGCAATGGGGACATTCGTCCTTAAAGGCTTTGATATAGGTATGCTTTTCCGTTGCATTGACGTATGCTTCTTTTACGGCGCTTACTAAGTTTTTATGGGCCATTTCAGCTAATTTGTCCTGCTTTTTTTCATCCAGAGTTTTGTAATTGCTGTTGATCTCTGCCTGCATACCGGAAATCACAGCCTGTTGCGGACCGCTGTCCTCCATGCAATGTTCGCAGCGGAAGGAATAGGTTACTTTAACGGTCTCTGTTTTTGTGTGTTTGTAATAGGCGCCCACTTTTATGTCTCCTCCTAGTGTAAAATATTTTTTCTGTTTTTAATTATAGATTTGTCTGCTGGTATGTCAATCTTTCTTTTTTAAGGGAGTGTATAAAATAACGGTATGACGAATGAGCTTTGCTTTTGATTCGGCTTGTTCTTCAATGTTCACAAGGCGCTTGCGCAGTTTTTTGGAAATCTCATCGTTAGAATTTATGCTAAATGCTTGTTGGCGACATGTCCCACCCCCAATTCATCACCTACGGTGACGGCTGTATGTTCCTGTAGAGCACTGAAAACCGAATATCAAATAGAAAGACGAAAAGAAAACCGCTATACAATTTTACAGCCCCTTTCTCTCACAAACTGGAGGGATATTTTGCGGGACTGTGAACCGCCCTTTTTCGATAGGATGGGCGAAGGGAAGGCCAAAGCGGCGCTTTCCCGGTTCCGGATAAGACACCGTTTCCCGGCGCGCTATTTTGCGCCGCCCTTTTCAGCCAGCGAGCGGACGAGCTCCTCGCGGGGGGTGACTACCGCGGTCTGGTAGTTCACATAGAGCACAAACCCCGGCTTCGCGCCGCTGGGCTTGCGGACGTTTCGGATTTCGGTATAATCCACCGGCACCAGGGCGGAGCCCTGCGCCTTGGAGTGGTAGGCGGCCAGAATAGCGGCCTCCTCCAGCGTCCGGTTGGGGACCCTTTCGCCGCCGGTGACGATGATGACATGGGATCCGGGAATGTTCTGGGTATGGAACCAGAGATCGTTCTTGCGCGCTTCGCGCATCGTCAGTTGATCGTTTTGCAGGTTGCTGCGCCCACGCAGGATGAGGAAGCCGTCGGAGGAGCGGTAACGATCGGGCTCCAGGCGGTGCGCCTTTTTCTCCTTCCCAGCCCTGCGCCGCAGGTAGCCGCCCTTGACCAGCTCCTCGCGGATAGCGTCCAGCTCCGCCTCGCTCGTAGCGCGCAAGAGGTTGTCCATCACCGTGTCCAGATAGGCGAAGTCCGCCTCCCCTTCCTCGATGAGCCGCCGGAGCATCCGCTCAGCGGTATCCGCCTTGCGGTATTCGGCGTAGTAGCGCTGGGCGTTCTGCGCCGGGGTAAGGCGCACATCCAGCGGGATTTCCAGGATGGGGCTGTCCGGCTCATAGAAATTTTCTAACCTAGCCATCGTTTCGCCCTTTTGCAGCCGGTAGAGGTTGGCGTTGAGCAGATCCCCCTGGATACGCAGCCGGTCGCGATCCTGGCTCTGCAAAAGCTCCTCGCGTTGGTGCTGAAGCTTGCGCTCGGTGCGCTCCGAGAGGTTGGAGAGCAGCCGGAACAGATCGCCGCTGCGCTGCTTCATCCGCTCGGAGAGATCCTTCTGGGAATAGAAGGCGTCCAGCAGCGCGCTGTAGCTGGGGTAGCTGCGCGAGGCCAGCTGCTGCCCATATTGATTCACTTCGATAAAGGTCAGATCCTTGGGCGCGCCCTCGCGGGTGAGCACCATGGTGGGCCGGCCGCCGCTTTCGATCTTCCCGCGCAGCTCCCGCAGGAAAAAGCGCAGCCGTCCGCGCTCCTCCTTGCCGAGCGTTTCCATCGTTCCGGGGCCGCCGCGGGAAACATAGGCGGCAATCTCCCCGGCCACCACCGGCGAAATGCCCATCACCGCTGCCATCGCCGCCTTTGCCACCGGCTGGCCGGAGAGGCTCTCCATCCGGGCAGAGACCGCTTCCGCCCCATCGGAAAGCAGATCGAGCTTTTCCTGCATGGGGGGCAGCTCATAGGGGAGGTTGGGCAGCACCTGCCGGACCGAGGACATGGTGGGATCGATCCGCTTAATGGCGTCCAGAATCCGGCCCTCCCCATCCGTCAGGATAATATTGGAGTGCCTCCCCATAATTTCCACCACCAATTCCGGGTGGGTAATGTCTCCAAAGTCGTTGCGCCCCTCAAAGCCGATGCGGACGATCCGATCGCGCGCCACCTGGGAAAACTGCATCAACCGCGCGCCCTGGAGGTGCTTGCGCAGCAGCATGCAGAACATCGGCGGCACGCCGGGATTCTCATAGCTGGATTCGGTGAGCTGGATGCGCGGCGTCTGCGGGCTGGCGGAGAGCAGCAGCCGCTTCTGCCCGGCCCGGCTGCGCAGCGCAATCAGCAGCGATTCCCGCGCCGGTTGATGGATGCGATCCACCCGCGCATCGCCGCACAGCGGTTCCAGCTCGCGCAGCAGCAGGTGGAGAAAAATTCCGTCGATTGCCATAAGATTTTTTCCTTGCCTTTCTGAGAGTTGCGCCGTACAAAG
This sequence comes from Provencibacterium sp., assembly GCA_022793895.1. Classification (GTDB taxonomy): domain Bacteria; phylum Bacillota; class Clostridia; order Oscillospirales; family Ruminococcaceae; genus Harryflintia. The sequence continues at coordinate 534 of JAAWDS010000028.1, read as the reverse complement.
CGGCGGCGCGTTTAAAAAAGGGCGGCCTGGGGCCGCCTGAAATAAGCCTGTGGAGGGATAGAAGGAACGTCCGCCCAAGTAAGCCGCTTTTCCCAAGGGGAGAAGCCCGCAAAACAGAACAGACTGAAAAACATGTCCCCCGGCATGTAAAAGAAATCGTGCAAGCGGATCCACCGGTTTGCAGGAACCGGAAAAAGGGCGTGCCTGCAAACGGAAAAGCAACCCCTGGTCGAGCCGATCCTCCGGCTTGCAGGAACCGGAAAAAGGGCGTGCCTGCAAACGGAAAAGCAACCCCTGATCGAGCCGATCCTCCGGCTTGCAGGAACCGGAAAAAGGGCACGCCTGCAAATGGAAAAGAGCCCTCCGGTCGAGCCGATCCTCCGGTTTGCAGGAACCGGAAAAAGAGCGTGCCTGCAAACGGAAAAGAGCCCTCCGGTCGAGCCGATCCTCCGGCTTGCAGGAACCGGAAAAAGGGCGTGCCTGCAAACGGAAAAGCAACCCCTGGTCGAGCCGATCCTCCGGCTTGCAGGAACC
>JAAWDS010000027.1 GCA_022793895.1 Provencibacterium sp. | reverse complement strand
ATGCCCGTAGGGCGGCCAAATAAATCAGCGTATAATAGCCGCTCTGCGGCTATTATACCATAACCGCGAAGCGATTATGGTATAATTGGCCATGCCCGTAGGGCGGCCAAATAAATCAGCGTATAATAGCCGCTCTGCGGCTATTATACCATAACCGCGAAGCGATTATGGTATAATTGGCCATGCCCATAGGGCGGCCAAATAAATTAATGTATAATAGCCGCCTACGGCTATTATACCATGGCGCGCCCCTTCATTCAAACAAAAAAACATAAAATTCCCGTTCCAGATTCCCACAAAAGAGGGGGATTTCGCCAGCATTATCAACAGTTTGTGAACTTTCGCCCTCCTGCAATTGACGATCGCCGGATTTTGTATTAGTATGAAGTAGTTGAATATAGAGAGACATATCCCAGAAAGGTATGGTCATAAGCATGTACTATAAGGTCGGGATCGATATTGGCTCTACCACCTTGAAATGCGTGGTGCTCGATGATAACGACAACATTGTCTATAAAAGCTATGAGCGCCATCTCTCCAAGGTACGCCAAATGACCCGCGATAAATTTATTGAGCTAGAGAAGCTGTTGAAAGGCAAGGATCTGAAGGTTGCGCTGACCGGCTCGGCCGGGCTGGGCGTCAGCGAAAAAAGCGGCCTGCCGTTTGTGCAGGAGGTGTTCGCCACCTCAGGCGCGGCGCGCGCTTACTACCCGGAGACCGACGCGGTCATCGAACTGGGCGGCGAGGATGCGAAAATCATCTTTCTCCAGGGGACGCCGGAGGAACGGATGAACAGCACCTGCGCGGGCGGCACCGGCTCCTTTATCGATCAAATGGCCGCGCTGCTCGCCGTGAACCTGGAAGAGCTGGACGCGCTCTCGCTCGCCTATAGCTGCATCTATCCCATTGCCTCGCGCTGCGGCGTCTTTGCCAAGACCGATATCCAGCCGCTCATCAACCAGGGCGCGCGCAAGGAGGATTTGGCGGCCAGCATCTTTCAGGCGGTGGTGGATCAAACCATTGCCGGGCTCGCGCAGGGCCGGCCTATCGAGGGCAACGTGCTCTTTCTCGGCGGGCCGCTCGCCTTTCTCAAGGGTTTGCAGCAGCGCTTTGTCGAAACGCTCGGATTGACCGGCGAAAGCGCTGTTTTTCCGGCGCTCGCCCCCTATTTTGTCGCGCTGGGCGCGGCGGTTTATGCCGCCGGGCTGCACAAAACCTACCGCTACGGCGATCTGCTGGACGCGATGGAAACCGCCCTTCAAAGCCCCAACCAGACCGCCGGGCTCGAACCGCTCTTTGCCAGCGAGGAGGACTATGAACGCTTCCGGCTCCGCCACCAGAGCGCCAGCGTTCAAGAGGCGGATATCGCCCGCTACACCGGGAACGCCTACCTGGGCATTGACGCCGGTTCGACCACCACCAAGCTCGCGCTCATTACCGAGGATGAACAGCTTCTCTACAGCCATTACTGCCGCAACGAGGGCAATCCCATGCAGGTGGTGCTGGAAGAGCTGAGAAAGATCTATGCGCTCTTGGGAGACCGGGTAAAAATTGCCGGTTCGGCCGTAACCGGCTATGGCGAGGAGCTGATGATCGGGGCTTTCAACGTGGACGCCGGTATCGTCGAAACGGTCGCGCACTACACGGCCGCGCGCCACTTCAACCCCAACGTCAGCTTTATCATCGATATCGGCGGGCAGGATATGAAGTGCTTCCATATCCGCGACAACGCCATCGACAGCGTGCTGCTCAACGAAGCCTGTTCCTCCGGCTGCGGCTCCTTCATTGAAACCTTCGCAGGTTCGATGGGCTATCCGATTGCCGATTTTGCCCGCCTGGGCCTTTTCGCCCGCCACCCGGTCGATCTGGGGACGCGGTGCACCGTTTTCATGAATTCCTCAGTCAAGCAGGCGCAGAAGGACGGCGCGCCGGTGGAGGATATCTCCGCAGGTCTTTCGATCAGCGTCGTGAAAAACGCCTTGTATAAGGTCATCCGCGTACATAGCCCGGCCGAGCTGGGAGAAAACATCGTCGTTCAGGGCGGAACCTTTTTAAACGATTCGGTATTGCGCAGCTTTGAAAAGGAGCTGGGCGTTCCGGTCATCCGGCCGGTCATCGCCGGGCTGATGGGCGCTTACGGCGCCGCCCTCATTGCCAAGGAGCGCATGCAGGGAAAGGAAAGCCGCCTGATGAGCGCCCAGGAGTTAGAAGCCTTCGCCCACGAGAGCAAGCCGGTCGTCTGCCGGGGCTGCACCAACCACTGCCGGCTGACCATCAACACCTTTCCGGGCGGACGGCGCTTCATCTCCGGCAACAAATGCGAGCGCCCCGTCACCGGCAACCGGGGGGATTCGCTTCCCAACCTCTACCGCTATAAGCTCTCGCTGCTCGAAGCGCTGCCGGCCTATCCAAACCGCCGCGGGCGGATGGGATTGCCCCTCGCCCTCAATTTTTATGATCTGCTGCCCTTCTGGCATACCTTTTTCGGCGAACTCGGCTTTGAAACGGTGGTCAGCCCCCCTTCTACCCGGCGGTTGTACGCCTCCGGCCAGGCCACCATCCCCTCCGATACCGTCTGCTTCCCGGCCAAGGTGGCGCACGGTCACATCCGATATCTAGTGGAGCAAGGGGTAGACGCCGTTTTTTATCCCTGTATGACCTATAACCTGGATGAGAAGATGTCCGATAACTGCTACAACTGCCCGGTTGTCGCCTATTATCCGGAAGTCATCAAGGGGAACATGGGGCTGCCGGAATCGCTCCCCTTCCTTTATCCCTATATCAGCCTCAACGATCCGAAATTTTTCGCCGGACGGATAACCGGCATTTTGCAGGAGCATTTCCCCGGCATCTCCCGGAAAGAGGTCTCCGCGGCGGCGAAAAGGGCGTTCGCCGCGCTGGAGGATTTCCGCGCCGCTGTCCGCGCCGAAGGGGCGCGCGCTATCCGCTATGCTCATGAAAACGGCCTCCGGTCTCTGATCCTTGCCGGACGGCCCTACCATGCCGATCCGCTCATCAACCACGGGATCGATAATCTCATCTCTTCGCTGGGCTTCGTCGTCCTCTCGGAGGATGCTCTTGAACCGATGCCGGAATACCGCCGGCCGAACGTCCTCAACCAGTGGACCTATCATGCGCGGATGTATAACGCCGCACAGCGCTGCCTCACCATGCCGGACACCGAATTGGTACAGCTCGTATCGTTCGGCTGCGGCATTGACGCCATTACTTCCGACGAGGTAAAGGACATCCTGCGCAGCGGCGGAAAGCTCTACACCCAGATTAAAATTGATGAAATCAACAACCTTGGCGCCGTCAAGATCCGGCTGCGCAGCCTGTCGGCGGCCATGGATGAGCGCGCTGGGCGCTGAGAAATAAGCCATACTTGTTTTTGGAGGGATTTCCGCCATGGAAAACAAATGCTTGCCGCTGGAATATGGCCCGCGCAAGGTGGAGTTCACGCCGGAGATGAAGGCAACGCACACCATCTTGGTGCCGATGATGCTGCCCATCCATTTCGAGATGCTTTGCGAAATCTTCCGACAGGAAGGCTACAAGGTGGATCTCCTGCGGACCAACCACCGCGGCATTGTGGAAGAGGGGCTCAAAAATGTTCACAACGACACCTGCTATCCGGCGCTGCTGGTCATCGGCCAGATGATGGACGCGCTGAAAAGCGGGAATTATGATCTGGACAAGGTGGCGCTGCTCATCACCCAAACCGGAGGCGGCTGCCGCGCCTCCAATTACCTGAGCCTGCTGCGCAAAGCGCTTTATAATGCGGGAATGGGACAGATCCCGATCGTTTCGCTCAACTTTTCCGGGCTGGAGAAAAACAGCGGCTTCACCATCTCTCCGCGCGCGCTGGTCAAAATCGCTTTCGCCCTTACGTATGGGGATATGCTCATGTGGATAGCCAACCAGTGCCGGACCTATGAAAAAATCCCCGGTCAAACGCAGGAGACGGTTGAGCGCTGGACGCGCACGCTGACCCGGCAGTTCCAGTCGCTGCGCTTCTTTTTTGTCAAACGCAACTACCGGGCGATCCTCAAGGATTTCGCCGCAATCGAGCGGATCGAGAAGCCCCGCATCCCGGTCGGGATCGTGGGGGAAATCTATATGAAGTATGCGGCGCTTGGCAACAACTCGCTGGAGGAATTTCTGATTTCACAGGGAGCGGAACCGGTGGTTTCGGGCGTCACCGATTTTGTGCTCTACTGCATCCGAAACAACGTATTTGATAAACGGCTCTATGGAACCAACAAAAGGGCGGGGATTACCTGGGCAGTGGCCGGGGGCTACCTGCTCTCCCGCCAGAAGCAGATTATCCGCGCGATTGAAGAGGAAGGCTCCTTCCAGCCGCCCACCCTCTTTACCGAGCTGGAGAAGCTGGTGGAGGGCACCATCGGCACCGGCGCGAAGATGGGTGAGGGCTGGCTGTTGACCAGCGAAATGCTCGAACTCATCCACAGCGGCGTTGGAAACATCGTCTGTACCCAGCCGTTTGGCTGCCTGCCCAACCACATCGTCGCCAAAGGGATGATCCGCAAGATCCGGGAGGCGCATCCCGAAGCGAATATTGTCGCGGTGGACTACGATCCCGGCGCAACCAGGATCAACCAGGAAAACCGCATTAAGCTCATGCTGGCCAACGCCTTCCGCAACGCCGGAGCGATTCCCAATGAGGAGGAAGCCCAACCGGCCGCCGTCCCGGAACCGCACGAACAGGCAGACTTTTTGCCTACCGCCCCGGCTGCACAGCAGGGTTAGCTGCTTCCTCGATTATAAAATACAAATTACGGAACGGACGAATAACTTCTATTTATCCGTTCCGTAATTTATAATGCCTTTAAAAAGAAGAGATGGAAGCGATGCGCCGCCCGTGTTAGACGCGCTCCCAGAGCAGCCAGTTATTTTCAAACCGGGCTTCTAGCCTGCCGGTATCCTTCAGCCACGCCAGATAGGAGCGGACGGTGCTTCCGACCAGTACATATTGCTCAAAATTCATCTGCATGCCGTAGTGTGCGAACAGCTTTTGCAGAAGGGTTTCAATGCAGAGCGGCTCCTTACAGAGCTCCAGGATACGTTCGGCAATCTCCGACACCTTATTGATGTTGTACTCTGCAAGCGGGGCAATCTCCTCCGTGGCGGCGGCATGGGCGGGAACAAACATCTTCGCTTGCAGGGCTTTGACCCTTTCCAGCGTGTCCAGGTAGGCGGCAACGTCATAAATAAACCCGATGGGGTGTTTCTCCAGCGTTTCCCGGCTGGAGAGGCAATCCGCAAGATAAACTACGTCATCCGGCGTTCGGAAGCCGACCATATCAAAGAAATGGCCGCCCAGCGGGATGATTTCAATCTCCTTCGGGAAGCTGCCGTCCGAAAAATCGCTGACCTCGCTTTCAGCGGCAAGCAAAAATTTGTGGCGCAGCTCTTTGCAGGGATAGCCGCCATATAAAAAAGAGGGCTCCAAAACCGGATAGCGGGTAAACGCGGCCTCGATTCCCCCCGCAAAGATCTTGCAGCCGGTCTGGCGCTGTAAATACTGGTTGCCGCCGATATGATCCGCGTTGGAATGGGTATTGAGAATGCCGCGCAGCCGCCAGCCGTTTTCCTCCAGCTTTTTGCGCGCCCGGCGTCCCGCATCCTTATCGCTGCCGCTGTCGATAAAATAGACCTCGCTATCCGTAGCGCGATAGATTCCAATTTTAGCGGGGCTGTCCAGGTAATAGCTTCTCTCCCCGACCGGATAGAGCTCAAACATTTTCGATAGCCTCCTTGAATAAAGGGCGTCTGCATTTTTTTAAAACGCGTTTTTGTGCCCATAAACCGGCCGATTGCGGCGAACGGCACAGCGGCGTTCTATCTGCGACCGGGCGGCGCCCCGGAATCCTTTGCGTAGCACTGCAAAAAGTCCTCTTCCGAGAGGATCCCCTTCTCTAAAACCGCCCGGTATACGTCCATACTCGTAAAGGGGGCCCCGGCGTAAAGCCCGCGGTCGATGAGCGCCTTTTTGATGCGGATCACCGTGTCCCGCTTGGCTCCGTCCCACTCAAACTGCCGTTTCATCCGGAGGCCGAAGGCTTCCGCTCTGCGAATGGTTTCTTCATCAAAGAACCAGATATCGACATTCCAGCGCTCGCCGAACAGAATGGCCTCAAAGCCATGAAACCAGACGGTCTTTCCCTCCGAATCCGTCTCCTGCTTTGCCTCATACCAAAGCGGCCGGTAGTTCTGCAACAGGCTCGCCGTTAGCCGGTAGAGCCTTTCCAGGCTCATCCGTTCGTTCGTTACGTCAATGTCCAAATCATTCCAGGCCATCGCATCCATCTGGTAGCTCCCGATTATATGCGGCGCGCCATACTTCTCCAGCTCGTCCAGCAGCCCCAGCTCGTATAGAATCCGATCCGCCTGCGCTTTAATCCCTTCCATCTCTCAATCCCCTTTTGGAAACCGGTCCGCTTCTATAAAAAGCGGCGGACATGCGGTTCTTACCATCGCGGTGCAGCATCCGACCGATCCCGTCGGTTTTCCTCATTATACCAGCCTTCCCCTGCCCTGGCAAGCATTCCGAATGCCCGAAGCGGTCCCGGAAGCGCGGCGCAAAAAAGCGCGTTTCCGGGGCCTTTCCGTTTTTACCTGGGGTTCTCCTGTATGCGCATTTCCCGGAAGGTCTCTGCCAAGCCTGCCACTAGGCTCCACTGCCGGAGCATATAGCCTCGCAGCGGCTGCACCCGGTTCCGGTAGTCCTCCAATACCCTCTCCGGGCTGGCGAACTGCCCAGAGATGGCGCAGGCGGCCTGATAACCGCTTTCCATAGCCGACGAAATCCCCTCCCCCATGGGATTCAGAAAGCCCGCGGCTTCGCCCGCATAGAGCGTCCGTCCCTCACCGCAGCGCACCGCACAGCCGGGACGTATCCAGGGCATGAGCCACCTCTCGAAACGGAGCGTTTCGGTAATTTGCAGGCCGTGGCGCTGCATATAGGCGAGAAAACGCGCATAATAGCCGGGAAGCCTGCGGGGATCCTTCCCGGAGACGCCCAGCACCAGCTGACCATCCTTCACGTTGAACCAAGCGTCGTATTCTGAAAGTTCGGGCTGCAAATAGGCATAGAAGTAATGGGGATCCAGTCCGATGCTACCCCGGTTGAAAGTTTGGAAGGTGGTGATGCGCTCCAAGGGGCCGTCCCCCTTCTTTTGCCCCAACCGGCCGGCCGCCCCTTCGCAGTCGAGAACATACCGCGCGCGCTCGGTATAGAGCCGTTCGCCGCGCAGCGCCGCCTCCACCTCCTCCGGCCGCTCCTCTAAGCGCAGGACCATGGCCGGATGCTGGAGCCGCGCGCCGCTCTCCTGCGCCTTTCCAGCGAGCCATCCATCAAAAGAGCTGCGCCAAATGTTGCGCCCCTCCTGTTCAAAACGGTATTCTTTCCCATCGCAGCCGGTAAAAACCATCCCCCGGTTGACAGCTGGGGCGCACAGCGCCGCTTCCGGCACGGCTTCGCCAAAATGCCTTTGGAGAAAGTCCATTGATTTTTGAATTAAGATACCCGAACAGGATTTATTGCGCGGTATCCGGAATTTTTCCACCAAAAGCACCCGGTATCCTTTTTCTGCGAGCGTTTTTGCCGCCGTGCTTCCTGCGGGCCCGGCTCCGATAACGAGAACGTCATACACTTGCTTTCACCTGCCTGTTCTGTAGGATTGGAAGGCGGGAGAGACGGTAACGCCTACCCTTCATAGACAATAGCGATCCGCAAAAACGAAGGGCTTTTACAGCCCTTTTCTCTCTCCGCCGCCGGTTTGCTGTAAACACCATAACACAGATCAGCCTCTTTAGGCAAGGGCGCATTGCAGAATAGAACAAACCGGCAAAAACGCACCCCGGCCTGCAAAAGAAATCGTGCAGGCCATTCCTCCGGTTTGCCGGAACCGCCGCTGTCTGGAATAATCTTTCAAAAATATTTTCCAACCATGCAACAAAACGCCGCGCAGAATATGCTATAATAGAGAGGGGAAAAATGGCGCAGAGCCAGGCGGTCCGTCCTTGAAGGACCTTCCCCTTTACGAAACGGCTGATTACGCTTCGGTAAACAAAATTATAAAGGATAGAGAGTGTGAGCAGGATGAAAGAAGAGAAGAAGAGGCTCTCCACCTTTGGGTTGGCCATTTTAGTGCTGGCGCTATCGTTATCGGTAGCTGGCTGTAGCTTCACAGGCCGGCGGGGAATCGATTCCAGTTCGAGTTCTTCGGTCTCGGAGGATGAGGCCGATCCCGATCGCCAAGAGGTTCCCGACGATGAGGATCCGGATGAGGAAGAGCCGGAGGAGGACAGCTCTTCCCAGGAAGAAAGCAGCTCCGAAGAGAGTTCCTCCGGGAGCAGCTCCTCCAGCCGGACGGAAAGCTCCTCCCCTCCCCCGGCCGCTTCCAGCAGTTCATCCTCCAGCGCGCCCGCCCCGGCGGCAAGCAGCAGTGCGCCCAGCGCATCGAGCGCGCCTGCGGCGGGAAACAAGCCTTCCGGATCCAGTAAGCCCTCTTCGAGCAGCGCCGCTCCCGTGACGCCGGCCACCCTCAAGAATGTTACATATATCCAAAAGGGCGCTTATACCAAAGAGGAATCCTTTCAGAACGCCACCATCAAGGGAAGCGGCATGCTGATTAAAAACAAGACCTTTTATGGGGATGTCACCGTCACCAGCAAAGCCGGAGACGATGGGATCACCCTAGAGGATGTCGCAGTCAAGGGGACGCTGACGGTACAGGGCGGTTCCGATTGGCTGAAGCTGTATGATTGCAGCATCGGCAGCCTGGTCGTGGACTATGAGGGCGCAAAGGTGTTCGCTTCGCAAAAGACCAGCGTGGGCTCGGTCACGGTGAAGAAGGACGCCACCCTCCAGGAAGGGGATCTGACTGGCAACGCCTCCGGCTTTGAGAACATCGAAACTTCCGGCTCCTCGAAGGACACCGTCGGGCTCACCCTGAAGAAGCTGGAAACCAACAAGCTGACCACCCGTTCGCGCTCGGTGGTCAGCACCGATAAGGATACTGTGATTGACATCTTCAATGCGCGGGCCGCAACCCGCATCAAGGGTCCGGGAGAGATCGGCGAGCTGACCGCCTATGCCGACGGCGTATATTACGACACCCGGCCGGGCAAGCTCTATACCTCCGGCGGCGCGGATCGCCCGCGTCCCTACGGCTCCGACTCCGATTGGGACGACGAAACCTCCAGCAAGGACGATTACGACTGGGACAAAAAGGACGTTTCCATCGAGCCGATTGACGATGTGACGTTGGAATATGGGAAGGAGGTCACCATCCGGGTGGACTCCAATGCGCGGTCGTTGAGCGCATCGAGCAGCGATCGCAGCGTTGCCGCCGTTTCGGTAGGATCGAACGACGATCGCATCACCATCTCTGCGAAAAAGGTAGGCAAGGCGGTCATCACCGTAAAAGGGACCCGCAGCGGCTACAATTCCGACACCGAAAAGCTGAACGTTACGGTGGTTTCCAACACCTCTGAAGCGCCGAAAATAACCGTTGTCAGCGGCGATCCGGCGGCATGGACGAATCGGGACGTTTCCATTTCCTTCAAGGTTACGGATACCGATCTCTACGAGGTCAAGGCGGACGGCCACACCTGGCGCAACGGCCAATCCAGCTACAGCTTTACCGTTGCAAAAAACGGGGAGTATACCATCGAAGCCACCGACGCCAAGGGCAACGTTACCAAACAGACCGTCCGGATAACGCGCATTGATAAAGAGGCCCCGCAGATCCTCGATCTGGCGGCCGCCGCTCTGCAAGTCGCCTTCCGCGTGACCGACAGCGGCAGCGGCGTTTCGCCTGCAAAGGTGCAGATTACCGCCTCGGACGGATCTGCCTTCTCCCCCACGCTGCAAAACGGCGTTTACCGCTTTAACGGCCAGCACGGCAAAACCTACGCCATAAACGCGGCCGATGAAGCGGGCAACGCCGCCGAGCCGAAAACAATCACCGTACAGGCCGACCCGAAGCCGGTATTCTCCTCCAAGCCGGCCGTGACGGATGCGGACGCCTATAAGCCGCAGAAGCAGGTTTCCTTTGCCATTACCTATCCGGATGGGCAGGAGCCGTCTGTCACCATAGAACCCGCCATAGCGGGCGGGCTGCAAAAGCTGACGGACGCTCCGGCTGCGGAGGGCTACCGCGTTGCGTCCTACATCTTTACCGTCACCGTGCCGGGCAGCTACAACATCGTCGCCGCCAACAGCGCAGGCTCCGTCACCGAGCCGGTCAGCGTTGCTAAGATCGATAAGGATGGGCCGGTTATCGATGGGATTATCGTCGAAAACGCAGCGGACACACGGCCGGAGAAAAAGGTTTCCTTCCGTGCTACCGATGCGGGCGCGGGCCTTCAAACGGTTACGGTGGATGGCGGCGTCACGCTGACCGGTCCGGATTCCGCCGGCAACTGCTTCTTCACCGCCAATGCGAACCGGGTTTACACGATCACGGCCGCCGACAAGGCGGGCAACCGCTCTACTCAAACAGTGGAGGTCTCCGGCATCGGAACGCCTACCGCCCCGGAGATACCGGCGGCCGCCTTCTCCCCTCTCACGCTCATCCCCGCGCCGCCCGCTTTTACGAATGGGCCGGTAAAGGTATCCTTCCGCGTTACGAGCAGCGCGCCGGAAACGGTGAAGGTCGAATATCAAGGGACTGTGCAGACCCTACAGAAGCTGAGCGACGGTAGCTACCAGTTTGAGGCTGCTGCAAAGGGGCTTTACAACATCACAGTGGAAAACGGCTCGAAGCAACCGGCCGTCCAATCGGTGGATATCGCCCATATCGATAAAGATAAGCCGGTGTTTGACAACCTAAAGGTCGATTCCCCAACCAAAACTGTCACCTTCCATCTCATCGATGCCGGATCCGGCATTCAGTCGGTGACGGTGGGCGATGGCACGACGGTGGACAGCAGCATCACCGTAACCGGCCCGGATGCAGGCGGCAACTGCTCCTTCACGGCTGCACAGGCGGGAAGCTACGTCATCACCGCTACCGACAAGGCAGGCAATATCTCCACCCAACCGGCCGTCATCGAAAATACCGGCGCCTCAAACAATCCTCAGCCGCCCGCCGGCCCGGATGCGGGCGCACAGGTTGCCATAAGCGATCTGGACTATGACCGCACGAGCTCCACGCCTGTGAAGCAGGTCTATTTCAAAATAACCGGCATCGCAGCAGACGCTATCCAATCGGTGACGTCGGAGGATAACCGTCTGATCACCCCATTGCCGGACGGACGGTATTGGTTCAGCGCAGCGCAGCCGAACTACACGCTGATCATCACCACCACCTCCGGCGAGGTGATCCGCCGCGAAATTACCATTGAGGGCATTTCCGCCCCGCAGGCCAAAATTACCGGCGCCAATCCCACCGGCTGGACGGCCAAGGCCGCTATCGTCCGCTTTACCGTAGAGCCTACCGTTCCGCTAACCTCCATTACCGTCACCGGCGGGGCTACCGTTCAGCAGGACAGCTCCGGCTACTTCTTTGAAGCGCCGTCCAAGGGGGAATACACCGTTTCGGTGCAGAACGGTTCGGCCGCTCCCTCCACCCACACTTTCCAAGTATCCAACATTGATCCCACCCCGGTTTCCGTCACCATTTTAAACCAAGACGTTCTCAGCCGCACGGCCGCAAAGGCGTTGGAAAAGACCGTTTCCTTCACCGTCCAGGCGGGGGAGAGCATGAAGGATGGAACGGTATCCGTCAGCCCCGCCCCCAAATCCGAACCGGTCTTAGGGAGCGACGGACGGTATACCTTCACCGCCGGCCGGAACGATACCTACACCGTTACGGCGACGAACGGTGCTGGCGTTTCGGGGAGCGCCAGCATCAAGGTGGAGTCCATCGGCCCCGATCCCTCGATGATCGGCGAACCTAAGTGCAGCCCCGCCGCCGGGACCTGGACGAACGGCGACGTTACCGTTTCCTTCACCGTTCAGAACGCTGGAAGCCTTACCGTTCAGGTGTCCCCGGAAGCGGGCCTCACCGGCAGCGGAGGAAACTACTCCTTCCGCGCACCGGCTAACGGCGCTTACACCATCACCCTGACCGACGGGAACGGGGAAACGGCTACCCGGAAGGTGGAAATCTCCAACATTGATAAAGCCGTCCCGGCTGCGGCCCCCGCGCTACTCAGCCAAGATGGAAAGCAGACCGTTTTGGCTGCCGCCGCCATTACGACCGCAAATCCCACTTTTTCCGTTTCCCTGCCCGCATCGGAGCCGGGACAAAGCCCGGTCAGCGCGCAGTATAGCCTGGACGGCGTCACCTGGAACGCAGTTCCGGCCAACCCGCTCACCCCGACCGCCAGCTCGCTGACCCTTCCCCCGCTGGCAGCCGGAACGAGTTCCGTTTCCCACACCCTCTCCCTTCGTTCGGTCGATGCGGCGGGGAACGCCGGCACCCCGGCCGTTTATACCATTCTCTTAAAGGCGGAAAACACGCCTGCCCAGCCGGAGGAACCGGAAGAACCAGAGGCAACCGGCGAATAAAAGAAGCAGCATAACAAAGGGCGCGTTGCAAAACTTTTGTTTTGCAACGCGCCCTTTTGAAAAAGCAGCTTTTGGAGCGAAGATTACGCCCCAAATTTCGCGCTGCCCGCGCGAAACCGCAGCTTTTTCCGGTCTGTACAAACCGGGAATGAAACTCTGCAACGCACCCGTTGTTGTATCTTCTTTTAGGAAACAAACGTCTTATTGCCCATAGACCTCGCGGATAAACCGGCGCAGGTTGTCAAGGCCGATGGAGATACCGCGCTCCGGCTCCTCGATTCCTTCAAATTCAATGGCAAAATCCCCTGTATAACCGGCGCTCTTGAGGATCTGAAGGCATTGCAGAACCGGGACCTCGCCATGGCCGATGACCGCGCCGCGCAGGTAGTTTCCGCCCCGTGTGCGGAAAAAGCCGTCCCCAGGATCGGGGCCCATCCCGCTCTTGATGTGAAAATCCTTCGCATGCGCATAAAACGCATAGGGCGCGACACGGGAGAAGGCGTGCACCGGATCCTCATCCGCACAGAGGAAATTGCCCATGTCGCACAGCAGCCCAAAATTATCGTCCGCCACTGTGTTTACCAGCGCTTCCACCCGTTCGCTGTCCTGGCAGAAAAAGCCGTGGTTCTCCACCATCGTCCGGACGCCCTTGGTTTTTGCATACTGCGTGACCTGGCGGCAGGCATCCGCCAAAACCGGCAGGCAATCCTCAAAGCCGCGGCGTCCGCGCGCGCCTTCGGGATAGCCGACGGTCGCATCATGCCGCATGCTGGTTGCGCCGAGCAGGGCGGCGATATCCACCTCACCCCGCACCCGCTCCACCTCGCGCTCTACGCTTTCGCAACGCAGGAAATCGGCGGAAACGGTGTAGTTGGAAACCGGCATCTCCAGCCGTTCGCACTCCTCGCGGAGCCGGGCGGCATATTCCCCGGCGGAGGATCCGTCGTGCGGCTGAATGCCGACAAACTCAATGGCGTCAAACCCCATCTCCTTCGCCTTGGCAATGCACCCGAACTGGGTCAGCGTTCTCTCTTCCAGCCGGCGTTGAAGGCTATAGGTACTCAATGCAATCTTCATAGCAACCTCCTTTTTTCATAAGGGCTGGTTGTTTTCCGGCCCTAGCCCAAAAGGACCTCGTGCCCGGTGCGCGCCGATTCATAGACCGCATCGAGGATCCGCATGATTTCAATACCATCCTCCGCGGGCGCGCGGCAGGGGGTTCCATTCTGAACGCAATCGACAAAGTGATCGATCTCCCGCGAGAAGAGCCCGTCGAAGGAGAGGGCGGTCGGCCGGGCAAGCCGGACATCCGCAAGGTAATCGTTGATCTCGGTAAACAGCTCAAATTCCGGGTCGAGCTTGACGCCTCCCTTGGTCCCAAAGAGCTGGATAATCCCCTCGTCCTTCTTAATATTCAGCGAGAAGGCGGCCTCTACCTGTAAGACGGCGCCGTTGTCATAGCGGATCATCGCGCTGGCCAAATCCTCCACATCGCAGATATCCTTTTCTCCTGCAGAAACCGAGCGGTAGCCCACCTGATCCTTGAGGCCCGGACGGTTGAACAGCTTTTGGAAGGTCGCCCCATAGACCGATACCGGTTTGGGGTTGCCCATCAGGTAGCGGGTCAGATCGATGACATGAACCCCCAGATCGATGAGCGGGCCGCCCGCCGAGCGGGACTTATCGCCGAACCAGCCGCCGGGGTTGCCGTTGCGGCGCAGATAGGTGGCTTTCGCATAATAGATATCACCCAGCGATCCGTTCGCGGCGAAATCCTTCACAATGTCGCAGTCGTTGCCATAGCGGCGGACAAAGCCGATCTGGAGCAGCTTGCCGTTTTTCTCTGCGGCCGCGGCCATCTGCCGGGCCTCTTCGGCGCTGGCGGCCATCGGTTTTTCGCAGAGAACATGCTTGCCTGCCTCCAGAGCCGCAATTGCGCAGGCGGCATGCGCGGAATTCCAGGTGCAGACGCTGACTGCATCCAGTTCGGGAAGGGCGCGCAGCATCTCCTCCTTATCGGTATAGCAGCGGGTAATATGATACTTCTCGGACATTTTGCGCAGTTGTTCCTCGTTGATGTCACAGAAGGCATACAGCTCGGTGTTGGGGTTTTTCAGATAGGCCTGGATATGCTCCCGCGCAATGTTGCCAACGCCGATGACGCCGATTTTCAGCTTACTCATGCTTCTTCCATCCTTTCTCTCTATCCAGCGGCCGGAACGCAGTCAGGCCGTTATTTCACATATTGGCGCAGGAATTGAACCGCCTTGCCGATGTCGGCGGCCGGGTTCTCCCCCACCTCCCGCTCGATGGTCAAAAATCCGCGGTAGCCGACGGCGTCGAGCGCGGCTAGATATTCCGGCCAGTTCACGCTGCCCTCGCCGAGCGGGACCTCCCGGAACGCCTCCCCCTCCTCGATCACCTCTTCAATGGGGCGCAGGCCATAGATGATTTCAGGATCGCGCTCCAGCAGCTTGATCCCATCCTTGGCATGGGTATGTACAATATAATCCTTCAAGGTGTGCACGGCAGCGGCCGGATCGTCGCCCGTTACCATGACAAAGTTGGCTGGATCCAGGTTGACCGCTACCCCGGTCGAATGCAACGAATCGAGGAAGCTGCGCAGCGTCGCCGCACACTCCGGGCCGGTTTCAATCGCAAAGTGCGCGCCCAGGCTGTCGGCATACTGCGCCAATTGGCCGCAGGCCTCCTGCATAACGGCATAGCGCGGGTGGGAGGGATCGGCGGGGACAACGCCGATGTGGGTCGTAACCACGTCGGTCCCCAGCTCTTTCGCCAGATCCAAAATCCGCTTGGATTGTTCGATGAGTCCAGGGTTGCGCTGCGGATCGCAGAAGCCCTGGCCGAGATCGCCGCAGAGGGCGGCCACCTTTAGGCCGTAGGCATCCGCCAACTCCAGAAAAGAACGCTTCTGTTCGGGAGTGACACAGTCGGGGGACATCTCGCCGCGCGAGGCATAGACCTGGAGCCCGGCCGCGCCCAGCTCATGGGCCTTCTGCATCGCGCTGCGGACATCCGTCCGGAAGGAGTCGAGCATAACGCCGATAGAAAAATGATACATAGGGAAGGATTCCTTTCTGTATAGAATGGCTGTATTATTACGGATACGGCACGGCTATCCAGCCGGAAAGCAGCAAAAAATTTGACGGATAACTCTCTTTCATTCTATAATAGAACGAGAAAAAGTAAAGAAAGCATCTTGCCCGTCTTTAACACAATATTGCTTTATCTGGAGGAGGGAGCCGTATGCCCGGCATCTATGAAGCGCACCGCTACAGCGATCCAGCTCTGCCGATTTTCTTCCACCGGGACACGGTGGGCGGCGGAATTTCCAGCAGCCTGCACTGGCACGAGGCGGTGGAACTGCTCTACTGCTATGAGGGCAGCGGAACGGTGCTATCCGATGGGGAGCGCATCCCCTTAACGGTGGGCGAGCTAGCGGTTGTCAACGCCAACTGCCTGCATGCGGTCTATGCCGAGCGCCATTGCCGCTATGACTGCCTGATCGCCTCGCCCGGATTGTTCGCAGGGCTCGACCTTCCCCTTCCGCATGTGCGGCTGCAATCCCTTGTCCGGGATGAGCGGTTCGGCGAAGGCTTTTCCCGCATCGGTAAAGAGCTGCGCGAGGCGCGCCCCTACTACCGGACGGCGGTGCGGACGGCCATTGCCGAGCTCTATCTCCTTCTCTGCCGCGAATATGCCATAGAGGATCCCGCCCCGGATGCCGGGCGGGCGATGGGACGGCTGGATCTGTGCAAGGAGGTGATCGCCTATCTGCGCCAGCACTATGCGGAGGAAATCGCTATCGACGATCTCTGCCGCGCGGTGGGCTTCAGCAAATATTACCTCTGCCACACCTTCAAGGAGCTCACCGGACAAACGGTGGTGGGGTATCTCAACTTCCTGCGCTGCACCAACGCACGCAGCCTGTTGGCAACGGGGGAATACAATATTACCGAAAGCGCGCGGCTCTGCGGGTTCCATAACCTCTCCTATTTTACCCGCACCTATAAGCGCCAGATGGGAGAGCTGCCTTCAGCGCAGAAGGGCGAATAGGGCGCGTTGCAGAACTAGGTTCTGCAACGCGCCCTATAAAAAAGCAGCTTTTCCGGTTCCTACAAACCGGGGGAGCGGTCCGCACGATTTTTTTATAGGCCGGAGTATGTTTTTAACCGCCTGATCTATTTTGGCGCGCCCTTTCCGAAAGAAGGAAAGGCCGGTCGCAGCGGCAATGGAGCCTCTGCGGCTAAAAAGCCTTCCGGAAGGCCGGAAAGCGCCCATGGGCTTTCTCCTATGAAACTGCCTCTATCTGGCCGCAGCCTATTTTTTTCCCGGAATTGCCGGAAGGCTGGGTGGTAAAGTCATCCGGGTGGTCGTGAATAATCACCGTGCGGCCCATAATCTCGTTGATGGTGAACCGGCTGGTGACGGCGGCTAAGTAGGCGTTTCCCTGGGTACTGAGAAGCGGGGGCAGATCTCCGGCATGCGCAGGATGGGGACAGCCCTCCGGATTAAAATGTGTTTGGACGTTAGCAAAGGGGTCCTGCACATTCCCTGTGCAGCTTTCTCCTTCGTGGATATGAAAACCGAAAAAACCGGTTTCGCACCCCTCCCCCGCAGAGGGCAGCCCGGAAATGCCGGCCAATACCAGCACGCCCGCAGGCGCTTGGTAGAACCGGACTTCCCCCTTTAATTCCGGATAGTCCGCCGAACCATGGATAAAAGCCATGGCGGCGGGCCTTTTGAACAGAAGCGGTTCCGCTAGGTTGGTCAGTAGGCGTTGCAGGACCGAACTCAAAAAAATCCCCTCCCAAATAAGCGCATTTCTTCCATCCTATGGCCGTACCCGGAAAAGGGTGTTAAAAGGGCGTGTTGCAGAACTTCGTTCTGCAACACGCCCTTTTGAAAAATCTGCTTTTGAGGCGAAGATTACGCCCTGGATTTCGCGCTGTCCGTGCGAAACCGCTGCTTTTTCCGGTTTCTGCAAGCCGGAGAAGCCGGCTGCACGCTTTCTTTTACAGCCTGTTTTCTATTTTGCAGCGCGCCTATTTGTTTTAACCAGCTGCAAACTCTATCAACGCGGACTGGCTACTCCTATGTAGGAACGCGCATCGAGGTAGGAACCGTTATAGCGGATTTCAAAGTGGCAATGGTTGCCGGTAGCCCATCCCGTCTGGCCAACCTCGGCGATCTTCTGGCCCTGCACCACCTCGGCGCCCACCTGGACCAGATTGGCGCTGTTGTGCGCATAAAGCGTCTGCATGCCGTTGGGATGGGTGATAATGATGTGCCGTCCATAACCGCCCGCCGTATAAGCCACCTTGGTGACAACGCCCGAAGCCGCCGCGCGGATGGTGGTACCGGCCGGTATGCCGGTAATATCGTTGCCGGTGTGCCCGCTATAGCCCCAAATGGGCATCGTGATACGTCCGCCGTCCACCGGCCAGATAAACATCTCTCCAGCCAGTGAATCGATGATGTCGTTGGTCGTATCCGCCACGGCCGCGCTGCCCGGCTGGGTTTCCGGCTGACGGCTGCCGACTACGAGCAGCCGCGGAGTGGGATCCCGCAGCAGGCGGCGGGAAAGCTCGGTGCGCTCCAGCTCCTCTCCATCCGCATAGGTAACGGCGGAGACCACCTCCATCTCTCCCAGCTCGCCTTCTTCCTCAATGCGCTGGTAGCCAATGTATTCCTCTTCATCCACCTCGCGAATGGTGGAAAAGGGGATCCCCTCGATTTCCCGCTCGGTGCGGGTAATCAACACCCGCAGGTAGGGAACGCTGTGCGCAATCGTCAAGCTGTCGCCGATGAGCAGCGAGGTGGTAACGTTCGGGTTCAGCCGGACCAGCTCATCCAGCGAAATGCCATTCTGCGAGGCGATGCCGATCGGCGTATCCCCTTCGCGGACGGTATAGGTTTTCTCTTCCGCGAGGTTGCGGGTAAATAACTCCTCTATCACCTCGTTGGCCGTCTGGGAGGACACCGGATAGAGCCCCTTTTGAATGGAAAAGCGGTGGTTAAAGCGAGCTGATTCCGCTCCTGCCGCCGGATTGCTGTCGCCCAGGCGGCTATCCAGATAATCCAGCAGCCAGCCGCTGTCCGGAAGGGATCCGATAAACTGGCCGTCGATATACAAGCCCACCCCTTCAAAGAGATCGCGGCCGGAGAGTTCTATCAGGCGGTTGACCATCTCATCCATATCGGTGTAGCTGGTGCGGGGCATCGGCCGGAGAGTCATGGACACATCGGCCGTCCCGATATCCTCCCCTTCTCCTATGCGCTCCGCCACGCGGCGGCGCACCTCGTCAAACTGCGCTTCGTTTGAAACATTGCCGATGGGGGTCCCATTATAGCGCACCGAAAGCCCATAGTTCAGGCTGGTAAAATAGCCGACGGCTACAAACAGCAGCCAACAGGCGGCCACCGGCGCGGCAAGGTTGAGAAGCGAAACCACCAGCCGCCAAAAGAAATAAAAAATCCGGTAAACAATTTCTAAAAGGAGGGTCCGCAGCGGAATGCGCCTCTCCCGGCGCCTGCGCGCATGAACGGCATAGCCAACAATAGTCCCAAACTGCCGCAGCGGTTCCATCCGCTCATATAACCACCGGTAAAGGGCGGCTTTCCTCTCCTTGCGCCAGCGAACCAACGCCTGATAGATGTTCCACTCGGCGCGCCGGACCTCCAAAGAGGCGCGCTCCAGTTGTTCCAGGGTGAACAGGCCCACCTTTTCACACAGCGACTCCAGCAGTTCCCACAAAATATAAAAAGCGCCCCAGAAGATCCGGACTAAGGCAGGGCGCTCGTCCGGCCGGCTGGGATCTTCTCTGTCCAGGCGATCGAAAACCAACAGCGCGCTGATTTCCTGATAATCGGTCAACGAAACACCCCCATCCCCATTGTTCCTTCAAAAGCCGGCTGTTACCTTCTGCGGTTATTATAGCGCAAAATCCCCCTCTTTTCAACAGGCAGGAACTGGCGCTAGGCATCCTCTCGCGCGCGGACGCTGACCTCGCCTGAGGAAAGCGTCCGCCGCAGGCCCTCCCGTTCCACCACCAGGCCGAACCGGCTGTCTACCGCAACGGCGGTATAGCATCCTTCCTCACCGGCAATCTCCACCATTTTCCCCAATGTGGTCAGCCGCGCGCAATAAGCGTCCCGCTGCTGCGGCAGATTGCCGGGAAATCCCCGGTAAAAGGCGGCAAACCGATCCAGCACCGCCGCTGCAACCGCTTCCAGCGGCTGGCGGATGCCGCTATGGGCATAGAGCGAGGTGGCTGTCCGCCGTACCTCCTCCGGAAAGGAGGCGGTATCGGTCGATACGTTGATGCCGATGCCCAGCACCAAAAAGCTGGATCCGCCCGCCGAAAGCACCGATTCGGTCAGAATGCCACAGAATTTCCGTCCATCCAGCAGCAGATCGTTGACCCACTTAATCTCTGCCCCCAGCGGATAGAGCTCTTCCACCGCCTCGGCCACCGCTACCGCCGCGCAGGCGGTGATCACCGCAACCTCTGAAACGGGAAGGGTAGGCCGCAGCAGAACGCTCATATAAAGTCCCCCTCCGGCTGGGGATTGGAAACGCCTGCCCATCCGTCCCCGGCCGGCCGTCTGCTTGCCGGCAAAAACAGCCGTACCCTCCGGTGCGCCCTGAAGCGCAAGCTGGCGGGCTAAAAGGTTGGTGCTCTCGCACTCCTCCACCGCACACAGCTCCGGGTAAAAATCCCCTTCCCGCATAGCGGCGCGCAGCAATCCTGTATCCATATTTTGTCCCCTTCCATAAGTAAAAGAAGGGGGGTGTAAGAAACACCCCCCGGCTTGCAGAATCGGATGAAACCGGCTCAAATCCGGCGCAGCGCAATCACGAAGGCCACCACGCCCGCCCATATCAGCTGATACAGCAGCAGCACGATAAACGAAATATTCGCCATCCCGGCGAAAAAGGCGAAAAAGGTGATCACCGCGTAGCCAATCAGCGTTGCGAGCAGCTGGCAGGCTGTGCCCGCCGTTACCGCCGCTTTAATGCGCGGGATGATCCCCAATGCGCGGAACATCGACATAATCGTTCCGGAATAGATGATCGAAGCGCGCGCGCGGCCTCTGGGCTCCAGAATCCGGTTATAGTCCGCATGCAGGTTCGCCGGAACAATCTTGATATAGGGCTGCGGATAATGGTAGAGCTCGGAAATCCGCTGAGGCGTAATGTTGGGGTCAGTGGAATGGATGATCAGCGAAACCCCGCCGTCCGCCAATTCCTTCATCTGCGCCGCCACCCGTCCATCCGCCTCATAGCTCAGCGCAAACATGGCGATAAGCTCGCCGGAATTGGAGAGATAAAGGATCTGCCTTCCCTCCCCCACATAGCGGTGCTCATAATCCCTGGAGGGGGTGGCAATGCCGTGGTTGGCCATGAGCTGCGCGTTGCCGATGAGCACCCGCTTGCCGTCCACCCAGGCCGAAAGGCCCATGGCATCCTCATAAACGATGTTATCCACCGGCTTTAGGATCTTCTCGTTGGAATTGATCATCCCTTTAAAGATGGGGGCCAACGGGGAATCGGTCGCACAGATCACACTGGCGGCATCCAAAATCGCCTGCTCAATCAGGCTCTCCTGGAATACCTTCATCGAGCTCAGGGTAATGCTGTCCTCCGGAAACAGCTCCTTCGCCTTGAAGGTAGCCGCCTTCACCTCGCTGTATTCCTCCACGACCGGATAACCGGCGATAACGGCCCCGCTCTTCTGGAGCTTCCTGGCGGCGCGCAGCATGGGGGCGTTGCCGACAATGGTGGAGGTAAACGGGGAACAAACGGTCAGCAGCGCCGAAAACACCGTCAGGGCCAGATAGATGCTGCGCGTTTCGCTGACAAAATAGCTGGCCGCCGCGACCGCAGCTGAAGCCCCCAGGCAGATCAGAACCAAAACGCGGTTGATGCCCTCCGCATAGTCCTGCGCATAGGAAGCCTGTAAAAAGCCGGAGACATAGCGGGTTTTTACCGAATAGGTGATCTCCGGCAGATCGGAGGGCAGGCCGCGCGAAAGCTGGCGGGAAAAATCCTCGCTGCGAATGGTGCGCATCACATATTTTTCCCCTTCGCCGCAGACGATGCGGCTGCCCAGAGCGACGCGCTTCATCGTCATCAGCTTGCCAAACAGATTGAAACAAATTCCTAAAACCGGAATACAGTTATAAAGGTGCACCCCTGCGCTCAGATCGGCTGCTTCCGGCGTGACGATGAGCGCCACGCTCTGCGATACCGCCGCCACCATAGCCAGCGAGAGCAGCGAATCATTGTCCGCTTTAAAGGTGAAAAGGCTCACCAAACCGCCGCCGATGATCGAATAGTTTAACAGCATGGCCAACACCACCAAGGCCAGATCGACTATCAGGAAGGTGCGCATGGTGTCCCCCTCCGCCCACATAAACGGCGGCGTAGGCACATCGGGAAACATATACGCAAGGGCCAGGAAACAAAGCCCGGCAAAGGCGGCCAATGTCACGCCCAACCGGGTCAGAAGGCTGGTACGGTTGTGCCGCAGCTCCCTCAAAATCTCCTGCCGCTCCTCCTCCCCCGAAGAAGCGTCCAGAGTCCGGCCCTCCTCGTCGATATCCACATCATCCTGGGTATCTTCGGGGGCCAGAGAAACATGGCTGACCGTAGCGTTGCGCAGCGAATCATCAATCTCGGTCATGCGGGTCGCTTCCTGATCAAAGGGAGGCGGCGTATACTCCTGCTTGGAGAAAGAAGGGAGCGGCTCTTCCGCCTCCTCCGGCGGGAAAAAGGGATCGGGCTCCGGAAAGGAAGGCTCCGGCGGCGGGGCTGCCGTTTCGGTGAAACCGGCCTGCGGCGGCGCCTGAAAGCCTGTTTCCGCCTGTCCGAAGTTCTCAAAGGCCGGGGTTGCCGCGCCCGCCCAACCGCCCTGTACAGGAGGATCGGGCTGCAAAGACGGGGCCGGTTCCTCCCGCGCAGGCAGGACGGCAGGCCCTTCGGGTTCCGTTAAGGTGAACCGGGCCGGATCGAATCTTCCGCCGGCGGGCTTCTCCGCCGCCGGGTAGCTCTCCCCTAGGCGGTCGCGCCCCGGTTCCGGATAAGCGCCGGACGGAAAACGGTTCTGCTCATAGGCAGGCTCTATCTGAAACCGTTCGGGATAGGGCGGCGCCTGCACCGGGGTCTGAGAAGGCATCCCCGCAGAAGGAACAAACTGAGATTCCCCAGCCAGAACCGGCGGGGGCTTCAACGGCGGATAGGCCGGCGGCGCATAATCAAAGCGCCTGGGGGCAGCCGGGGACTGAACGCGCGCCGCAGCGGCAGGCGGCTGGGGTTCCTCCTGCTTCCCCATCATCGGAGCGCTCCGCCGCGGTGTGATCGAGGGCTTGGAAGGATCCAGACCCTTTCCCAGTCCTACCCCTTCGCCGAAATTCTGAAGCAGCTCGTCCATCGACGGCTTCGGCGTGCGGCGGTTGACGGTGAGCGGAGGAGCCGGCGCCTGCGGCACAGCCGGAGCGCCAAAGCCCTGCGCAGAGAATGAAGATTCCTGAGATGGACTTTCACCGCGGCCATAGGGCCGGGCATAGGGTTCCGTCGGAGACGGATAGCGCCTGGCTGTATCGTAATAGGGCTGGCTGTACCCATAGTCCGCCGCCGGCTCATAACTGCGCGGAGGATAGGACGGGTTCTCCTCCTGCACGAACCCTCCGCCCGCGCGCCGGGAGGAGGGCTGCTGCGGATACCGG
Organism: Provencibacterium sp.; assembly: GCA_022793895.1. GTDB lineage: Bacteria > Bacillota > Clostridia > Oscillospirales > Ruminococcaceae > Harryflintia. The sequence continues at coordinate 38,493 of JAAWDS010000027.1, read as the reverse complement.
GGATCCGCGCCGTAGCCGTAGCCAGAGGGCGCGGCATAGGGATCGGACGGCGGAGGCGGCGCGGCGTGCTTCGGCTCTCTGTGCGGCGGCTCATAACGGGCCGGATGTTCCGGCTGCCGGTAAGGATCCGCCGGGGCGGCCCACCCCGGCTCGCCGGCAGGGGGGGGGGCGCTTTCCCCCGACCGGTAGTCCTGCGGCGGATAAGCCCCTCCGTAATCCGGATAAGGAGAACGAAACGTTTCTGCGGGCAGGGCGGCGGGCTGCCTATAAGCGCCGCCCATAGAAGCCTCCCGCGCTCGTTTGCGTTTTACCTCTTCAAGAATATCGTCTACATTATAGGTATTCCTATTCATCCATCTATACCTTTCCTTCCAACCGCTGCCGTCATGGGCGGCACGGCTGTAACTCCATTTCTCTGCCGGGCAATCTCATACATCAGGATCCCCGCCGCCACCGAAGCGTTGAGCGATCCTAACTGCCCATACATAGGCAATGAAACGACTGCGTCGCAATTTTCTTTGACCAACCGGCCGACGCCGCGCCCCTCCGAACCTATCACCAGCGCAACCGGCCCGTCAAAGTGGGTAGCGCAGTAGCTTTCCCCGTCCATGTCGGCGGCATAGACCCAAACGCCCCGCGCCTTCAGCTCCTCAATCGTAGCCGAAAGGTTGTTTACGCGCGCCACCGGCAGATGCTCCAATGCGCCCGCCGCCGCCTTCGCAGCGGCAGGGGTCAACAGCGCCGAACGCCGCCGCGGGATCACAACGCCATGCGCGCCCGCCGCCTCCGCAGTACGGACGATAGCTCCCAGATTGTGGGGATCCTCCAGCTCATCGAGCAGGATCACAAAAAGGGGATCCTCTCCCGCCCGCTCATAAATGTCCTCTAAATCGGCGTAGCTATGAGAGGCCAACGTGGCCGCCATTCCCTGATGCGCAGCGCCGCCGGAAAGCTGCGCGAGCTTCTCTTTGGACACGTTCTTCACCGGGATGCCACGCTTTTTGGCAAGCTGCACCGCCTGCGCCGCCGCAGTGGAGGCGTTCCCCTGTTCCAGATACAGCGCGTTGAGCGCACGCTCTCCGCGCAGCGCTTCCAACACAGGATTGCGGCCCACCACCGCCTGCATGCCTTCCTCCCCGCCTAAATGCTTTTTCTCACGCATTGCTCTCATTTCCCGCCTTCTCTTTTTTGTCCAAATAAAACGGCCTGCGTTTGCTTTAAAGGATTTAAAAATAACGCAGACGCAAAGCGTCTAAAATAGAATCCGCCAAGCCCGCAATAGAGCGGCCAAATAAATCAACGTATAATAACCGCTTCGCGGTTATTATACCATATTCCGGCAGGATTTTACAATCCGCCGTCAAGATTTCCAGACACATTCCAAAGAAAAGGCCGGCCGTTTACAGCAAAACCATGCACAAAACCGCCGCGCCCGCCGCCAGCGCCAAAAGAGCCAGCGCAACTGTCCTGGGGCTGAAGCGCTGCGTCCGCGCCTTGCTGCGTTCCTTGAGCAGCGAGGCTGGAGCGTTCGAGCGGAAAAGGCCGTCGGCATAATCCTCGGCCATCTTCAGCACCCGGCCCTCGCTCTCCTCATCCTGCTCCGGCCGCAGGAACAGCACAATCCGTTCAAAGCAGCTCCCATCCTCGCCGCTGATTTCAATGATTCTTTTGTTGGTCCCTCTAATCATCCATCTGCACCCCTTTATTTATTCCGCATTCAGCCGATTTTTCCCTGTTTTTCAACCGGTTCCAATGGCTTTTATTGCTATTGTGGGCGGTACAGACTGCCAATATACATGGCTATTCATCTTGATTTCCCGGTCCGAACCCCCTCCCCAAATATGGGGTTGACGAAACACCCATTACCAGATATAGTAGCATTTCCCCATTTTTATCCCCGCTTTTCCTGGGAAATTTCTGTCACCCTGAAACGGCTTCCGGCGGAGAATATACCTTTTGTAAAAAAAGTTTTCCACATAGAAGAAAGGGAAACCGAGAATAATCGGTTGAAAACCCCGTGGAAAATGTGGAAACACCGGTTGTTTACAGAGGGCTTCCATTTTGTTAAAATTTTTGTATAATTATTCATAGCAAAGGCGCAGAAAAATTTTGATACCCATTGTAAACTCTGGAAGCGTTAAAAAGCCTGCTTCTCTCCGGCTGCCTTTTCCGATCGGGAACCGAGCGTCAGCCGTATCCCGTCAAACGCGGCGACGCTTTGCGGGAAGAGAGCACGCGCCGCTTCCAGTTCCTGCTGCGGATCCGCCAGCGCTGGGCTAAAATGGGTCAGCCAAAGCTGCCTAACCCCTGCTTGGGCTGCCAGCCAGGCGCTGTCCGGAAAGGTGCTGTGCATCTTTCCCTTCCGTTTTTCTGCCTCTCCCGCATCTCCGCCGCCATACATCCCCTCGGCGATGAACAGGTCGGCCCCTTTCGCAAAACCGGCGATGTCCGGGATGGGCAGCGTATCGGTACAATAGCAGACCGCCAGCGGAGGGCGCTCCCCTTCCAGCACCGCCTGCGGCTCCACCGTCCGGCCGTCGGGAAGCCGCACGCTTTCTCCCGCATGCAGCCGGCGGTAATATTCCTTTGGAATCCCCAGCCGTTCCGCCTTTTGCGGGTTAAAGACGGGCTTGCGTTCTATCTCGCAGCGGTAGCCATAGCAGGGAATCCCGTGTTTCAAGGGCAGGCTGCGGATGCGCAGCCCGGCCCAACCCTCCAGCCCGCCGCCTTCGGCCAGTTCGGCCACCTGGACCGGGTAAGGGACCGGGGCTATCTGCATGAGCGCTGACGCCGCCTGATAAAGTCCGGGCGGGCCCGCCAGAAGCAGCGGCTCTGTGCGCCCCGTGTTGCCAATGGTCAAAAGCAATCCCGGCAGTCCGGCCAGATGATCGGCATGCAGATGGGTAATGAGAATCCTCTCGATCCGGCTGATGCGGCAGCCCGCCGCCCGCAGCGCCATCTGCGTCCCCTCCCCGCAATCAATCAGCACGCTTTTCCCCTGATATTCCAATAGGCAGCAGGCCAAATAACGGCCGGGGAGCGGGAGCATCCCTCCTGTTCCCGGCAGACAGACCGATAACATCTCTGTTCCCTCCTAAATCGATGGATTGTGGGCTTGATATGGCTATTATACCGCCATCTCTCTCCGGTATCAATCGCTCTCTTGACAGCCCATAAGGTGCGGGTTACAATCAAAGGGCTTGCAAAAAGACGAAAGCACCGGAAGGATGAGACAACGAAAGGAGGTATTCCCTTGTTAGAACCGGAAACGGTGGAAAAGCTCCGGCAGCTCTTGGCCCTGGAATGCAACTGCTCCCCAGAGGATTTTTTAAAGGAGGAGGCGGTCCTTACCCTGCCGCGCCTCCAGGAAGGGCGGCGGATCTATTCCCATCAGCCGGATTTCTTCCACATGACCACGCTTGGGAAAAATGCGGTTATCATGGCCGATGAGCGCCTGCACCCCTGGCTGCGGGAATTTACAGCGGACAAGCCGGGACATTGGCTCTTTGAATTTCCCAATTTGCGCGTCATTGAGCGGGAGCTTATCTACTATGGATTCCAGCTCTCGCAGACCTATCACATGTTCTTACCCAGCCGCGCGCCGCTTTCCGTCCCGCCGCCTCCAGCAGAGCGAATGTCTCTCACGATACGCTGGCTGAGCGGAGAGGACTTCTCTCCCTATTATGGGGACGCACGCTTTCCCAACGCCGTCTGTCAGCCCCGATCGGCGGATAGGCCGGACAAGCTGGGGATAATTGCACTGGAGGGAGAGGAAATCCTCGGCATGGCCGCCTGCTCGGCCGACGCGCCCGGCTGGTGGCAGATCGGCGTAGACGTCTGTCCGGGACACCGCACGCGCGGGCTGGGTTCCTATCTGGTCGGCCAGCTCAAAGAGGCCATCCTCCGCCAAGGTATTCTCCCCTTTTATGGGACGAGCCTCTCCAACCTCGCCTCCTGGCGAACCGCCCTCTGCTGCGGCTTCTATCCGGCCTGGGTGGAGGTGAACTCTACCGCCCTTTAGCCTGGAACCGGATACAGCTCTCTGGACGGTCTTTCTTTTTATGAACGGGATGTGTCCATGTTATAAAATCTCCTGTTTTTACCACAGAAACAAGGGCGGCGATTGATTAACGTTTAGAAAATCCGCCAAAAATGATCGGGATCGATTGACAATGGAAGGTGCGGTGTTGTATGCTTACCGCATCCTGGCCACGGCTTTTCCAGCCCTAGCCAAATTCCGAACAAATGAGGTGCTGAACATGACGAACCGTCCTACTGTCCATATGACTATCCAGGCCCCCTGCGATCTGTATGGACAAAACGCCCGCCAGCTTCACAACGCCATTTCCGGCCTCGGAGGGCGCTGGACAATTGAAAAACCGCAGGAAAACCGCGCTTGCAGCGCTTCCAGCCTTTTGGGGCTGCTCAAGCTGGGCATTCAAAAGGGAGATACCATCCGCTTGGTCGGGGAGGACGCCTCCCAGGATCCCGCCGTTTTGGTCTCGGCCATTCATCAGCTCTGAGCCAAAGAAGAGAGGGCCTCTTCTTTTTCTTTAAACAAGAGCTTTTCGTACCAATTGAAACAACCGCAGCCCTCCGGATCCAAATGCTTCGGAAGGGCTGCGGTTGTTTATAAAAAAACAGACGCCAAAGGCGGATATTTTTCGGCCGTTCGCCCCGGCTGCCGCGGCAGCGGCGGGGTCAACGGATCCTTTTGACGGCGCAGCTATCAAAAGGGTTCCGGGTTTCGCTCACCGCCGTGCGGAATCCAGCTGTTTGCGGAACTGCCCAGGCGTCATCCCGCAATATTTTTTGAAAATGCGGATCACGGCGGCGCTGTCCGCCAATCCTACCTGGCTGGCGATCTCGGAAAGCGTCCAATCGGTTTCCGAGAGATAACGCCTAGCCAGCCCGCAGCGGCGGCGGTTGATGTAGTCCACCATATTCTGCCCCATCTTTTCTTTAAAAAAGGCGGAAAGATAGGGCGCGCTGACCCCAAGCTGCTGCGCAAGATAGGTTTGGCTCAGCTCCGGGTTGGCGATTTCCTGGGCAATGATCTCTTCCGCGCGTTCCCGAAGGCTTTTCAGCGTGCGATCCCGGTGTTCGCACACATAACCGCACAGCCGGCCCGCAATCTGCTTTAAGATTTCGTTCGTTTCCTCCATGCGCGCATCCAACGGGAACAGCCCGCGGATCACCGGCTGAAGCGGCGGATCGTTATATAGACTGTAGCCGACACTCTCGCCCGCTTCGATCAGCGTCAGCAAAAGCCGGATCACCAGGCAGTGCGCCATATAGGGATCCATGCTCCGCTCCAGCGCATGCTCCTCAAAGAGCCGGTCGATTCCCAACTGCGCCTTGGCCAGATCGCCCTCGCGCAGCGCATTCTGTAGGCCAAGCTCGGCTTCCGCCCCATAATGAACCGGGCTGGAGCCGCGCGCCAGGCCGCGGTATTCGATTACGCTGCTTCCCGGAATCACCGCCCGGTAATGAAGCGCTTGCAGCGCCTCATGATAGGAGCGAGCAATACTGCCCAGTCCTTCCCCGCAGGTTCCGGTGTAGGCCGAAGCGTCCAGATTCATGCGGTAAAAGAGTTCGTTCCGAATGGCGTGCGCCAACTGGAGAATCTCCGCATCCTCCACCGGACGGACGTGGTTCACAATCAGGCAGACCTGCCGGCTGGCCGGTTCGGCGCAATAGCAATGGCTGAAAGCCGAGGCATGCGCGCAAGCGATTCCGGCGGCGGCCGCCAGCTCCGATCCGGCTTCCGCTCCGTCCGCCGTATCCAACATCAGAATCAGCACAAAAAACCAGGGCTCGTCCAGCTGCAACGCATATTTCTCCAAAAAGCGCGAGGGGCGCGCCTCTCCTGCCCAGTCGCCTGCCAGCAGTTTGTTGAGCACATTGTTGCGGACCACCGGCAGCATTTCATTCAAACGGCGGGAGGCCGATTCGTTCTGCGCCGCAAGATGAAACACCCCTTCCTCAATCAGCTTCAGATCCTGCCGGTAATCCCGGCGGGGGGAGGCCGCTTTCATGTGCAGCAGCGGCTGGATAGCGCCGAATAAGGATTTAACGGGCGCACGCGCTTTCTCCGAAAGGAAATAGGACATGAAAATCCCCACCAGCATGTAGCAAGCGATCGCTGCGAGCAAAAAATTCCGTATCCGCCGCACCGGATCCAGAACGGTGCGCACCGGCTGCCAGATGATGTATTCCAGCCCTTTCCCCGTTTGAGAGGAAAGCCGCGAAGCCAGATAACCGCTTTGGAGATGGACCCCCTCCTCAAATTCCCTGCGCACCGCCTCCTCCGGTTCGGACAGGGTGGAGAAGCAGAGCAGAGCTTCCTGCGACCGGCTTTGGAACAAAACGGCCTTTGAGCCCGGCATGATATCCGCAAAGCCGCGGAACGAATCCTGAAGCGACGCTACATCGAGCAGCAGGAAGATGTTCGCCCCTACGCTTCCCGCCTCCGCCCCCGGAAGGGTCAGCGCATAAAGCAGCGCCTCCTTCCCCTGCCCCCGGCTCTCTACGCGGGAATGGAGGATGGATCCACGGTAATAGCCGTTTAAGGTTTCCTCATAAAATTCTTCATAGGCGACGCTGCTACTCCCATAAATGTGTTGAAAAAACAGCGAGGGGGAATAGGAGGCGCTGCGGGTCATAATAACGTCGCTCTTGGGAAAGTAAAGGAAAAAATCGCTGATGTTGGAAAGGCCCAGCCCATAGTTACGCAGGTCATAGCTCATTTCCAGCAGATCGTAGACGCTGGTAGAGGAGGAGGGCTTGTTTGCGTTCGCGCAGATTTTTACGCGCCGGTTGGAGATCATCGCATTCGCCAGCGTTTCCGCCTCTTGCAGCGCCCGATCCAGCTCCTCCCCCATCTGCTCAACCGCCGTTTCCACAATCCGGATGGACTGCCCGCGCACCATCTGTTCCATACGGATATAAGCGGCCGAGCTAATCAGGATAGGGACCAGCAGCATGGAAAGATAGGAATAAAATAGCCGCCCCAGCTTGCTGCGGGGCGCTTTCAGCCTTTCCCAAAGATTTGTCAACGGCATCACCTGTTCCCATCTTGATCACCCTGCCTGTTGCTAAAACCATAGATTTAACAACAGAAACAAAAAACCGCTCTTTTATTGTTTATCAATAAACATAACGGCTGCTTTCTTTACTCTGTAGCCTGTTGCTGAAATTATAGCATAAATCACAAAATCTAACAAGATATCCTAAGAATATTTTTGCGATAAACCGAGGAAGCACGAAAATCAGGGAGAAATCCCCCCTCCTGCGTAGCGGTTTCACCCCTTTCCAACATGATTTCACAACCAATAACGGCCGTTTCACAGCATTTTGCCTGCGCTGTCCGGCCGCTATCCGCTATAATAGAGAAAGGACAAGTCCTGCCGCGCAGTATGCGGAGCTTGAGAGGAAAGGAGAAGACCGGCCTATGCAAATCGCTATTTGCGACGACGAACCGGAGATCCGGAAGCTGCTGGAGGAGAAGCTCCACAGGCTTTTTCCCGATCTGGAAACGGTAGCCTATTCCTCCGGTGAAAAGCTGATCGCCGCCGGACGGGCTCCGGATATTCTGCTCTTGGATATCCGGCTGCCGGGCATCAACGGGATGGAAACGGCCAAGGCGCTTCGGGAAAAGGGATGGGACACCGTTCTCATCTTTATTACCGCTATGGAGGAATATGTTTTCCAAGCCTTCGACGTGGGGGCCTTCCACTATCTCATAAAGCCGTTTGAGGACGAGCGTTTTACCGCCGTGCTGCAAAGGGCGATTGCGCAATGCCGGGAGCCTCTCCTGCTTCCCCGGAAGCAGGATTCCCTGCTGATTCGGTCGAAAGGGGCGCATATCCGGGTTTCATTGGACGCCGTTATCTATGCGGAGGTTTTTAACCGCAAGGTTCTGATTCATGAGCTGGATAAGGAAATTGAATACTACGGCCGGCTCTCCGAACTTGCCAAACAGGCGGGCGAGGATTTTTTTCGACCCCACCGCGCTTATCTTATTCATTTCAAATATGTGGTGAAATATGATTCCTCCACCGTTTGGCTGGAAAAGGGGAAGGCGCTCATGGCCAAACAGAACTATCCCGCCTTTGTCAAAGGCTATCTGCGCTATAGCCGCCGGGCGGAACGGGGGAACGGCTATGTGGGAGATTGACGTTTATTACCAGATCGTTTCCAACCTTCTTTTCTTTGGGACGGCCGCCTCCACCGCCTATTGCTGCTATCGCCTGGCGAAAGCCTTCATGCGGCAAAAACGCCGGGCCTGGCGGGTAGGGGCCGCTTATTTTCTCACGATGACCGTTCTCTACTATATCCCCTGGGTCATAAGCAATTTCTGCGCCTATTTGTGCGGCGTTTTGGCCGCCTTTTTGGTCATGTACCTGTTGGAGCGGGAAAATGTGGAACAAAAGATTTTTCTGGGCTCCACCTTTTTTTCGCTGCGCTGGTTATCCTCTGCCATGGAAGTTACCCTCAGCCAGACGGCGGATCCGCTGTTCTCCCAGATACCCGGCATACAGCAAAACGAATGGGCGCTGTTTATCGTTTTTACCCTACGGCTGCTGATCGATCGGCTGCTGAACTTTGCCCTTATGTTCCTAGCCGTTCAGATCCTCCTAAAAGCCTATATTTACAAGCGGGAGGGCATGACCAAGCGGGAGCTTCTGCTGCTCTTCATCCCTTCTCTCTCCAGCGCCCTGAATTACGCGGTTTTATCCTCCTACCAAGCCCTGTATGAACGAAACACCGGGAACCGGATCTCCGACGCCTACGGCGGCTATAGCTGGCTCTATCTGTTTTATTATCTCATCTCTCTCCTCTCCATTTTAACGGTGACGGTAATTTTCCAAAGTCTCAAAAACCGGCAGGAGGAGGAAAAGAGAAACCGCCTGCTGCTGGAACAGACCGAGGAGATCAAGCGCCATATTGCCGAGGTGGAACGGCTCTACAGCGACATCCGCAGCTTAAAGCACGACATGGGGAACCACCTTCTGACCTTGGAACAGCTCTACCTGAGGAAGGAATGGGAACAGGCCGGAGAATATCTCCGGCAGATGAAGGAACAGATAAACGAAGCCGTTCCCGGCATCCAAAGCGGCCACCCTGTGACCGACGTCATTTTAAGCGAACGGAAAAAAGAGGCGGAAGAAAAGGGGATAGACTTTCAGTGCGCTTTCCATTATCCGGAAGGGTCCGGCATCAACGCCTTCGATCTCAGCATTCTCTTAAACAACGCGATCGCCAATGCGCTGGAGGGCGCTCAAGCCAGCGCCAGCCCTTCGATACAAATCCTTTCTTACCGCAAGAAAAACGCCTATCTGCTCGAAATCTCCAACAGCTTTGCGGGTGAAATTCTTTTCAACGAGGAGAACGGCCTTCCATTAAGCTCCAAAAAAGCTCCAGGGCATGGCCTTGGCCTCGCCAACATCCAAAAGGTAGCGCAGAAATACTGCGGGGATATCGACATTACATTGGAAGAAAACCGATTCACGCTGGACATCCTGCTCATGGCGCGGTAGCCCGCCCGGCTTCACAACCGAAAAGGGACGTTTCACAACATCCCCGCTTGACCGGGAACCCGCCCCGCCGACATATGGAATAGGCGGCCGGAAAGAGGCTGTCCATATTCAAAACGAGACAGGAGGAACCGAACAATGACGGGAATCAACAGCAGCTGCGGCGCAAATCTGCAAATGGCTATGCTCTCCGCAAAAAGCGCTATGATGCAGGCCAAGACCCAGACCAGCGTGCAAAACCGGTTGGATGGCCGGGCGAAAGTTTTGGAGAGTGAAATCAATCAGGATGGCGGAGTGGAGAGCACCTCTGAAAAGAAGAAGGAGGAGCTCGCCAGAACCAAAAAAGCCTCTGAGGAAATTACAAAGTCCCAAGCCGGTATGCTGGAAAAGGCCAACCAGGCCGTGCAGGACGCCGCCAAAGCGGAGAAAAAGGATGCCGAAGCGGCCAGCGCCAAAAACGCTCAAAAGGCCAAAGACTCTAAAAAGGAGGTCTCTCCGGCAGAGGAGGATTCCAAAGAAACGCCTTCCGCCGGCAAAAAAGCGGAATCCACCCCCAGCCCTCTCTATAACCGCGAGGGCCGGACGGCTGAGGAGAGCGGCAAGCCTGCGCTTTCCATGCGGGTATAAGCCCATGGCGGCCGGGAGCCTCCCGGCCGCCGCTTTAAAAATCCCAACGCTGAAAAATGATTTCCGGTTTTCAGGAAAATCTGTAAGTGCTGCGCCTCCGGTTTGCAGAAACCGGAAAAAGCAGCGGTTTCGCGCGGACAGCGCAAAATCCGGGGCGTAATCTTCGCCTCAGAAACGCTTTTTCAAAGGCCGGTAAAAAACGCGCTGCGTTTTTTACCGGCCTTTTCCATAGGAGGAGGGGGAAACGCCGAAGCGGCGCTTAAACATTCGGGAAAAGTTGCAGACATCCCGGTAGCCAACCCCGGCCGCCGCCTCCCCAGGCCGGTAGCCGTAGACGGCGATCAGCTCCGCCGCCTTTTGCAGCCGCAGCTCTACCAGATAGTCCTGCGGGGAGCGGCCGGTCTGGCTGCGGAACAGCGCGCTGAAATAGCTGCGGTCCAGCCCCAAAAACCCGGCCATCTGGCGGACGGTGATCTCCCCGATATAGTTGGATTCAATGTAGTTTTTCGCCCGCAGCACATAATCCCGCGCGGAGCCGGAAGAGGAGGAGGCGCTCAGAAGCGAGAGCAGCTCATAGATCTTTCCGCACAGATACAGCTCCCGCCCGCTTTGCAGATTTTCTGAATCGACCAGGGCGGAAAAAAGGTGTCCGCACTGAGGGGCATCCAGCACCGGCTGCCGCAGGAGAAGCGGCAGCTCGATTCCGCTTTCAAACCCTATCCAGCGGTAAAACCACGGATCGTTCCGGTCCGCCTGATAGGTGGTCGTTTCCCCCGGCCGGATGATAAAAATCTGCCCCTGCCGGACGGGAAAGGCCGCGCCGCGCGCCTCAAAGACGCCCTTTCCAGAAACCACATAGTGCAAAAGATAGTGCTCCCGAATGGCTGGGCCGTAGCGGTATTCAGGGGGGCAGCGTTCTTCGCCGCAGCAGCGGGGATTGATATCCCGGTACCCCCTGTTGACAATCATAATGTCCCTGGCTCCCTCCGGCATAGGCGCTCTCTCCTTCTCCGTGATTTTCTCACATTATATCAAAAAGAGGACACAATGTGCAATGGCTTCTTTCCGGAAGAAATGCTATGATGAATGCAACAAGGGAGGAGATACCATGCTGAAAATCACCTTTATGGGCGCAGGCAGCACCGTTTTCGCCAAAAACGTTCTGGGCGATACGATGTGCAGCGAGGCGCTGCGCGAATGTGAAATCGCCCTGTACGACATTGACGCCAAGCGGCTGGAGGAGAGCGCCCTGGTGCTCGAATCAATCAACCGCCAGCAGGGCGGCAAAACGTCCATCCGCTCCTATCTCGGCGTTCCCAACCGCAAGGAGGCGCTGCGCGGCGCGCGGTTCGTTATAAACGCTATTCAGGTGGGCGGCTATGATCCCTGCACCATCATCGATTTTGAAGTCCCCAAAAAATATGGCCTGCGCCAGACGATCGCCGATACGCTGGGCATCGGCGGAATCATGCGCACGCTGCGCACCATCCCGGTGCTCGACGATTTTGCACGGGACATGGAGGAGGTCTGTCCCGACGCCTGGTTCTTAAACTACACCAACCCCATGGCGATGCTCTCCGGCTATATGCAGCGCTACACCGGCGTGAAAACGGTGGGACTCTGCCACAGCGTTCAGGTTTGCAGCGATCATCTGCTGAAAGCGCTTGGGATGGAGGATAAGATCGAAGGCCGCCGCGAGTTGATCGCCGGTATTAACCACATGGGCTGGCTGCTCGAAATTTATGACAGGGACGGCAACGATCTCTACCCTGAAATCCGCCGCCGCGCCAAAGAGAAAAACCTCGAAAAGCATAACGATATGGTCCGCTACGACTACATCGATAAATTAGGCTATTACTGCACTGAGTCGAGCGAGCACAACGCAGAATACAACATGTTCTATATCAAGAACAAATATCCGGAGCTCATCGACCGGTTCAATATCCCGCTCGATGAATATCCCCGCCGTTGCGTAGACCAGATCGAACGCTGGGAGAAGCAGCGCGAGGAGCTCATGAACGGCGGCAACGTGGAGCACACCCGCTCGCGCGAATATGCCTCCCGGATCATGGAGGCGGTTGTCACTGACCAGCCTTACCAGATCGGCGGCAACGTGCTTAACCAGGGCCTCATCGACAACCTGCCTGCCGACGCCTGCGTAGAGGTCCCCTGCTTGGTCAACGGCATGGGGGTGAATCCCTGCCACGTCGGACGGCTGCCAGTACAGCTGGCGGCGATGAACATGCTGAACATTAACGTTCAGCTCCTAACCATCGAAGCAGCCGTTACCCGCAAGCGTGAACATATCTATCAGGCGGCGATGCTCGATCCCCACACCGCCTCCGAGCTCTCGATCGACGACATCCGCCGCATGGTGGACGATCTTATCGAGGCCCACGGCGACTGGCTTCCGAAATACCGCTAAATTCAAAGGATCTCTCGTTAACAAAGGGCGCGTTGCAGAACTTCATTCTGCAACGCGCCCTTTGGAAAAACGGTTTTCAGGGCGAAGAAACCACCCTGAATTTCGCGCCACAAGGCGCGAAAACACCGTTTTTCTGGTTCCTGCAAGCCGGAGGATCGGCTCGACCGGAGGTTTCTCCTCTATTTTGCAACAGCCCCTTTGTTTTTACAAGAGTGCGGCGCCGATAATGCCCGCGCTGTTCCCCAAAGCAGCCAGCTCTACACGGGTAGTGTATTCGTCCATTCCACCGTAGATTTCGCGCGCCATCTCTTTGCGCAGAGGCAGGAGGAGCGCGTCGCCGCTGTGGGAAATGCCGCCGCCCAAGCAAACCATGTCGGGATGCAGCACATTAATAAAGTTGGCGATACCGCAGGCCAGATAACGGATATAGGTGTTCACAACCGCCTGCCCAGCCGCGTCCCCCTTCTCCATGGCATCGAACGCGGTCTTTCCATCGACCTTGTTCAGCTCTCCGCCGGCAAGTTCCCACATGAGGGAGCCGCTCTCGCGCTGCATCGCCTCCCGCGTCAAACGAATAAGGCCGGTTGCCGAGGCATACGCTTCCAGGCAGCCCAAGCGGCCGCAGGTACAGGGCGCGCCGCCAAGCTGAACAACCGTATGCCCAAATTCACCGCCGCGCTGGTTATAGCCGGAATAGATCTCGCCGTTTTTGATGAAGCCGCCGCCCAATCCGGTGCCCAACGTGATTAAAATGCAGCTATCGCAGCCCGCTGCCGCGCCCGCACGGTACTCCCCGTAAGCGGCGGCGTCGGCGTCGTTGGCCATTTGCAGCGCGAGACCTACCTTCTCCTTCACCATATCCCGCAAAGGGACGTTGTGAAGATCAATGTTATTGGTATAGATCACGATGCCGTTCTGACTATCGATCGATCCAGGGATTCCAGCGCCGGCCGAACGCAGATCGCCAGGCTTTATCCCCTCTTCTGCGCAGAGCGTCTCCATCAGCTTTACCACGCAGGCGGCAACCTTCTCCCCGTCATCCTTTCCTTCGCAGGACAAGGTGGGGAGCGCCATGCTCCGCACAATCTTGTGCTGTTCATCTACCAGCCCCGCCTTAATGGAGGTTCCTCCAATATCAACGCCAATCGAATAGGTCATAACCATTCCTCCCTCTATGTTTAGCCTTCCAGCCATTTCTTCTAAGATAGCATGAACCGCCTGTCCCGTCAACTAAAATTCTTATCGCCCTTATCCTAAAATATTTAGGATTATTTCATTAAGATGTAACGTGTAAAATGTGGTTTCGCCAGACTGCTGCATTCCATTGACTGGCGGCTCATTTGCGGCAGAATAGCACATGAAGGGGCGTCGGCTTTTATAGCGGCCGGCACCGTGCCGATACGCTGTGGGATTGGGCGCGCCAATAAGCTGCTACAGGTTTATACCGGCGCATTGCTTGTCAATGCTCTCAACATCTATTCATGAAGGTTGAAAGCCGATCGCGATGGTGGTATACTTTGCTCATATCAATTCAACAAATTCGCGTTCAAGAGGAATAAGAAAATCTGAATGAGACCATTCAATCAAAAATCCGGTTTATCGGGAAGATTCCATCTTTTGGCGAAATCCCCCCAATAAATGTTTCCTTGGAGTATGCTGAAACAGCGTTCACCAAAAAGAGAATTATGATTCCAGAGAACGCCGTCTTATTAGAGAGAAAGAATCGGGTCTTTATATCCCCATAACTAGGTTTCGTTTGGCCGTCTATCCATCCGAAACAAGGTCTAACTACAGTGAGGAGAGTGTTAATTTGGAGCAAAACCAGAAGCAGGATTTTTCTGGCTGCGACTTTTCCGGGGAAATGTTTGGCGGGGAAAGCTGGCGGGGGCGCAGCTATAAAAACTGCCGGTTCGACGGGAGCAACCTTCAGGAGTGCTTCTTGGATAGCTGCCTATTTGAAGGATGCAGCTTCCGTTTTGCACGGTTAGGCGGTATAGAGGCCCGCGGCTGCGCCTTTTTAAACTGTAGCTTTGAAAATGCGGAGCTTTTCTCCGCGCGCCTCTCCGGCTGTAAATGCACCGGCAGCTTGTTTGCAGGCGCGCAGACCGAGGCCCTCTTCCTTTCCGAAGGAAGCTATGCTTATACCTCCTTTTTCGGCTGTTCGCTGCGCAAAAGTTCCCTTTCAGGCATCTCATTTGAAGGAGCGGATCTGCGGGAATGCGATTTGGAGCAGGCGGATCTGCGGGAGTGTGATCTGCGGCATGTCCTTATTGTAGGGGCGAAGCTGCGCAAGGCCGATCTGCGCGGGGCGGCTACCGAAGGGACCGACCTGCGTTCCGCGCTGCTGGAGGATACGCGCATTGATATCGCTCAGGCAATTGCTCTTGCAGAAAGCCTGCACTGCCGTGTTGAGTAAGCCTTAAAAAACCGGCCGCCGGTAGAAGGCGGCTCTCTGGATAAAACCGCTATATAGGTTCCGAAGAATACCAAAATGCCTGCCCATAGCTATGGGCAGGCATTTTGGCGAAAAGTGTATTTTAAGGAAATATGCAAAAAGGAAGGTTATCTCTGCACACGGCCGGAACCGTCGCCGCCAGCCAGCGCCGTTACTTCCGCAACAGACACATGGTTGAAGTCGGTCTCGATCGAGTGCTTCAAGCAGGAAGCGGCAACTGCAAATTCGATGGCGCTTTGGCCGTCATATTTGTTCATGATGGCATAAATCAAGCCGCCGCCGAAGCTATCGCCGCCGCCAACGCGGTCCACGATGTGGATCAGGTAATTCTTGCTGAAATAGAAGTCCTTGCCGTCGTAGAGCATGCCCGCCCAGTTGTTGTCCGAAGCGGAGATGCTGCCGCGCAGGGTGATGGCGACCATCTTGCAGCCAAAGCGATCGGCCAACTGCTTGGCAACGCTCTTGTAGCCTTCGTGGTCGAGCTTGCCGCCGGTGATGTCGGTGTTTTCCGCCTTGATGCCAAACACCTTCTCGGCGTCCTCTTCATTGGCAATGCAGACATCCACATAGGGAACCAGCTCGCCCATTACCTGGCCGGCCTTTTCGCTGGTCCAGAGGTTCTTGCGGAAGTTGAGGTCGCAGCTGACGGTGATGCCCTTCTCCTTCGCCTTCTTGCAG
Source organism: Provencibacterium sp. (assembly GCA_022793895.1). Classification (GTDB taxonomy): domain Bacteria; phylum Bacillota; class Clostridia; order Oscillospirales; family Ruminococcaceae; genus Harryflintia. The sequence continues at coordinate 22,769 of JAAWDS010000027.1, read as the reverse complement.
GCTTCCAGGCAGATAGCGGCGACATTATCGCCCAGCGCAGGGGTGATGCCGGTGAAATGGAACCACTCGCAGCCCTCAAAAATCTTCTCCCAATCGAAATCGGCGGTCGTCGCCTCCGCAATGGCGGAATGGGCGCGGTCATAAATGACCTTACTCGGACGCTGGCTGGCGCCCTTTTCGAGATAGTAGGCGCCCACACGGCTGCCGCCGCGGACAATCTTCGAGGTATCCACGCCATAGCGGCGCAGCGCATTCACACCGGCTTGACCGATGTCGTGGGTCGGGAGCTTGGTGACGAACGCAGCGTCCATCCCATAGTTCGCCAGCGAAACGGCGACATTTGCCTCGCCGCCGCCAAAGGTAGCTCCATAGGTTTCCGCCTGCACAAAGCGGGTATAGCCCTCCGGTGCGAACCGGAGCATAATCTCGCCAAACGTTACAATCTTAGCCATATTAACCTCCATTTCTTGCCGGACGAACGATCCGGCAGCCACCTAAGCGAAAAGAGGGCTTTATAAAAAGGCTCCTTCCGCGTCGTTTTTAGAGCTGAATCTCTAAATCTTCCTTAGCGCACAGTTCCCGCCGCTGCCGCGGCGCTAGGAGCGCACAGCCAAAAGCGCTTATTTCTGTACCAGATGCACCGCAAATCCGCCGATTTCCTCCGCCAGATAGATAGCGGCCAGCTCGCCCTTAGCGTTCAGCTTTTTGCTTTGCTCATTGAACTTCACGCCCTGCATCTCCAGGTAATTGACGGCGCGCTCGATGTAGTTGGTGCGGATAGCGATATGCCCGTTTTTCCCAAGATAAGGGGCCTTCATGACCTCTACCGCCGTTCCGGCAAAGATCGAGGAGTTGCCCGGCTTGGCGGCAAAGTTGAAGATGGAAGCAAAGCCGTTGGCAATCTGGGTAGCCTGCTGCTCATTTTCCGCGTTGATGCCGATATGCGCAAGCTCAAAGCCGAGCATCGTTCCGACCGCTTCGCGCGCCAGCGCAGTGATGGCTTCGAAATCGCCGTTTTGGATGAGGTCTTCCTTCACCATCCAGCTTCCGCCGCAGGCCAGGATCTTCTTGAAGGAGAGGTATTCGTTCAGGTTCTTGGCGCTGATGCCGCCGGTCGGCATAAATTTGAGGTTGACATAGGGGCCGCACAGAGCCTTGATCATCGGCAGCCCGCCCGCCGCCTCGGCCGGGAAGAACTTCACAACGTCCAGCCCGCACTCAATCGCCTGTTCTACATCGCTCGGACTTGAACAGCCGGGCGTTACCGGGATCCCCTTTTCAATACAGTAGGTCACAATTTTGCGGTTAAAGCCAGGGCTGACGATAAATTTTGCACCCGCGCCTACAGCACGATCCACCTGCTCGGTGGTCAGAACGGTGCCCGCGCCGACGAGCATCTCCGGCAGCGCTTCGGTGATGCGGCGGATAGCCTCCTCCGCCTGAGCGGTACGGAAGGTTACTTCGGCGCAGGGAAGGCCGCCCTTGCACAGCGCCTCCGCCAGCGGGACCGCCTTTTCGACATCTTCGATCTTGATAACCGGTACCAGACCAATTTTGCCGATCTTCTCAATAATTGCGTTCATGCGTTACACCTCTTCTGTATTTTAATAAAAAACGTTTCATATTATGGAACTCTATTCCGTATTGTGGTATACTGCTATTATAAAGAAATGGGCCAGGAAAATCAATAGTTTTTTACAAAAATTGTCCATTTTTCAGCATCTTGCTGGAAAAGGAGAGGAGGATCGGGCTGTGGAGAAGCAAGAACCTGTAAAAACGACAGAAAAAAATCCGGTGCAGTCGGCGCAGCGGATTTTTGAGATATTGGAGCTATTGGCCAAAGAGGGAAAGCTGCCGCTGAACGCAGTCGCCTCCTGCCTCTCGCTGCACAAAAGCACAGCGCACCGGCTGCTCAGCTCGCTGATAGCGATGGGCTATGTACGGCAGGAGGAGCGCACCGGCCGCTACCGGCTGACCTTCAAGCTGCTGGAGCTCTCCGGGCAGATGCTGGAGGGGTTAGATATTGTAGGGCTGGCGCGTCCCTGGCTGGAGCAGCTTGGATGTCAAACGCGCGAGGCGGTCCATCTGGTGCAGAGGGATGGGGCCGAGATTGTCTATGTAGATAAGGTGGAGAGGAGCGAGGGATCCATCCGGATGGTTTCGCGCATTGGGCTGCGCCGCCCGCTCTACTGCACCGCCGTCGGCAAGGCTATGCTGGCCGAGATGCCGCCGGGCAAGGTGGCGCAGCTTTGGGAGCAGAGCCGGGTGGAACGGCTGACCGATCACACCATCGTTCACCTGGAAGCGCTCTATCGGGAGCTGGAGGAGGTGCGCCGCAGGGGCTATGCGCTTGACAACGAGGAGAACGAAATGGGAGTGCGCTGCATTGGCGCTTGTATTCTGGACTATCAAGGGCGGGCGAACAATGCCTTAAGCATTTCCGCTCCCCTTTCGCGGATGAGCGACGAACGGATAGACGAGCTGGCTCCCTTCATAATGGAAGCGAAACGCGCTTTATCCTATGAACTGGGCTACCGCGATCCTTGAGCGCTGTTTCGTTTTAGCCGCAGGGCATGGAAGGCCGCATAGCAGAGCGCAGTTGCAGGCACGGCGCAGAGAATGCCTAAGCTCCCCGCCACCGACTGAAGCACCTCGACGGCAACCATCTCCCGGTTGAGGATGGAGGAGAGCGAACGGTTATAAGAAAAAAGCAGCAGGATCACGTTGAGCGAGCTGCCCACATAAGCCAACACCAGCGTATTAGCCATTGTACCCATGATGTCGCGGCCGATCCGCATGCCGGAGCGCACCAGCTCGGCCGGGGAAAGGGCAGGGGTATAGCGCACCAGCTCATCCAGCGAGGAAGCGATGGACATGGCCACATCCATCACCGCGCCAAGCGCGCCGATGGCGATTGCCCCGAAGATAACCCCCTTGAGGTCGATGGGATGATCCGGGTTAATAAATAAAACAAAGGAAGATTCCTCATCGACCAGCCCGGAAATCTTCATGACATTCTGCATCACCACCGTCAGCGCCCCCGCCACGCCAACGCCGCCTGCGCATCCGGCAGCGGCGGCGGCGCTCTTGATGTGCGGTCCAATCACGATCCCCAGCGTCATCACAATGATGAAAGCAGAAACGGCCAGCGTCAGTAGATAGATATTGGCGCCGTTTAAGACGGCGGGAATCAGCACAAAGAAAATGGCGGCCATCGTAAATAATAAGGTGATAACGGTATTTACTCCCTGCCGCCGGCCGAACAGGATGAGCAGCAACAGAAATGCGCCTGCCAGAAAGAGCAGCGGCCCGCCGCGGGCATGGTCGGCAATGTACCAAAACGGCTGATCGTTCGAATCGAAATTAAAGGTCGCATAGACCCGATCGCCGGGCTGGTAGGGATAGAAGCGCGCCGGTGAGTTGGCTTCGATTCGCTGGCCGTTTACCGATTGGATTTCCCCCTTGAGGAAACCGCTCAACAACCGGATTTTCAAGTCAACCGTTTGAATGGTGTTTTGATAGCCGCCCAGGCTCTCTAGAACGGTGCGGACTTCCGAAACCTCCGTGACCTCGGCTAGATAATAATCTTCCGACAGGGTGGCTCCGGCGAAATAGGGATTGTTCCGGGTAGCCAACCGGTTCCCTATCCACAGGAAGAGAACCGAAAAGACCATCAATCCCAGATAGGTAAGAGTTTTACGGGAAACCCGGGCTCGGATAAGACGCATGCAGCCGCCTCCCATAGTTTTAAAATGAAGACGTGTCTCAAACGGAGATTCCGCCTTGCAGAATCCTATCTGCGCTTGGCAGCGAAGGGTTCCTTATTCATCTGCCTTTTTATCCTACCTGTGCAGTACGCTGCTGTCAAGCCCTCATTGACCCGGAACGTAGGCTGTGTTAAAATAAAAACAGTCGTGTGAGCGGATATTTTTATGGACTATGTGGGCCGGTTGCCGCAGCAGCGGCAAGGGACGCGGCCATAGGACAAGCAAGCGGAAAGGGGGAAAGACGGATATGCAGTTCACCCAAAAGATCCGGCGGACAGCAGCGGCGCTGCTCTGCGGCTTGCTGTTCAGTACGGCGGCGGTGGCGGCGGAAATGCCGGTAGACGGCCGGGAAGAGGCATATCTTGTCCAGCTACAAAAGTTAAAGCTGGAAGAACGTTATCAGAATGGGCGGATTACCTTAGAAGAATATTTTGAGCAGAAGGAACCGTTGGACGTCCAAGAGGAGGAATACGGCCGTCCTTTTGCACTCGTTTGTTCTCCGGAAGACCTTCCCAAACGCTACGATACCCAATATAACGATGTTCAATATCAAAAACGAATCAACAGGGAAAAGCGGGAGGCGTTAGAAAGTCTTTATCAAAATCAGGAGCTGGCCTCTCCGGCGTATTATAGCCGCCGTCTTTCGCTGGAACGTAGGGCAGACGATCTGGAGCGGGAGGAGGAACGTATCCTCTGGGAGAGCTTGGAGAACCCGGACGGCCGGGGCGGCGATATTCAAAACCAGCTTTGGGAAATCCGCTATGACCAATACTGCAACGAATGGGAAGGGAAACTGCTGGAAGCGCTCTACCGTACGGGAAGGATCGATAAAGAGCGCTTTACCGATCGGCGCGACGAGCTGCGGAAAGAGGCGGAAAAACTGGCGGCACGTGAGAAGAAGGCCAACCGGGAGGAAGAGAAATACCGTCTGCGTACGGTAATACCCGAAGAGAGCTATAACGGCTACCTGGAAGCAAAGGGGCGATTAGCCGAGATTGAAAAAGAGTTGGACAAGCTGGCCGGTCAACTGGAAGCCGGAGAGTTGGGAAGTCTTTCCTATTGGGATCAGAAGGCGGCGCTGGAAGAGGAGCAGAATCGGCTGCACGAACGCATCCGGACTGAATTTTCCGGTTACGCCGACGATAGCCGGACCCAAAACTGAAGAGGCTCCGAATTCGAAAAAGCGGCGGCAAAATGGGATGCTTCCTTCTCCAAGAAAGGTCTGCACGCATTTCGCGGGCGGGCCTTTCGGTTGTTTTTAGAGGAACGCAGCATCTGCTGCTCCATCTTCATTTTGCAACGTGCCATCGTCACTTTATCATATACAGCCTAGTCGATTCGGTAGTATCCATAGTTGGACGTGTCGACAAAGGTAGCGAACGCCCCCTTATGGTAGAATAAATACAGGAAGGGAGGTGGAATGATGGGACGACAAAGCAGACAAATGGCAATGATTATCGTGGATATAGAGACAATGATTCCGGAGAAGCATCTGCTGCGAAAGGTCGAGGAGATGGTGTCCTTTGACTTCATCTATGAACTGTTAGCGCCATATTATCCGGCGACCGGCCGTCCATCTATCGACCCTGTCAGTATGTCCAAAATGCTCTTGATCGGATATCTGTACGGCATCAAATCAGAGCGGCGGCTGGTAGAGAAAGTTCGGCTAAATATTGCCTATCGCTGGTTCTGTGGATTCGAGCTGAATGATGCCATCCCGGATCACTCCACCAGCCGGACGGATACAGACAGCAGCTATATCAATCACGGCAACAAATGAGGATGGCGGCCTGCCGCGAAACAGCCTCCCAAAAGATTATGCATGGAAAAACACGATCCCAACAGGCTCCCATTGCCTTTGAAATCGCGTCTTCCCCTTGTGAAACGTTTCCTGTCTGGGTTGCAGCGCGCCACTTTGTTACGCGTGCCTTCTCCTTCATTATCCCTGTAGGGTAGCGGTTTTCTTGATGAGACGGTTCTCAATCCAATGCTGCTCATACCACGAGCAGGGGCGAAACTCATCGCCTATGCGCCTCATTTCGGCAAGCATCTTTTCCCTGAGCTCCTTTGCGGTCTGTGCAAAGTCCGGTTCTCCAATCAGGTTGTGCATCTGAAAGGGATCCGCCTCATTATCAAAGAGATACTCGCTGTCGTCACTGAGATAGGTGGCATAGGTGAATCGTTCGTTTCTCCAGGCACGCCATTCGTGCCCATCCTCAAATTTAGCCGTCGGACCGGTACACATCATCAGGCTGCCATCCGGATGCGGCCCGTTCCCGCCGCTGAGAAGATACCGGCTCAAATCCTGCCCCTCGGCCTCCTGCGGCACGGGCAGCCCCAACAGATTCAGCAGCGTCGGCAGGATATCGACCGTATTCATCGGCGAGGAATAACTCCCGGACGGCACATGGCCGGGAAAGCGCAGGAAGAAGGGGACGCGTACCGCCTCATCGTAGAAAATATTTTTTGCCCGGCGTCCATGCGCCCCAAACAGCTCCCCGTGGTCGGAGGTAAAGACGACAATCGAATCTTTATCGAGTCCCATCTCCTCAATCGCGGCCATCAGGCGGCCAATGTTATCATCCAGATTGGCCACCATCGCGTAGTAAACCCGCATCCATTCGGTCAGCTCCCTGCGCTCCTGGTCGGACAGTCTTGCCCAGCCGTCGGCATGCGGATCGTTCTCCGGCAGATAGTTTTCCGGCAGCTCGAACGCTGCATCCTTAAACAGCTCCAGATATTTCCCTGGCACGTTCTCCGGAATCCAGGGGTCATGCGGCGTGCCGATGGACAGAAAGAGCGCGAAGGGCTTTTTCGATGCGCTGAGTCCATGCAGGGCGTCTATGGCCATATCCGTCTGCTCATCCGGCTCATATTTGCTGCAATAGATTTTGTCAGGCGTGTCAAGGTGATAGTAGGCCGGCGCGCCATAATACTCATGATGGAAATTGTAGGCGGCGAACAGGCCATCAAAGCCGAGGCGGTCTGGTCCCTTGGGAATGAAGGAATTCTTCGGGTCATAGTGGTTGCCGAGCTCAGCCGCATACAGGTGCCATTTGCCAATATAGGCGGCCTCATAGCCGGCATCATTCAGCACATGCGCGAAGCTGCGGTGGTTGGGGTTCATGCGGATCTCATTGATGACCATGCCGGTACTGGTGGTATATTTTCCGGTCAGCAGCGAGGCTCGGTAGGGCGCGCAGACCGGATGGCCGGAGACCGCATTGCAGAGCTCTGCGCTGCAGGCGGCAAAGCGGTCGATGTTCGGCGTTTTTGCCAGCCGGTCCCCATGGCAGGAGAGGCTCGCATAGCGCAGCTGATCGGCAAAAATATAGATGAGGTTCGGCTTTTTCATCATGCGTTCCTCCTTTCAATCGCAGCGACGGCAAGGTTCGTCTCCCGGATTTTCCGATAGGTTTCGTCGCTGAATTTCTTTTCCCGCGTATAGGTATACAAACCGTTCTGCTCCTGCTCGACATCGGTCAGCTGGGTGTAGCAGAAAGCACAGATCTCCGGCCGCTCCATCAGCGCCGAGGTCAGCCCCACATAGCGGCGCAGCACCTCTTCCTCGCTGTCCGGGCGCATGCCGTATCCCCAGTTTTCCCGGCTTGCATCCTTCGGGTTCCACCAGGTCCCGCCGTATTCACTGACAAAATAGGGCTGCCCGTCATAGCGCTGCCGATCCGAATGGTTGTCCACCACGCTGCCCTTTTGGAAGGCCTCCGCGAATGCCGCGCGGAATCTTTCGGGCTCCTGCTCATACCAATGGATGTCATAGATATCGGTAACGACATGGAAATTGCCGCTTGTATCAATGACCGGGCGCGTCGGGTCGAGCGCCTTGGTCACCTGATAGACGGCAGACAAAACGCTGTCATCCTGCCGGGCGCCGGTCTGCCGCCAGTCCCAGGTTTCATTAAAAGGACACCAGCCGATGAGAGCCGCATGGTTAAAATCGCGCTCCATCGCCTCCACCCACTCGGGCAGGAAATTTTCCAGGCCCGCCGCTGTCGTGATATCCAGCCCCCAGTTGGCCATCTCCCCCCAGACGAGGTAGCCGAGCTTATCCGCCCAGTAAAGATAGCGCTCCTCGAAAATCTTCTCGTGCATGCGCGCGCCATTAAAGCCGAGCGCCATCGAAAGCTCGATGTCCCTTCTCAGCGCCTCATCGGAAGAAGCGGTATAGATGCCGTCCGGGAAGAAACCCTGGTCGAGGATAAGGCGCTGGAACACAATTTTCCCGTTAAGATACATCGCCTTGTCGCGCCATTCAATGGTGCGCAGGCCAAAATAGCTCCGCACCCGGTCTCCGCTCGCGAGTGAAAGGGTCAGATCATAAAGGGCGGGTGCGCCAGGCTCCCAGAGATGCGTCTCGCTTAAAGGAAGGGAAACGGCCGCGCTCCGGCCGCAGGTTTTCACCGTTACGCTGCCCGCCGGACGCCCCTCAAAAGAGGCTGTCAGCGTCAGCTCATCACAGTGCGGCTCTCCCCCTAGGCAAACCTCGAAGTGCGCCTGTCCGTTGGCGGGATCGGGTATAAGTCGGTAAGAACGGATGTAGGTTTTCGGGACAAACTCCAGCCACACCGTTTGCCAGATGCCGGTCGTGCGGGTGTAAAAGCACTCATAGTGATGATAGCGCGCGCTCTGCTTTCCGCTGGGCTGCCGTCCGGAGCGCACATCATCGAGCGCGCAGACCACGATGGTGTTCTCCCCCGCGCGGGCCGCCCGGGTGATGTCAAAGGTAAAGGAAGAGAAGCCGCCCCGATGGACGCCTACGCTCTCGCCGTTTACCCAGACCTCCGCCTCATAATCGACAGCGCCGAAATGCAGCAGCACCCGCCCACTCAGCTGCTGCTCGCTGAGCACTATCTGCCTGCGGTACCAGACCGCGGGCATGAAATCCTTATAGCCAATCCCGGAAAGCGCGCTCTCCGGGCAGAAGGGGACGGTGATTGTCCGGTCAAACGTCCCCTCGCAGAACATCCTTCGCTCCTTCCCGCTTGCGGAAAAATCAAAGGCAAATTCCCATGACCCGTTGAGGTTCTCCCAGTCTCCCCGCTCCATCTGCGGGCGCGGGTGCTCCGGGCGCGGAAGCTTTTGGTTCATTTTTCATCTCTCCTGCCTGTCTTTTAAATGTCCGCGGCTCATTGCGTGGCCGGCTATCCGATATCCGTATAACGGCCGGATGCATAGTATACCGGTCTTTCCCACGGTCCGGTTGCGGATATCTGCTGTTCCGAGCGCTCCTCGACCATGTGCCAAAGCGAAGCGGGATACCAATAGCCGCTGTAGAAGTTCATCCCGTGGCCCTGTGTCACCCGGTAATCGTTGAGCAGCGTCAGCAGAATGTTGCGGCTGTTCTCCAGATAGAGGAGCGCTTTCCCCTCGGGAGCCGAGGCGTCGCCGCCCTTGGAGAAGAGCGCGATATTTTCACTGTCCTTAATGAGCAGATCCGCCGCATTGCACTCGCTCTTGAGGCCGTAGATCTCGATATTTTTGCACCCGTCGATCTCCATCTCATATTCCGAGCGGGAATGCTCCACGTTGCAGGCATAGATGCGCAGCGGCTGACGGGTACCGCTGATTTTGAGTATCCGGTAGCCTGCGCCCCCCTGGGTGATATCGCACCAGAAGTTGTACCAGCGTCCGCCGCCGCTGCCGGTGATGCGTATCCAGGGCGTATGCCGCTCGCGGGTCATCCAGGTGATGCGGTATCCGGGGTCGCCATAGAAGGCAAAGTTGCGCAGCATCGAGCCGCCCGCACAGCGCCAGTGCAGCGCATAGACATGTGTCAGCTTCCGGGCGGTAACGACTCCCGCATAGCACAGCATCACCGATGCATCCGCCTTATCCGGCGTCAGCAGCGCGGGCGCTTCCCTTGTTTCATCCGCAAATGCGCCATCCGGAGACTGCGTGACGATGATCTGGGAAAGGTTCTGGGCCACGCCGACAAGCTTTGTATCCGCTCTCAGCCGGAGCGTATCGGTAATGCGGTAATAGCCCTTGGGCAGAAAGACTGTCTGCTGCTCGTCGATGGCGCGCTGCAGCGCCGCAGTGTCGTCGGCAATGCCATCCCCGGCAGCACCGTAGCGGGTTTTAACGTTCATCTCCCGAACCTCCTGCCACAGCGGCAGGTGATAGCGGTGCTTTTGCCAGAGCGTCTCCGGCGGCTCGCCGCTCTCCCGCACCCTGCAGAGCGTGCGGGTATCCAGCTTTTTCCCGTCCTGATAAACCGGCGCGCTGTATACGCCGCCCCACATCGGCATCGAATCGATGCCGTGGGCAAACTCCTCGACCTCGCACCAGCCCTCCGGATTGGCGGGAGCCTGCGTGCCATCCGGGTTCAGGACGGCGTGGGTGGCGTTTTTGACATAGACATGCCGCAGGTAGAGGCTCTCCCGGGAGCTGACCGCCGCCTGCAGGAGTCCCTTCTCGGGCGGCGCGTCAAACGCGATGACCGAATCGATCATCGAGAGCTGTCCCTGCTCCATCAGCTCGAAGGTTCCGCCGAAGGAGACAACGGGCGGCCGGTCCGTTCCGGTCAGGATACGGCAGCCGACAAAGGTGACGGCCTGCTTGGCGCCGGCGCTGATCGCATACTCCCGCTGGTGATCAAACACAAAGCCCTCGAGCACACTGCCCGGTGTGCCGTTTGCAATATCGATTCCGACACGGCCGCCGCGGATGATATTCTGTGAATGGCTGCCCCCATTGCCGGCACTGCCGAAGATTCCGCAGTAGCCATCGCCCACATCAATTTCGCAGTCCTCGATCGAACAGCCCTGCGCGGCATAGAAGTGAACGCCGATCGCACCGGTGTTCCCTTCCCCGATGGTGAAGCGCAGGCCGGTTACCATGTTGCAGATGCTGCCCGGCGCGCTGTTAAGCTCCGGACAGCTGCCCCGGTAGACAAAAAGCAGCGCCTTATGTACCTTTGGAAAGCAGAAGCCCGGGGAATGGGGGGCAAGCAGGATTTCAGGCCGCAGCGTCCGCCCTCCCTCCTCCCGGCGTTCGCCGAGCAGGACAATCGGATAGGTCCGCGCGCCGACGCGGTACTCCCGAAAGGGATAGCCCTCCCACCAGATATCCTGACAGGCGTGCAGCGTGTCCGAAACGCGGTAGGTCCCCAGCGGGAAATAACAGACCAGCTGATAGCGCTGAGCGGTGCGCATGGCCTCATTGAGCGCGGCGGTGCAGTCTCTTTTTCCGGTATTGTCCGCACAGAAGGGGGCGGCGGTCACATCCAGCAAGCCGAGCGCGGCCAGCTCGGGATTGCCAAGCCCCTCGGGCAGCGCGAAGCGCAGTCCGCCCGCATAGGGCTCAATCTCCGGTTCAAGGCTTTTCGGAACCTCAAACCGGTCGTAAAGCTCATCGGAATAATGGCTGGGCTTTTGCTTTAAAATCATGTGGTTTCCTCCCTTCGCGGCTCACCCCTTGAGCGAGCCGACCATCACGCCCTTGGCGAAATATTTCTGCAAAAACGGATAGATGACCAGAATGGGCACGGTTGAAACAATGATGGTACAGTATTTAATCAGCGCCTTGGTAAAAAAGGATTCCGCGCTGTCGGTAAACTCCATATCCGCGCTGATGCGGTTCTCGATGAGCGTTTCGCGCAAAAACAGCGCCAGCGGGTATTTGGTGCGCGTGCGCAGGTAGATGTAGGCGTTGAACCATCCGTTCCAGTGGCCGACGGCATAGAACAGAACCATTACCGCGACAACGCTCATCGAAACGGGCAGCACGATCCGGAACAGGATGGTGAAATCATTGGCTCCGTCAATTTTGGCGGACTCCTCCAGCCCATCCGGCAGCTGGCTGAAGGCGGTACGCATCACGATGAGGTTATAGGCGGAAATAGCGGTGGGCAGAATCAGCGCCAGGCGGTTATCGTACATCCCGAGGCTTTTGACCAGCAGGAAATTCGGAATCAGCCCGCCGGAAAAATACATGGTGACGACCAGCATGACCGACATGGCCTTTTTCAGCATGAAGCTTTTGCGGGAGAGCACATAAGCTCCCATGCTCGTCAGCAGCAGGTTCAGCCCCGTCCCCACCACCATATAAAAGAGAGTGTTGGCATAGCCGAGCAGCGTGTTGCGATCCTTAAAGACGATGCCATAGCCGGTAAGCGTGAAGCCCTTAGGGTACAGCAGAATCCCCCGGTGGCTGATGAGCCTGGCCGGATCGGAGAATGAGGCAAACAGCACATGCAGCATCGGATAGAGAAAAATGACGCTCAGCAGGATCAATAAACAGTAGTTGCACACGTCGAAGACCCGGTCTCCGGCGGATTTTCTGATAGCGGCCATTCGCGGGCCCTCCTTTACCAAAGACTGATTTCGGATACCTTGCTGCTGATGCGGTTAACGGTCACCAGCAGCGCAAAATTGATGACCGAGTTAAAAAGCCCGACGGCCGAGGAGAAGCTGTAATCAAACTCGACCAGGCCCCGGCGGTAGACATAGGAGGAGATGATATCCGCCGTTTCATAGATATTCGGGTTATACAGCAGGATCACCTTTTCAAACCCGAGGCTCATCACATTGCCCATGCGCATGATGAAAAGGATGACAATGGTGGGCAGAATGCAGGGGATGGTGATGTGAACGAGCTGTTTAAAGCGGTTGGCCCCATCGATTAAGGCCGCCTCATAAAGGCCCGGATCGATAGCAGACATGGCTGACAGATAGATGATGCTCCCCCACCCGCACTCCTGCCATACGCCGGAGGCCACATAGATGGTGCGAAACAGTTCGGGCTTGAGAAGCAGGTTGCTATCCGGGCCACCGAACAGTGAAAACAGCTGGGTAATCACCCCCTCGCTCGAAGTGAAATCCTGGATAATACCGCAGATAACGACCAGCGAGATAAAGTGTGGCATATAACTGATGGTCTGCACACCCTTTTTAAACCGCGGGCTGTGCACCTCATTGATCAGCAGCGCGAGCAGAATAGGCAGCGGAAAGCCCCAGATCAGCTGCAGCAGGCTGAGCAAGATGGTGTTTTTGAGCAGCCTTCCGAACTGAAAGCTGGTAAAAAAGGAGATGAAATTATCAAATCCCACCCATTTGCTGGCGAGTATCCCCTTGGCGGGCACATAGTCCATAAAGGCGATGACCGCGCCGCCCATCGGAATATAGTGGAAGAGAATAAAATAGGCAAGAACCGGAATGGCCATCAGATAGATATAGCGGTTCATCCGCATATCCCGCAAAAGCCTTGCGAAAAAGCTCCCGCCGTTTTGCGTTCCCGTTTCGCGGGCGCCGCCGCCCCGGCGGGGGGCGGCGGCCTGTGTAACGGCGCGGCTCATTTCGCATTATACCGATCGAGGGCGGCCTGCTTGATGCCGATGACCTCCTCGATCCCCATCTGCCGGAGGGTATCGACGTAAGCGTCAAACCCATCGAGCGGCTCGATACCCATGATGAACTTGATAACCTTTTCGTTGCGGTAGGTATCAATCTCGCTCATCAGCGTAGAAATCTTCTTGCCCTCCTCGGCGGTCTGGCTGAGAATGGGCAGGTTGAAGCTGTTGTCCATCGTCGTCCAGCGCGTTTTGATCTCGAGGTTCTGTATCATACCGTAGGAGGCGGGGTTGGAGTAGGCGCCGTCGCGCAGCATCGGAGCTTCATGCATTTTGAACATCCACATGGCGTCGTTGACCGGCACATCCGGGTTTTTGAGCATCGTGTCGGTAAATACCGGCTTGCCGTTTTCCATCACATAGCTCTTTCCCTCAATGCCGTAGTTGAAGATTTTCATGCCCTCGTCGCCATAGGCGTAGTCCAGCCAGGCGACGGCAGTTTCCGGATGCTTGTTTTTGGTGGAGATGGCCGCGACCCAGCCGGCCGTTACCATGCCGTCCGTCTGGCGGAAATGGGTCTGCTGTCCCTTCTCGAGCACCGGATAATAGGCGTTGTCATAGGGGATGTTGTTGACCCGCCAAACCGGATCCAGCGTGCCGGGATCCATCATCGTCGCGCCCGCCTCTCCGCTTGAAAGCGCGGCCAGAATGGCGTCCAGGTCGGTCTTTGCGGGGAATTCCGGATCGAGCAGCCCCTCCGAATACCAGCGGTTCATCTCGGTCAGGTAGTCCTTGAAGCCGGGCTGAATAGGTCCGTATTTCACCGTATCTCCCTCGCGGTAGAAGTCCGATCCGATGCCATAGGCGGTCACGAACATGCCGTTGGCGTCGTAGCCCGTACCGGCAAAGTTGCCGACCGTGCTGGGCACATAGGGGGTTTTGGCCCCCAGCTCATTTTTAAAGCGGGTGAGCATGGTGTGCCAGTCCTCCATCGTCACCGGCATTTCAAGCCCCAGCTGTTCGAGCCAGTCGGTGCGCACGATGGGGCCGACAAAGGTCGGGTTTTCCTGATGCATGATGGCAAACATCCCCCACATCATCCCGTCGTCGGTCATCGTCTGCTTGCGTACATCGTCGTTGGCCGCGCGCAGCGCCGAATAGTTGGGCGCATACTGCGGGATGAGTTCGGTCAGATCCAGATAGACGCCATCCTCAACGGCCTTCGCGCCGCCGCCCGTGTAGGTGCCTGCGCTCTCGATAATGTCCGGCCAGTCGCCGGCAGCAATCATCAGGCCGAACTGCTCGCTGCCCTCACCGACCGGCGGATGGATGAATTTGATTTTTACGCCGGTGATCCGCTCCATCTCCTTATAGGTATCGGATTCGCCGAGATCGGTCATCCTTTTCGCCGCGGCAGCGCTGATATTCTTCCAATAGGTAAATGTGATATCCTCCTGCACCGGGAAGGTGATGGGATTGCCGCCGGCCTCCTCGGCGGCGGAGGATGCGGCGGGGGCGGAAGCGGTCTGCTGCGAAATAGGCGCGGCAGATGAGCTGGCGGCGGGCTTCTGCTGCCCCGAGCAGCCCGCCGCCATGGTCAGCACCGTGGCGGCAGCCAGCAGCAGAGAAATGTGTGCGGCATGTCTACTCATAAAAATAACCTCCTCAAAATAGTGAGGGTGCGCGGTCTGTTCGCCGCACCCTTGGGATGATTTTGATTATAGCGGCTGCAGAGGCGGCTGAAAACCCGGGATTATTGAACCATCCTCCATTATTGTACCAGCTTGTGGGTGCTTTCGCCATTTGGGCGGCAGAGAAGTTCAGTTTTTGGCCCTTTGTTCAAAAAATGAATGAGAGTGCGGGCATAAAAATGGTCTTCCGTTTGTGCAGTTCCGAAGCATATAGACTCAAATGTTGACGAAAAAGGTCTGAAACGATATAATTTAAAGGGATGGGCTGAGAGGCAGCAGGTTCTGTTTAAAGAGGAAGACCGAAGATAAAGGAAGGTCTGTTTCAAGCGGGAGGGAAGATATGCTGCATTCCGGTGATAAAAAGGATTCGTTTTTCCGAACATTTTTCATGTCCTACCTGATTTTGCTGTTTATCGCTTCGGTTTTTTCGGTGGCGCTGCTGATCCGATATCTGTCCGCCGTGTCCGATTCCATCGAAACCGCGACCCGTTCCGACCTGCAGCGCCTGACGGCGGATGTGGAAGCCAAGCTGACCAGTATCGAAAACATCCCGGTCGAGCTTTATGTGGATCCGCTTGTGCTGGCGAATAGCTATGAGGAGAAGCTCTCCCTTCAAAAGCGATACAACTGGATCGAGATCATCAAAAAGCTGAAGAACTACCAGGTATCCAACAATATCATCGAGTCGGTATTCATCTATTTTCCAGCCCGCGGCGCCGTGGTATCCGGCAAAGCGCTGTATGACTACGGGGAATGGTGCGCCTGCACCTGGAACGGGGCAGCGTTTTCTTCGGAGGAATTTCTGTCTGAATACCTGTTGTCCTCTCCTGCCGCCGGAAAATATGCTGTGCTGGAAAGCGGGACCATTTCAGGCAGCAGAATGGGATATTTTAAGGCTTATCCCGCCGCTACAAACGATCGGCCTGCCTTTGTGGTCGGTGTGTTCTTTAACGATCGGCTGCTCTTTTCCTCCGCGATGCAGCGGATCTCCGCCATACTCACCGACAGCAGAGGCCGCAGACTGTACTGGTCAAGCGCCGCAGAAGATGGGGAGGATACAGAAAAGCTCCGGGAAGCCCTGCAGTCGCCTGAGGACTATGTGCGCACCGGAAATGCCGTTTCTCTGAAGCAGCGCTCCGATCTGCTGAATGCCGAGTTCTTTTATCACCTTCCGGACTCCGGTCGGCTGCCGAAGGCCTATGCCAATGTGCTCTGGTGCATCCTGCTGGCGATGACGCTTCTCTCCGGACTGGGGATCGCCTATCTGTTCGCGCGGCGCAACGCGCGGCCGCTGGGACACATTGCCGAGCTTCTCTCCGTCAAGCCCTCCCGGCAGGGCGGGATCTACAGGCACATCGAACAGCGCATACAGGATATGCTGGATGAGCAGCAGGCCTTTTCCCATGTATTTGAAGAGCAGAAGCTGCAGATCCAGGACCATTTGCTGGAGCAGTATCTGCGCGGGTTCTTTTCCCCGCAGGGGGATCAGCCGCTCTTCTCCGCCTGCGGGCTGGAATTTTCCTGCCGGGATTTTATCCTCATCCTGTTCGGGCGCGAAGGGCTGGGAAGACCGCAGCGGGAGATGATTATGAGCGCGGCTGCAGGCGAGTGCGGCTCCTGGCGAGGCTTTTACTCCGACCGGGCCTATGTCTGCCTTTTCAATTTCACCGCCGACACGGTGAACAAAGCCTTTTATGACGGCCTGCAGGAGCGACTGAGCGCTCTTCATGGGCAGCTGTGCGGGGATACGGGCACGCAGCTGCTGATGGTGCACAGCTATGTCTGCTCCTGCGTACAGGACTTGCCGCAGGCCTACCGTGACAGCCTGAATCTGCTCGAACAAAAAAACTTTACTCGTCCGCCGAGCGATGTACACGGCCTGTGCAGCCGTGAGCAGGTAATCACCAGTGAATATGACCGCACCCTGCAGCTCGAGCCATACATCCGCCTGCTGCAGGCGGGGAATCTGGAAGAATGTCGCGCGTTTGTCGCCGCTTTTATTGGGAAGCTGCGGGATAGCAGCTTTGCGCTACCGCTCATCCAGCTGAAGGTGCTTGCCCTGTACAATGTCACCATGACCCACCTTCGAGAACAATACCCCGCACTGTATGACAGCCTTTTTACCGAGCAGCGCAGCCTGGGCGTAAGCCTGCTTTCCCCTGCCAATCTGCATGAGCTGGAGATAGGATATGAGCAGCTGTTCGGCCGTATGCGGCAGGGATCCGCAGAAGAACTGGAGGATGCGGGCGATATGGTTTCCGGCTTCATGCGCCTGGTGCAGCAGCAGTATGCGGACAGCTCCTTAAGCGTCGCAGATCTGTGTGAAAGGTTGGGGATCAGCCATTCCTATCTTTCCCGGGTGCTCAAGCGCAGGCTCAACATGAGCGCGCTAGAATATCTGCAAAAGTACCGCATGCGCAAGGCGGTCGAACGGATACAGCAGGAGCCGCAGCTGACCGTTTCTCAAATCGCGCATCAAGTGGGCTTCTATGAGGATGCAGCTTTCAGCCGAGTCTTTAAGAAATACCTCGGTGTAACGCCGGGACGCTACCGCGACGAGATGGCAGATAAAATGAAGGATACGGCGATATAGCTGTGGTATGATATAAGAGACAGGCATACTCTCCATCCTCCAACACCCACACAGAGGTCACATCTTCTTCTGGATTGTAGGCAACAGTAACTGTACCGCCAGATAGGTACTGCTCCGTGTACCCATCACAGTGCTACCGCAGCTTGTTCACCTTCAAGCCTGACCTGCTGAATCTTCCTGTAGTCCTGGGCAGGAGGGTAAGCATCAACTCCCGTTTCCCAATTTCAATGAGGTTAGACCCGATTTGGGATTTTCCCCAATTCCAGATTTGGGAAGCATAGTGCTTCACTTGGGCGGCGATCATGTCCTCGGTATAGGGAAAGCGCTCGATTGTGCCGTTCCCGGTTTAGAGGACAGTAAAAAAGATGAAACAGCAGAATGGAACGCAGGATAACTCGTCGTATCTCGCTCAGGCAGCAGGATGCAGGGATAAGGAACACGCAAAGACGTCCGCCATAGCTTGTGCCCTTGAAGCGAAATGGTGCAGATGGACGCATCGCATTTGAGACAGCTGAAGAAGTTTTCGGCAAGGGCGTTGTCATAAGGATCACCTTTCGGGACATACTTTGCCGGATGCCGAGATTGGCGAGGCGCTGCTGGTAAGCGCAGGCGGCGTATTGGAGGCCACGGTCGGAGTGGAAGATGAGGCCATGGGATGGCTTGCGGCGTTGGGTGGCCATATCCAGCGCGGCGAGGGTAAGGTGGGTGTCGATGCGATCGGAGAAGGCGTAGCCGACGATCTGCTTGGTGCAAAGGTCTTTCACAATGGCGCAGTAGAGCCAGCCCTCATCGGTAGGGATATAAGTAATATCGCCGACCCAGGCAGTGTCAGGCTTGGCGAAAGAGAAGCGGCGCGCGAGGAGGTTCGGCGCGATGGGATGGGTATGCCGGGAGTTGGTGGTGGCTTTGTAGGCACGTTTGCGTGCTGATGAGATGTTCAGCCCATTCATCAGACGGTAGATGCGCTTGCGTGAGCAGGGAAGTTCTGGGCGGATCAGATAATACAGGCTGTCCAGCCCCAGTGCCGGATAGCGCTGATGCAGGCTCAGCAGCCGGCGTTTCAACGCCTGATCCTACTGTCTGCGCAAGGAGGGCTTGCGATCCAGCCACTCGTAGTACCCGCTGCGGGAGACCTCAAGCAATCGGCATAACAGTTCCACAGAAGCTCCCGCGCAAGCGGTACGGATGTACCGGTACTTGTCTTCTATGGTTTGGAAAGTATGCCGACGGATTTTTTTAATACGTCAATGACCTCGTCTTTCTCCTCGATTCTTTTGCGCAATGCGCGATTCTCTGCCTCCAGCTCCCGCAGGCGTTTGGCGTCCCGGTTTTGCCGGTCTGCCTGTCCGGGAGACGGCGCGCCTGCGTTTCTGAGCCAGCTGCGCAGCGTATCGATGCAGATGCCGAGCTCCGCGGCCACCTCCCGGCTGGGCCGCCCCTGCACGGTCACCATCCGCACGGCCCCGGCTTTGAAGGCCTCATCATAGCGCGGCGGTGCTGCGTGTTTTCGTGTCTTTGCTGTCATGTTTGTTGCCCCTTTCCTTTCCATTATACAGGATGTTTTTCTGTCCGGCAATTCGGGTATAGGGGCAGGGGGTTGCTCCTTCGTTTAAGCTTTCAAGACAAAGAGCGCGCTGCAGACTCCTTTTCTGCAACGCGCCCTTTAGTCATCGATCTGTCTTCTGTTCCCTATTCTGCGCCTGCCCTTTCAGCGATAAGTCGAGGATTTTATCCACATTCTGCTTTGCCGTCCGATAGGCAATCATCTCCTGCCGGATTTCCTTGTACTGTGTGTATTGCTCCTGCTTCTTATTTAGCAGCATAGCATACTGTTCGGAAAGCTGGGCCACCTTCGGGATCGGTTTTCCGCCGAGAGTATCGAAGGCTTTCTTCGCCGCCTCATGCCGGGCAATCTCTGCACCATGCTCCGCCAGAAACTCCTTCTTGTGACGGGACTTTTTGTAGGCAGCATAGATCTCGCGGGTCTTGGAGTAGTTGATGATATGGGCCTTTAGCTGGGCAACCTCGGCCATGCGTCCCTCTAACTGCTTGATGCGGTGGGAAACCTCGTCAAAGCGGACGGCGGCCTGCTCCGTCCGTGCTGTCAATTCGTCATAATCAGTCAAGCCGTTTTCAATCAGGAAGTTGAGGGTTTTCGCTGCCTCCTTCAAATTAAATATTTTTGCCCAGTGTTCATACCCAGCGCCCTTTCCGGCGGCCATCTTCGCTTGAATGTCAATGAGCATATTGACATTTCGGCCGGCATTGGGAACGGGGCTTTTCGCCACAGAAGAACGCCCGCCTCGGTAGGCACTGCGCTCCCGCAGGGCCTCCCTGGTATAGCCGTCCCCCAGACGGTTGGAGCGGGTAAAACGATCCCAGCCGGGAGCGCGGAAGGACAGCAGCTTCCCCTCTTTGATCTCATAGCCTTCAGCCCGCATTTTCGCCAGAAAATCATCATAGTCCCGGCAATCGGAGAGTACCCGTTCAATACTCTGACGCAGCCGCTCTTTGTGACTGCGTCTATGTCTGACCGCCTCCATTTCCTTCTGTTTGCGCTCTTTTGTACTCGTTTTTGGATTTTCTATGACAGAAAGGCCGTGCGCCCTGCACAGATCGTCATTGAGCTGCCGGAGAATCAGATAAGAATTTTTGTGATTGGCAAACTTCCCGTTACAGTCCAGATTGGTGCTGTTAAATTCGATATGGGTATGGATATGCGCTTTGTCTACATGGGTGGATACCACAAACTGGTGCCGCCCGCCGGTAAACCGCATCGCAAGCTCATAGCCAATCCGGTTGGCCTCCTCCGGGCTGACCTCTCCCGGTTTAAAGGACTGGATAACCCGGTACATGATAATATCGCGCCGGGGTGGCTGGCTGCGGCCGGTAATCTGATAATAGAGCCGTTTGCTGAGTTCAAATTCTTCGGCGGCGGTTTCCGGGGAACACATATAGGAGGATACCCATTCACCGTCATGGGTTTTCTCTGGCTTTTGGTCATAGCTATGCCGGTCTGCCATGGACTGTTTCCGGGTTCGGCTGCGCATGGTTTTTCTGGGCAGGATATTGGAAATCGCCACTTTAACGCCCCTCTCTCGAATGCCGGCTTTGTTCCCGCAGCGCCGCCACCCTGCTGCACAAAAGCTCGTTATAGTCCTTCCCATGCTCCGCGGGCGGCGGGTTATGGTAAACCTGTTTCACCTGCCGCGACAGCCCTGAATCGCGTTGTATTGCCTGTTCCAACCGGTTCATGCCGATAAGCCCCGCCTGATCGTTATCCAGGCACAGGCTGATATCTGTCGCCATCGGATGGTCGTACAAAAATTGGAGTAGGGCTTTCTCCCCGGTGCCTCCCAGTGACAGGTAGAAGTTATCCCGCCAATCGCCGCCAGACAGCTTGACTAACGTAGCGAGGGACAGCGCATCGATCGGGCTTTCGGCTACGGCCAGCCGGGAGCAGTCCATCTTGCCGGCAGGCAGATAGAAGCCGAAGCATTTGTCACTTCCCACAGTGTCTATGCGAAAGCTGTCTTGTGTCCCCCGCAGGCTGGCAGAGCGGGCTTGGCCCTGCATGTCCCGCCCTACGAATACGCAGTTTCGATGGCGTTTACTCTCATATAAAATCCCGGCATTCAGGCACGCGCCGATAATCTCCGGATGGATACCGCGGCTTTGCAGATAGGCCACCACGGCGACCGGATACCGTGCTGCTTCAGGTAGCCGGAAAGGTTTATGTAGCGTTGGCACGGCCTGCTGCGGGGGAGACGGAGTAAACCCGCATAGGGTATGCACCGCCTCGGTAAAAGAGATGCCCCGTACTTTGATGAGATAGTCGAGCGCTGTGCGTCCCCCGATGCCCCGGCTGTTCCAGCACCACTTTCCTTTAGAGATTTTCAGGCTGTCATGGGTCCGGGTGCAGTATTCATGAGGGCCGCACCGCATGAGTTCGTTTGGCTCACGGGTTTGCAGATATGAGAGCAGATCCCATTCCTTTGCCTGCGCAATCTGTTCTTTTGAGACGCCAGAAATAAACATCACCCCCAATGCAAAAATCGGGGGCGGCAGAAGCATTCAAAATGCTCCCGCCGCCCCCTTTTGTCATAGAGCTTCAAACTTTTTCAGCAGGCTATGAATAGATTTCCAGACCTGCATATATCCCTGCTGCAAATCCTCCACATCCTGCGCATAGAGGCTGCGCGTTTCGTTGCAGCGGCGGGCGATCTGGTTAACGTTGGCGGAGATGGAGCGCAGCAGCTTCACTGTTTCCAGCACACAGCCCATATCCAGCTGCACAATGTACCCGTCTACCGCCATTTTCCGGAGGTATGCCCGCAGGTTGTCTGTCCCCAGCAGTTCCATCTTCTTATGGATTATCTCCTTTTCCTCCGGCGATACCCTGGTATATAGCCCGATGGTCCGTCCTTCCCGTTCTCTCACCGTTCCGCCTCCCTTTGCATCCCAACGCGCACCGGCGCGGGTGGGTTAAAGCTATAGATCGCCTGCCGGATGGATGGCTTGCTGTCCGCCATATCCGGATTACCGCTTTCCTCCCGTGCGGGCGCTTCTTCGGCCTCGACATCCGGCCCGTTACTCTCCGATTCCTTGCTATCCCCTCCCTTGTTGCCCTCATTTTCCAATTCCCGGTTAAGCTGGGCCAAACGGGCCGATTTTTCTCGCAGCTCTTCCTCTTTGGGGAAGGGCCGCTCCGCTTCCGCTTGGGCGTTTTTCATTTCATTTTGGAGCATAGCCAATTTCTCTTTGTAATCGTCCAGCTTTTCCGCCATCCCCTCCAGCGCATGGTTAATCCGGGAAATGCTGCCCACCGGGTCGGAGGAGAGGCGTGCTGTATAAGTCAGGCCCTGCTTCATCTTAATCTGAAATTCGTCCCCGTTGACGCAAAGCTGCATAGGGAACCCCCGGTATTCGCCTGCGTCCAATACCTGTTTCGGGTCGGTCATGGTTTTGCAGAGAGCCAACAAAGCCTCGCCCGCCGCCTTGCGCTCGGTATAGGCAGTGCCATTCACCAGCATGGAGAAGGCATCGTCTTTTACCGGATGGGCCTGTACAATAGGCAGATCGGCTGAAAGCGCCTCGATGAATAGATGTGCCTCTTTGATCTTCTGCGGGTAGTATTTCAGCGCCTTATCCTGCATGTCATAGCGTTGGGCATCATGGCTGGCTTTGAGTACTTTCAGCTTGCTTACCTGTACGTCCAAATCCATCTTTTCGCGGATACGTTCGTCCCCGGTAGCCAGGGCCTTGACCTCTGCGTAGGAAAGGGCGGTGGCGTCCACATCCTCGGCGGAGCGGGCGGGGCTTTTGGAGGTCATGATCTGGCCGATAAATTTCTGCTTGTTTTCCACCAGCCCCCAGTTGTAAGCGTCGAATGTCCCTTTGGTGACATACTT
>JAAWDS010000001.1 GCA_022793895.1 Provencibacterium sp. | reverse complement strand
GTTTCGCGCCGTGCGGCGCGAAATTCGGGGCGTAATCTTCGCCCCGAAAGCCCTTTTTCTGAAGGACGCTAAAAATACGCCGTGTGGCTTGCAGGAACCCGAAAAAGGGTGGTTTCGCGCCGTGCGGCGCGAAATTCGGGGCGTAATCTTTGCCCCGAAAGCCCTTTTTCTGAAGGACGCTAAAAATACGCCGTATTTTTAGCGTCCTTGGGCGGTGAAGAAATAGTTTTCCCCCTGCCGGTGGGCGACGATCCGGAACACCCGGTCGATCTGTCCGCTTTCGGCCAGCTCCCGCGGGGCGGCGCAGGCGGCTATCCGCCCCTCCTCCATCAGCGCGACCCGGTCGCTGTAGCGCAGCGCATGCCCAAGATCATGCAGCACCATGAGGACGGCCTTTCCCTCCCCGGCGAGCCTCCGGATGAGCTCCAAAATCTCGAATTGATGCCGCATATCCAGATAGGTGGTGGGCTCGTCAAGGAGGATCGCTTCGGTCCCTTGGGCGAGGGCCATGGCGATATAGACCCGCTGCCGCTCGCCGCCGGAGAGAGCGCGCAGCTCGCGTCCGGCCCAGCCGTCCACTCCGGTCTGCTCCATCGCCCGCCGGATCGCTTCGCGATCCCCGGCGCGCAGACGGCGCGAGAGGCCCAGATAGGGGTAGCGGCCGTGGGAAACCAGGGCCTGCACCGTAATAGCGGGCAGGCTGCGCGCCTGCGGAAGAAAGGCGGCGGCGCGCGCAAATTCCGTCCGGCCGAAGGAGCCGATCTCCCGTCCATTCAGCCGGATGCTTCCTTCCATCAGCGGGAGCTGGCGGGCGGCGGCGCGCAGAAGGGTGCTTTTCCCGCAGCCGTTGGGCCCGATGACGGTCAGCACCTCGCCCTGCCGCACCTGAAGGGAGATCCGCCGCAGGACGGCCCTGCCCTCATAACCGGCCGAGACCGCCTGAAATTCAATCATAGATGCGCCCCCTTTTCCGCCGCAGCAGCAGCCAGAGGAAGAACGGCCCGCCCAACAGCGAGAGCACGATGCCCACCGGCAGCTCATAGGGGGCGAAGAGCGAGCGGGCCAGCGTATCGCAGGCCAGCACAAAGGCCGCGCCCAACAGCGCCGAGGCGGGCAGCAGCCAAACGTTGCTCCCCCCGACGAGCCGGCGCGCGGCATGGGGAGCCACCAGCCCCACAAACCCCAAGAGCCCCGCAAAGCTGACCGCTGCGCCCGCCAGCAGGGCTGCGGCTAAAATGGCGAGGAACCGGGTGCGCCCCACATGCAGCCCCAGTCCCGCCGCGCTCTCCTCGCCCAACTGGAGCACATCGAGATCCGCCGCCAGCAGCGCGGCCAACAGGAACCCGAGAAGGAGATAGACGGCGGCGCGCCGGACGGCGGCCAGGCCGACCCCCGAAAAGCCGCCCAGCATAAAGCCCGCCGCCCCGATGGTAATATCGGGGAAAAGGAGGGTGATGGCGTTGACCCCGGCGTTCAGCATGCTGCTGACGGCAACGCCCGCCAGAATCAGCGTGGTGCGGGAGAGGCCCGCCCGCAGGGCCAGCAGATAGATGAACAGCGCGGTGAGCAGCGCGCCAAAGAAGGAGGCGGCCGGAACGGCCCCCGCCGTCCCCGGCGCGGCGACCGCGGCCAGCAGCGCAAAAAAGCCTGCCCCGGCGTTCACGCCGATGATGTTGGGGCTGGCCATTGCATTGTTTAAAACGGCCTGGGTCAAGGCGCCCGCCTGGGCCAAGGCGGCCCCGGCCAGACAGCAGGCCAGCGTGCGGGGAATGCGCACATGCCAGAGCACCCGCCAGACAACGTTCCCCTCCTCCCGGATGAGGAACGCCTGCCAGAGCCTGGCGGCGGAATAGTCCTGGCTGCCGGTGCGCAGGCTGTACAGCAGCGCCAGCAGGAGGGCGAGACCCATGGCCGCCAATACGGCGGCGCGGCCCTTAGCCGATTTCGGCGGCAAGCTCCGGGTAGAGGATTTTGGCAAGATAGGCATAGCTTTCCCCCCAACGGGCATTTGGCTTATAGTGGAACAGTTCCTTCGGGAGCAGCAGGTAGCGCCCGCTTTGAACGGCCGAGAGCCCCGCCCAGGCCGGATCCGATTCGAAGCGTTCGGCCATCACCGCCATGGCCTGCTCCTCGCTGGCGCCCATGGTGACGACCAGGATAGCATCCGGATCGGCGGCGATGATTTCCTCCATCCCAATCTCTTCGAGCAGCCCCTCCGGGCGGTCGGCCAGATTGTCCGCACCGAGGTCGCGCAGCATGACGCCCGCCAGGTTGTCCGCCCCCTTCGCCTTCACCCCGCTGGAGAAGGCGCGCAGCAGCAGCACGGACGGCCCCCCCTTCCCCTGAACGGCCTCCAATACCCGGTCGATTTCCTGCTGGACCGATAGGCCGTTTTGTTCGAACAATTCCGCATGGCCGGTCAGCGTGCAGAACTGTTCGAGCATGGCCAGGTAGTCGGAGAAGGCGTCTACCCGGTAGTAGGCATGCGGGATGTCCGCCGCTGCAAGCGCTTCATGCAGCGCGGCCTGTCCGGCGATATCGGCGGAGAGGATAACGAAATCCGGGGAGAGTGCAAGGATCTCCTCCAGGTTGGGATCCTTGACAGTGCCGACCACCGCCGTTCCCTCCCCCAAGTCGAGGCCGCGCTCGTTGAGCGCGTCGCTGGTAGCGCCCAGCAGACGGCCGCCCGCGAGCATCCAGGTTTCGGCAAAACTGCCATAGAGAGAGATGACCCGCTCCCAGCTTTGAAGCTCCACCGGGTAGCCGAGCGCATCGGTAAAGGAGACTCCTTGCGCTTCCCCCTCTGGAGGGGAGGAGGAAGCCGGAGAGGACGAGGCCGGAGGATCCCCCGTACAGGCGGGCAGGAGAAGGGCAAGCAGCAGGGCGAGGGCCCCGGTTATCCATCTTTTCAAATAAACAGCCCCTTTTCTGGTGATTCTCTGCGGCCCCGGCCGTGTTGGCAGCCATGCTTTCCGAGGCCGGTCCGCAGCGGTCTGCCGCGCGGCCGGGGCCGGAGAAGCGGCGCATATCGAATAGTTTCTGCTGTTTTGGCGCAGATAACCGCAGCAAAGCGGATATTTGGAGTTCCCAGAGCTTTCAGCGATCCAGTTCGATGAGCTGCGCCGCCGCGCCGCTGGCCGATACCCGGTCATAGGGGACGGTGGGGTAGGCCAGAAAGGTGCCGCAGCGGGCGCCCCCGTCGGCATAGAGCTCCAGCGAGCAGACGTCGAAAACTGCGTCCAGTTCGCACTCCCCTTCATAGAAGCGCGGCGCGCTCATCCGCTGGAAGGGCGGCCGGCAGAAGGCTTCGCTGAAGGCGCAGGAGGAGGCCGAACGGTCGCACCAGATCCGGTTCTCTCTATCCAGGCCGAAGCGCAGGCACTCGCCCGCCCGGTTGGAGAGGACGATTTCACAGCCCGGCCGCGCCCGGACCCGAAGGGCGAATGGCCCAGCCGTGAGCGGCAGGCTGCCCGTTATCTCCCGGCCCTTGCCGGAGTCCAGCGAAAGCCCCAGGGGCTGGAAGGAGAGGCGGGTTCCGCCCAGCGGCGTTTTTACGAGCCGGACGGCGCGCGGAAGCGTCATCTGCCCGCAGAAGGGGCCGGTGGGCGTCTCGCCGGCATAAACGGGGCTGGCGGCCCAGCCGATAAAGGTGCGGACAGGGGCCCCGAAATAGGTGCAGCCTGCATAGTTGTCAAAGCCCATATCGATGAACTCCGGTCCGTTAAACGGGGAATCGCAGAGGAAGCGGCTGCCGTCAAACTGCCCAAGGAAATATTGGGTGCGGTGCCCGCCCTGTTCGGGGGGAAGAATCATGCTCGCCAGAAGCACCCAGCGCTCCCTTTCCCCATCGAACAGCGGGAAGAGATCGGGGCATTCCCACACAGAATCCGGGAGAAGGTTTTCCGAAAGGCCAAATTCCCCGGTTTTCTCCCAGCTTTTCAGATCGTGGGAGGCGTAGAAATGAACACGATCGTGGGCGGAAACCACCATTCCCCATCCGCCGCGTACAGGGTTGCAGAAAACCTTGGGGTCGCGGAAATTGGTAATCCCCGGATTGGGAATCACCGGGTTCCCCTCATATTTTTGAAAGCTCCGGCCGCGGTCGAGGCTGAAGGCAATACTCTGCTGCTCTTTTGCGCCGTGGCTGGTGTAGACCGCAACGATGGGGGGACGCCCCAGCGAGCCGAAGCCGGAGGAGTTTTCCAGGTCGAGCACGGCGCTGCCGCTGAAAATCGTGCCCAGCGCATCGGGAGAGAGCGCGATGGGCTGGTGCTCCCAGTGCAGCAGATCGGTGGAAACGGCGTGTCCCCAGTGCATCGGGCCCCAAACCGTCGAATAGGGGTGGTGCTGGTAATAAAGGTGATAGCGCCCTTCCTCATAGACCAGCCCGTTGGGATCGTTGAGCCACATGCTGGGGGCGGTAAAATGAAGCGCCGGGCGGTAGCTGCGCGGCCCTGGCTTGCTCATGGCGGATTCATCCTTTCTGCGGAAATTTTTTCTGCTTTCATCCAAAAGCCTGTTTTCATCCTTCCATCATAATACCGTTGATAAGGAAAGTAAAGGGGGGATTGCCTTTTGGAGAGGAGGAGATCGGGGAGCTCGGCCGTTTTTGCAGGAACATAAAGTAAAATATTCAAAAATGCAATCCGGATCAGAGGTTTTTTCGTCTTGGATCAGGGCTGTCTTTTGGTGGGAAGCTATTGTAAAGGGGGAACAATTGGTTTATAATAAGGATATTGATGCAAATTGGTACGGAAGCGCCTGCATCCCGGCGGCGGCCGAAGGGCGGAGAAAATTTTAGCCCGGCCGCGCTTTGGGGGCGGCGTATTTAAACGGTGAGCTTGCAAAAAATGCAATGGAGGTTTCGGCGTTATGCAAAGGACAGAAATTCGCAGCCTGATGGGCTCTGTTACCGATTATCTGGATGGCGAGGTCGTCGTCTGCGGCTGGGTGCGGACCATCCGGGACAGCAAGGCGCTCGGCTTTATCGAGCTGAACGACGGCACCGCTTTCCAAAATCTTCAGGTGGTGCTTGAACAGGATAAGGTGGAAAATTACCGCGAGGTGGTCAAGCTCAACGTCGGCTCGGCCATTACGGTGACGGGAAACGTGGTGCTCACCCCCAACCAGAAGCAGCCCTTTGAGGTGCATGCCCACGCCGTTGCTATCGACGGCGCTTCCGATCCCAGCTATCCGCTCCAGAAGAAGCGCCACAGCCTGGAATATCTGCGCTCCATCGCTCACCTGCGCCCGCGCGCGAACACCTTTAACGCCGTTTTCCGCGTGCGCAGCGTGGCGGCCTATGCCATTCACAAGTTTTTCAACGACCGCGGCTTTGTCTATGCGCACACCCCGCTCATTACCGGCAGCGACTGCGAGGGCGCGGGCGACATGTTCCACGTCACCACCCTGGATATAGCCGCGCCGCCGCGCACCGAAGAGGGCGCGGTGGACTACAAGGAGGATTTCTTCGGCAAGCCCGCCAGCCTGACCGTCTCCGGCCAGCTGGAGGGGGAGTGCATGGCCATGGCCTTCTCGAACATCTACACCTTCGGCCCGACCTTCCGCGCCGAGCGCTCGAACACGCCGCGCCACGCCGCGGAATTTTGGATGATCGAGCCGGAGATAGCGTTTGCGGATTTGCAGGACGACATGAACCTCAGCGAGGATCTCATCAAATCGGTCATGCGCTATGTCTGCGAGAAATGTCCGGGCGAGATGAAATTTTTCAACGATTTTTATGATAAGGGGCTGCTCGCCCGCATTCAGCACGTGATCGACTCCGAGTTTGGGCATGTCACCTACACCGAGGCGATAAAGCTCCTGGAACCCCACAAGGAGGAGTTTGAATATCCTGTTTATTGGGGCTGCGACCTCCAGACCGAGCATGAGCGCTACCTGACCGAGAAAATCTTTGAGCGCCCGGTGTTTGTGACCGATTACCCGAAGGAGATCAAAGCCTTCTACATGCGCCTGAACGACGACGGGAAAACGGTCGCCGCCATGGACTGCCTGGTTCCCGGCGTTGGGGAGATTGTCGGCGGCAGCCAGCGCGAGGAGCGGCTGGATGTGCTGCTCGCCCGCATGCAGGAGTGCGGCCTGAAGGAAGAGGACTATAGCTGGTACCTCGACTTACGCCGCTATGGAGGGACGAAGCATGCCGGCTTTGGCCTGGGATTTGAGCGGCTCATCATGTATATGACCGGCATGAGCAACATCCGCGACGTGCTCCCCTTCCCGCGCACGACGGGGAACGCGGAGTATTAAACCATGCTGTGGGAAAAGCTGATCGCGCAGCTGCGCGGCTATCCCGAAGCGGAGAGGGGGCTCTGCGTCGCCTTCTCCGGCGGGGTGGATAGCGCGGTGGTGCTGCGCGCCGCCTGTGAGAGCGGGCTGCCGGCAGAAGCCGTCTATTTTTCAACGGCGCTGCATCCGGCGCGGGAGCGCGCCGGGGCCGAGGCCCTGGCGGCCGGGCTGGGGGCCGGTTTCTCGGTGCTGGAGGTGGATGAGCTTGCCGAAGCGGGGATTGAAAACAATCCGCCTGACCGCTGCTACCGCTGCAAACGGCTGCTCTTCCAAAAGCTCGGCGCCTTTGCGGCGGAGCGCGGGCTGCGCGTCCTCTGCGACGGGACGAACGCGGATGACCTTTTGGAATACCGGCCTGGGCTGCGGGCGCTGCGGGAGCTCTCGGTACATAGCCCGTTAGCCGAGCTGGGGCTCTGCAAGCAGGAGGTGCGCGCCCTGGCGCGCGCGCGAGGGGTGGAGGTTTCCGGGAAGCCCTCCTCCCCCTGTTTAGCTACCCGGCTGGAATATAACACGCCGCTCGCCGCCGCGGATCTGGAGCGCATCGGGCGGGCGGAGGATTTCCTGAAGGATTTGGGCTTTTTAGCGGTCCGGGTCCGGCTTCACCGCGGTTTAGCGCGCATTGAGGTTCCGGACGGGGAGCTGGAGAGGCTCGCCGGCCTTCGGGAGAAGATAAAGAAAGAAATGAAAGAGCTGGGCTTTCGCTATATCACCCTCGATCTGGAAGGGCTTCGCAGCGGAAGCATGGATACCGGCCTGCGGCGGACGGGGGAGTAGATGGTTCCCGCTTGCGGCACGCCGCGCCTTCTCCGGCACAGGTGGGAAGGGCATAATTCCTAGAGAGAGGAACGGTTAGTGAGATGCAGAGTTTACAGGAAATGGGCGCGGAGGAGTTAGCGTCGCTGAAGCGGCAGCTTCAAGAGGAGTACCAAGCGCAGAAGGCGAAGGGGCTGAAGCTGGATATGTCCCGCGGCAAGCCCGCGCCCGATCTGCTGGATCGGTCGATGGCGCTTTTAGATACGGTGAACGCCAAGAGCGATCTATGTGCGGCGGACGGAACCGATACCCGCAACTACGGCCTGCTCGACGGTCTGGGGGAGGCGAAGGCCTTTTTCGCCGATCTGCTGGAGGTGAAGCCGGAGCAGGTGATCGTGGGGGGGAATTCCAGCCTCAACATGATGTATGATTCGATTGTGCGCGCCCTGCTTTTAGGGGTTTATGGCGGCAGCAAGCCTTGGGGACAGCAGGGGAAGCTCCGCTTTCTCTGCCCGGTGCCGGGCTATGACCGGCACTTTGCCATCACCGAGCAGCTGGGCTTTGAGATGATCAACATTGATATGGATGAAAACGGCCCGGATATGGACACGGTGGAGCGGTTGACTGCGGCCGATCCCTCGATCAAGGGAATTTGGTGCGTGCCGAAATACGCCAACCCGAACGGCGTTGTCTATTCGGATGAAACGGTCCGGCGCTTCGCACGCCTTCGCCCGGCGGCGGATGATTTCCGTATCTTCTGGGATAACGCCTACGGCCTGCACGACTTCGATCCCCACAACGCGCCGCCGCTTTTGAATATCTTCGACGCCTGCCGCGAGGAGGGGACGCTGGATCTGGTCTATGAATTTGCCTCGACCTCGAAAATTTCTTTTGCAGGCGCGGGCGTAGCGGCCATGGCGGCCTCGGAGAACAACGCCGCGCTTCTCTGCCGGCAGATGTCGATTCAGACGATTGGCGGCGACAAGGTGAACCAACTGCGGCATGTCCGCTTTTACCGCGATCGCGCCCATGTCCTGCGCCATATGGCGGAGCTTTCGGGGCTGATCCGTCCGAAATTTGAGCTGGTCGGCCGCATTTTTGCAGAAGAGCTGGAGGGCGCGGGGATCGCGAGCTGGACCAAGCCGCTGGGCGGGTATTTCCTTTCAGTCGATGTGCTGGACGGCTGCGCAAAGCGGGTGGTAGAGCTCTGTAAGGAGGCGGGCGTCACCCTCACCGCAGCGGGAGCCTCCTACCCCTATGGCCGCGATCCGCGCGATCGCAACATCCGCATCGCCCCCTCCTATCCCACGCTGGAGGAGCTGGAAACGGCGGCGGGGCTGTTCTGCCTGTGTGTAAAGCTGGCGGCGGCTGAAAAGCTGCTGGCTGAATAGGCGCAGTCTTTCCGGCCGGTCCCTGCGGGCCGGCCGCGCAGCATGGACAAGCCCTGCCATGAACAACAACGGAGGAATGCCAGATGAACGATTATGAGCAGTATATCAGCCCGTTTTCCACCCGGTATGCCAGCCGGGAAATGCAGTACCTTTTTTCGGCCGATATGAAATTCAAGACCTGGCGCAAGCTCTGGATTGCCTTGGCGAAGGGCGAACAGAAGCTGGGCCTGCCGGTGAGCGGCGCGCAGATTGCCGAGCTGGAGGCGCATGCGGACGATATCAACTATGAGGTGGCCGAGGCGCGGGAGAAGGAGTGCCGGCATGATGTGATGAGCCATGTCTATGCCTATGGCGTTCAGTGCCCGCAGGCGAAGGGGATCATTCACCTGGGGGCGACGAGCTGCTATGTCGGCGACAACACCGACCTAATCATCATGCGCGAAGGGCTGCGGCTGGTGCGTGGCAAGCTCATCGGCGTTCTTGGGCTGCTGGCGGACTTTGCCGGCCGTTACCGCGAGATGCCCGCCCTGGCCTACACCCACCTTCAGCCCGCCCAGCTGACGACGGTGGGCAAGCGCGCCACCCTTTGGATGAACGAGCTGCTCTATGACCTGGAGGAGATTGAGCACCGGCTGGAAAAGCTCGAAATGCGCGGCATTAAGGGGACGACAGGCACCCAGGCCAGCTTTATGGAGCTCTTTGAGGGGGATGAGGAGAAGGTCCGCGCGCTCGATCGCTATGTCTGCGAGGCGATGGGCTTTTCCGCCTCGGTGGCCGTCAGCGGGCAGACCTATTCGCGTAAAGTTGATTACCAGGTGTGCAGCGCCCTTTCCGGGGTTGCGCAGTCGGCAATGAAATTTTCAAACGATCTGCGGCTGCTACAGAATTTTAAAGAGATGGAGGAGCCGTTTGAAGCCCATCAGATCGGTTCCTCGGCCATGCCCTATAAGCGCAACCCAATGCGCAGCGAGCGCATCGGCGCTCTGGCGCGCTATGTGATGACCGACGCGCTCAACCCCGCCTTTACCGCCGGTACCCAATGGTTTGAGCGCACGCTGGACGATTCGGCGAACAAGCGCATCGCCGTCGCGGAAGCCTTTTTAGGGGTTGACGCCATTCTCAACATCCTGCTCAACGTCTGTGATGGGCTGGTCGTCTATCCCAAGGTGGTGGAGCAGCGGGTGCGCAAGGAGCTGCCGTTTATGGCGACCGAGAACATCATGATGCACGCGGTCAAAAAGGGCGGGGACCGGCAGGAGTTGCACGAGCGGCTGCGCCAGCACTCCATGGCCGCCGCGCGGGCCGTTAAGGAAGAGGGTAAGGAAAACGACCTCATCGATCGCGTATGCGCCGATCCGGCCTTTGGGCTGAGCCGCGGCGAGGCTGAAGCGCTGCTTAAGCCGGAACGCTTCGTAGGCCGCGCGCCGCAGCAGGTTTCTGAATTTTTGAAGGAACGGATAGAACCCATCCTCTCCGCAAACCCCGATTGCCTGGGAAAGAAAATCGAGCTGTCGGTTTAGCGGCTGTCTATGCAGCCCTCGCCT
Organism: Provencibacterium sp.; assembly: GCA_022793895.1. Lineage (GTDB taxonomy): Bacteria > Bacillota > Clostridia > Oscillospirales > Ruminococcaceae > Harryflintia. The sequence goes on along the minus strand of JAAWDS010000001.1, from coordinate 9,656 downwards.
TCGGGCTTTGCGAACGCCGCTTTCAGGCTGCGGGGCTCCGTTTCGTGCCGCATCGGGGGGTTCAGCGCCGTTTTTTTGGCGCTGAACCCCCCGGCTCTTTGCTCTAAAGGCTTGTCGTGCTGCCGGCGCATGCTTTGGCCATTTCCCGGCCCGAACCGGTCTTGACAAACCTTCCCTTCAGGTATAAGATCTTCCTGTGCTTTATTCATCCAACAAAGAACCGGGGGAGAAAGAATGGAACGCCGTTTTGAAAAGGTAGGGATCGCCGGTTTGGGGCTGATTGGCGGCTCGATGGGGCTGGCGCTGCGCCGCGGCGGCGTGCAGGTCTTGGGGTTTGAGCAATCGCCCCAGAGCGCGGCGCGCGCGCTGGAGCGCGGCGCAGCCGATCGGATCGGCGGGACGGTGGACGGGTGTTCCCTTGTGCTGCTTGCCGTCTATCCCGGCGCGGCGGCCGCTTTCGTGCGGGAACACCTTTCTGAGTTCGCTCCGGGTACGCTTATCGCCGATCTCTGCGGGATTAAGCGCTGCGTCTGCGCGGAGCTGGAGCCGCTCTGCCGGGCGCATGGACTCCATTTTCTCGGCGCGCACCCGATGGCGGGCCGGGAGACCAGCGGGATTGACAGCGCGCGCGCGAACCTCTTTGAAGGGGCCAGCCTGGTGCTGACGCCGGGGAAGGGCTTTGAGGAGGAGCTTCTCGAAGCGTTCATCCGGCTGATGAAGGAAACCGCCGGTTTCGCCAACTTTGTGCGCGCCACGCCGGAGCACCACGACCGGATGATCGCCTATACCTCCCAGCTGGCCCATGTGCTTTCCAGCGCCTACATTCAAAACCCGCTTTGCGAGCGGTATTCCGGATTCACCGGAGGGAGCTTTCAGGATCTTACCCGCGTGGCGCGGCTCAACAGTGAAATGTGGGGCGAGCTTTTTTTGAAGAACCGGGATATGCTCTGCGAGCAATTGGATGTTTTGATGGAAAACCTTGCCGCCTACCGGCAGGCGCTGGCTTTGGGCGACGGGGAAAAGCTGCGGGCGCTCATGGAGAACGGGACGCGGATCAAAAACGAGCTTCTGCACCGCGCCCAGGCCCAGGATCTCAGCCGGGAATAGCGCCCGTGCCGGATGGGGAAAGTGAAAAACGGCTTTTTAGAAGAGCAAAGAAATTTTTCATATTGGGTTGACAAATGCCGCTTTCTCCCGTATAATAATTACTGTTGTCCTGTCTGTTTGCAGGATGGTGAAAGAGGGGAGCATAGCTCAGCTGGGAGAGCATCTGCCTTACAAGCAGAGGGTCACAGGTTCGAGCCCTGTTGTTCCCACCAATATCCGGCTTTGCCGCCGGAAAAATGGCCCGGTAGTTCAGTTGGTTAGAACGCTAGCCTGTCACGCTAGAGGTCGTGGGTTCGAGCCCCATCCGGGTCGCCAATTTGCCTTTGTAGCTCAGTTGGTAGAGCAGAGGACTGAAAATCCTCGTGTCGTTGGTTCGATTCCGACCGAAGGCACTCCGGTGCCGTACATGGGTTTCGTGCCGTATACGGCATTCTGCGGATTTAGCTCATCTGGTAGAGCGCCACCTTGCCAAGGTGGAGGTAGCGAGTTCGAGCCTCGTAATCCGCTCCAAACAAACCGCATCGCTTATGAATGAAATAGGCGGTGCGGTTTATATGAAAAGCGAGCCGGTTTGTCATAGGACAGCGAGGCTTTGCATAAATTAGGAGTGTGGCGCCGTAGCCAAGCGGTAAGGCACGAGTCTGCAAAACTCTGATTCACCGGTCCGATTCCGGTCGGCGCCTCCAGAAACTGTCCGGCAGCAGGAAACTGTTGCCGGACAGTTTTTTGCCGTGGACGCTGCGCGCCGTTTTCTGCCGGGCCCCGCAGATGCGCAAAGGGCTCTCCCGGCCTTTTAACCGCCTATGGACATGCCTTTGGCGTTGAAACTGGGAAAAAGATGTGTTAATATTTGCTTGTGCTTTTTAAGTCTAAGTCCAGTGAAAAGGATGGTCGTAAAAATGAAATGGATGATTGCTTCGGATATTCACGGATCGGCCCCTAACTGTGCGGCGATGCTCGAACGCTTCCGTGTGGAAGGGGCGGAACGCTTGATTTTGTTGGGGGATTTGCTCTACCATGGCCCGCGCAACGATCTGCCGGAGGGATATGATCCCAAAGCGGTAATCGCGCTTCTCAGCGAGGCGCGCGATCGCTTACTCTGCGTGCGCGGGAACTGTGATGCCGAGGTGGATCAAATGGTGCTGCCTTTCCCCATCCTTTCCGATACGCTGCTCTTGTGCGAGGACGGGCTTACCGTTTTAGCGACGCATGGGCACCTTTTTAATGAAGAGCAGCTTCCGCCGCTTCAAAAAGGGGATGTGCTGCTGCATGGGCACACCCATATCCCGGTATTGGAAAACCGGGGGGATTACTGGCTGCTGAACCCCGGATCGGTCTCCATTCCTAAAGAGGGAAGCGCACGCGGCTACCTCACCCTGGAAAACGGCTGCTTTACCCACAAGAGCTTGACCGGACGGGAGCTGGCCCGGCTTTCGATCGAAAGCCGGATTTGAGGGGCGGGCCATGCGTTCGCTGCAAACCGCCCGCCTGCTGCTGCGTCCCTTCCGGCACAGCGATCTGAGCGCGCTGAACCATTATGCGCGCAGCCCTCACGTCGGCCCGCATGCGGGCTGGCCGCCGCATGCCAGCCGGGAGGAATCCCGGCGGGTGCTCGATGAATTTATCCGGGAGGATGAGGTGTGGGCCGTTGTGCGGCGCGAGGATGGAACGCTCATCGGCTCGATCGGGCTGCATGCGGATCCTAAGCGTCCCTATGAAGGGGCGCGGATGCTCGGCTATGCTCTCGGAGAGCCCTACTGGGGGAACGGCTATGCCGCCGAGGCGGCGGGAGAGGTAATCCGCTTCGCCTTCGAGGTGCAGCGGGTTTCGATCCTTTCACTTTACCATTATGCCTATAACCAGCGTTCGCGCCGGGTGGCCGAGAAATGCGGCCTGGTCCGTGAGGGTATGCTGCGGGCGGGCTGTAAGCGGTATGATGGGAAGGTGCTCGATGAGGTTTGCTATTCGCTTACCCTCCCCGAATATGAGGAGCGGCTTTCCCAAGGATTCTATCTCCCAAAGGCCGGCCGGGAGGAAGACGTCCGGTGAGCCCGCGCGCCAATCTCCTTTGCTTTTAGAAAAGAATAAATTTATTTTTGGCTCCCCCCTTTAGTTTTGGGGCATGGGAACGAATAAGTTTTGTCAACGGGCTTTTTGCATGCCCGAATCTATCGTGTAAGGACAAACGGTTCTCATTCTGTCCTCTTAAGACGGCCTCTTCCTCCCGTTTCCCTTCCTTCTTCTCTGTAACTTTATCTATAGGTTTATCAACTTGGCGTTAAAGGCCCTGCTTTTCTTTGAGCAAACCGGTTCGGTAAGCGCTCAACAGCATGCGCAGCCCCTCTATCCGCTCATGCAGATCGCGGCCGATGTCGCTGTCGGCGACCTTTAGCCGGTCGCTGACCGTTTCAAAGACGGTGGAAGAGGAGAGAATATCCTTGTTGCCTTGAATGGCCGCTTGACGGCTCTCAAACGGCTCATGGGAGATGATGCGGATGCCATAGGAATTATAGACGAGGGTATAGCCGGCAATCCCCGTCTGCGGCTGATAGGCCCGGCAGAAGCCGCCGTCGATAACGATGAGCCGCCCTCCCGCCTTGACCGGATTCTCCCCGTCTTTGCTGCGGACGGGAACATGGCCGTTGATGATGTGGGAGTGCTCCCCGGTCAGGCCGAACTCCTGAAGAATTTTTAAACAGCTCTCCTCTTCGGCGCTGTACTGGTAATAGGGATTCTTCCGCTCTATCCAGGTGCTCTCATCGGCAACGAGCAGCCGTTCAAAGGTGGTAATCCGGTCGCGGCCGAACAGCGGGGAGTTGCGCCCGCACCAGAGAAACCAGAGGAAGTCCTTTCCATATTGCCGCTGCGGGGAACCGTGCCGGGCATAGTAGCCTTGGCGCGCCATCGCCTCCACATAGTCCATGTAGGCCCGGCCGCTGAGCGTTTCCCCGCAGTCGAAGCAGGTAAAGGATCCGTCGGCATTCATTGGGATGCAGCCATGGAAAAGGAGGTTGCCGTTAAAGCGCTTATAGAGCCCGCCGTTGGCGTATAAAAAGCGCACATGCCGCTGGAGCTTCTCGCTGTGGCAGAAGGCGGCGGCCAGCTGGTCCATCAGCTCCGCCTCTTCAGGACTCAGCGTATAAGGATCCTCCCGGCGGACGGTCGGGAAATCCCAGTCGCGCAGCGGATAGCTTCGGCCGTCGATTTGAACGGTCCCCGCCTCATAATCAATTTTATCCAACAGCAGCCGGTCCTCCATCTGAAAGGAGGGGTTGCGCCGGATAATCTGTCCTTCGAGCTTGAAGAGGAGAATCGCTACCGCCTTGTGCATCCGCGCCACCAAGTCGATATCCTTCGGCTTATAATCCCCTTCTCCAAACAGCTTCGGGGTGAAGCAGGAAACGTCCGAGCCCGCATAGGTCTCGGCGGCGAAGGTGGCCAGCGGCCGCAGGCTGATGCCATAGCCCGTTTCAATCACCTGCAAGTTGTTATAGGTAATCGAATTATTGAGCACGTTGGCAATGCAGGTGCGGCTTCCGGCCGCCGCGCCCATCCAGAGGATATCGTGGTTGCCCCACTGGATATCCACCGAATGGTGGCGGATGAGCGCATCCATAATAATATCGGCGCGGGGGCCGCGATCGAAAATATCGCCGACGATGTGCAGCGTATCGACCACCAGCCGCTTGATGGCGCTACACAGCGCTTCGATAAAGGCGTCCGCCCGGTCGATTTCGATGATGGTGGTCAGGATATTCTGGTAATATCCGCCCCGGTTGTATTCATCATAACGGTTATGGAGCATTTCATCGATGATGTATTCAAATTCCTCCGGCAGCGCCTTACGCACCTTCGAGCGGGTATATTTCGAGGCCACCAAACGGCAGAGCTCGATGAGCCGGTTCAGGGTGATGCGGTACCATTCGTCAAGATCGGAAACGGTGCGCTTGATTTCATCGAGCTTGGCCTGCGGATAATAGATAAGCGTTGAAAGCACCGCGCGCTCCTGGGTGGTCATGGTGTTGCTGAAAAGGGCGTCCACCTTCTCGCGGATAACGCCCGAAGCGTTGTTGAGGATGTGCTCAAACGCCTCATACTCCCCGTGCAGGTCGCTCATAAAATGCTCGGTCCCTTTGGGAAGGTTTAAAATCGCTTGCAGGTTGATGATCTCGGTGCTCGCCGCCTGAACGGTCGGATACTGCCGAGCGAGCACCTGCAAAAATTTCCTGTTTTCGTTGATTTCCCTCTGCGTGTGGGTCACAGAACTCCCTCCTTCCGCCATTGGGGAGGCTTTTGCGTCAAAATCTTCCCCCCTTCTATTATAACCCGCCGCCGCAGCCTAAGCAACCGGAGAAAATTCCGGCCGCCGCGCCCATTTCTCCTCTCAGCGCCCGGCCGCCCGTTCCCGGCGTAGCCGGCTCAGCTTGAGCCCTTCCTTCCCCGTTACATGCTCAATAGAAAGCGCCACCATGCAGAGCCGGTCCCAATCCCGCGCGATCTCCTGCGCGCCCTCCTTTTCCAGTCCGGGGCTGTATTTAGCGGCCAGGCGCTCTATCGCCTCCCGCTTTTCCGGTCCGTCCTCCAGGATATGCGCCCGCCCGAAGGCAATCACGCTCTTAAAATCCGTGGCGAATTCCTCCGGTACCACCCGGTCCTCCGCAGTCACGCAGAAGGATACCTTATCCTCCCGGAGAATGGCGTCCAACTTATGCCCGCTTTTGGCACAATGGAAATAGATCTTCCCGGCATGGTACAGATAGTTGAGCGGAACGGCATAGGGATAACCGCCGTCTCCCGCTACCGCCAAAACGCCATAGCTCCCCCGCCCTAAAATTTCAAGGCTCTCCTCCTCTGGAAGCCGCTGGTTCATGCGGCGCATCTCTCTAAACATATCCTTCGCCTTCCTTTCCCCTGATTCATAAAAAGGGGGGTACTGCAACGTTTGCAATACCCCCGCAGATTTTTCAAAAAGCAGCGCCCAAAGCACGTGGAAACGCTTTTAGGCCGCCGGACGGATCCTATCCTTCCCGGAGCCTAGCGGATGATCTCTTTCCCGCCCATGTAAGGGCGCAGCGCTTCCGGAATACGCACCGATCCATCCGCCTGGAGGTTGTTCTCCAAAAACGCAATGAGCATGCGCGGCGGGGCGACTACAGTGTTGTTGAGCGTGTGCGGCAGGTGCTTGCCCTCCTTACCGGCTACGCGGATTTTCAGCCGGCGGGCCTGCGCGTCGCCCAGGTTGGAGCAGCTTCCCACTTCAAAATATTTTTTCTGGCGCGGCGACCAGGCTTCCACATCCACCGACTTTACCTTGAGATCGGCCAGATCCCCCGAACAGCATTCCAGCGTCCGGACCGGGATATCCAGCGAGCGGAAGAGATCCACCGTGTTCTGCCAGAGCTTGTCAAACCAGGCCGGACTCTCCTCCGGCTCGCAGATGACGATCATCTCCTGCTTCTCGAACTGGTGGATGCGGTAAACGCCCCGCTCCTCCAGCCCATGCGCCCCTTTCTCCTTGCGGAAACAGGGGGAATAGCTGGTATAGGTGCGCGGAAGCGTCTCGGCCGGGAGGATGGTATCGATAAACCGGCCGATCATCGAGTGCTCGCTCGTGCCGATGAGATAGAGATCTTCCCCCTCAATCTTATACATCATCGCGTCCATCTCCGCGAAGCTCATGACGCCCGCGGCCACCTCGCTGCGAATCATAAACGGCGGCACGCAGTAGGTAAACCCGCGCTCGATCATGAAATCGCGCGCATAGCTCAGAATCCCCGAATGCAGCCGCGCGATATCGCCGGTCAGGTAATAAAAGCCGTTGCCGGCCACCTTGCGCGCGCTGTCAAGATCGATCCCCTGGAGCCGCTCCATGATGTCGGTGTGGTAGGGGACTTCAAAATCCGGGACGGCCGGCTCGCCATACCGCCGGACCTCCACATTTTCCGAATCGTCCTTGCCGATGGGCACGCTCGGATCGATGATATTCGGCAGCGTCATTAAAATCCCGCGCACCTTTTCCTCCAGCGCGTCCGCCTCCTGCGAAAGAGCGGCCAGGCTTTCGGCGTCCGCCGAAACCTCGCGGGAGAGCGCCGCGGCCTCCTCCTTCTGCCCGCGCGCCATCAGCCCGCCGATCTGCTTGGAAAGCCGGTTGCGCTTCTGGCGCAGCGCATCCGCCTCCTGCTTCGCCGCCCGGCAGCGCTCGTCGAGCGCGATGACCTCATCCACCAGCGGGAGCTTCCCCTCCTGGAATTTCTTCTGAATGTTCTCTTTCACCTGCTCAGGGTTCTCTCGGACAAACCGCATGTCCAGCATCTTCATTTTCCTCCTGTTCTCTCATTCCTGCCCGCCCATGAAAAAGCACCCGGACAAACGGGATATTTCCCGCCTGCCAGGGTGCATAAAGCTGCACGGTGCCACCTGCCTGTTTCTCTCCTGGGCCGGATAACGGCCTCTCTCCCTTAACGCGGGAATATCGGCGGCGCTTATCCCTCGCCGGGTTCGCGCGCAGCTCAGGAGCGGATTTCCCCGAAAAACCTTTCCAAAGGGGCTTACAGCCAAACGGCCCCCTCTCTCTGCGGAACGCCTGCGGGTACTCTTTCCTTCATCGCCTTTTCTTATTGCCGTTATGATAGCACAAGCGCGGCGCGCTTGTCAACCTCCCAGGCCCTTTTTTCCGGACAAACGCAGGATCGCGGTTTTGCGCGTACACATCCAGAACGGCCGGAATATGCCCGGCTTTTGGAAAATCAATCGAAAACCGAGACCATGCGCACAAGGACTCTGCCGCAATTTCTCGCGGCAGAGTCCTTGTAAAATTGTAGTATCTGAGAAACTTATGGTCTGTAGCTTACTGGAGGAGCTGGAGGACAGACTGGGGCTGCTGGTTGGCCTGGGCAAGCATCGCCTGCGCGGCCTGGGTCAGCACGTTCATCTGCGTGTAGCTCATCATCTGCTTGGCCATGTCGGTGTCCCGTACACGGCTGTTCGCAGAGTTCATGTTCTCCGAAGCGACATCCAGGTTGTTGATGGTGTGCTCCAGACGGTTCTGGATAGCGCCCAGCTTCGCGCGCTGCGTGGAAACGGTGTTCACCGCGGTGCGGATAGCGTCCAGAGCAACCTGTGCATCCCCCTGGGTGCTGATGCTGATGGTGTCCGCCCCATCGGTCTTATTCGCTTGAATGGTAACGCCGCTGCCGACAAAGAGCTGCTTAACGTGCATGTCGTTGATCTTAACGTCCATCTGGTTGTGAGCCTGGCCGTCCTCGCCGATTTGCAGGACCAGCGCACCGCCGTTTCCAGCGCCGTTGTTGCCGCCGGCGTTGTCCGCAGGATCCGCAGTGCCAACGGTGTCCGCAGCAATAGCGTCGCCAGCCGTCACTTTATCGTTGCCGATCTTGGTAACCGTATCGGCAAGCGTTGCTTTAATCTTATCGCCATTGGCATTGGTGAGCTCAATTTCTGCCCCGCCCAGGTTCGCCGCCGTATCGGCAAGCGCGCCGCCTGCGGCCGTAGACGCGGTGAATTCCTCCGTGCCAATCGTGATCTTCAGCGTTCCGTCCGTGCCGTCTGCCAGGTACTCTACCTTGACTTCTGTACCAGCCTCAATCTCGCCCTCATAACCGGAAAGGTCGATCGACTTAATGTCAAAGGCTGCCAGCTTGGCATCATCCGGCGTAAAGGTGGGGCCAGCCGCTTCTACATCGCCCGCGTCGCCCGCAGCAGCGGTAGCCGGCGCCTGGGCAGGATCGCCAGCCGCCATGGTGACAGTAGTTTCACCGCTCTGAAGCGAGCCGTCCACAGCCCCTACGGTAAGGGTGCCAACCGTTTTGTTATCCGCATCCACAATAGTGATCGCAATATCCTGCGTCATATTCACATCGGTAGCTCCCGTAGTGCCATGGGTCAGAACCAGAGTTCCATTCGTATCGGAAATATCGGTGGTACCATCCGCTGCCTTTACCGAATAGGTGTAACCCTGGGGCAGACCGGAGATGGTCAGCGTATCGCCAGCATCAAAACCGGCGTTGTTTGCGCCCTGCGTTAGATCGCCTTCAAAGGTGATAGCAGCCCCTTCGCCGAGAGCCTCGTTGAAGGCCGCCTTCATTTCGTCGGTTGCAGCCGCGTCAAACGCAAAAGTAGGAGCAGCGCCCAGACCAGCCGCGTCGGTTGCATCGAGGGTGGCCGACGGAGCCGCCGTGTTGACAGTATTGTTGCCGCCCGTAGCGCCGCCGCCGAGGGTGCCGTCCAGCAGCTTAATGCCGTTGAAGTTGGTGGAGTCCGCAATGCGGTCGATTTCCTTGCACAGCGCGTCCATCTCTTCCTGCAACGCGTCGCGGTCCGTGCCGCCGTTGCCCAACCCCGGCGTACCAGTCTTCGGGGTTTCCATGGTGCCGTTAGCAGACTTACCGGCCAGCTCGACCATGCGGTTGAGCATGTCGTGAACCTCGGTCAGTGCGCCTTCCGCCGTCTGTACCAGCGAGATGCCGTCCTGGCAGTTCGAGGACGCCGTGTCCAAAGCCTTAATCTGCGCCTTCATCTTCTCGCTGATG
>JAAWDS010000026.1 GCA_022793895.1 Provencibacterium sp. | reverse complement strand
TGTAGGTTGGGCAAGACTCAGGTGCATTTGCTAGGAGCAGCGGCACAGCCCAGCTCTCCACGATACGATCCAGCGTTGGATCAGTTTCCAAAGCTCAGGTCAGATAGCAGAAGGGATCCAGCCCTGTTTCCCTGGCCGTCTCAATCAGGCTGTAAATCACCGCAAGGACCTGGGCACCCAGCGGAGTGTTGGCAAAGAGAAAGTTCTTGCGGCCTATCACAAAGGGCTTGACGCTACGCTCGGCCCGGTTGTTGCTCAATTCCAGCCGTCCGTCCTCCAGATACCGCAGGAGACAGGGCCATTGCTCCTTGAGGTAGTGCAAGGCTTTGCCCAACGCCGACTTGGGCGCGGCGGCAGAATCTGCCCATGCCAAAAGCGCGTCTAAAATCGGTTTTTCCTCTTTCAAACGCTGCTTTGTCCGCTCTTCTGAGGAGAGGTTTTTGAACCGCTCCTCCCAGGCGAACAGTTTATTGCAGTATTTCAGTCCGGCGAGCGCCGCCGTGCCCTCCCGTTTATCCGGCGGCAGGGCGTTGAGCGCCTCATCGAACTTCCTCCGGGCGTGGGCCCAGCGGCCAACCACCCGGATGTTCTCCGGCAGCTTATGGTAGCCCTGATAGCCGTCCGCGTGGAGATACCCGGAAAAGCCGTCTAGGAACTTCGCCGCGTGTTTGGCCTCCAGGCTGGACTGGTATTCATAGAGCACGATGGGAGATCCACCATCCTTGCCCGTCCGGTACAGCCATATATAGCTTTTGGTTTGAGCCTTTTTTCGCAGTTCATGGAGTACCTGGAGGGTGGTCTCATCGGCCTGTAGCACCTCTCTGTAATCATCGTCTGTGATGATATGGGGCGGAGCAGTAAAGCAGCCAAGCCCCTTGAACACATATTTAGGGCTGTTGTTGTCGCTGAGATCTTTTTTCAGCTTTTCATAGATTGTAGTGTTGGGGGCAACAACAAAAAAGTTTCTGATGTTGTGCTGGGTATACAGGCAGGCGATAAACGCCCCCATCAGCCGGGTCTTGCCAACGCCGGTGGCCAGGGCGAAGGTCAAGGATAGAAACTCCCGCTCAAAATCAGAACAGATCGGATACATAGCGTGGACAGCGCCCAAGGCAGCTTTCAGATTCATATCCTTGCGCAGCTGCACGCTGTTTATGATCTCCTCCAGGATTTTGAGGGATTCTTTCTGCGGCTTGCGCAAGGACATGACGCCGCTGATGTAGTCCGTGGTATATAGAGGGAAATCATTCCGCATCGTATTCCTCCTCGTCCTCATACACCGGGGAATGTATGATATTCAAGTTGTAGTCCGTTTTGCCAAACTCGCAGCGTTCCAGGAGCATTTGAGGGATTTTCTTAATGGTGATATGGTCATAGGCCCTGTCTATTCCCTCGTCATAGGAACAGCAGGCAATAATGAGATATTCGTCCTCCTCCATGCCGCTCTTGATGGTGTCAAGATACTGGCTGTTCAAATGACGTGTGGTGACGAACAGATAGGACTTTTCATTCCCAACAGACTGCTTCCAAAATAGATTGCCGTCCGGATGGTAAGCGAAGCCCTCATGGAGCGCCACGCCTGCGGCCAGCATATCCGCGTCGTATGCTTCATTGATGACGTACTCACCGAAAGCGTCCCGGTTGATAAGCGTAGGGGCCAACTCATAGAAACGATATCCGCCGCCTTTTTCCCACTTGGCCGATTTGGTGATCCCGCCTGGGTCTTCCCCGGCAATCACCTTGTCCAGACGTACCTTGCAGTGGGTATAGGCGTGACTGCCCATTTCAATGCCAATATACCGGCGGCCCATCTTGTGAGCAACGGCGGCGGTTGTCCCGGAGCCGAGGAAGGAGTCGAGAACCAGGTCGCCGGGATTAGTGGCGATATGGATGATGCGTTCAATTAGAGTTTCTGGCTTCGGCGTGTCAAAAATATTTTCTTTTCCAAACAGTGCAAGAATCTCTTTTTTAGCTGCGTCAGTATGACCTACTTCGTCGCTAGGCCACCATGTCCAAGGAGCAACGCCAGGGACTTCAGATAAGTAACGGATTGTATTGGGCTGGCTATTATTGTCCTTGCCGAAATATATCCTTCCTTCGGCCAGTAGCTGTTCAAAAGTTGCCTTGGACAAAGCCCAGCACCGGCCCGCTGGAGGTGTGTGGACTTTTCCTCCTGGTGCGCTTATCGGGTAGAATTGCTCGGAAGTAGCGTGACCAGCCTGTGCAGTCATTGGAACCGGACGCCATCTTCCTTTGGGGTCATTATTCGGATTTTTATATACTTTCGCCTGTTCTTCGGACATTGGAACAAGGTTGCGTGCCGCTTTGAAAAGTTCCTTATTTTTTGCATACACAAAAACATACTCATGAACATCACCGATTGCCTCTCTGTTCTCTCTGGAGTAACGCTTTTGCCATACAATTTGAGCAATAAAACTGTTGCGGCCAAACAGTTCATCGCATAGCACGCGCATATATGCCTGCTCGTTGTCATCAATGCTGATCCAGATACTACCCACTTCTTTATCCAAAAGTGACCAAAGTATTTCCAAGCGAGGACGAATAAGCGATAACCATAAGCTATGCTCAAGATTATCTTCGTAGATACCAGAAGCGTTGGCATTATAGGGCGGGTCGATGTAGACACACTTCACCTGTCCGGCATACTTGCTCTCCAGGGCTTTCAATGCTAGGAGGTTGTCCCCATGGATGAGCATATTTTCCGTGTCCGGGCTGGCGGCGGTGTTGGATAGCGCGGCGTTTTCTATCAGCAGGCGGGGCTCTACAAGAATCGGATCGTCCTTGCCATACCAGGTCAGTTCCAGCTTATTGGCCATGACTGTGCGCCTCCTGTTCTTTCTTTACCAAAAATGCAAGCTGGCTGTCTAAAATATATCTCAGGCCGGTTTCCGTGATTTTCAAAGAATACCGGAAAGTAAATGAAAGGAAGCCGAAACGGCTATAAATTATCAAAATCTGTCTTGAAAATTTTTGCACTCTTCCTGGTTCCCTCTGGTACTATGAATTTTCCCAGACCATCCTGTATTCTTTTTCACCCGTATCCCGCTCAACATTTTCATTTTGAATATGAAAGCCTTCCCTTTGATAGAATCTGATTGCCCGCGCGTTCTTCTGATACACATGCAGGCTCAACTGTTTTTTGATCCCTTTTACAAAGTCTAACAGCTGTTTGCCGATGCCACGGGATTGCGCTTCGCTCCAAACAAAGATCCCTGCGATATAATCGTCCTCCAGCCCGACAAACCCCGCTACCTCCTTCTCCCCATTTTCATAAACATATACTTCCGCTTGTAAAAGCATCTCTTTGACCTCTTTAAAATGATCCTCCCAATAAGATGGGGAGATAAAAGAATGCGCCTTTATATTCGTATCCAGCCAAATACCGGCAACCCTGCCGGTATCGCTTTCCTGTAAATTCCTAATCATGCCGCCCCTGCCTTTGCATCTCTCTTTTCCAAGACCGAACGCGCCCTATCTAGTTCTCCTGTTCCAGCACGGCGCGCGCGATATCTACCGATCGTTTGGCGTCCCGCGCATAGTAATCCGCGCCGATCTTTTTCGCATAATCCTCGGTCAATACAGCGCCGCCGACAAATACCCGGCAGTCCGGCAGCTCCTTGTGCAGCTGCCGGATGGTTTCCTCCATGCCCGGCAGCGTTGTGGTCATCAGCGCGCTCAACCCCACCAGCCGGACACGATGCTCCTTTGCCGCGTCCACCACCCGCTCAGGCGGGACATCCCGTCCGAGATCGATCACCCGGAACCCATAGTTTTCCAGAATGACCTTCACAATGTTTTTCCCAATATCATGAATATCCCCTTTAACGGTCGCCACAACCAGCGTGCCCCGCCCGACTGCCGGCCGGCCGGATTGGGCTATCCGATCGCGCACGGCATCAAAGGCCGCCTGCGCTGCCTGCGCCGATTGCAGGAGCTGCGGAAGGAAAATCTTCCCCTTCTCGAAGCGCTCCCCTACCTGATCCAACGCCGGAATGAGGCAGCGCTCGACCAGCTCCATCGGGTCGCTCTCCCTCAAAAGGGCTTCCGCCAGGCGGCGACTCTCGGCATCCAACCCGCTCCGGATAGCGCCTTCCAGCGCTTCCCGTCCGCCGCCGTCCGCCGCCGGTCCGGCGCTGCCGGTCTGCCCGGAGGCCGCCGGGGCAGTCCCTGCCGAGGCGGCCCTTGCCTGGACGGCCTGCCCATACTCCGCCAGATAGCGCGCCGCACCCGGATCCTGTCCGGCCAGCAAGCGGTAGGAGGCAACCGCGCCCATCATAGCCGCCGCATTGGGATTTAAGATCGGCAGATCCAAGCCGCTGCCAAGCGCCAGCGTTAAAAAGGCGGCGCCCAACTGCTCGCGCGCTGGGAGACCGAAGGAAACGTTCGAAACGCCCAGCACTGTCCGCAGTCCAAGCTCCTTCTTCACCAGCCGCACCGCTTCCAGCGTGCGCTCCGCCTCCGAGGCATCCACTGAAACGGTCAGCGTCAGGCAGTCGATATAAACATCCTCCCGCCGTATCCCCTCCCGGAGCGCAGCGTCCAAAATCCGGCGGGCAATGGCAAGCCTTCCCTCGGCTGTGGCGGGGATCCCGTCCTCATCCAGCGTCAGACCGACAACGGCCGCGCCGTATTTTTTCACCAGCGGGAGGATAGCCCGCAGCGTTTTAGGATCGCCGTTCACCGAGTTGACCACCGGTTTGCCGCTGTAAGCGCGCAGCCCCGCCGCCAGCGCCTGCGGATTGGCGGAATCCAACTGTAAAGGCGCATCGCAGACCGCTTGCAGCCGCCGCACCACCTGAACCATCATGGCCGGTTCGTCGATGCCCGGCAGCCCGACGTTGACATCCAGCAGATCCGCGCCGGCGTTCACCTGGGAGACTCCCTGCGCAAGAATATAGCCGATATCCCCTTGCAGCAACGCCTCTTTGAACCGTTTTTTTCCGGTGGGATTGATCCGTTCTCCAATGACCCGAACGCCCTCCACCGCCACCGTCCGCTCCGCCGAACAGACGGCAGGCGGGTTTTCCGCTTTCCTCTCTGCCGGTTTTTTTCCTTCCAGCCGGGAACGCAATTGGCGGATATAGTCCGGCGAAGTCCCACAGCAGCCGCCCAGCACCCGAACGCCCTCCTGCGTGCAGGCGGCCGCCTCCTCCGCGAATTGATCGGGCGATACATGGTATTCCCCGGTCTGCGGGTCCGGCAGCCCGGCGTTGGCCTTCAGAATAACCGGCAGCTGGGTCCACCGGCAGATTTCCCCGGCAATCGGACGCAGCTTTTCCGGCCCCAGCGAGCAGTTGACACCAATGGCATCCGCCCCCAGGGCTTCCAGCGTCAGCGCCATGGCCGAGGGGCAGCAGCCGGTAAAGGTGCGGCCGTTCTCTTCAAAGGTCATGGTGACAAAGACCGGCAGACGGCTGCACTCCTTAGCCGCCAGCAGCGCCAGCTTGGCCTCATAGAGATCGGACATCGTTTCAATCGAGATGAGATCCGCTCCAGCCCGGACGCCGGCTTCCACCTGCTCGCGAAAGAGCGCATAGGCCGCATCGGGCGAGAGCGTCCCCACCGGCTCCAGCAGTTCCCCGATAGGGCCGATATCCAACGCTACCAGACAGCCGGTTCCGGCGGCCGCCCGCTTCGCACAGCCCACCGCAGCGGCGACGATCTCCTCCACCGTCCGGCCGGTACCGGCCAGCTTGTGCGCGTTGGCGCCAAAGGTGTTGGTATACACCACGTCCGACCCGCTCTCGATATAGGCGCGGTGAACCCCCTCCACCACCTCCGGATGGGTCAGCGACATCAGCTCCGGCCGCTCGCCCGGCCGCAGCCCCGCCTGCTGGAGCATCGTTCCCATCGCACCGTCCAAAATCAAAAAGCCTTGCTTTAGCTTCTCCCGTATTTCCACGTTAACCCTTCCCTATCTTTTATCGAAAGGACCTGAGCGAAACGGCGGTTAAAGGCGGAAAAGCCGCCTTCGCTGTACGGCCGCCAAGATAAGCGCTAACGCCTCTTGTGCTTCTCCTTCTTTTTTTGCTGTTTCTGCTCAAACCGCCTTTGCTTTTCTTCTTTGTTCTCCTTCCGGCTTAGGAGCCGGCACTTTTTTTCATCCTTCATCCCTGCTAAAAGAGCAGCGCCCGCGCAGATTGCAGCCGGCGCAGCTATCCGTTTCCCGCGGCATAGCCTCCCCCGGCGGCCGGATGCCCAACACCGCCGTCACTGACTTTTGCGGCGCCAGCATGCAGCTTTCGGTCAGCGTAAGGCCGATTTTCCGCGGCGTATCCAGCGAGCGGATAAAATCCTGCTGCAAAGCGAGCGGCAGATCCCCGTATCCAGGGCTAAAACGGAAAGTCAGCGTCCTTTCCAACTGCCGGGCAATTCCGGCGCAAAGCTGGTTGCAGACATCCTCAACCGCCGCGCTTGCGCAGGCGTCCAACACAGCGGCCAGCGCCATGCTGCCCAACTGGGTGCGCAGTACCAGCCTGTCCGTCTCCAGGCCGAGCGTAGCCGCCATGAGGATGCAGCGGGTACAGCCGCAAAGATGCCGCCGGATAGCCTTCCCCGTTAATAACAGCCCGGCGGTGGGCAGCAACAGGCCCTCCTCCGTTTCCCGAAGCTCAAATGTTTTCCAGACGGTGCGGGGACGCGCCGTTTCCAAAAGCATCCCGGCCGCACGCTCCAGGAGCGCCGCGGTTCCCGCATCCGGCTCCTGTCCCCGCAGGCCCAGGTAGCGCAGCGCCTCCTTCCGATCGATACGGAACGGCTCAGCCATGGCGCTCATTCTCACAGCGGATGATATCGCCCACACTGGCGGCGACCTTTTTCGCCACCTCCGGGTTATTCATCGTGTAAAGGTGAATCCCTTGCACGGCGTTGCCCAACAGATCGATGATCTGCTGGGTCGCATAGGCAATACCCGCTTCGCGCAGGGCGGCGGCGTCGGAGCCATAGCGGCTCAACAGCTTGACAAGCGGCTTCGGCAGGCTCGCGCCGCACATCGAAACCATCCGCTCAATCTGCCGTTTGTTCACCACCGGCATGATTCCCGCCTCAATCGGAACCTGGATTCCCTTGCGGCGGGCCAGCTCGCGGAAATGATAAAAATCGGTGTTGTCAAAGAAAAGCTGGGTAATCAGGTGGCTGGCGCCCGCCTCCACCTTCTCCCTGAGATGGAGGACATCCTCCTCCAGCGTTGCCGATTCCGCATGCCCTTCCGGGTAACAGGCGGCAGAGATGTGAAAATCCCCGGCGCTCCTCACCGTTTGAATCAATTCGCTGGCATAGCGGAAATCGGTCCGGAGCGGAATATCCGGGTTGATATCCCCGCGCAGGGCCAGGATGTTTTCAATCCCCTCGCTTTTCAATTCCCCCAGCGTGTTTATCACCTGCTGCCGGGTAGAGTTTACGCAGGTCAGATGAGCAAGCGGCTCGATGCCATACCGTTTTTTAATGAGAGAAGCAATCTGGAGGGTGGATCGATCCGCCGCATTGCCGCCCGCCCCATAGGTGACGCTGATAAAATCCGGATGCAAGGGACAAAGCCCCTCCAGCGTTTCATAAATCGTATCAATCGGCCCGCCCTTTTTCGGCGGGAACACTTCGAAGGAGAAAATGACCTTTTTTGCCATAAACAGCTCTGAAATTTTCATGGTGAACCTCCTGCCGCAAGGGAGGCGGGACATCGCCCCGCAGCCCCTGCCCTTTTCTATCATCCAGGAATTATGGACCCCAACGCAGTGTTCTCCAGACACGGTTCCCGGTTTGCAGAAGCCGGAAAGCTAAAGGATTCCGCTGTGTAACGGCTCATTCCATAGGCTCAAGATTCCAAAACAGCCTCGCTTTTATGGGATTGCGTAAGCCTCCCCGTGAGAGGACAGGCATCTACCTTAAACGCGAAACGGTATGGAAGCGCTGGCCATTGTGGCTATTATACCAGCTTCTTGTTCATCCGTAAAGCGTCCGTTTCCCTGCGCTGTCCCGCGTCCAGGAGCGTACGGTAATAGCGCAGCGGACGGAGGCCGGTCAAAAGGAAGAGGAGAAAACAAACGCCGCCGCCCACCGCCGCCGCGGCCAATACGGCGAAACCATCGCCCGGAAGCGCAGGGCCGAACCGCCGGTAAAACCAGCGGGTGAACCCACCTGCCGTGCCTGATACCAGCAGCGGAATGACAAAGGACTCCAGCCAGCGCGGCGCAAAGCCGGTGCTGTCCTTGATAAACCAAAGGTTTAAAAGCAGCACGGCGAAAGGGCTGAGGATCATGCCGGACATATACCCATAGATATGTAGCTGCGGGATCGCCGCCAGGAAATAGGTGCAGAAAAGCTGTATGCTCTCCCCCACGAGCATACCGGCCATTGTCGCTTTTTGGCGTCCCAAGCCGTTGAGGATGCTGGCCGAGATCATTTCAAAATAGGTGACAATGGCGGCTGCGGCCAGCATAAGGACATAGACGCTGTCCAGCTCCTGTCCAAAAAGCATGCGCGCCAACGGGGTGCAGAGCGGGGCCAGGATAGCCGTTGCAGGCAGGACGATAAGCCCGGTGGCCTGGAAGGATTTTTGAACCTTGCGCTCCACATTGGCCCGCTGGCCCCGTGCGCTGCTTTGGGAAATCACCGGCATGAGCACATTTGAGAGAGATCGCACCAGAACCATAGGGAGGGTGATAAGCGGAAGCGCCATTTCTGAAACGACGCCCAGCGCCGAGAGGGCCGCTTCCGCGGTCATCCCCGCCCTTTGCAGCCGCTGCGGCAGCAGCACAACGCTGGCCGAGGCCAACAGGTTGGTGACCACCGCGCTGAAGGCTACCGGCGTTGCCACCGGCAGCACGCGCGGGGCCTTCCCCTTCTGCCGCGCCTTCCCCGCCCGGCGGGATTCCCGGCGGTAAACGGCCAACAGCCAGATGAGCACCGGGATTTCACAGAGCGTCATGCCAATCGAAAGCAACACGGCCGTGCGGCTATAATCCCCCTCCCGGCCAAACCGGGTCAGCAGGAAGAGGATCAGGAGGATCTTGGCCACCTGCTCCAAGATATTTGAGATGGCGGTATAGTGCGTTTTGCCAATCCCCAAAAAAAGTGATTCAAAGATCCCCTCAAATCCGCTCAAAAAGATACAGGCCAGCAGGAGGACCATAGCCGGAACGGCGCGCGGTTCCCCGATGATCCGGCCCGCGATCAAATCGCGCAGAACATAGATCGGAAGCGCGGTTATCGCGAAAAGGAAGAGGAAGGCCCCCATCCCCCTTAGCGCCAGCGCATGGATATCCGCCATTCCCCGTTCGGGCCTCAGACCCGCCGCCAGCGAGGTCATCGCCAGCCGCGTGCCGGTAATGGTGGCGGCCGCCATCACCGAATAGACCGGCATGACCAGATGAAACATCCCCAGCGCCTGCGCGCCCGCCACCCGGCTGAGAAGAATTTGATAGACAAATCCGACTGCCTGCAAAAAAACGCCGGAAAGCGAAAGGATCGACACATTATAAAAAACGCTCCTTTTATTTAACCGCATGAAGAGCCCCCTTTTCCGAGATTTGCGGAAGCGCCCGCACAAAAAGAAAGAGCAGCCGGCAAACACCGGCTGCTCTATATTTATGTAAGAAAAAAGGGCGGTAAAACCTCGCTGTCCCCGTTTGAGGAAAGGTTTCAAAGAGCGTTCCCAGCATCCACAAACGAAAGGATCTCTTCCTTCCGTTCGATTACCTGCCGGTAACCATCCTGATAAAGCCTACGCAGCCGCTCCTTATCCTTCTCAAACCGGCTCACCGAAAGCCCCGGACCTGGGCAGAGAATGAGCGCCTCCCCCCTCTTTTCCAGCTCCCGGCAGGCGTCCAACTGTCGGTTGTAATGTTGCCAGCGGCCTAAAACCGTTTTGGCCAGGCCCGGATATTTGCGGCCATACAGCCGGGCGGTCCACATATCAGCCTTGGTCAGCCGTTTGCGGTAATCCTCCGGCTGGGTGAGGACAATCAGGTTGCGGCGGTTCCCATCGGCTATCGAGCGCTCAAACGGGATCGGATCGCCTAGCCCGCCGTCCGCATAGCGTCCGTTCAACAGCCGAACGGATGGGAACAGCAGCGGGATGGAGCAGGTCGCCCGCAAAAGCAGGCTGTGATCGTCTATGTAAGTCTGATCATAGTATTCGTTCTGTCCCGTTTGCAGGTTATAGATCCCGACAACGAACCTCCCTGGGAACGCCCGAAAGGCCGGATAATCGAACGGCAGCAGCATTTTGGGAATGTCATCGAACACAAAGTCCATGTCCATAATGGCGCGCCCGCGCAGGAAATTTTTCCAGCCCAGGTAGTGCGGATGATGGAGGAACTGCTCCATGATAGCCAGGTTGCGCCCCCGCTGCCGGGAGAGATAGGAGCAGGCGTTGGTAGCGCCCGCCGAAACGCCAATGACATAACGGATACCGGCGCTGATATCCAAGAGTCCATCCAGCACGCCGGCGGTAAACAGCCCGCGAAAAGCGCCACCCTCCAGCACCAGCCCAGTCATTCGCCCGCCTCCTCCTGGCGGCCCGATGCGTTGAGGACCACGCCCTTCTCCGCATCCACCGTGATCGCAGCGGAATGCTTAACCATCCCCGTGGCGTTCGCCGCTCCGACAATCACCGGAATATCCAGCGTCATTCCCACAATGGCGGCGTGGGAATTGAGCCCCTCCTGTTCAGCCACAATCCCGGAAGCGCGCTTGAGTAAGCCCAACAGCTCGTTGGAGGTTTTGGGAACCACCAGGATATCCCCGGTAGTGAACCGCTCCTGGGCGGACTGGGTATCTTGTGCGACACACGCCCGGCCGGTACAGCACAGCTTATTGACCCCCATGCCGGAGGCCAGGATATCGCCGACCGTCTGCACCCGCAAAAGATTGGTGGTACCGCTGACACCCAACGGCACGCCGGCCGTAATCACCACCAGATCGCCGCTGTCCACCAGCCCCTCCCGCTGCGCCCGCTGGACGGCATGGGCAAACAGGCTGTCGGTATCCGCCTTCTGCTCGCACAGCAGCGGGATGACCCCCCACGAGATGCACAGCTGCCGGTAGACCTTGGGATCGTAGGTGCAGCCGATAATGGGGGTCTCCGGACGGTATTTGCTGATCATCCGCGCCGTTGTCCCCGAACGGGTAACGGTAATGATCGCGCGGGCATCCAAATCCAGCGCCGTGGTGCAGGTGGCATGGGAAATGGCGTTGGTGATGTCCGCCTTACCGGGGAAGGAGCGGCGGCTGAAGCGCCCCCGGTAGTCAATATCCCGCTCGGTGCGGCTGGCGATGGTCGCCATCGTGCGCAGCGCTTCCACCGGGTAACGCCCGGCTGCCGTTTCGCCTGAGAGCATGATGGCGCTCGTACCGTCATAAATGGCGTTGGCCACGTCGGTCGCCTCTGCGCGGGTAGGGCGCGGGTTCTTCATCATGCTTTCCAGCATCTGGGTGGCGGTGATGACAAACTTTCCGGCGCCATAGGCTTTTTTGATGATCTCCTTCTGGATCACCGGGACCTCCTCCAGCGGGATCTCTACCCCCATGTCGCCCCGCGCAATCATAACGCCGCCCGAAATGCGCAGAATTTCATCAATGTTTTCAACGCCCTGCTTGTTCTCGATCTTGGCAATGAGACGGATGCCGTGGCACCCCTGCTCATCCATCAGCCTGCGCACCAGCGCCAGATCCTCCGCCGTCCGCACAAACGAGGCGGCGATAAAATCGAAATCATTTTGAATGGCAAAAAGCAGATCCTCGCGATCCCGCGGGGAGATATAGGGCATGGAAAGAGCGATATCCGGCACGTTGACCCCTTTATGATCCGAAATATCGCCGCCGTTTACCACCCGGCAGAGGATGCCGTTCCCCTCAATCGACTGCACCCGCAGCTCAATCAGCCCGTCATCCAGCAAAACGCGGTCGCCCGCATGCAGATCGCGGTAAAGCTCTGGGAAGCTGATGGAAACGCGGTTTTCATCCCCCTCCACCTGGTCGCCGGTCAACAGGAAGCGGCTGTCCTTTTTCAAGACCGCCCGGCCGCCTTTAAAGGCGCCCAACCGGATCTCCGGCCCTTTGGTATCCATCAGCGAAGCGACCGGGATGCCGAGCTGGGCGCTGGTTTCCCGCAAAAGCTGAAGGCGTTTCAGGTGTTCATCGTAGCTTCCATGGGAAAAATTGAAGCGCGCTACATTCATTCCGGAAAGGATCATTTCGCGCATGACCTCTGGAGAATCGGTGGCGGGGCCGAGTGTGCAGACAATTTTGGTTTTTCTCATAAAGATATGTATCCTTCCTTCCATGTGTTCTCTATATTTTCTGAAAAGACCGGGCCCGCAGAATAGAAGGGGCTGTCAAAAAACACCCCTCCGGCCTGTAAAAGAAATCGTGCAGGCCGCTCCTCCGGCTTGCAGAAACCGGAAAAGCTGCGGTTTCGCGCCATTGGCGCGAAATTTGGGGCGTAATCTTCGCCCCAAAAGCCGCTTTTTCAGGGGACTGTTGCAAAATTTCATTTTGCAACAGTCCCTAGCTATTTCAGCTCCACAACGGTGACGCCGCTTTCCCCTTCGCCATAAACGCCCAAACGGAAGCCGCGGACGAGCTTGCAGCGGCGCAGGAAATTGTGAACAGCGGCGCGCAAGACGCCGGTGCCCTTCCCGTGGATAACCGTTACCGTCTTTTGGCCGTTCATCACACAGTTATCTAAAAACTGCTCCAGGGACATGATCCCCTCTTCCGCGTTCATGCCGCGCATATCAAATTCGGTGGAAGCGCTGCGAGTGGCTTTGGATTCCACCGTCCGCAAAACGCGGCCGCCCGCCGGGTGCTTTTGCGCCTTGGGCTTTTCGCTCAACCGCAGCTCCTTGATGGAAACGCGGGTCTTGATAGCGCCGGACTGCACGAGTACATAGCCCGCGTTATCGGCCGGCTGGAGCACCACCCCGCGGGTGTTGAGCGACGCGATCTTCACGCTGTCGCCCTTCTCCAGCGGCCGGGGAAGGATATATTCCTCCCCCTCCCCGGCCTGCCGGCTGACCGGGTTGGCGCGGTCCTCCATCGAACGCAGGCGGGACCGGTAGCCCGTTTTCGCCTCCCCAACCTTGCGGCCAAAGTCCTCGGCCTCCTTCTGGCGGCGCAGCTCTTCGAGCTCCTCCATCAGCTGTTCGCCGCGGCGGCGTACATCGCTTACAATGCGACCGGCTTCGCTGCGGGCGCGGTTTATTTCATTCTCCTTGAGCTTCTCCAGCGTCGTCCGGTAGGCGGCGGCCTCATCGCGCTCCTTCTGCGCCTCGGCAAGCAACTGCGCTGTGCGCGCACGCTCCTGCTCCAACGATTGGCGCGTCTGTTCCAGTTGGGCCACCACATCCTCAAACCGGGCGCTGTCGCTGGCGACATGCTCGCGGGCGCTCTCAATGACCTTTTCGGGCAGGCCCAGCCTCTGGCTAATGGCAAACGCGTTCGAACGGCCGGGAACGCCGGTTAAGAGCCGGTAGGTCGGCCGCAGCGTTGCAATATCAAACTCGCAGCAGGCGTTTTCCACCCCCGGCGTCTGCAAAGCGTACATCTTCATTTCCGCATAGTGGGTGGTGGCGGCAATGCGCGCACCAAACAGCCGGAAACGCTCAATGAGCGCTACGGCGAGCGCCGCGCCCTCGACCGGGTCGGTCCCTGCGCCGAGCTCATCCATTAAAACCAGGCTGTTCTCCCCCGCCACCTCCAGAATATGCACGATATTGGTCATGTGCGCCGAGAAGGTGGAGAGGCTTTGCTCGATCGATTGTTCGTCGCCGATATCCGCGAGCACATGCTCAAAAACCGACACCTCGCTCGATTCACGCGCCGGAATCATCAGTGCGCACATCGCCATCAGCGTCAAGAGGCCCAGCGTTTTGAGCGCCACCGTTTTGCCGCCGGTGTTCGGGCCGGTAATCACCAGCGTATCAAAGTCCGTTCCCAAACGGATGTCGATGGGGACAATCGTATCCTTCGAGATGAGCGGATGACGCGCGCCGTTTAAAATCACGCCGCCATCCTCCCGCAGCTTCGGGACCACGCCCTCGATCTCCCGGCCATACCGTGCGCGGGCGAAAATGCCGTCCAGCTCCACCAGCTTCTGAAAGGAGTGGATGATGCTCTCGGCATAGGTCCCGCATTCCGCCGAAAGGGAGCGGATGATCCGATCGATCTCCTGTAGCTCCTCGCTCTCCAGCAGCTTAATCTTGTTGTTCGCATCCACAACGCCCGCCGGCTCGATAAACACCGTTTGGCCGGAAGCGGAGGTGTCGTGGATAAGCCCTTTGATGGCATTCCGGTATTCGATCTTGACCGGGACGACGTAGCGCCCATCCCGTAGGGTGACGATCGCCTCCTGCAAATAGGGCAGGTAATGCGCCGAATGAATCATATGATCGAGCTGTTCGCGCACCGACCCTTGAGCCGAGCGGATCTTCCGGCGGATGGAGAGGAGCTCCGGGCTGGCGTCATCGGCTATTTCATCCTCCGAAATCACCGCCGCCGCAATGAGATCCTCCAGATAACGGTTTTCCTGCAAGCCGAAAAACAGCTCGTCGAGCGCCGTCTCCTTCTCCTCGCACCGATCCCGGTAGGCGCGCAGAGAGCGGATGTTGCCCAACAGCCGCCCGACGGCCAGCAGATCCCGCAGCGAAAGGCTCGCGCCAATCTGGGCGCGGCGCAGCGGGAGATCGCAGTTTTGAACGTTATAGACGGCGGGCTCGCCATAGCGCACGCAGAGCGAATAGGCCGCCCCGGTGCGCGCCATTTCCTCGGTGAGCTCCCGAAAATCGGTATAAGGGACCGATTTCAGCAGCCGCTCCCGCGTATCGGGACAGCCTGCAAACTCTGCAAGCCGTTCGAGCACCTTATCCAGCTCCAGCGTGTGGGTATATTTCTGTAGATCCAGCATAATCCAATCCTTCCTGTCGTCGTAGCGGCGTTTCAGCCGCACAGGGTATGATAAAAATCCAACGTATGATAAGAGCGGGCAAGCTGCGCCTGTATGTACCGTTCGCTCACCGCGCACAGGGCTTTTAAAGAGGGATCGGCCAAGGAAAAGGAGAAGAGCTTCCCCTCCTCGGAATAGAGGATATGGCGCATCGCCGCCAACACCGGCGGGGAGAGCCGGATTCCACCGCGCACGCCCTCCGCCTCGGTGCAGCCCGCGCAGAGCAGCCCGCCGCTCTCCGGGAAAAACAGGAAATCCCCGCCTTCATAGCGCCCGCAGCCCTGGCAGGCCACCAAGTCCGGCTGATAGCCGGAGAGCGAAATCTGGCGCAGCTCAAACACCGGCTTGAGGAAACAAGGGGGACGTTTTCCGGTTTCCAGCAGATGCAGGCAGTTGAGCAGCAGCCGGAGCTGGCCGACCGCCT
The DNA here is from genome assembly GCA_022793895.1 of Provencibacterium sp. Classification (GTDB taxonomy): domain Bacteria; phylum Bacillota; class Clostridia; order Oscillospirales; family Ruminococcaceae; genus Harryflintia. The sequence goes on along the minus strand of JAAWDS010000026.1, from coordinate 68,935 downwards.
TCTCCCCCACCGGCGAGGTATCCGCCGAAAGCTCGCACAGGTAGCTGGCCAGCGCGAGCTTTTCAATATCCTGCCGCACGCCGAAAAAGATCTTATTGGAGTCGGCGCTGTCGGCCGAATAGCGTTCTTTATTTTTAAACAGGACAAAGCGGGAGTAGCAAAGAAGCTCGGTTGAGCCGCTGAGCCTGCTCCCTGGCTTTCTCGCTCCCCCCGCATAAGCGCGAAGGATCCCTATTTCACCGGAAAGAATGGTAATAATCCGGTCGGTTTCCCCCATATTGAGGGTTCCCAGTACGAGTCCATCCGTCGTCAAACGCATCGGCCGTTCCATCCTCCACCGCGGCCACCCCGGAACCGCTTTGTATCTTCGCATAGCGAAGATAATCATCTACCCTTCCCGTGCGCAGGAAAAGGTTCCATGCCGTTTGCCTGTCCAACTGAAAACCTCCTCACATGAAGCTCTGCAAGAAGTATTGTTTCCGCCGGCAGGGTCTATCACTACAGGGAATTTCATACAGGGGGCAAACGGCCCGCTTTTATAAAAAACTTTGGAACATTTTTCTGGGCCTCTTATTTAAAGCCCAACTGGCGCATGGCCCTTTCATCCTGCCGCCAGTCGTCCCGCACCTTAACCCAGCACTGTAGGTTGACCTTTTCGCCAAGGAACCGTTCCATCTCGATGCGGGAGAGAGAGGCTACCTTTTTGAGCATCGCTCCGCCTTTGCCGATCACAATCCCCTTGTGGCTCTGCTTTTCGCAAACGATCGTTGCATCGATATCGTAAAGCGGACGGTCCTCCCGTTCGTGCATGCGTTCAATGGTGACGGCGACGCCGTGCGGCACCTCATCCTGCAAATTCTGGAGCAGCTTTTCGCGGATGATTTCCGCGGCGATCACCCGCTCCGGCTGATCGGTGAGGGTATCCTCCTCGAAAAAGTGCGGGGAAGGCTGCGCCGCCGCACGCAGGGTGTCGAGCAGGATATCCACTCCCTCCCCCGTTTTTGCGCTCAGGGGGATGACCTCGTCGAAGGTATAGAGTTCATTCCACTGTTGGATGCGCTCTAGCAGCAGCTCTTTGCGCGCCAGAAGATCCACCTTGTTGACGGCCAAAACGCAGCGCTCGCCCGCCTTGCGGATCGATTCCAAAAGCGAACGCTCCGCCGCCGTAATCTCCCCCTGCGCCTCGGTGACAAGGACGGCCAGATCGCCGTCGGCCACCGTTTGGTTTACCTGCTCCACCATGTACTGACTCAAGCGGGTTTTCGGTTTGTGCAGGCCGGGCGTATCGGTAAAAACGAGCTGCGTTTCCTCCAGGGTCAACACGCCGGTAATGCGGGTGCGGGTGGTTTGCGGCCGGGCGGTGACAATCGCAATCTTCTCCCCCAGCAGCCGGTTCATCAGCGAGGATTTCCCCACATTGGGCCTCCCCACAATCGCAACAAAAGCAGATTTTGTTTCCATAGATCTTTCCTACGCGGATAAAGCCCCGGCCCCCACGGAAGCCTCTTCGCTCCAGCGCCGCCGGAGGCCGCAGCCCCGCGCTCCTTTCCTGTTTCACTGTGAAAGGCGGATCCCAACCGTCCTCTTTTGACAAATAGGGGAGCCGCCGTTATGTAAATCGGCCGGTAACGCATGATAAACATGCACGGGGAGTTCTTCCGCTTATGAATGCAACACAAACAGCCCGGCTCCGGTCCCCGGCTCCCGGCCGTTCAGCAGCCACTGCTTATAGGCGCGCTGCAAAGAGGTTTCTTCCGGGAGGCGGACGGTATCGGAGCAATCCTCCATCCCGAATATTCTCCACAGATCGCGTCCCTGCGGATCGGTGTGCGAGCGGTAGATATCAAAATCCTCCATAAACTCCAGGATATGGGAGTGAGAAGGCAAAAACTGGCGATGCGCCGGGAACAGCAGCCAGGAGAAACAGACAAAGGCCGTCTCCTCACCCGGAAAAGCGGAGCGGAAAAACTCCGCCGCCAACCGGTAGGAACGGCGGCAATCCTCCCGCAGCAGCGGCCCGCTGGAGGGAATGTGGATGTTGATTACCTGCTGCATTCCGGCAGGCCGCGCGCGCCCCGCCTCCTCATAGTCCTCCGGGAAAGGGCGCAGCTCAAATTGCAACCTTCCCAGCGTAAAACGTTCGAGCTTAAAAAAGCCGGAAAACCAACTGGAAACGAAGCTCCCCCACCGGCCGCGCACCCGACGGCACTCGAAGAGCTTCCACTTAAGATCCTCCAAGCAGGCCCGGCAAAGCTCTCTTGGCAGCCCTTCCTGCTCATAATACCGGTACATCTGCGGAACCAGGCTCATGTATAAGAGCATCGACGCCGTTTCCTCCGGGATGCCGGCCGCCCCACAGGCGGCAGACAGCTCCTTGAGCGTCCCCTCATAATCCAGCCGCCGGTTTTCCTGATAGGCCGCCCCCGTCCGGGAAAAAATCTCCAGGACGGAAGGCGTGCACTGGATAGAAGCATAAGCCGCCGAGAGCGCCCTGCGCGCTTCGGCAGGAAATTGATATTCCTCGCAAAAAGAGACGATTATTTTTTCCATAGACCCTCCCGTTCCGGCGCTCCTCCCCAGGGACGGAAGATAAAGCCGGCGGCCAAAATTGTATAGGCCGCTATTCCCAAACAAAAAATCAACGGCCTCGCCCGCAAAAAAAGCAAGATGTTTGTTAATCCCTCACGGTTCAGAAAAAAGAGCAAACCAACAATGACGGCAGCGGCCGCCGTCACCAGCACCGCCCCCGCCGCCGTATCCTTTGCCCGGCCCGCCAGCTCGTGATAACCGGGCGAAAAGAGATCCACCGCCCGTTCTATCGCCGTATTCATCATCTCCGCTGAAAGGACCAGAGCAAACAGGAGAATCAATAGCGCCCACTGAACCGCCGAAAAATCATAAAAGACCGAAAGCAGCAAAACGCCTGCCGCAATGGAAAGATGGATGCGCAGGTTGCGTTCGCTGCGCACACAGCAAGCGATCCCCTTTACGGCGCAGCGGAAGCTGTGCGCAAGGCCGCCAAGCTGCCGGTTCATTCCTCATCAAACACATAGCTGGCGCCCTGCGGCAGCCCCAGCTTGGTAAGAACCGATTCCTCTTTCTCGCGCATATGCACCTGCTCCAGCCCGCCGGCCTCATGGTCATAGCCCAGCAGGTGAAGCATGGAATGCACCGTCAGATAGCTGATTTCCCGCCGCAGCGAGTGGCCGAACCGCTCGGCCTGCTCCATCGCCTTCGCCACCGAGATCACAATATCCCCCAGCATATAGCAGCCGGTATCATTGTTGAGATCATATTCCCCACTATCGGAATTGGGAAAGGATAATACGTCGGTGACAGCGTCCTTATTCCGGTATTCCTTGTTCAGCTTGCGAATCTCTTCGTTATCGATAAAGCTGACGCTCACTTCCGCCGGTTTATCAAAGCCTTCCATTTCTAAAACGGCATGGCAGCTCCTGCGGATAAGCAGCCGAATCCCGGTAGGCACTTTCACTTCTTTTTGTCTGTCCGAAATCATCACTTTAACAACACTCATGGCCTATACCGTTTGCCCTCCTCATGATATCGTTCATATGCCTTAATAATGTCCTGCACCAAGCGATGACGCACGACATCTTTTTCGGTAAAGTAACAGATCGCGATATCCTCCACCTTTTTGAGGATCTTCACCGCCTGCACCAACCCGCTGGCCTTTCCTTCGGGCAGGTCGATCTGGGTGATATCGCCGGTAATCACCGCTTTGGAGTTCGCCCCCAAGCGGGTCAAAAACATCTTCATCTGTTCGCTGCTGGTGTTCTGCGCTTCATCCAAGATGATGAAGGAATCGTCCAGCGTCCGGCCGCGCATATAGGCCAGCGGGGCCACCTCGATATTTCCCCGCTCCTGTAGCCTTGCAAAGCCCTCGGCGCCCAGCATGTCAAACAGCGCGTCATAAAGCGGGCGCAGATAAGGATCCACCTTTGTCTGCAAATCCCCCGGCAAAAAGCCGAGCTTCTCCCCCGCCTCAACGGCAGGCCGGGTCAGGATGATCCGGCTCACCTCATGATCCTTATAAGCGCGCACCGCCCGCGCTACCGCCAAATAGGTTTTGCCCGTTCCCGCCGGCCCTACGCCGAACACAACGGTATTCTTGGAGATCGCATCGTTATATTGCTTCTGACCGAGTGTCCGCGGCTTGAGCGGCCGGCCCTTGGCCGTGATACAGATACAGTCCGCGCCAAGAGCCTCCAGCTCCTTTTCGCTGCCCTCACGCACCATCTGGATGCAGTAGCGCACCGCCTGATCGCTGAGCGTTTCCCCGCGCCGGAGCGCATCCAAGAGCGCCGTCACCGTCCGGCTGCACAGCTCGACCGAATGCTCATCCCCCGTTATCTTCAGCGCCTCGGCCCGGTTCACCATACTGACCCCGAACTCCCGCTCCAACAGCCGGATGTTCCCGTCGAACTGGCCGAACAGCGCGAGCGCATGCTCTACGCTTCCAATCTCAATTGTTCTTTCCGCCATTTTCCCGTTATAACTCCCCTGTTCCTTCACCGGCGGGCTACGCCCTTCCCGTTCCGGGCGTCCGCTTTTTTAAAGGAATGGAAGCTCGAAAAAGGAACCGATGCTATTATAGCACACTTTTTTTATTTATCCTGAATATCTTTTATAAATTCACAGAATATTCAATCTATTTTGGATAGCTTCGCTATTTTTTAACCACAGACGGACCGATACCGTCTTACTGCTCCGAACGCCCGTCTTTTTCATCATTTTATCACATTTAAAGAAAAAATACTGCCCAAAACTACAAGGGGAATTCCGGCATCTGTCCCGCCACATGACCGGATAGGACGCATCTCCGCAAAAGGAGATACATCCGCCACCGCTATTCTTCCACCGCACCCAAGATAAAATAGGTGGTCGTCCCATCCTGATAAATCGGATCGGTCAGCGGAAGAGAAAGGATGGTATCAGAAGCGCCGTGGTCAAAGAAGCGCACCGGCCCATAGGATTCGGCATTTTTGAGAAAGACGGTGAGCGCGGGCGGCGAATCCACGTTGCTATCCGTAAAGCGGGAAACAGCCGCATAGTCGTAACTCTCCAGAGCGCGGCGGGTCTGCCCGTCGCGCTCTGCCGCCGCATCCGGCATAAGATAATGCGAGAAGTCGACGCTGCAAACCAGCAGCGCCGGTTTTTCCCGAAGATAGGCGGAAATTTCTCCGGCAAGCGCTTCCACGCGGGAGGAGGGGGCCGTATTTTGGATCAGCACCGTCGAGACCGCCGCATCCGGCAGATAATAGCGGACATACGGGATGAGCCCTGCAAGGGCATGATCCTTTTCCATCGCCGCTTCATCCGCCATGGCCGCTATCCGGCCGTTTTCTACCAGCCGCCGGGTAAAGGTCCGATCGTTCTCCAGTGTGCCAAAGGGGGTTTGCCAGCCGCTGTAGGCGGTGATCATCCGGTCCGGAACCGGATAATGGCTGGGCCCTACCAGAATAACGCTTTCATAGTGCGTCTCATCCTGCGCTGCGCGGGCGAAAAACGCCGCAATCATCCGTCCAGCCAACAGGTGGTGCGGGACAACCCCTGCGCGCAGCCTCCCCTCCGCCGGGTAGGGCTGCGCCCCGTCGACCGATTGCAGAAAGGAGGCTTCCTCATAGTAGGCGCAGGAAAGAAGGGAACGTCTGGCAGCATCCGCCGTTCCCTCCTCCTCTGAGCCGGCCTGGACCGTTCCCTCTCCCACCGGCTGCTCCATCCCAGACAGGACCGGAGCCTCCTGCACGGCCGCGAAGGAGAGAGGACGTCCGGCCGGCAGCACGGCAAGCAAAGCCGCGCAAAGCCAAAGCCGCCCTTTACGCATCGATGCTCACGCTCGCGCGCTCGCTGGCCCCCCACGCCGAGGAGAGCTGGAGCCCTGCATAGGCATTATCAACGACATAGGTTCCGGGAACGGCGCAGCGCACATAGTAAACCAGTTCGCTGGGGCTTTCATAGGTCTCCTCTCCGGGCGCAGGCTCCCCTTCCTGCGCGGTAAAGGAGTAAGCATAGTAGCTGAAGGAAACCTTCTGACCCTCGCGGCGCACCAACTGCCAGCCGCCTACCATCTTCCCGTCATTTTCCGAACCGTTCTCTACCGAGAGGAAGCGCAGACCGGACGGGATATAGTCGTCTATCGTCATCCCATAAGGATCGAGGCGGTTATCCATCTGTGGGCGGATGGTGATCCGCGCAATATCACCGGTTTTAAGCTGCGTGCCCTCCTTGGGCGCGATCGTTTTGGAAAGGGTGATGGAGCGGTTCCCCTGTTCGAGCGCTTCCTCCAGCCCGCCGGTATAATAAACCCATGCATACACCGAGCCGCTCTCCTCTTTCACCTGCGCCTGATCGAAATCTTCGGCCACAAATGAGACAAATTTCATGCCGGTTTTCTCTAGATCGTGCGTGACGCGTTTCCCGTCCTTTTTATAAGAAACGCGCGCGGCAGTCTCGGCCTTCGGCTCGTTATAGCGCAGATAGACCATTTCTTCCAAGTAGTAGAGTTCGCGCGTGGAACGGTTGGACATCAGGTAACGCATCATTCCATCCGCCTGCGGCATGCGCAGCATCGATGCGCTCAACGACATCAGCGCCGTCCATTCCAGGTTTTCGTTCACGTCGGCCCCTTTGCCATAAAACAGGATCGTTTCCCCCGCGCTGTTCGTTCCCTCTTCGAGCTTAGAAGCAACGAGCTCCTCATAGTAGGCGCCGGCGGTTTCCATATCGCCAATCGCCGCCAGCGCGGCCAGCAGCACCAGCCGATCCTTCTCAGAGAAGCCGGACGGGTTCTGCATTTTTTCCCGCAGCGTGCCGAGCACCGGTTCGCGGTGGGCGGCCATTCCCAGATAAGCATAGGCCGTTTCATCGCTCTCCGACCCCTCATAGCCCAAAACGTTGCGGAAAACCGAGGTCTGCTGCCGTCCCCCGATGAGATATTCCGGGGCCGCCAGATGCGCTCTTGCAGAAAGCTGGACCGAGGAGGAATCATAAGGGAACAGCGAGATATGGCCATAGGTATCCATGATATCCGAAAGGCTATCCGAGGTTTCCGGCGGCTCCTCCCCGCTCAGCTCGCAGAGCTTCTCCAGCGCATAGCGGCGCGCTATGCGCTCATCGGCCCGTTCTCCCCAGGCCGACCAGAGATGATCGAGCACCTCGGCCCACATCGCATAGTCCGCATTGTAGAACCCTACCCGCACTGGGAAGCGCTGCGGATCCACCGCGATCCCCTCCTCTAACGAGAAGGTCTTGGAGAGCTGCGTTTCCACGCCGCTGGAAAGCACCTGCACTGTCCGCTGAACTCCATCGCTATATTCCCCGCTGCGGGCGTTCATGGTAATGGTATAGGTCCCTTTTTGCAGCTTCCCAACCGAAAGAACGGTATAATCCAGCGCGCGGCCGGACGCCGTTCTCTCCTCTCCGTCCATGCCTGGGCCCTCCACCGACAGGGTATAATCCACCTGCGTTTCCTCTGTAACGGCGTTTCCTGCGCAGCGCAAGGTCAGCGCGGCATCGTCCCCCTCCAAAAATTGAGCTGAGAGAACATCGTTGATAAAGAAGGGCAGGGTGGTAATGACCGCTTCCCGGTTGTCGCCCGCATGCAGGTTTTTCGAAACCGCCTGCACCGTCGCCCGCCAGGAGGTCACGTTATCCGGCAGCGGCAGATCGGCTGAAGCCTTGCCGTCCGCCCCGGTCGTCAGCGTAATAAAGGCGGCGGTATCCTGAAAATCGGTGCGCAGGCCCTCATCGCCGCCTCCGCCTCCCTTTTCGGCCCCCATTTCCCCTAAAAAGTTGTACTGCCGGTAGGAGGTATAGGAAACGATGTCCGGGGAGTAAACCGAACGGTAGAGCTCTTGTAAAGGGTTCGCCTGCCTATCCTCGATAGCAAAGACCGCCTCATCCACCAGGCTGAGCGATACCGCCGCATCCGGCACAGGGGATCCGTCCTTTTTTTCGGTGACAAGCAGCTCCACGTGAGCGGTATCGCCGGGGGCATATTTCTCCCGGTCAGCCGTCACCGCAATCTCCAGCTCCCGGTTTTTCGGGTTGAAACGCAGGACGGTCTGCGTCACCTCGTAGACATAGCGTCCATCGAAATAAGCGCCGGCCAGCATGAAATTGGGGGCCAGCTCCTCCCGGAAAGGAAGGGAGAAGGACGGCGCGGCCTCCGCCGCATAGGATTCAATCCCCGTCTGGGCCACCGCCCAGAGGAGCCTGCCGCTTTCTACGCCGGTACCGTTGTCCAGTAGGCTAAAGAGAAGCTCGGTTTCCTCGGTGAAATACGTCCTCTCAGTATAATCGTCGCCGAGAACGTCCTCCCGGTAGAAGGTGTAGCGGTGCATGCCCTGGCTGTAATAGAAATCGGACATTCCCAGCCAGACACGCTCCTCCACCAGCCGCCCCTGCCCATCGCGCGCAGTCAGGAGCAGATAATAGCTGGCCTCCTTCTCCTTCTGCGGCAGATCGGTCAGCACGCAGCGGCCGCCGGAGGTCTTTACCTCATAGGTGTCCACCACATCATCCCGAAGCTCATAATCATAATAGGTAACGTTGCGCTTACGGATAAAGTCATAATAAGCGCCCGCGGGCGTCTTTACATGATACTCCCGGTGAACCTCGACCGTAATCGGCTGATCCACCGGCGCGCCCAGGTAGTTTTCTTCCTCATTAAGCTCTTCTCTCTCCTGGATGCCGGAGAGATCGATAGCGTTCGTTTGGATGGTGAGCTTACGGTTATCGCGGCTGCCCTCCAGCTCAGTGCGGATAGCCAGGCTGCGCCGGAAAAACGGAATGCTCTGATAAAGGTGGAAATTCTCGTTCTCCCCCATCGCATTGCTGGCGTAGAGGCTCCAGTAATAGGGCCGCCAGGAGGCCGCTTCCTCTTCCGAATCGTTCCAGTTGAGCGCGAAAGCCTGCGTAGCGGATCCATCCGCGCCGGTTGTCACCGTAAAGGTCTGCGCGCCCCGGTCGTAGAGCGTCAGCTCGGCCGAGAAGCCGACGGCCGGAGTGTTGTCAAAGAAGGAGGCGGCAAAGGTGATCTGCGCCGTGTCGCCATCCTGATAAACCGGTCTATCCTGCGAAACGCTCGGAATATAGACAGGCTTAACATAGTCGCCGATGGTCACGCCCACCGTCGAGAGTTCTTCCGTCTCTTCCCCCTCGCCATAAACCAGGCGCAAAGCCTGATAGTTCATCTCCCGGCCGCCCAGGCGTTCAAAGGAGAGGGATGCGGTAAAGGTTCCATCCGGGCCCAGCGAAACCGGAAGGCTGTAAAGCTCTTCGTCGAGATAGCTGCCCAGCGATAGGCGCAGCCCCTCCGGCGGTTCCGTTCCGCCTGCGCGCGGACGCACCACGCCCCACACCTGAATCGTATCGGAGGACATGTAGATCGGCCGGTCGGTATACAGATAGGAGATATACCGCTCCGAGGCGGACAGCTCGCCGGCCTGCCGGGCAGTATAGAGATCAATAAAACGCTGATCGCCGCCGGTAATATCCAAAATGCAGACGCTGTCCTCTCCTTCCGCCGCTGCCGTCAAGCGCAAAGTACCATCTGCGCCGGAACGGCCGGACGCCGGGACCGGGCCGGAAATCGTGAGATCGGCATTCGCCACCGGCTCGCCGGTACCGGCATGGTTCACCCAGAAGAGGGCCTCCCCCTCCGCCTGCATATGGTAAAGAGAGAGCTCGCTCACCTGCAAAAACTTTTCAAGCGAAAGCTCCTGGCCGCTGACGGGACTCGTCATCCGCGCTTCCACATAGTACCAGCCGGTGGGGAACTCTCCCGGCAGCGGAACGTATTTCGTTCCCCAATAGGAGTCGCCGCCCGGCGAGACAATTTCCGCCTCAAAGGAGCCCAGCGAGTCGAGAGAGCCGGTGTCCACCTTCGGGCGGACATAATCCGGGAAACGGCTGCCGTTGCGCTCGGCCGCCAGCGCTTCCAGCGCCGACCGGTAATCCTCCGGCGAGCGGTAGCGGTAGATGGAAACTGTGACCTTCCGGCCAATGAACTCCCCGTCGCAGTTCACCGCCAACAGCGGCGCATCCCCGGTGACAAACGTTTCTGCGATGGGGGAAGCGTTGGTGAAGTAATCCCCTCTCCCCTTGCCGTCGCCCACCTCTGCGGTGCGGAAAGAAAAGGTATAGTCTTCGCCGAGCTCCATCCCATCCGCTGCCGCCAAGCCGCCGTCCAGAGTAGCCGAATAGATCGTTGCCTCCTGAAGCGCTTCAGCCGGAACGAAAACCAGCGTTTCTCCCGACCGAAGCACACGGCCCTCCACCGGCGCGCCGCTTTCCTCGGCCGTGAGGGTAAAGTGCTGGGCAAACGCCTCCTCGCTGACCAGCGAACTGGTAAAGACCAGCTCAATTCCGGTGTCCGTCGGGACATATTCCATCCGGTCTCCCGGTGTTGAACGCGTCACTCTGAGCGCCGTCTGGGTTTGATAAGCCCAGGAGCGCAGAACCGTCCCCTTTGCATCGACCGCCTGTAGGTTCACAACCGTATTCTGCGGCAGATTGGACTCTGGGCGCAGGACAAATCCTCCCCCCTGCTTCTCAGCCGTAAAAGCGGTATCCGGTATGAAACGGAACAGCTGCTGCGCCTCGCCGGCCGACATCCGCACCTTTTCCGCAAAGGACACGGTAAAGGAGCTGTCCAGCGGGATGATCCCCTCCGTTTCGGAAGAAGGGGCGATCTGAATCAAATCCACATCCACCTGCGGAACCGAGCTTTTCCGCTTCTGACAGCCGGAAAAGGTACCGGCCGCCATGGCGGCGCAAACAAAGAGCGCCAGAGCCCGGCGCACACAGCCTTTCCATGAGCTTCTCTTCATAACCCTATCCTTTCCGGGAGGTCCCCGCTGCCCATCGGACAAACGAAGGATGGAAACGCGCTCAAAGCGTGCCGCTCCCATGACCGTTTTTCGCCTATTCTCTATTCCGGCAACCAAACCATAACCTTTTTAATGCCGGGCATGCCCCGGCGCAGCCAGATTCTGCCTATTAGCTATTATAGCACGCTGCATCTCCATTTCAACCTGCATTCCCAAAATTTAAGATTCCGTGTTCCCCAAAAGAAAAACGCCTCGTCTTGGTAAAAAGAGGGCTTGCAGCAGCCCGCCGCAAGCCCTGAAAGGAATTTATTTTCGATTTTTCCGGCGGCCGCCGCACGGACCTTCTCTCCGGAAGCAAAGGGATATCCGCACGTCTGCCGGAAAGGAAACGGATACTCTCCTTTTCATCCCGCCGGCTTGGAGGCACTCCCCCGGAACTCCTCGCTGTCAAAAAATTCATAGAGGCTAATCCCCAGCCCATCACAAAGCAATTGCAGCGTTCCAATCCCCGGATTCTGGCTGCGTCCATACAGGACGTTTTTAATGGTGGAAGCCGGGACCTGCGCCTGTATCGATAAGCTGGCAATCGTCATGTGCCGGCGCCTGCACAAATAAAAAAGCCTCCTCCGGATCGCCAAAACAGTATTCATCCGATCGTTTCGCCCCCTTAGTCAATTTCCTGTTTCTTGTAAATGTGTAGAGACAAACGGTAAGAAAGATAAGCGGTTAGCGCTAAAAGCACCGGTGCGAAAAGTTTTAATAGATGCAGCATAGCCTCTGAAGGGGACGGAATCGAAAACGCCCGAACCAACAGGGAAAGCGCCAGCGGAACGCCTACCAGAAGGAACAGCAGCAGCCGCGCCTTTTCTACGCCGAACCGATAGACACATGGAAGCAGCAGGCTGTTAAAAAGAAGTCCGACGGCCGAAAAGATAAGGGCTGCTCCGGCCTCCTCCAAAAACTCGGACGCGCGCCATCCGCCGCGCACAAGAAACACTGTCAGGATGTAAATCAGCGTTACCAACGCTCCCACCGCGATAGCGCCCCAGGAAAAGAGATACTTGGCAAGCACCATCATCCGCCGGTCCACCGGGCCGGACAGGGCATAGCGGTCCCAGTGGGACGCTTTATCCACCGAAAAGGTGGCGAGAGGAAAGACGCTGAACAGGATAGCCAAGGTGCTCCCGAACGACGAGGCTCCTGCGCCCTCCCGGCCCGAAAAGACGGCCAATATCCAATAAAGCGCTATCATCGGCAGCACCACCTTCGCATAAAGCCTGCGCACGCATATGAAATCCTTGCGGATCAAGCCTTTCATTCTGCACCTTCCTTTCTTACCCAGCCAAAGCCCGGTACGAAAACCTTTTGGAAAACAGGACAGTTAAAAAACAGTCCGCTCCCTCTGTAGAAAAAGCCTATAAAAAAACGCTGGATATTCTTACATCCCCTTCCCAAGCAAAACCAGTATCTCCTCTAAATTGGGCCGATCCACCGTCAGTTCCGGACAGGCGCGCCGCGCCTTCTGCGCGTCGGTCACGAGCGCTTCGCTCCCATAGCGCCCCTTCCGCATGCCGGCAACCAGTTCTCTGGGAAGCGTGTCCAACAGCGCATCCGCTCCTTTGGCAACGCCATATTGAAACAGCAGCGTATCCTTATTTTCAGAAAGGATCGATCGGCCCGCATGCAGAAACGTCACATAGTCGGCCACGCGATCCAGGTCGCTGGTGATGTGGGAGGAAAGCAGAACGGCATGCTGCTCATCCTGCACAAATTCCTGCAAAACATCCAGCACCTCCCCGCGCATGACGGGATCCAGCCCGCTGGTTGCCTCGTCGAGCAGCAGCAGTCTCGGACGGCGGCTGAGAGCCGCCGCAATCGAGAGCTTCATTTTCATGCCCCTGGAAAACGCCTTTAACGGCTTTTTCTCCGGCAGGTTCCAGCGCCGCAGATAATCCCGGAAAAGCGCATTCTCCCAGTGCGGATGTATCCCCCCAAGGATTTTTCCTATCTCGGCGGGGGTAAGCGCTTCATAAAAACTGCATTCGTCGAAAACCACCCCGATCTCTTCACGGGCCGACCGGCCGCCGGCCCGGTTATCCTGACCGAACAGGCAGATCTCTCCCTCGTCGCGCGGGATGAGATCCAAAATCAGCTTGAAGGTTGTGGTCTTTCCAGCGCCATTCTCCCCTACAAACCCCATAATACATCCGTTCGGAAGCGTAAAGCTCACATCCAGCTCAAAATTCCCATAACGCTTACGGACGCCGCGAAGCGACAGACAATTTTCCATGCTTGTCATCCGCCCTTTCATTCAGATTCGGACCGGTCCGAATCCGTTTCCTTCTTTCGGATCGCCGCCCCTCCCGTTTCGCCGGACAACGGCTGCGAAAGCCGGTTCACTCCCCGGAATAGTAGATCTTTAAAATTTCAACCAGTTCTTCCAAGGGAATGCCGCAGCTTCCCGCCGCCTGCGCCGCCTGCCGGAGATGATCCTCCGCCAGCCGCAGCTGCTCCTCTCGGATAACCTCCATGTTTTTAGGGGCGACAAAGCAGCCTTTGCCCGGCACGGTTTCAATATAGCCTGCCCGTTCCAAGTCCTCATAGGCCCGCTTGGTGGTGATAAGGCTGATGCGCAGATCCTTTGCCAGCGATCGCATGGAAGGCAGCGCTTCCCCTTCCTCCAGTTCCCCGCTGAAAATCATCCCCCGGATCTGGGAAGCAATCTGCTCGTAAAAAGGCTTTCCGCTTGAATTGCTGATGATAATATTCAATACTTCACCCCAGACGCCATCCGTATATATCATTGATATACAGTATATACGACAAATACGCTTTTGTCAAGGCGTCTAAAAACATAGGGATATTTTTTGTCAGCTAAAACGGCAGCGGCAGAACCGGTTTTATTTCCGTTTTTTCAAACTCCAACAACTTATTATTCCTTCATTAAATATAAAGTTTTATTAATAATAAATTATTATTAATAGTTCATTCACACAATTGTTTTCCCTCCATATTATACTGAGGAGGAAGGGGCGGGACAGAGAACTTCCGGCCGCTTTCAGTTTTAGAAAGAAAGGAAGCATGCGTCATGGGCGGCAAGCTGGAAAAGATCCGTCACTACGGAGAAAAAGGAAAATGGGAGAAGTTGGAGAGCTTCACAAAGTCGAACGATGCAGAAATCCGGGCGGCAGCCTATGAAGCGTTGGGCGGCATCCGTAAGGATGAAAGCAACAACATCCTAGTAGCCGGCATTGCCGATCCGGATGCCCGGGTTCGCCTCGCGGTTGCGCATTCTCTGGCTAAGATCGGCACCGATCACAACGAGGAGCAGATTAAGCACCAACTGGCAAACGAATCGGACGCCGGGGTTCAAAACGCTCTGCGGGAAGCGATGGTAGCCGTCCGCAGCAGAAGATAACGGCGCCGGAAAAACAGAAGAGGGCTATTCGCAGCTTACCCCGCAGGCTGCGAATAGCCCTCTTTTTAATTTCTGCGCTGGCAAAGATCTCTGCACCGGCAGCCGCCGCATCCCCCGCAGCAGATCCCGGACCATGCGCGGCAAAGCGTTTCTATAAACAGGCGGATTCCCGTCAGGATTACAAAGACGCCGCCCGTCAGTATCCACAGGCGCATAAACCAAGCCCCCTTTCGATTCACCTGCATCGTAAAGTTCTACCGGTTAAGGGAACTGAGCAGGCCGAAGGAATAAACCAGAAATGAAACCGCATAGGCCACCCCCGTTTGAAACCAGGCGGCCAGGATTCCCTTGCGGATGCTGCCCAGTTCCCGGCAGAGGGTGACAAAGGCGGAAATGCAGGGCATATAAAGCAGGCAGAAGGTCATGAAGCTCAGAGCGGACAGTGGTGTAAAATGGGAGGCGATCGCTGCGGACAGCGCTTCCATATTCGCCGCGCCATAGAGCATGCTCAACGTAGATACCACCGACTCCTTAGCAATCAGTCCCGCCAACAGGGCAACGGCGGGCTGCCATTCCCCGAAGCCGAGCGGCCTCAGCAGCGGAGAAATCAGCCTTCCAAACGCGCCGAACAGGCTTTCGGAAGGATCCTGCACCGGCTGTAAGCCAGGCGTGAGATGCTGCAACAGCCAGAGGACGACATTCATCGAGAAGATCACCGTGCCCGCCTTCCACAAAAACCCCTTGCCTTTCTCCCACATGTGTAGGAGCGTATTGTTGAGCGTCGGGATCCGGTAGGGAGGCAGCTCCATTAAAAAGAGGGCGTCCTCCTGGTGAAGCGTGGCTTTTTTCAGGCATAACCCGCAGAGAACGGCGACCGCCATGCCCAGCAGATACATCGAAAACACCGTTATCCCCTCTCGTCCCGGAAAGAACACGCTGGAAAAAAGCGCATAAATGGGCAGCCGCGCCCCGCAGGACATGAAGGGAAGCAGCAGAATGGTAAGCTGCCGGTCGCGCTCATTGTCCAGCGCGCGCGTGGCCATAATCGCCGGCGTTGTGCATCCAAACCCCATCAGCATGGGGATGAAGCTCTTACCGCTCAATCCCAGGCCGCGCAGCAGACGATCCATCATAAACGCCGCACGCGCCATGTAACCGCTATCCTCCAGCAGCGACAGGAACAGGAACAGAAGCAGGATCTGCGGCAGAAAGGCCAGCACCCCACCGACCCCGCCGATGACGGCGTCGGTCAGCAGCGACTGAATCCAGCCGGGCGCGCCGGCGGCCGCAAGCCGCCGGAGGGCAAAGTCCCCCGTCCATGCGGTGAGAGCCTCCAAGCCGCCCTTCAGCGTCCGGCCCACCGGGCCGAAGGTCAGCGAAAAAACCGCCCCCATCATCCCCAAAAAGATGGGCAGCGCCAGCAGCCGGTGGAGAAGAAGAGCGTCGATGCGTTCCGACCACTCCCGCCGGCGGCTTCCCCTTTGGAGCGCCCGGTCTACCGCCGCATCAATCAGCCGGTAGCGCGCGCCGGCCAGCAGCGCCGCTTGGTTGCCGCCAAAGGGAGCGGCGCATCTTTTTGAAATTTCTTCGATTTTATCCGCCGTTCCGGCCGGGAGCCCCAGCTCGCGGGCGGCCGCCTTCTCTCCCCCCAACAGCCGCGCCGCATAGAAGAGAGCCGGATAATGAAGAGTCCGGCAAGCGCCGTCTATCAGCCGTCCAATTTCCCTTAGGGCTCCGCCGGCTGCTGGATCATAGACCGGCGCGGGCGGGGTCTTCCCCTGCCTGGCCAGCCGGAACACCGCCGCGCAGAGCGCTTCCACCCCCTCGCCGCTGCGCGCCGAAACCGGCAGTACCGGAACGCCGAGCGCCTTCCCCAGCAGCGCGCAATCCAGCTTCCCGCCCTGACGCTGTATCTCGTCCATCATATTCACGGCGATCACCATCGGACGGCGAAGCTCTAGGAGCTGAAGGCTCAGATAAAGATTGCGCTCCAGGTTGGTTCCATCCACAATGTTAATGAGGACCGCTGGTTCTTCCTCCAGAAGAATCCGGCGCGCGGCTTCCTCCTCCATCGAAAAAGCCGACAAGGAATACACTCCCGGCAGATCCAGCAGCAAAAGCTCTCCCCCGGCGGTTCTCAGCACCCCCTCGGCCTTATCGACCGTCACTCCCGCCCAATTTCCCACCGGCTGCCGCTGTCCAGTCAACCGGTTGTACAGCGTTGTTTTCCCGCAATTCGGATTTCCGCACAGGGCCGCTTTCAGCATCCGTTATGTCCTTCTTTCCACTTCGATCCGTTTGGCGTCCGCCCGGCGCAGCGAAAGCTCATAGCCGCGCAGGCGGATCTGAATGGGATCTCCCAGCGGGGCTTTCCGGCGCAGCTCCACCCAGGTTCCGGGCGTAACGCCTAATTCGGCCAACCGGCGGACAAAGAGCTCTTCCCCTCGAACCGAACGGATAAACGCCCCTTGTCCCGGACGCAGATCGCCGAGCGTGTTCCTTCCCATCTCAGATCAGCCGCTCCAGTTCCTTCTTCAGCCGTTTGATGATCCGTTTTTCCAACCGCGAAATATAGGACTGGGAAATGCCGATGATGTCCGCCACCTCCTTCTGTGTGCGTTCGGTACCGTCTGTCAGCCCAAAGCGCAGCTGCATGATCTGGCGCTCGCGCTCCCCCAAACGCTCCACCGCGCACAGAAGCATGCTCTTCTCCGCATCGCGCTCGATGTTTTTATTCACGCTGTCGTTCTCGGTTCCCAGGATGTCGGAAAGCAGCAGCTCGTTGCCGTCCCAGTCGATGTTCAGCGGTTCATCAATCGAAACCTCGTTTTTGTGGTTCTGGATCTTCCGCAGATACATCAAAATCTCGTTCTCAATGCAGCGGGAAGCATAGGTGGCCAGCTTGATTCCCCGCTCCGGAGAGAAGGTGTTCACCGCCTTGATGAGCCCGATGGTCCCGATCGAAATCAGGTCCTCCACGCCTACGCCGCTTGATTCAAATTTTTTCGCTATATAGACCACCAGCCGCAGATTGTGAACGATGAGTTCTTTGCGCGCCGGGCCGCTGTCCGCCTCAGCCAGCCGGGCGAACACTTCGGCCTCTTCCGATTTGGAGAGAGGCGCAGGCAGCACCTCCGGCCCGTTGATGTAATGAATTTCATCCAAAAGCCCCAGCGTACGCAGCAGTTTTACACGCCATAACCTTTCCAACCACCGTCCAGGATGAACCGCCGTTACCGTCCACATTTTTCTCAGCACCGCCCTGTATCAAAATTCTGTGTTTTCCGCCCGGTTAAGGCGGGATTTAAGATCAACTTTTTTATTCCGGCGCCGTCCTGCCCAGCAGCTACCGCGATATAGACATCCGTTACTTCGATCCTCTCCGGACCGTTTTCCAACAGCATCCGTTCGGGACGGAAGGCAGGCAGAAGCCCTGCCCCCGCCACTGTTGTGCAAGGGATCATCCGCACCCCGCCCGCTTCGGCTGAGGCCGTATAATCCCCGGCCAGCGCAGAGCGCACCGCCTCCGGCAAAATGGGTTCAAGCAATGCGCGCGGACCTACCGCCACCGGCGTGCCGCTGAAAAGATCGATCAGGCGGTTCTGCGAATCCATCTCCCCCCAAAGCTCCACCGTCTTTCCCTGCGCGGATAGGAATACCCGATAGCTCTCCTGCGCCGCCATGCTGCGCTTAAAGAGCTTTTGATAAAGAGTCATCCCGGCATAGGCGGCCATACATCCCACCAGCAGCTTGGTTCCTGAAATGGGGAAGTAGTAAACGCCGTTTTGAAAGATACCCGCCCGTCCTCCGCTCAAAAGCGTGATAAACAACATAAATCCTGCGAAAACAAAGCTGGCGGCCAGCAGCATAAAGAGCCGTTTTAAGTAACCCCGCCACCCCCGATAGCTGCCGGCAACCGCCGCCAGCAGCGCCGAGAGCCCTAGCTTAAACGCCGCGTTGACCCATCCCGGCCCCGGCGGAAGGAAGAGACACAGAGAAGCAGCCGCCCCGATGAGCGCGGCAAGCGCCAACCGCCAGCGCGCACAGCTCCCTGCGCACAGCCGCGCCGAAACCGCCAGCAGCAGATAGTTTACAATGAAGTTGAGAACAATCAACACATCCACATAAACAATCAAGCGCATTCCCCGCTTTTCCCAAAAGGTACAAGAATCATTATAAAACCTAATCCGAGAAAAAACCGGTCGAGGAAGGGGCGCAAACTCTATAGATTTCTGTCGTCTTAAAAGGGTGTGCCTGCAAACTAGAACAGGCCGTAAAAAACACATCCCCGGCCTGTAAAAGAAATCGTAGGAGCCACTCCTCCGGCTTGTAGAAAAGGGCGCGCTGCGAAATAGAAAAGCCCCTCGGTCGAGCCGATTTTCCAGCTTGCAGAAACCAGAAAAACGGTGTTTTCGCGCCTTATGGCGCGAAATTCAGGGCGGTTTCTTCGCCCCGAAAACCGTTTTTCCAAAGGGCGCGTTGCAAAACTTTCGTTTTGCAACGCGCCCTTTGTTCCTATCGGGTTTCTATAACAAATGTCGGATATTTCCATTGAAAACGAAGGAAAACCTATAAGATAATAAAGCTGACGGAACTATACATCCAAAAAACCGAGAAGGAGGCTGACAGATGGTTAGGCTGCTGATTGCCGATGATGAACGGATCGTCCGCGACGGGCTATGCCGGCTGTGCGATTGGCCGTCGGAAGGGATAGAGCTGTGCGGCTGCGCCACAACGGGAGAAGAGGCTTACCGCCTCATTTTGGAGCTCCGCCCGGATATTGTGCTGATCGACATCCGAATGCCGGTGATGAGCGGCCTGGAGGTCATCGAACAGATCGCCGCATGCAGCCTCCCGGTCCACTTTGCCATCCTCTCCGGCTATGGCGAATTTGAATATGCAAAAAGCGCCATGCTGCACGGGGTAAACCACTTTCTGCTCAAGCCCTGCGGCGCCCGCAAGCTGCTGGAGACGATACGCAGCCTGCGCGACGAGGCGGCCTTCGAATGCGAGCAGCGCCGCAAGGCGCAGGAGCTGACCCAGGATCTGCGGCGGATCCTGCCGGGCGTGCGGGAACAGTTTCTGCGCGATCTCATCGGCGAACGCCTCTCTGCTGAGGACATCCGCCACTACCTGCGGCTGTTGAAGCTGGACGGAAACGCCGACATCAGCCTATGCCTGTTAAGCCCCTGCGAGGAAACTACCTTTGAAAAGCTGTTTGTTTATCTGGACTATATCATGGCCCAGCTCCCGGCCGGTATCGTTCTCTGTTCCTGCGTGCTGAATGCGCGTATCATGCTGGTGCTCACCCCGCACAGCTATGACGCGCTTTTCGCTCTGCTGCACAAGGTAAACCAGCAGATGGCGGCGGCCGGCTTTCCCTCCTGGAACAGCGCTGTCTGGGACCGTCTCCCCTTCACCGGGCTGCCGCGCGGCTGGAAGCGGTTGGAGGACTGCTTGCAGCAAAGTCTTTTCGCCGGAATCCAGGGGATCGTTACACCGGAGGATCTTTCGGCAGCCCCTGCCGCCTATAGCTTCAGCTACGATCAGCTAACCGCCTGTATCCGGGCCGGGAATGTGGAGCAAACCGGCCGGCTGGTAGAGAGCTTCTTTTCCGGTCTAAACGCACAGCCGCTTTCCGAAGAGGTGCGGCGCGGCTACTCGCTCCTGCTGTTCGCCCACATCATCGGCCAGGCCGGTTCAGGCGAAATCGGCCGTTCGGTGGAGCTGCTGCACGGCCGGGAGGATGGGGAGGCGGTTCTCCCCTCTGCCGGCGCCATTCAGGAGCTGGCTATGCAGATCTGCCGTCTGAACCAGAGCCGCAATGCCGAAAAAGCGGGCCGCCTGGTCTCGCAGGTGTTGCGCTGTATCGAGAAGAACCTAGCGGATGAACGGCTGTCTCTGAGCTTCATTGCCAAGGAAATGCTGTATATCAACGTAGACTATCTTGGAAAAATTTTCAAAAAGGAGATGGGAGAGCGCTTCTCCTCCTATCTCCTGCGCGCCCGGATGGAGAAAGCAAGGGCGCTGCTGGCTTCCGGCGCGTATCTGCGTATCTATGAGGTGGCCCAGGAGGTAGGCTTTGGGGACAACGCCCAATATTTCAGCCTCCAATTTAAGAAAGCGGTTGGCATGACCCCCTCCGAATACGCGCAAAGGGCGGGCCAAGCCGGCGAACTCTCCCCGCCTTCTTGCGCCCAGCTCGGCGAATAAGTCTCCTATTTATACAAAATAGCCGGATAAATATATGGAAATATCATCTCTATTTTCTTATACTGTCCTTACAGAAGCCATTCACCTTCCAACCAAGAAAGAGGTGCACCCTATGAAAAAAGCGCTTTCTCTTCTCTGTATGGCCGCCCTTCTCCTGGCTGCCGCCTCCGGCTGCGGCGCAGGCGGATCCCCTTCCAGCTCCGGGGCCTCCCGTTCCGAGATCTCCAGCTCTTCAGCCGGTATCTCCCCTTCCTCGTCCGAAAGCGAAAAGGAGCCGGTGACGCTGCGGGTCGTTTGGTGGGGAAGCCAGGACCGGCACGATAAGACGCTCAAGGTCCTCGATCTTTTTAAAGCGGAATACCCCCATATCACGATAGAACCCGAATACCTCGCTTGGACCAACTATTGGGAGAGATTGGCCTCCCAAGCGGCCGCCAGCACCATGCCGGACGTGATACAAAACGACTACAACTATATCGAAACCTATGCGCGCAACGGCCTGTGCATTCCGCTGGACAGCCTGATCGGCCAGGAAATCCATCTGGACGATGTGGACGATCTCTATCTTGCGGGAGGCCGTGTCGACGGCCAGATCTATGGCGTCAACCTGGGCTCCGGCGGACCGGCGGTCGTCTATGACCCGGAAATTTTTGCGCAGGCAGGCTTGGAGGAGCCGGACCCCAGTTGGACCTATGCGGACTATGAGAAGGCTATGCGCGCTATCCGGGAAAAGCTCGATATTTTCGGCGCAACCGGACTCCAAGATGGCGGAATGTACAGGGGGTTGGAGGTTTACTGTCGGCAGTATGGGCAGAGCATCTTTTCCCATGACGGCAGCGCTCTGAATTTTGATAAGCAGCTTTTTATCGATTATTATACTATGTATACCGGCTGGGAAACGCAGAGACTGGTTCCGACGCCCGATGCTCTGGGGGACGCTAGGGTTAATATAGAGGCGAATTTTATCTGCACAGGCGATAGCGCCATGACCTGCTGCAATTCCAACCAGATTGTCAGCCTGGTAGCGGCCGCGGGACGACCCTTGAAAATGACTACCGTTCCCATGGCGGAGGATCAGGTGCAGTATGGAGGATATATCAAGCCCAGCATGTTCTGGTCCATTTCGAAGGACGCTCAAGCTGTCGAAGCCGGCGCGCAGTTGATCGACTTCTTCACCAACAGCGTTGAGGCCAACCGCATTTTGATGGCGGAGCGCGGCGTTCCCATCTCAGCCGCGGTGCGCGAAGCGCTTGCGCCCGACCTGGAGGATACGCAGAAGGTCATGTTCGACTATATCGCGCAATATGCGCAGTATGCCAGCGAGATGGACGCTCCGCAGCCGGCCGCGTTCGCCGAGATCAGCAGCCTGATGGATAACTACGAGCAAAAAATTGTATTTGGCGAAATGAGTGTGGAAGCGGCCGCCGACGAATTTATGAAAAAGGCCGGGGAAGCGATTCAAAACGCCGCCGGCTAATCCTCCAAGAAAGGGGCTGCCTTTGATGATTCCCTCTGTTTCTAAGCCTCCTGTTTCCAAAAGCGGACGGAGAAGCGTTTCGCGTTTCTTTGACCGGGCGGCGGGATATCTCTTTATCTCCCCCTGGCTCATCGGCTTTCTTGGCTTCACTCTGCTGCCGATGGCCGTCTCCTTCTACCTTTCGCTGACCCGCTACAACGTGATCTCCCCGCCCGTTTTTGTCGGACTCAAAAACTATGCGGAAATCTTTACCAACGACGATCGGTTTATCAGCGCCCTCCAGGCAACGCTCGTCTATGTCTTTGTCCATGTGCCGCTCAAGCTGCTCTTTTCCTTAGCGGTGGCCATGCTGCTCTATAAGACCGGAAGCCGCATCGTCAGCGTCTACCGCGCGCTGTTCTACCTGCCGTCGATCATCGGCGGCAGCGTAGCTATCGCGGTGATGTGGCGGCGGATCTTCGGAGTGGATGGGATTGTGAACGATTTTCTCGGCCGGCTTGGGCTAATCGAATATGAGATCAGTTGGCTGGGGCAGCCCTCCACCGCGATGGGGACGCTGATTCTGCTGGGCATCTGGCAGTTTGGTTCCCCTATGCTGATCTTCCTAGCCGGGCTCAAGCAGATCCCAGACAGCTACTATGAGGCGGCGGCCATCGACGGCTGCGGCTGGTGGGGGCGTCTGTGGCGCATCACCCTTCCCCTGCTGACGCCTATCCTCTTCTTCAACCTGCTGATGCAGCTCATCCGCGCCTTCATGTGCTTCACCGAAGCCTTTATCATCACCGAGGGCGGCCCGATGGACCGAACGCTGTTCTATGTGCTCTATCTCTACCAGAAATCCTTCAAGTATTTCCAAATGGGCTACGGCTGCGCGCTTGCCTGGATCCTGCTCGCCGTTATCGGCCTGTTTACCCTTCTCGTTTTCCGCTCCTCTCAGTACTGGGTATTTTATGAATCCAAGGACGGAGCAAAATAACCGGCCTCATTGGAAAGGGGGACTCTCCTTTTGTTAACCACGCTCAACCGCCGCCGCTTTCTCCTCAAACGCGCCCTCTATCACCTGGTGATGATCCTCTTCTGTTTTGTGATGATCTATCCGATCCTTTGGCTGTTCTCCGCCTCCTTCAAGTCCCATCAAGAGCTTATCCACAATCCGGGCAGCCTTCTTCCCCATCCCGTGGTTCTCACCAACTATGCGGACGGCTGGCGCGGCTTCGGCGGAACCACCTTCAAAACCTTTATCGGCAATTCGCTGTTCGTCTGCACGCTGTCCACCGTCTTTCAGGTCTCCTCCTCCGCCCTGGTGGCCTATGGCTTCAGCCGGATCGTGTTCCGGGGACGGAAACTCCTCTTTTCCCTCATGATTGTCACCATGCTGCTCCCCGCGCAGATTCTGCTGATCCCGCAATACATTCTGATGAACGGGTTCGGATGGATCAACACCTACCTGCCGCTGCTGGTTCCAACGCTTTTCGGCCTGCCGTTTTTCATCTTCATGATCATGCAGTTCATCCAGGGGCTTCCCGTCGAGCTGGACGAGGCGGCGGCGATTGACGGGTGCAACAAATACTCCACCTTTTTCCGCATTCTCCTGCCGCTCTTGAAGCCGGCCCTCATTACGGCGGTCATCTTCTCCTTTTACTGGAAGTGGCAGGAGTTCTTAGAGCCCATGCTCTATCTGCAAAACGTGAAAAAATACACCATGCCCATCGCCATGAACCTCTTTTCCGATCCCTCG
Organism: Provencibacterium sp.; assembly: GCA_022793895.1. GTDB lineage: Bacteria > Bacillota > Clostridia > Oscillospirales > Ruminococcaceae > Harryflintia. The sequence continues at coordinate 45,236 of JAAWDS010000026.1, read as the reverse complement.
TCCGTAACCAACTGGGGCGCGATTTATGCGATGTCCATCGTATCCATGATTCCGGTGTTCCTTCTGTTTCTCTTTTTTCAAAAATATCTGGTGGAGGGAATTGCCACCTCCGGCCTAAAAGGCTAAAATAAAGGTGAGCGCCCTCACTTCAAAGAAAGGAGATGCTTTCATGACCAAGCTCTGCTTCATCGGCTGCGGCGCCCATGCACAGCAGGTCTATGCGCCCACCCTCCGCCGGTTGGCGGATGAAGACGATGCGCTATCGCTCGCCTGCTGCTGCGATCTGGACGCCTCCCGCGCGGCCGCCATGGCGGATCTGGCCGGGTTTCAGCGCTCTTCTGCCGATTGGGAGGCGATGCTGGAGCGCGAGAAGCCGGAAGCCGTCCTTCTGGTCACTCCTTACACCTTTACCGGCGAAATCGCCTGCCGGATTGTCCGGATGGGGATCCCCGTCCTGATTGAAAAGCCGCCGGGCGATTCTCTGGAAAGCTGCCTGAATATCTATCGGGCCGCCGGAGAGGGCGGCGCGCCTGCTATGGTCGCCTTTAACCGCCGCCACCTCCCGCTCATCCGGGCTTGTAAGGAAAAGCTGGCCGCCGACGGGACGGAAACGCTCCAGAACATTCAATACAGCATGTACCGGGTCCACCGGACCGAGGATTTCTTTTTTGTCACAGCCATCCATGGGGTGGACGCCGTTCGTTTTCTGGCGGGGAGCGACTATCAGGACATCCGCTTTGCCTATCAGCCGCTGCCCCGTTTAGGCGAGGGCTGCTGCAACCTCTTCATGGACTGCGCGATGGAAAACGGAACCCAGGCGCAGCTGCAATTCCTGGTTCAGTCCGGCATGGTGGCCGAGCGCTTCACCCTCACAGCCGCCGATCTCTGCTATAACTTAAACATCCCTATCTGGCACGGCTGCGACACTCCCGGCCTGCTGGAGCGCTGCCGCTGCGGCACGCGCGACTATCTGCGCAGCGGAGATGAAATCTCCGACGGGCGCGCGCTTTTTGAAACCAACGGCTTTTATGAGCAGGTACGCGTTTTTCTGGAATGCGCGCGCGGCCAGAGGCCGCTGCGGGACGACTTGAAAAGCGCGCTCCAGCCGGTGGAAATTATGGATTGTATCCGCCGCCGCCAGACGCGCTATCACAAATAACCGCTAAAAAGCAAACCTAAAAAAACGGATCTCCGGTTTGTAGAAAGGAGCGCGTTGCAAAATCTCATTTTGCAACGCGCCCATTTTTCCATTTGGAGGGAAAGCGTATGCCGGAATTTCATTCCCTGTCTGCCTTTAGCCGCCTATCCATCCGCAGCAAGCTGATTGCGCTCTTCGCACTGATCGGCCTGCTGCTCTTCTTGATTCACGGTTGGCAGTTCGCCGCCGTGCGCCAGGTTTATGAGCGAAAGATCTATGAGCAATCCACCGAGATTCTGAACGTTTCCGCGCTGAATATCAACAGCGAGCTGCAAAAGCTCGAAGCCCTCTCCTTCGATATCTTCTCCGATCCCCTGGTTCAAGAAAACCTGGAACAGCTCGCCGCACATTCGGACCGGCGGGAGCTGCTCATCACGCGCATCAATGAACGCATCTATCAGCTCATGGCCGGATACACCAGCGTTCTTGCCCTGCACTATTTTAACGGCGGAGAAAGTTTTACCGTCGGCCGTTCCTCCGCCTTCAGCGGATTTCCCGCTGAGATGCAGGAACGGCTCCTGAACGGCACCAGCCGCCTGAACGGGCAATGCCTCTGGGTAAAGGGGGAACGGGATACCCTCCTGCTCGCACGGATGGTGCGCAGGATTAAGCATTACAGCTTTGAAGAGCTGGGGGTCATCGTCCTATCGGTGGATCTGGCAAGAACGGTGCGCCGCCTGACCGGCTTCTCCGGCAGCCGGTCGGCCGGACTGGCCATTGTATCGGAGGAAGGGGTGCTCTATGAAAACCTGCCGATCCCGGAAGCGATGCGCACCCTCCGCCAGCTTCCGCATTCAGGTTACTCGATCGAAAGAGTGGGCGGCCAAAAATATTTCGTCTCTTATATCACCGACAACGTAAAAGGATGGCGCTTTGTCAGCCTGCTGCCGGTCCGGGAGATTTATGCGGAAATTTATGCGGCGGAACGCGGCAGCCTCTGCTTGCTGAGCGGAATGCTTCTGTGTATCCTCCTGATAGGTCTGCGCAGCGCCGTCCGCTTCACCCGGCCGCTGGCCAAGCTGAGCCTGCGGATGCAGGCCATTCAGCAAGGGGATTTCAGCAGCGCCGGTCCTGGGGACTACAGCGGCCGCGATGAGACGGTGCTGCTCACCCGGAACTTTGAAATTATGGTTGGAAAGATCGAGGCGCTCATTAACGAGAACTATGTGAAACAACTGGCGCTGAAGGACAGTCAATATAAAATGCTGCAAACGCAGATCAATCCGCATTTCCTCTACAACACCCTCGATTCCATCCACTGGATGGCGGTTGGCGCCGGGCAGGAGCCCATCTCTCAAATGGTAGAGGCTTTGGGCAGCCTTCTTCGTGAAACCATCCATATGGAGGAGCGCAGCATTCCGGTTCACGAGGAATTAGCGCTGTTAAAGCACTACCTGACCATCCAAAAAATCCGGATGGAGGATCGCCTGCGCTGCCGTTTTGAGATAGAACCCGGCACGGAAAACTTTTTGATCCCGAAGTTTACCCTACAGCCGTTGGTGGAAAACAGCATTGCCCACGGCTTCGATCCCGCCACCTTATGCGTAACGATTGAGATCGTTATCCGCCGGAAGGAGGAATGGCTGGAATGCGCCGTCTGTGACAACGGGCCCGGCTGCCCGGCGGATCTCATCGAACGCCTGCGCTCCGGACCGTCCTCCGGTTCCCGTCATGGCGTTGGGCTGCGCAACATCGACGAACGGCTAAACATCGCCTTTGGCGGCCGCTACCGTTTCTATGTGGATCCGGAGAAATCCACCGGCGTCCGCATGGTGATCCAGTTTCCCCCGACACAGGTATAAATGGGGATGCTTCTCTCCCTTTACAAGAGAGGAAATGGGCGATATACTGAAACGGCGGGCAAAAGCCTGCAAGGAGGCCGCATTTTTCACCTGTAAGGGCTAAACAAAGAGTAAGGATTCCAAAGACAGATGGGGGAAACGAACATGACCTTTGAGAACCATGACAGCCGTATCCGTTATTATGAGCTGCTGCTGGAACGCAGCCTGGACCGTCTCCCGCGCTTTCCGCTCCCAGAGGGATACCGGTTTGTTTTCTACCGCCCAGGCGACCGCGACGCTTGGATCGCTATCGAACAATCCGCCAAGGAATTTGCAGGCTATGCGCAAGGCTTGGAGGCATGGAACCGCTATTATGGCGGCCATGAGCCCTCCCTCTGCGAACGGATGGTTTTCATCGAAAACGCCGGCGGCGAAAAGGTGGCGACCGCGACCGCCTATTATGATATCACCGGCCGCGATCCATCCGGATCCGGTTGGCTGCACTGGGTGGCCGTCCGCAGGGAATATCAGGGAAAGGGCCTCTCCAAACCGTTGATTGCGCACGTTTTGGAGTTGATGCGCGGACTCGGCTACACCCACGCCAAAATCCCCACCCAGACCACCACTTGGCTGGCCTGCAAAATCTACCTGGATTTTGGGTTTCTTCCCCTCCCGCAAAATGCCGTCCACAGCCGGAACGGTTGGAGGATTATCAAGGCGCTTACGAACCATCCCGCGCTCCCCGACTTTGAACCCGCTCCGATGGAGGAAATTTTGGCTTCTCCCCCAGCGGAATCCTGAGCCCTGGCCATGACAAAAAAGTTTACCTTATCTCTACTGCGGGGTTATCTGTAAAATGCGGAACATTTTACAGATAACCCCGATTTTTATGGGACTTGACATTTGTACGAAATCATACTATAATTCGCTAGTATGATTTCGTACAAAGGAGGTCTATCATGAATCCCTGTATCTCCAAAGAAATGGAGCGCTTCAACTATCTGATGGGTGAGATAAACGCCATCTATCATGATCTGGCTTTAAAGCTGGGGCTGTCCGACAGCGCCATGGATATCCTTTATACCATCTGCGACAACGCAGGCCCCTGCCTGCTTCAAGAGATTTGCCGGAAATCCGGGTCCAGCAAGCAGACCATCAATTCCGCTCTCCGCAAACTGGAGGCGGAGGATATCGTCTATTTAGAGTCTGCCGGGGCCAAAAACAAACGGGTCTGCCTGACGGCGAAAGGGAAAGAATTGGCAGAACGCACGGCCATGCGGGTGATAAAAATGGAAAACGACATTTTTTCTTCCTGGCCGGAAGAGGACAGGAAAAAACATCTGGAATTGACCGAGCGTTATCTGAGAACCCTCTGCCAAAAAGCCCAAGAGCTTTAAGGCCGCCCAGCCTATCCACAGGACAAAATTTTAGAAACACAAGATTTGAGAAAGGAAAAAAATGGATATCCAACTGTCCGATCACTTTACTTACCGAAAACTTCTGCGTTTTACCCTTCCTTCCATGATCATGATGGTGTTTACCTCTATCTACGGCGTTGTGGATGGATTTTTTATCTCGAACTTCTCCGGCAAAACCTCTTTTGCCGCAATTAATCTGGTGATGCCGTTTGTGATGATTCTCGGCGGAATGGGCTTCATGATTGGCACCGGCGGCACGGCGCTCGTCTCCAAGGTGCTGGGCGAGGGCAACCCCAAAAGAGCGAACCGCTACTTCTCGATGATGGTGTATCTGACCATCCTCCTGGGCGCCGTCCTCTCGGCCGTCGGAATAGTCTTTATCCGCCCCGTTTCCCTCTTCTTCGGGGCTACTGAAGAAATGCTGGGCGACTGTATCCTTTATGGCCGCATTACCATCGCCTTCACCACCGCATTTATGCTGCAAAACGTGTTCCAGAGCTTTTTCATTGCGGCCGAAAAGCCGAAGCTCGGCCTTCTGGCCACCGTGGCGGCCGGTTTGACCAACATGGTTCTGGACGCTGTGTTTGTCGGCCTATTCCGCTGGGGGGTGGCCGGGGCCGCTCTGGCGACCGGCGTTAGCCAATGCGTAGGCGGGATTTTCCCGCTGGCGTATTTCATCCGCCCCAACGACAGCCTTTTACAGCTTACCCGGACAAAACTTCAGATAAAGCCCATGCTGCGGGCCTGCGGAAACGGCTCTTCCGAATTGATGAGCAACGTCGCCTCCTCTGTCGTCAGCATTATCTATAACTTCCAGCTCATGAAATATGTCGGTGAAAACGGCGTTTCGGCCTATGGGGTTTTGATGTATGTACAGTTCATTTTCATTGCTATCTTCATCGGCTATTCCATTGGCAGCGCTCCCATTGTCAGCTACCATTTCGGCGCAGAGAACCATGGGGAATTAAAAAACATGCTGAAAAAGAGCAGCCTGCTCACGGGCGGATCCGGCGTTCTTTTGTCCGCTCTCGCCTTCGCGCTGGCGGAGCCTCTTTCACAGATATTTGTGGGATACGACGCGGAGCTCTTGGCGCTGACCAGCCATGCCTTCCGGCTCTTTTCCTTCTCCTTTTTCCTGGCCGGCTTTAATATTTTCGCTTCCTCATTTTTCACCGCTCTGAACAACGGCGTCGTTTCAGCCTTCATCTCCTTTTTGCGGACGCTGGTTTTCCAGACCTCCTCGGTGTTGATATTGCCCATCTTTTTGGGGCTGGACGGCATTTGGTGGGCGATCACTGTTGCAGAAGCCCTCGCCTGTGTCGTTTCGCTGATTTTCCTGTTCGTGAAGCGGACGGAATATCAGTATCTATAAAGCGGACCGCTGCCGGCAGCAAGAGACAACGGCAGAGAATCGAACAGGACAGAAAGTGTAAAATGCTGAGAACGGGAGGTTCCATTTGCATCTTTACGGCGTCCCTTTTACAAAAACGGTTTCCAGCTTCGACAGAGCTGGAAACCGTTTTTTCGATTCCTATCAACCGGAAATGTATTTTTCGGCAGAATCCTTCGGATTCCTACCGGCCAGAAACCTGTTTACCGCCATCTCTTTCGACAGGGAATCCCCTCTGAAGAACGATTCACTCAATCCCCCATGCAGATGCCGAGGTCGCGCGCCGAACGGATAATCTCGCTGTCCTTCGGCACCGTTTTGAGTTTCCCGGCCACCTCCGAGAGCGGGACGTCCACCATCTTGCCGTTTTGCAGGGCGACCATCTGCCCAAACTTCTTCTCTTTAATCAGGCGGGCCGCTTCGGTGCCAAACCGAGTAGAGAGCACGCGGTCATAGGCGCAGGGGCTGCCGCCGCGCTGGAAATGGCCGGGAACCGCCACGCGGATCTCCTGCCCGGTTTTCTCTCCAATCTCGTTGGCCAGCCGGTAGGCAACCGACGGTTCGGCCATGTTGGCGCGCGCCTGCTTAAACTCCTTTTTGGAGAGCTTCGACTCCTCTAATGAAAGCGCTCCCTCCGCAACGGCCAGAATGGAAAATTCCTTTCCCTGCCTGCCCCGTTTATTGAGGGTGGAGAGAATGCTGTCCAGCCGGTAAGGGATTTCCGGGATCAAGATAATATCCGCCCCGCCGGCGATCCCCGCATGCAGGGTGAGCCAGCCCGCCTTATGGCCCATCAGCTCCACGATAAAAACCCGGCCGTGGGAGGTCGCCGTCGTGTGGATGCAGTCCAGCACATAGGCGGCAATATCGATAGCGCTTTGAAAGCCGAAGGTTACGTCGGTCCCCCAGAGATCGTTGTCGATTGTCTTTGGAAGGGTGACAACGTTGAGCCCCTCTTGACTGAGCAGGTTCGCCGTTTTGTGGGTGCCGTTCCCGCCCAAGATCACGAGCGCATCCAGCTTCATCTTTGCATAGGTTGCTTTCATCGCCTCGACCTTGTCCACCTTGTTATCGCCAATTACCCGCATCAGCTTAAAGGGCTGGCGCGAGGTGCCCAGGATGGTTCCGCCATGGGTAAGGATCCCGGAGAAGTTTTCCGGCTGCATCTTTTGATAATCCCCTTCGATGAGGCCCCGGTAGCCGTCGTGGATCCCGTAGAGCTCCACCTCTTTTCCGAACTCCTCATAGAGCGCCTTCGCAACGCCGCGCAGAGCCGCGTTCAGCCCCTGGCAATCCCCACCGCTGGTAAGCATGCCGATCCGTTTCATCGTCAACCACCCTTTCCCGTTTATCCGCTTTGTCCGCCGCCCGGCAGGCCCTTCCTTCGCCGGGGGTTTAGGCTTCTCCCATTATAGTACAAAAACCGGAAGGTGAATAGCCCTCCTCCCGAAACAGCCCGCAAAAAATCCTGTTGCCCGCAGATTTTCGGTCCGCTTGCAGGCAACAGGAATCTCTCTTATTCAAAACCGCCGTCCCGGTCCGCCGCCTCATGGCTGGACGGCGGGCGGCGAACCGGCCCCTTCTACCAGCGAAATGATTTCGCCGACAGACATGCCGGTTGACTGGATCACCTGCCGGAGCGTTTCCAGCTCGGCCTGCTCCCGCTGTTCTACCAGCTCCCTGCGGCGTCCCTGAAGCTCATCGATGGTCTTTTTCCAGCGGGTAATCTGCATATCCACCTTTTGGATCTCCTCTTCATAGTTGACAACTGCTTTGCGGCCGCGCGGCATGGCGGTCACTCCTTTCTGCATTTTTATCTTTAGAAAAAGCGCTTGAAGACACGCTCCCTATCCATCTCAGAAATCTTGCGGTAGCATTCCAGCACATAGCGCCTGCGCGCATCGCCGGTCTTTGGCGTCTGCACATAAGGGATATATTCAATAAGCTGCACGGGTTCCTCATGCAGCGGCCTTTCTGTTTCCATGCCTCTTCCCCTCTCTTATGAACGGTTCTTCCGGAAGTATGGCCCGTCCAAAGAAGAATATGCAGGGATACATCCTGCCGCGCTCTTGATTTTAAGGAAAAATGGGCGAATAGATAAAATATAGGGTTCATATTTTGAACACAAAAGCTGGGATTTTCCTGTGCAGGAGGAGAGTCCTATACCGTTCCATAGGGAAGAAATATTGAAACGGGCCTGCCCTTCGCCGTTTGGGCAGCCGTTTAGGCAAACGGCCAAAAGATAGCCCTCCCCGGCTGTTCGGCCGTTTCTACATCTTTTTTAACAGAAGGAAGGGCTAATGGATGAAAATTGCATTTTCCGCCATGCTCAATCCCTTTCAGGGAGCTTCCCTCTCCCGCCAGAGCGGGACGAAGGTAGATGAGCTTCTCGGCAAAGCCGCGCAGGCGGTTCGCGGCGACCGGGTGTCCATCAGCGAAAAGGGACGCCAAAACGCACAGAGCTCCGACTCTTTTTTGAAAAACCTCATCGAGCGCAAGTCCTACCTGCAAAATCAGCGCAAAGCGCTTCTGACCACTCCTGTCGAGGATCCGAACCAGAAGGAAACCGTTAAATGGAAAATCAAAGAGCTCGATAAGCAGCTCAACGAAGTCAACCAGCAAATGGCGGATTATCTGCTGCAAAAGCAGCAGGAGGCTGTGGAAAAGGACGAAGAAAAGAAGGAGAAGGAGCTCACCCCGGAGGAGGCCCGTGAAAAGCAAATGCAGGAGCTGGCCGCCGCTCAGGAGAAGCTCGACCGTTCCTCTGAGCTGGGCGTCACCCGCGCGGTGCTCAACCGCTCCTTAGCGCACGAGGAGGAGTGGGCGGAAAACTCTGCTTCCCTCTCCTCGGCGGGAAGCGAAACAATGCGTTCTCACTATACCAGCACCGTCAGCAAGCTCGAACAGGCTGTAGACGGGCTAAAGCATGCGCAGCAGGAGCTGACTGCCGACGCAGGGAAGCTGACCGAGAAGGGCGCCGAGATTGCCCGCCAGGCAGCGGTAGAGAACGCCTCCGAAGAAAGGGAGAAGCTCTCTACGCCAGAGGAGGAAGCCGCCGAAGGCCAGAAAAAGGCGGAAGAAGAATCCGAGGATTAACACTTGGCCTGTCCCGGCCGTCCCGCAGCAGGGAGACGGGACAGGGCCGTTTTATCAAACCTATAAGGGGCTGCCGCGCAGAGAGCACGGCGGCCCTCGCTTTTGAAAGGGGATACCGGTGGAAAAACGAAACATCGGCCTGCTGGCGCATGTTGACGCGGGAAAGACGACCCTAACGGAACAGCTTTGCTTCGAGGCCGGTATGCTGCGGAAAGCAGGGAGCGTAGACGACGGGACGGCGCAATCCGATTTTCTGGCGGTCGAGCGCCAGCGCGGCATATCGGTGCGGGCGAGCACGATCCTTCTGGAAACCGGGGAGAGTGAAATCCATCTCATCGACACCCCCGGCCATGTCGATTTTGCGGCCGAGGTGGATCGCGCAATTTCGGTGCTGGATGCGGCGGTGCTGATCGTTTCGGCGGCGGAGGGGATCCAGGCGCAGACCGAGCTGTTCTATGAGGCGCTGCGCGCGCAGGGGATCGCCGTCCTCTTCTTTATCAATAAGCTGGATCGCACCGGCAGCAACGCCGCCGCCGTTATCGAGGAAATCCAACGGAAATGGGGAACGCGGCTGATCCCGCTCTGCCGCTGGGAGGGAGAGGGAACGCGCGCCTGTAAGGTCTTTTCCCAGTCTCTCTCGGAGGAGGAAGCACTGGAATCGCTCGCCCTCGGAGACGACCCGCTGCTCACAGCCTATCTCTCCGGTCAAGTCTTAGAGGATTCCCAGCTCTGGGAAAGCCTGCGCCGGCAAACGGCGGCCGGAACCGTCTGCCCGCTTTTAGCGGGCAGCGCCATGCTGGGCGAAGGAACCTCCGAGCTGCTCTCCGCCCTTGGCCGGGCCTTCCTCCCGCGCGCCCGGCAGGAGAAGCTGGGCGGCGTGGTCTATCAGATCTCCCACGATCGGGCAGCCGGGAAGGTGGCGCACGTCCGTCTGTTCGGCGGCCAGCTTCACACCCGCGACACCGTCTCCTACACCTCCAACCGCGAAGGGCAGAAGATCACCCAGCTGCGGCGCTACAACGGCAGCCGGTTTCAGGATATCCAGGCGGCCGGTCCTGGGGACGCCGTTGGGATTTGCGGGCTCGGCGATATCCGCGTGGGGGATATCCTGGGGGAATTGCCCGAACAGCACGCCTCCCCCCTTTCGGTCCCGCTGTTAAAGACGCAGGTCCTGCCCGAAGCCGGAACGGACGTGCATACCCTGATCGCCGCCCTCACCGAGCTGGCCGAAGAGGATCCGGGGCTGGAACTGCATTACCTTCCGGGTGAGGAGGAGCTCGATCTCTCCTTTACCGGGCCGGTACAGCTTGAAATCCTCTCCGCACTGGCCATGGAGCGCTACCAGCTTGCGCTCTCCTTTTCGCCGCCGGGCGTTATCTATAAGGAAACGCCCGCGCGGGCGGGACGCGGGCGCGAAGCCTACACCATGCCTAAGCCCTGTTGGGCGGTGATCGAGCTGGCGGTGGAGCCGCTCCCCCGCGGCAGCGGCTTCCAGTTCGATTCCATCGTACCGAACAACCAAATTTTCTACCGCTACCAAAACCATATCCGTGAGGAGCTTCCCCGCGCTTTGCAGCAAGGGCTTTATAACTGGGAGGTAACGGATTTGAAGATTACCCTTTGCGGCGGCAGCCACCACACCATCCATACCCACCCGCTGGATTTCTTTTTAGCCACGCCGATGGCGTTGATGGACGCCTTGCGGAACACCGGTACCACGCTGCTGGAGCCGGTGCAGCGCATGCGGATAGCCGCTCCGGAGGACTGCGCCGGCCGGATCCTCGGCGACATGGCGGTCCTGCGCGGGGAATATGATTCCCCGGTCATCCGGGACGGGCGGTTCTTGTTGGATGTCCGAGCGCCCGTCGCTACCACACTGGACTATCCGGTACGGCTGGCCTCGCTGTCCGGCGGGCAGGGCGTCCTCTCCACCCGGTTCGACGGCTACCAGGAATGCCCCCTTGAGCTCGGAAAAACCGCGCGCCGCCACGGGGTGAATCCCCTGGACAGGGAGCGGTGGATCCTCACCCACCGCAGCGCTATGCAGGGATAGGCCGTCCGCGCAGAATCCTTCTCCGTCCCCTCTCCCATGCCGCAACCAGGGGCCGCCGGGACGGCGGAGCCCCTTCTCTCAACAAAACGGAAAGCCCAGGCGGAGGCCGCTTTCGCAGCGCTCCCGCCTGGGCTTCTTGATAGCTGAACCGCTCTCTTACGGGACAACGGTTAATGCTTCCGGCAGAGGATTCGGAAGCCATAGGGCTCCAGCGTCAGCTCCCCATGCACCGGCTTGCCGGTCTCCAAATCCGCCAGCCTTTCCGGCAGCTCAAATGAAGCCGGAGTTGCGTTCCAATTCTGGACAAACAGGTAATCAGCCTCGTCGCCCCGGCGCTTGGAGACCACGACGCCGGAGGGCAGCTCTCCCAGGCGGGCGCCGTCCACCCCAGCCTGCTCGACCAGCGCATGATAGAAATCCCGGTAGAACTTCATACCGGCCTTGGCCGCCAGGTAATAAGCGTTCCCCTCGCCAAAGCGGTTGACCGTCAGGGCCGGCTCTCCGGCATAGAAATCTTCTGCATAGCGCGCCAGCACCTGCGCCCCCTGCGGATGGATGCGCTCGCATAGCTCGGTCAGCTTATAGCGCTCATGCCGCAGCAGAGCATGCCCGCAGGACTCCATGTGGTTGCACTCGCCGTCATACAGCGCATCGATCTCTTCGGCACGGATGCCATAGACGCTCGCCAGCCCGTCGCCCGGCCAGTCGCCCAGGAAACAGAGATCGTTTTCGTCGGTCACGCCGGACCAATAGGTTCCCACCAGCGTTCCGCCCTCCGAAACAAAGCGGCGCAGCTTTTCGGCAATCCCGCCGCGCAGTAGGTAGAGCATCGGGGCGGCGACCAGCTTGTAGCCCGTCAGATCGCATTCCATATCGATGACGTCGGTCGTCACGCCCATCTCCCAGAGCGCCCGGTGGTGCTGCATGCAGGTTTCCAGATAGTGCTTGCCGCAGTTGCGCGGTCCGGCCGCCATATCGATCGCCCAGCGGTTTTCGGTGTCGAAAATCACCGCCGCCTGCGCCTTCACCGGTGAACCGCAGACCGCGTCCAGCCCCGACAGCCTGCGGCCGACGGCCGCCACATCTTTAAAGACCCGCGTATCGCTGCGGCAGTCATGAGAGACCACCGCGCCATGCAGCTTCTCAAAGCTGCCGCGGCCCTTGCGCCACTGGAAATATTGCACCGAATCCGCGCCGTGCGCGACGGCCTGCATTGAGGAGAGCATGTGCATGCCCGGCCGCTTGAGCTTGCTGACCCTCTGCCAGTTGGTCATGCTGGGGGTGCTCTCCATCAGCACAAAGGGCTGTCCGCGCTTGATCGAGCGGATCCCGTCATGAATAAAGGCGGTGTACTGGGCCAGCGAAACATCATCCTGCTCCCCATGCCAGCAGGGATAGGCATCCCAGGAGGTAAAATCAACGACATCCTTAAATTTGAAATAGTTGAGCCCGTCGTAAGCCGTCATCATGTTGATGGTGACAGGAAGATCGGATCCGCCCGCGCGGACGGCCGCCTTCTCATGGCGCGCGAAATCCTCCGTCTGGCGGGTAACGAACCGCTTCCAGTCCAGCTTCAGGCCATGCACGCAGTTTTCGCCCTGCGCATAGGGCGGTTCAACCTCCTCGAAGCTGGAATACCGGCGGCTCCAAAAGGATGTCCACCAAGCGGCGTTGAGCTTTTCGATCGTCCCATACTTCTCTTTCAGCCATTCGCGGAATGCCGCCGCGCACAGCGGGCAGTAGCATTCCCCGCCGTATTCGTTGGAGATGTGCCAGGCAATCACGCCCGGATGCTTCCCCAGCCGCTGGGAAAGCGCCGTATTCAAGAGGCGCACCTTTTCGCGGTAGACGGGCGAGGTGTAACAGTGGTTGTGCCGCCCGTGCGGCTCGTCGCGCACCTTCTCCCGGCTGACGCGGCGCACCTCCGGGTATTTGCGGGCCAGCCAGATCGGAATAGCGCCGCTCGGCGTGGCCAACAGCGTGTAGATCCCATTTTGATAGAGGCGGTTTACCATCTGTTCCAGCCATTCAAAATGGTATTCCCCTTCCTGGGGTTCCAGCGCCGCCCAGGCAAAGATTCCCAGCGATACGCAGTTCACATGGCTCTCCTTCATCAGCTCGATATCTTGCTCCAAAATATCGGGCCGGTCCAGCCACTGATCAGGGTTATAATCCGCGCCGTGTCCCATATGGGGCAGCGCGGGGAAAAGGGGTTGTTGCATAACAGGTTCCTCCTTCTAGCTTATCCGGTATGATTCGACTTTTTTATGGCTGACCTAAGTATACTGGATAGAGGCAAAATCTTCAAGCGCTTCCCAAAAGAAATCCGCCGCCCGCCGGCCACAAAATTAAAGACGCTTTAGAGAGATCTGTGCTATACTTTAATGTATGAAGTCCTCTCTCCCCCTGGGCAGAATACAGACAGAGGGAGCGGAAGAAGGAGGTTCCCATGAGAATTTTAATGGTCGAAGACAACGAGGAACTCTGCGAGGCGGTATCCTTCCAGCTGAAAAAGGAGGGCTATACCGTCGATGTTTGTCACGATGGGGACGACGGCTTGCATTGGGCCAAGCAGCAGGCGCATGATCTCATCCTGCTCGATCGCATGCTCCCGCGGATGGACGGGCTCGAACTGCTCGGACGCATCCGCAGCCAAGGCATTGTCACGCCGGTGCTGATGGTGACTGCCTTGGATGGAATTGGGGATCGGGTGGATGGGCTGGATGCCGGCGCGGACGATTACCTGGTCAAGCCCTTTGCCATCGAAGAGCTGTTGGCGCGCATCCGGGCGATGGGCCGCCGCCCGCGCGGCTGGGAGAGCGGCTCGGTTCTCCACTATGGGGATGTGGAGTTTGATCCGATGGAAAAGGTGCTGCGCGGCGCGCTGGATAGCTGCTCGCTCTCCAAACGGGAAAGCGACCTGTTTGAAGTTTTTTTTAAAAACCCTGCCCAAACCCTGCCGCGCTCGGTATTGCTCTACCATGTCTGGGGTCCGGATGCCGGGGTGGAGGAGGGCAATCTGGATAATTATATCCATTTCCTGCGCCGCCGGTTAAAGGCGGTTGGAAGCGGCCTGCAAATTAAAACGGTGCGCGGGGTCGGCTACCGGCTGGAGGAGAACCAGCCCTAAGAGGGAGGCTCAAAACGGCGTCCGCGGCCCGCCGGAGGGGACAGCATACTAGGAGGAAGGTAGGACATCGTCCATGTTTAAACGGTTAAGGCTGCGCCTTACCTTGATCTGCACGCTGATCACCGGCATCATCCTGAGCGGGATGGCGGCCGGCGCGCTTCTCGTCGCCAAAAGCCAGCAGGCGAAAAGCAGCGCCGCCGCCTTTGGAAACGATTATAACGCGATTATCTACCACCTTCAAAACCAAACGGTGGTCGATCGCTCCTGGCTCTCCCAGACCGAAAGCGGCAACCGGCTGGTCATTCACATTGAGGACAACGGCACGCCCCTTCTTTTTTCCGGCTCCTGGGAAACGGCGACCAGCCGTCCGGATCTGGTCGCCGCCGCCAAAAATCTGGCGCAGCAGCTGGGATTTGATACCGGCGCCCCTCCGCAGACGCGTATAAGCGCAGACGGCCTCTTTTTCACCCTCTACGGCCGGCTGGGCGAACGCTACCAGGGGGCCTGCGCTGCCGTTCCCACCCCCTTGGGCTGGATCAGCCTCATCCTTCTCAAGGATATGCGCGCCGAAGATGCGCAGTCGGCGCTCCAAAGCTGGTTGTTTCTGGGGCTGGTCGCGCTGGGAACGGTGCTGCTCTTCGTTTTCAGTTGGTGGTTTACCGGCCGATCGCTGCGCACGGTGGAGGAAAACCAGCGCCGCCAGGCCGAGTTTGTCGCCGCGGCCAGCCATGAGCTGCGCACCCCTCTCGCGGTCATGGAGGCCAGCGTTTCCGCCATTGAGAAGGCGACGCCGGAGGAAACCGAACGGTTTACCGGCATCCTCCACAAAGAGTGTCAACGGATGTCCCGGCTGGTGAGCGATATGCTCAGCCTGGCGCGCGCCGACGCCAAAACCTGGAGCCTTTCCATGAAGGCGGCCGACGCCGACACGCTGCTTCTGACGCAATATGAGCTGTTTGAAAAGCTCGCCGCCGAAAAGAGGATCGCCCTCTCGGCCAACCTAGACGACAGCGCCCCCCTCCCGCGTATCTATGGCGACGAGCAGCGGCTCAGCCAGGTCCTTGCCATTCTGATCGATAACGCGGTCAGCTATACGCCCCCCGGCGGTGAAATCCGGCTGGGCGCCGCTGGCTCCGGGAACCTCGTCCGGCTGTCCGTCGCCGACAACGGGCCCGGCATCCCCGAAGAGGCCAAGCCCCATATCTTCGAACGGTTTTACCGCGCGGATCCTTCCCGTTCCGGCAAGAACCACCATGGTCTCGGCCTCTCCATTGCCCAGGAAATCATCTCGCTGCACCACGGGAAAATTTATGTGCAGGACGGCCCCGGAGGCCGGGGCTCCGTCTTTACCGTCGAGCTCCCCGCCTACCGGCCGGAGAACGCCCGAAACGACAAGAAAGGACGTGTTGCAAAATGAGATTTTGCAACACGTCCTTTTTCCGCCTTTCACTGTGTCAGCACTTTTGAGAGGAAATCCTGGAGCCTGGGGTGCCGGGGGGAGGAGAAAAACTGATCCGGCGGGGCCTGTTCCTTGATTTGTCCCTCATCCATAAACAAAACGCGGGTGCCCACCTCGCGCGCAAACCCCATCTCGTGGGTAACGACCACCATCGTCATCCCCTCACGCGCCAGCTCCTTCATCAGCTCCAGCACCTCCCCGACCATTTCAGGATCCAGCGCGGAGGTCGGTTCGTCAAAGAGCATCACATCCGGGTTCATCGCCAGGCTGCGCACAATGGCAATACGCTGCTGCTGGCCGCCGGAAAGCTGGTTCGGGTAGGACTTTGCCTTATCGGCCAGCCCGATGCGCTCTAGGAGCCGCAGCGCATTTTCATCCGCTTGCTGCTGGGTTTGCAGCTTTAGCTTCACCGGCGCCAAGGTGATGTTCTGCTGTACGCTCAGATGGGGGAAGAGGTTAAAATGCTGAAAGACCATTCCCATTTTGCGGCGTACCCGGTTGAGATCGCATTTCCGATCGGTCAGGTTGATCCCTTCAAAAAGGATCTCGCCGGAGGTGGGCGCTTCCAGCAGGTTCAGGCAGCGCAGGAAGGTGGATTTGCCCGAACCGGAGGGGCCGACGATGACCACCTTCTCCCCTTTTTCAATCGTCTCGGAAATGTCCTTCAGCACCTGCACATGATGGAAATCTTTGCAGAGGTGGTTAACGGTGATCATTCTTGTGCAGCCTCCTTTCCAACCGGCCCAGCAGCGCCGTCAGGCCGATGACCAGCACCAGGTAGATCAGCGCGACGATATACATCGAAGCAATGTTATAGGTGCGGCTGAAGATGCTGTCGCCCGCTTTTGTTAAATCGCGGATGGCCACGTAGCCCGCCACCGAGGTTTCCTTCAGCAGGGCGATAAACTCGTTGCCCAACGAGGGCAGCGTTGTCTTAAACGCCTGCGGCAGCACGATGTGGCTCATCGTCATCCCAGCGGTCAGCCCCAGGGAACGGCCCGCCTCGGTCTGCCCCCGATCCACGGCCAGAATCCCGCCGCGGATGATCTCCGCCACATAGGCCCCTGAATTGACGCCGAAGGCCACTACGGCAATGAGGATCTGATTATCGCTGGCCTTGAGAATCGATCCGTTGATAATGATGAGCTGCACCACCACCGGCGTTCCGCGGATGACGGTGACATACAAATCCGAAAGCCAGCGCAGAGGGCGCATCGCCCTCGAATTGGGAGCCACCTTGACGACCGCAACGACCAGGCCGATCGCAAGGCCCAACAGCAATGAAAAAAACGTGATGATCAGCGTATTTTTAAGGCCCTGCAAAATCAGGACATACCGGTTATCGACAACCAGCGTTTGATAAAGCCCACTGGCGATGCTTTCAAACATGCCTTCACCCTTCCCCGTCTCTCGTGTGACACCCTAGTAAAACCCTGCCGGAAACTCTTTTTGAAAAGGCTGCTGCAAAATGCTCCGCACTTTGCAGCAGCCTAGCTTTCCAAGAATAGCCGTAAGCCGGGCTTATTCGCCGGTATGCTTAATCAGGAATTCATCAATTTTACCCTCGGATTTCAGGCGCGCAATCGTCTTGTTCACCTGCTCCAAAAAGGCGGCGTCGCCCTTTTTAACGGCAATCGCATAGCTCTCTTCGGTCAGGACGTCGGGCAGCAGCTCCAGCGTGTCGGCGTTCGCTTCCACAATGCTCTTGGCAGGCATTTCATCAATGATAACGGCGGAGCACTTGCCGTTCATCAGGTCCTGTGAAGCAACAATGGCGTTTTTATAGCGCGCCACCTCCTCGGTGTTCGGGTCGCCTTTAATTTCGTCGGTCGCATAGAAATCGCCGGTGGTCCCCTCCTGAACGCCGATCACAATGCCCGCCTCGCTTAAGGAATCCACCGTCACGCCCGAACCCTTCATGACGATGACATACTGGGCGCTCTTGACATATTCATCCGAAAAATCGATCTGCTGCTTGCGCTCGTCGGTCACGGTCATGCCGGCTGCGCCCAAGCTGGCCTTACCGGCCTGCACCGCGGGGATGATGGCGTTAAAGTCCATATCCGAGACCTCCAGCGTTACGCCGAGATCCTTAGCAATTTCCGCCGCAATGTCCACATCCACGCCCACGGGCTCGTTCCCCTCTATGTACTCAAAGGGCGGGAAGGCCGCGTTGGTCGCCATGACCAGCTTGCCTTCTTTTTTGATCTGGTCAATCGTGCTGGAGCTGGAACTGCACCCGCCCAAAGAAGCGAGCATGGCCGCCGCCAAAAACGCCGCAAAGATCTTTTTCATGGTATTTGCCTCCTCAGAATTATCAGCTTCATTTAGACTTGCTTTCAGAATATGCAACCATTATACACCGTCGCACGGAAAAATCAAGATAATTTTGAATAAATATAAGAATACATTTATTTTTATTCATTATTGTATGAACTGCACCAATTATTTGCGGACGTTTTTGTATCTTTCCACAGGAAACGGGAGGCCGATTTCCCAGAAAAAGATTGTATCGCCGGGATTTCTGTGATAAAATAAGTTTTTGAAATCGAATGACTTAGGATCCTGTTGCTTTGAGGACGTCACTGGAGGAATGAACTTGATTAGAAACGACCTGCGCAACGTAGCGATTATCGCGCACGTTGATCACGGCAAAACCACGTTGGTGGACGAAATGCTCAAACAGGGCGGCGTATTCCGTACCAACCAGGTGGTAGAGGACCGCGTGATGGATTCCAACGACCTGGAGCGTGAACGCGGAATCACCATCTTAGCCAAAAATACCGCCGCCCATTACCGGGATGTGAAGATCAATATTGTCGATACCCCCGGCCATGCCGACTTCGGCGGCGAGGTGGAGCGGGTCCTCAAAATGGTCAACGGCGTTATTCTCTTGGTCGACGCCTTCGAAGGCCCGATGCCGCAGACCCGCTTTGTGCTGCAAAAGGCGCTGGAGCTTGGGCACCGCGTAATTGTCGTGATCAACAAGATGGACCGGCCCGACGCGCGGCTCAAGGAGGTGCCCGACGAGGTGCTTGAGCTGCTGCTCGACCTCGACGCTTCGGAGGAACAGCTGGATAGCCCCGTTATCTTCTGCTCCGGACGCGACGGGACTGCGACCTACGACCCCGATACGCCCGGCAAAGATCTCGCCCCCCTCTTTGATAAAATCCTCGAACAGATCCCCGCGCCGGAGGGAGAGGTAGAAGCGCCGTTTCAGATGCTGGTTTCTTCCATCGACTACAACAATTTTGTCGGGCGCATCGCAATCGGCCGGATTGAGCGCGGCGTGCTGCGGCAGAACCAGGAGATTGTTGTCTGCGATTACCACAACCCCGACGTCCGCTATAAGGGCAAGGCGGTCAACCTCTATCAGTTTGACGGGCTCAAGCGCGTCCCCTGCGAGGAGGCGCGAATGGGCGACATCGTCTGCATCTCCGGAATTGAGGATATTTCCATCGGCAACACCATCGCCGCGCCGGAGGATGTCGCCCCTCTCCCCTTTGTGAAAATTTCCGAGCCGACAATGGAGATGACCTTCTCGGTCAACGACAGCCCGTTCGCCGGCCGCGAGGGAAAGTTCGTCACCTCCCGCCACCTGCGGGAACGGCTCTACCGCGAGCTGCTCAAGGATGTCTCCCTGCGGGTGGAGGATACCGAGACCACCGAGAGCTTCCGCGTCTGCGGGCGCGGAGAGATGCACCTGTCCATCTTAATTGAAACGATGCGGCGCGAGGGGTTCGAATTTCAGGTCAGCACCCCCAAGGTACTCTTTAAAACGGTGGATGGCCAGCTCATGGAGCCGATGGAGGATCTGGTTATCGATGTGCCGGAGGACTGCGTTGGCTCGGTTATGGAGAAGATGGGCGTCCGCAAGGCGGAGCTCACCCACATGGCTCCGCAGGGCAGCCGGATGCGGCTGGAATTTTCCATCCCCTCCCGCGGGCTGTTCGGCTACCGCAGCCAGTTCATGACCGACACCAAGGGGGAAGGCGTTCTCAACACAGTGTTCGCCGGCTACCAGCCGTTTAAGGGGGATATCCCGCGCCGCAGCTACGGTTCTCTTATCGCCTTTGAAACGGGCGAATCGGTGACTTACGGTCTGTATAACGCCCAGGAGCGCGGCGAGCTGTTCATTGGGGCGGGCGTCCCGGTCTATGAGGGGATGGTCGTCGGCCAGTCCCCCAAGACGGAGGATATTGCCGTCAACGTCTGCAAGACCAAACACTTGACCAATACGCGCGCTTCCGGATCGGACGATGCGCTCCGGCTGGTCCCGCCCAAGCGGATGAGCCTGGAGATGGCGATTGAGTTCATCGGCGAGGATGAGCTGCTCGAAATCACCCCGCAGAATATGCGCATTCGCAAGCGCATTCTCAACAATAGCCTGCGTCTGAAGGCGGTCTCGAAAACCAAATAGCAAAGGGGCTGTAAAAAACGCGTTGCGTTTTTTACAGCCCCTTTTTACAGCTTGTTTTAACGAAGAGGGAGCGGCCGGGACGGCTTCTCCCGTCCGGCTATCCCCTGGTCCCTGCGACCGCCGAATCGGTGCTCCAGCCCTGTAGGACGGTGGGGGTAACGCTCTGGTTCCAAGCGCCGGTTTCCACCGCCGCCTCATAGTCCGCCCAGGCTTCCTCACTGCGGATAGCCGTCCCGCTCCGGTAGGTTTCTTCCCACGGGTTGACGGGATCCGGGTCGGTGGGGTCCCAGCCGCGCCTTTCCTCATCCTCCGGATCGGTGTAGATGGTACCGGGCTTGCCCATGGGGCCGGGATTCTCCTCATCGTCATAAATCACCACCGGCGTGCCGATGGGGCAGTTGTCATAGATCCACTTCACATCGACCACTTCCAGCCGGATGCAGCCGAGCGAAGCCAGCGTCCCCAGCTTGTTGTATTCGTCATATTCGATATCGTCCTTGTGCTGCACATAGTAGGGAACCGAATGGAAGAGGTAAGCATCCCAGATGCGGGTGGCATATTGCCCATAGCTTGGACCGACCAGCAGCCGCCAATCATAGTTGACCGGCGTGCTCCAATAGCCCAGCGGGGTATCCGGGCCGCCGCTGCATACCATGGCCTGATAGGGCTTCACATAAAGCCCGTCGTCATCCTCCGCAAAAACGGTCACTGTGCTGGCGGCGCGGTTCACGGCCAGCAAATAGGGGTAGCCCTCCTTTGCCGAAAGCGTCATGCCCATCTCCGCATAGGTAGCTTCGGCGGCCAAACGCTCCATCAGTGCGCGGCCCTCCTCCTCCCAGGTGGCGGGATCGGTCATTTGCGGGGCGCTGCCGGTGCAGTTGCGCTCTGCCAGCGCCAAGGCGGCCTGATAAGCCTGCTGCCGCGGATCTGGCGGCGGTTCTTCCGCCTGTGAGGAAGAACTAGAGCTGGAAGCGGAGACAGACGGCATGTCCGCGATATCCGTTTCCTCCTTCGAGGGCTCTTTAAACAGCCAAACGCAGAGGCCGGCCGTAGTCGCTATCGCCAGCAGGCAAAGCAGCAGAACCGTGAGTTCGCGCCGTTTCCGGCGGCGGTAGCCCGTCCGCACATAGGGACGCCTATTTTTTGCCATTGCCTTTTCTTTCTCTCCTTCGTCTTTGAACTTTCCATCCGTTTTTAGCTTATCTCTTTTTCCATGATATAATCATCCATAAAGAAGCCGCCGCCAATATCGGTTTTCGTTTCATAAGCGCGGCGGAAGCCCAGGTGCTCATATACGGCAATGGAGCCCTCGTTGTACCGGTTCACCGTTAGCCAGATACCCTTCAGCGCATTTTTCCGGCACATCTCTTCTATGTACGCAATGGCGCGCGACGCCAGCCCATGCCCGCGCGCGGGCTGGGACAGATAGAGCTTGCTGAGGAAAATCCGATCCTCCTCCACCTTCACGGCCATATAGCCCACGTCCGTCTCCTCCAAACGGATGAGAAAATACTGGTAGCCCTCCGTCCGCATCTGTCCGCACATCGCCTCAAAGGACTGGAAATTACATACCATGTAGTCAATCTGCTCATCGCTGAGGATACCGCGGTAATGCTCGTGCCAGATGGCGTCCGCCAATTCGCTGATGGTGCGCAGCTGGCTTTTCTGGACCGCTGGAATGAACGAGACCGGCTCCGGCTGATCCTTCCAATTCCACCACTTGAGCTTTTCCGGCTCAGGATGCTCGGTGTTCGCAAAGTAGACTGCGCAGCGGTAAACATAGAGCTGGCGGCGATCCACCGGCCCGCCTTCCAACAGGCAATCTCGGTTATACAGCTCTTCGGGATCCTGTCCTCTCAGGGAAGCGATGGTGGTATAGCCCAGCTCGGCCAGCCGGCGTTCGGCCCTCTCCCCTACACCCGGTATCTTACGAAGTTCGGTACACATCTTACGCCCTCTCCTCTCTTTCTGAAAAACAGCGATCCTCTTAGGCCAGGAACATTGCTGTCCGTTCTCCGCCGCTTCGGGCCTGCATCCTGGTTTTTACCGACCCGGCAACGGTTCTATTCTAACGCAACCTTCCTCTTTTTGCAAGCCCCGCCCATGCCGCGGGCTTCCTTCAGACCGCCCTCTTGGCGAGGGAGCGCTCCCTCGCCTCTCACCTCCGGGTCAGCGCGACGGTCCGCGTAGCAATCCGTTCGGTAAAGGCGGCGTCGTGCTCGACAAAGAGCATCGTTGGCTGAACGACTTGCAGCATCTCCTCTATCTGCATGCGCGAATCAAGATCGATGAAGTTGAGCGGCTCATCCCAGATGTAAAGGTGCGCCTGGGAGGCGAGGCTCGCGGCTAGCAGCACCTTTTTCTTCTGGCCTCCGCTGTAATCGGCCATATCCTTCTCAAATTGCAGGCGCGAAAAGTCCAGCTTGCGCAAAATGGCTTTAAACAACGGCTCGTCCAGCTCACGCTCCCGAATAAAGTCCCGCAGCGCGCCGCTTAAAAAGGAGGTGTCCTGCGAAACATAGGAAACAGCCAGCCCGCTGCCCCGGCTGAAAAAGCCGCTGTAGCAAAGCGCCTCCCCACAGCAGAGCTTTAAAACGCTCGATTTGCCGGAACCGTTCGGCCCGACCAGCGCCACCCGCTCCCCGCGCCGCAGGGTGAAATCCACCCCCTCAAAAACAGGAAGGCCGTCAAAGGAGATGGAAAGCCCGCGCGCCTCTATCAGCCGTTCCTTGGGGTATTTCAGCGGATGCAGCGTAAGCGGCTCGGCCTCCTCCAGATCCTTTAAAAGCGCCTGCTTCTGCTCCAGGGCGCGCTCCTGCCGCCGCTCGATCGACTTTGCGCGCGCCATCATCTTTGCCGATTTGTGCCCGATATAGCCGCGATCGAAGCTGTGCTCCCCTATCTTGCCGCGCTCGATTCTATCCGACCAGCCCGCCTTCTGCCGCGCGGCCTCCTGCAAATGGCCGATGTCCTTCTTGAGCCGCTCGTTTTCGGCCAATTCAAACTGATCGCGGCGGCGGCGGTTCTCCTCGAAGCTCGAATAGTTCCCCTGCTGCACCTCAATAGTCTGCCGGTTCAGAGAAAGGATGTGGTCCACCGACCGATCCAAAAAGGCGCGGTCATGCGAGACCAGGATAAAGCCCTTTTTCGAGGCGAGATAATCGCCCACATCCCGCCGCCCCTGGCTGTCCAGATGGTTGGTCGGCTCATCGATCAACAGAAAGCGGCCCCGGCGTAGGAACAGCGCAGCGAGCAGCACTTTGGTCCGCTCCCCGCCGCTCAAGGTGCAAAAGGGACGGTCAAGGACCCCTTCCGGCAGGCGCAGCCGTCCGCACTCGCGCTGGATAAGTTCATCGATACAATAGCCGTCCACCGCCAGATATTCCTCTTCCGCCCGGCCATAGCCCTCCAGATCGCCGCGCGCAAGGCACGCCTCCTTCTCCCTCTCCAGCCGCGCAAAGGGCGCAATTGCTTCGCGCGCGGCGGTCAGCGCCGTTTCCTCCGGATGGGCAACCGAAAAAGGGAAGTAGTCAAACGAGAGATCGGCGGCAATGCGCCCTGAATAGAGCAGCTCCCCCATCAACAGGCGCAGGAAGGTGGTCTTTCCCCGCCCGTTGCGCCCGATAAAGCCCAGCTTCCAATCGGTATCCAGCGAAAAGGAAGCATCCTCAAAAATATTGTCATAGCTGCCTTCATAAGAAAAGGTCAGGTGGCTGACTTCAATTAAAGACATGAAAAACCTCCTTACAGCCGCGTCCCGCCCGAACTGCCGCGGACGGAGACGCTCCTCGCCTTGCCGCGCCGCTGAATGCCCCTTCTCCTTCGCGTCCTACATTTCGAAGGGCCTCTCCCGGACGGCAATCCCATTAAAAATGGCTGCGGGAAGCACTCCCGCAGCCATCCGAAAAGCCTGCACAGCAGGGATATCCCCTGCGGCACGCAAAAAAAGACGGTACCGGGCGCATATCTTCCCGCTGCCGTATAACCAACAATCAGGTAAGCGCTGCCGCCTACCCTTTTCCCAAGGATAATTTTGGTTATACGTACTCGTTAGCGGGAAATATACACTCGTCCGCCTCCATTTCATTTATTTTTGATGAGTATAGCATGGTTTTTCGAACTTGTCAAGCCTGCCCAAACCGATTTTTGAACCGCTATTCGCCGGAAGCCGAACCCTCTCCTTTGGCGGGCCTTCGCTTCCAGGAGCCGCCGGCAACAGTCAATCAAAGAACTTCCCCTTAAAGAAGTTCTCGTTCCCCAGCTTCTTCGCTGAAAGCCGAAAGAGAACGCAGCCGTCTGGGCAGACGATATCCTTGGTATACCGGCCGCTGCCGCCGATATTTTCCAGATCGCCGCCGCTGCGGACCGCCTCCATCACCGGGAACAACAGCAGCATAACCTTGGAACAGATCCCCTGCCCATTCTGATTGACCGGACAGCCGTAGGTGCAGGTATAGACGTCGCCTATCTCCTCGCCGTTGCGGCAATAGCGCTCGGTACGCTCGCCGCGCAGAAACCCTGTTACCTCAACCTGAAATTCATACTCTTCCTCATACCATTTTTTCATTGAGCTGTCTCTTCCTCCCCAACGGGCGAAGTAACTGCGCAGGCCGCCGGCGTCTCCGCTTTTTCCGGCTCCTCGCCGGCGCCCCGCGAAGCGTCCTGCGTTTTTGCCGTTTCCTCTGCGGCAGGGGCGGGCAGGCCGCTTTGACGCGCAAGCGCGCCCAGCACCCCGTTTACATACGCTCCATCTTCCGCGGAGGCGTATTTTTTTGTCAGCTCAATGGCCTCGTTGATCGAAACGCTGACCGGGATCTCCTCCACAAACAGCATTTCATAAGCGGCTATCCGCAAAGCCGCCAGCGAAACGCGGGAGATACGCGAGAGCTTCCAATTCTGCGAACAGGCGGACAACCTTTCGTCGATCTCCTCCAGGTGCGCCTCCGCGCCCTCGGCCAAGGCGCGCGCGAAGGGGCTGATCTCCTGTTCAAGCCCAACGGCAGAGCAGCGGATGATCTCCTCGACCGGCTCATCATGAAAAGATTTTTGAAAGATGATCACAAACGCCAACTCGCGCGACTGGCTCCTCGTCATTACGCCTTCCTCCAACTGGTTCTCGTTTCGCTTTTTCCTTCTCAAGACAAACAACGCCTCCCCAATGCGGTTTTCGCATTGGGGAGCGCTGAAAAATCCGGCCTTCGGTTTAATCCTCCGCTTTTTCCGCCAGCGGCGGCAGGAAGGTAATGTCACAGATATAAACGTTGACCTTGGAAACGGTGATGCCGGTCATATTCTGCACCGCCTCCTTCACCGCCTTCTGCACCTCTTCGCTGACGGCCGGGATGCGTGTTCCGGAATAGAGATTAAGGCGCACGTCAATAACCGCAACATCGTCGCTCAGGTCGACGACGATCGACTTGTTTACCGCATTTTTGGTAAACAGATTTTTAATGTTGGCGGTGTGGACAGCCAGCCCCGCCACCCCTGCGACCTCGGTTGCCGCACAGCTGGCAATGGTGGCAATGACCTCCTGCGAAATGCGCAGAGATCCCTGCGTTTTAACCGACTGCAAATTTTCCATTCCGGCGTTGCCTCCCATTAGCGCAAAAATAGGTGCTTCCCTTTTGAGTGTTCCTTAGTATTATAGCACATTTTTTGGTTTCGTCTACTATTTTACCTCGATAATCGAAATATTTTCAACGGGAGCCTCGGTTTCCGCCACAACAATATCCCGGATTTGCGCTACCTCGCTCTCTTGCAGCCCTTCGGTTTTCACCACCACATCCACCTTATCGCTGTCGAAATATACCATGCAGTCCTGAAAGCCCTTGGCTTTAATGAGGTTTTCCATCTTGCCTTCCGTTTCAATCGATTGGGCGATATCCGCCGCCTTCATCGTCAGCTGCGCCTTCTCGTCGGCGGAGAGCGCGCTGTCCTGGAGCATGGTTTTCATGGCGTCTACCGCCTCGTCGCGGCTCTTGGAGCGGGTGAGCTTCGCTTCCGCAAAGTAGGCTTCCGAGTCCTCCGCCTCCGGACCGGCGGCCGCGCCTTCAACAAATTTTGCCTCCCCATAGCTTCGGGATTCCTCGACCACGTTGGTCGCCAGCAGATCTTCCCCCGTTTGGTTAAAGCGGTAGTTGAGATAAACGGCGACACACAGCGCCATCACGAGCGTGGCCAGGATAATGTGCTTTTTGGATATGATCATGTTCATAACGTGCCCTCCTTATTGATTCACTGAAATGCGGCCCGGCGGCCTTATGGTTGTTTCCTGCTTCACGTCCCTCCCTTAACCACGCAAACTTTGCTGGCGCCAATCCCAAGCGCGGTGGTGACCACCTCGGTAATCCGCGCGTTCACCACCTTGTTATCCGCTCCCGGACATACCACCACAACTCCTTTAACCGTCGGATCCAGGCGCGCCTCCACTAAGGGTTCCTTGCGCCCGCTTCCCTGATCCACCAGGATATAGCTGGACTGGCGGTTCATCGATTCCTGCATGCGCCTCCTATCCTCCCCCGAAACATCTTCAAGCAAATCAGCCTGATGCTTTTCCTCGGTCGCATAAACCGTTTGTTGGGAGGAGGCCAGCGTAATCATGACCTGGGCTTTTCCTACGCCGTCTATCGTTTCGATCAAAGCGTCGAGCCGCTTTTCCAGGCGTTCGATATAGGCTTCATCCGAGAAGGAGGCCGGCTGCACCGCCTCCTGCTTTTTGGGGGAGGAGAGGAATTGGGAGGCCAGAATGAGCGCCATGCCCAGCAGCCCGATGCCTACAATCAGGCGCACCTTCTTATCCCCTTCCAACTGCTTCCTTAATAAAACCAGTCCGCCTTTGATTTCCATCTCCTTTACACCTCCGGGCTAATCCGGACTGCGCAGGGCAGTTCCATATCCTTTTCGATACTCTCCTTCACCTGTGCAGCCAATCCGGCCGACTCTGGGGAGAGGGTGAGCTCAATTCCACTAATATCTATGCTTCCATCCTCGTTTGTATTAACGTTTATCCGAATATTTGTCCCTTCCGCGCCAATTTTTTGCAGCCGCGCCTCCACCAGCTTCCCAATGTTCTTCTCTACCGCCTCCTCCACCAGCGCGCTGTAGCTCTCGTCCAACCCCGCCCGATAGGGGGCCGCCCCCTCTTCCAGCGCCCCCTGCGGCAGCGCGAAGGAGGGCAGCCGCCGCAGCGGCGACAGCAGGCAGAGCAGAAAGAAAGCCGAAAGGATCATCCGCAGCACCGGATCCAGCGCCCCCTGCGGAATCAGCAGGCGCAGCGCGCAGCAACTGACGGCGGCAATGCAAAGCATCGACGCAAATTCCCTCGCCCCGGTCATCCTTAAAAATCCCCCTTTCAGAGCCTATTGCCATAGGCATTCTTTCCCATGGAAAGCGTTACCACCGCTATCCCACGGCCGAAAAGCTCAACAGCAGCACGATCGAGACGATGATCAGCAGCATAAACGAGCAGAGCAGCGCCAGCATCGTCATGAGGCAATGCGAGCACGCCTCCAAAAGCCTTCCCAGCCCTCCCATCGAGAGGATGCCCGCGAGCGATCCGGCGCATTTGAGCGCCAGATACCAGAGAAGCACCTTGATGAGCACCGGCAGAAAGGTCAATGCGCCCGCTAAGATACCGAAGGCGCCAACGGTGGCCTTGAGCAGCTTCATCGCCCCCTGCGCCGCGCTGAGCGCATCCGAGATGGCCCCTCCCACAATCGGCACAAAGCTGCCGACTAAAAATTTCCCGGTTTTCAGCATCACGTTGTCCGCTCCGGTAGAAACCAGCGTCTGCATCGAGAGCAGCCCCACATAGGCGGTCATCGCCAGCGTCAGGCACCAGGTAACGAGCGATCGGATCCCCTTCGCCAGCGGCAGAACCCCAATATCTTCCCCCACGCTTCCCGCAATACACAGCCCGGTGTAGATCCCCATAAACGGGACCAGCACCCCGGCCGCCAGGCTCGAAACCAGTTGGCAGGCGGAAAACAGCAACAGGTTATAGGTGGTGGCCGTTACCGGCGCGCCCGAAACGGTGACAACCGAGGTCAGTATGGGGATGAAGGAGAGCATGAAAACGCTGCAATCCTGAATCGCCTGCGCCCCGCCCAAAATGCAGTCCGTTACCGGCTTGGCAATCGCCGCCGTCACGCAAAGCACCGAAACGGCGCCATAGACCGAGGAGAGCTCTTTGGCATGGAACCCCTCCTTGAGCGTATTCACCAGCGCGCAAAGTACGACGACGCCGGCAATCATCCCAAAGGCGGTCAACGGTTGGCGGACGGTGTTTTGGATCATCCGCCAGAGCACCCGCATAAAGTCCTTCGGAGCCAGCGAGAGCAGCCGCCCAACATCCAGCTCGGTGAGATCCATCTCCTCCAGAAGCTCCCTCGTTTCATCGGGAAGCTGGTTTTGCAGCTCGTCTATCCCGGCGGCATCGAGCTGATCGCCCAGCATACCGCTGAGACCGGGATCGATTTCAGCCGCCTGCACCGCCGCCGGGCAGAATAGGAAAAAGCAAAGCGTCCACAACAGCAATCGTTTCAAAAGTCCCACCCTTTTCATTCCCGGCGCGAAAGGCCGGGAAAGCGTCCGCCCTGGCCGTCCCGCGGCCGGAACACGGCTTTTAGGAAGCAGGGGCCGTTTATAAAGACATAAACGTAAGCGCAATCTGTAAAATTTCCCGGAACAGCGGGAGGGCGAGCACCACCAGCGCAAACTTGCCCGCCAACTCTATTTTGGAGGCGACGGCGCTCTCCCCCGCATCGCGGCAGCTGTCGCAGGCGATCTGGGTGATAAAGCAGATCCCCAGCGATTTGAAGAGGATCTCCACCTGCTCCTGTCCCACCGACAGAGAGGCGAACAGTCCCGCTATCTCCGAAAGGGCGGGCGTCAGCCAGGAGAGCACCGCCGAAAAAATTAAAACCGAGCAAACGACGGAAGCCATCAGCGCATATTCCGGCCGGTACTGCCGCAGCAGCACGACCAGAGCGACCGCCACCACGCCCAGCCCTACAACCGCAGTCAGCTCCATCGCTACAGCCCGAAGAGCGCTTTGACCGTGTCGAACAGGACGCTGATTTGCTCGATCACCATCATAAGCACCACGACCAGTCCCGCCAGCGTGGTCATCATCGCCTGCTCTTCCCGTCCCGACCGGATCAGCACCTGGTTGAGCACCGCAACGATGATGCCGATCGCTGCAATGCGGAAGATGAGATCAACATTCATGCGGCTACGCTTCCTTTCCGTCCTTTTTATTTGCGGCTGCCCTTTAAAGCAACACCACTGCCAGAGCCGCGCCGGAGAGAACGCCCAGTGAAGCATATAGCCTGGAGCGCTTGTCCGCCTGCGCCTGCGCCTCCTCCACCTGTCCGGAAAGGTTTGCTTTCACCAAGGCCAGGCCCTGCAATTGGTTCTCCATGCTGGAGGCGCCGATGATGGGGCACAGGGAGCAGAGCGTCTCCCGGTCGCGCTCAGTGAGCGGCAGCCGGCTATCCCGTATACTCTCCCGGAAGGCTTCCGGGAAAGGGAGGCGCTCCGCCATTCTCCGGCGGCAATCCGGTATGTAGTCCAATTCCTCCAAGAGCGGCTCCGCTGCCAGCGCTTCGAACAGTTCCTCCACCGGGCAGAGGGTATAGCTGAGCCTCTCGGAAAGCAGATGGAGGAAGAGCAGCGTTTTCTTGAGCGTTTCGGTGCGTTTTTTTAACGAGGCGGCCATGGTCACGCCGCAAAAGCTGCAAAACAGAACCACCAGCACCAGTCCTACCGTTTTCAACATCATACATCCATCCTTTCTGAATCCCTGTTTATCCGCAGAGCTGCGCAGCATCCAGCACCCGGCGCACCTGGCCGGGATGGGCGCTGCCTTCCAGCAGCGCGACCTTTTGAAAGGCCCCCGTTTCCAGCAGCGCCCTGGCCTGCGGACGGCGGAGAAGCTCCTCCTCCCCGGCGCAATGGACGGTAGCGATTACCTGCACCGCGCTGTACAGCCCCATTCGTATAGCCTCCAGCTCATCCTGCCGCCCCACCTCATCGCAGATAATCACCTGCGGCGAAAGGGTACGCACCGCCATCTCAATCCCAACGCTTTTGGGATATCCGCAGAGCAGATCGGTGCAGAGCCCCAGATCGTTGCAGGGCATCCCTCCACTGACGGCGGCCAGCTCGCAGCGCTCATCCACCACGCTGACCTTGTAGTACTCCCCCAGCTCCCCGCTGGAAAGCACCCGCGCCAGATCGCGGAGAAGCGTCGTTTTCCCGCTGGCGGGCGCGCCTGCCACCAATACGCCGCACAGCCCGTCCGCAAACAGCTTCCGGGCCACCGGCAGCGCAATCCCTTTCACCTGCCGGGCAATCCGCAGGTTAATCGAAAGGATATCCCGCACCGCGCCCGCCCGCTCCCCCTCGCCGCTGACCGTGCCGCAAACGCCCGCGCGGTGTCCGCCCGCTACCGAGATATACCCATGCGCCAGTTCCGCCTGATGGGTATGCACCGAGTAGCCGCACAGCGTCCGGAAGCTCTCGAACAGATCCGCGCGGGTCACTAGAAAGGACTGGGGACCGGGCGAAGAACGGCAAGCGCCCGACTGCTCGACAAATAAATGCCGGTCCCCCATATAGAGCGCAAGCGGCCGGCCGGCCCGCATGCGGATTTCCTGCACGCCGGCCGCCGTGGCGCTGTCCACCCGCCGGAGCGCCGCCTGCACCCGATCGCTCAACGCGCCGGCCGCCTCATAAAACCGCTGGATATTTTGCTGTTCCATCCCGACTCCGCCTTCCTTTTCGTTTCCCCGTCCCTGTTTCTCTACCCCATTCCTATGAGCCTGTCCCCTGCCTTTAGAACCGGAAAAATTGGGGACGGAAAATAATCTTAAAATATTTGCTTAATTCTATTGATATTTTATTATTATTATTATATTATATAGACACAACAATAATAATATTGAAAGGTGTGAGACAAATGAAATATTAAAACTCTTCACGAAATAGGCTTTAACCCTTTTCCTAAATATAATAACTAAAAGGAGAAATATGAAATGAAAAAAATTATCGGGATGTTACTTATATCTGTTTTATCTTTTTCATTTATGATGACGGTGGCCGCCGAAACCATACAGCCAAGGTACAGACCTTGTGAACAGTGTGATAACGGGAAATTGAGTATCATCACACGATATGGCGCTTGGAAAACAACCGAAATAAGCAGCTATTGTAGTCATGGTTTTCCTAAAGGTCATGATGAAACGCAAAAACGTTTAATCTATACAGCGTTTAAATGTGATACTTGCACTTTCAAATCAGATGATGAATATGATCATACAGAAGAGCGAGAAATTTGCTATGGAAAAGATCGCAGCGCACCAGTGGAAGAATAAAAGGGCGGCGGTTTTTTGTATCCTGCCGGTTTTGCTATTCGGGCTTTTAGGCGCTTCGGATGCCGGCGGATCGGAGTTTGCCCCAGCTTCCGCTTTGTCCCAGCCCCGTTCCCAAGCGGATACCCCCGTTATCCTCCCCGGTCCGGATGCCCGCGTGCGCGAAATGGGCCGGGAGCTTTTGAAGCTATACCGGCTGCCTGAGGATAAGGTCATCCGCTTTTCCTATCAGGGCTACATCTATGAGAGTAGCGGCTGCCGCGTGATTTCTTCCTTGGAGGAGGCGAGGACGCGCTATCCGGATTATCCTATTCCGGAAGTGTTGGGCGATTACCGTTTTCAGGATCTGACCCTGTGCTCCGACAGAACGAAGGTGCTTTCCTCCGGTTCCCAGGATGCCGTCCGCATCCTGGAATCCCGGCCGCCCGATACCTACTGGTTGTGTTATACGGATGGGGAGAGCCGTTTCCGGATCCAGCTTCTCCCCTGCCGGGACGCAGAGGAACGGGAAGATTGGGACTGCATTTCCTCTCACTTCGCCGTCTGGCCGTTATATCCGGAGGTTCATTGGGAGGAAAGCGGCGAGGACGGTGCCGCTTTCAGCTCCTTGGTGATCCCTCCCGGACCGGGCGAAAGCTATGGCTATTTCGTCCTCAAACTTGGAGAGCTCTGGGATTTAGAAGGCGGGCAGCGCTCCGAGGAGTTCGACTGCTTGGAAAGCAGCAACTGCCCTTTTACCGAACAGGAAGCCGTCTCTATTTACAAGGGCATTCGCGAAGGCTTTGCAGCCTGTTAAACGTTGGCATATTTTGAGGAACAGATAAAGTATCTTCTGCACAATGGCCTGCCCTGGCAGGCCATTGTGCAGTTCCTTTTTACCCTGTATGTTATAGGAAGGCGGATCGGAAAATAATTTTAGAAAACCGCTTGACAGAAACAAAAATCTGCATATAATAATATATGAACAATAATTCATATGAAAGGTTGTTTGAGAAATATGCCGAGCGAAGATCGATGCGAATATATCCACGTGCATGAAGAAATCGTGGGCCGGGTCCGGCAGAGCATGCCGGAGGATGAAGATCTGTTCGACCTGGCGGAGCTTTTTAAGATCTTCGGCGACTCCACCCGGATCAAAATCCTGTATGTGCTTTTTGAATCAGAAATGTGCGTCTGCGACCTGGCCCAGCTCTTGGGGATGACCCAATCGGCCATCTCCCATCAGTTGCAGGTGCTGAAAAAAAGCAAGCTGGTCAAATACCGGCGGGAGGGGAAAACGGTGTTCTACTCGCTGTCGGATGCGCATGTGCGCACCATCATCGATCAGGGGATGGAGCACATCGCCGAGTAACCTGGCTTTTCATTTATCCCGTATTTATTTTTTATCTGCCGGGCCCTCCGGCAAGAAAGAGAGGTTCTTATGAAAAAGTCTTTTAAGATGCACGATCTGGACTGCGCAAACTGCGCCGCCAAAATGGAAGCCGCCATTCAAAAAATCGACGGCGTAGAGAGCGCCGCCGTCAGCTTTCTCAGCCAGAGGCTGACCCTGGAGGCGGAGGAAGCCGGGTTCGACGCGATTATGAAGCAGGTGGTCAAGACCTGCAAACGGATCGAACCGGACTGCACCATCGAGCTCTAACCCTTCTGTTCTCCCCAGCGCTTTTCTGAAACACTATCTCTCCGGAAAGGAAGATTCCATCATGAATCAAAAGCAGAAGCGCACCCTTCTTCGGATTCTCCTGAGCCTGGCGCTTTTTATCGCCGCCCTCCTGCTGCCTCTGGAGGGGGCGGGAAGGCTGGCCGCTTTTCTTCTCCCCTATGCCGCGATTGGCTATGACGTTCTCTGGCGCGCGATACGCGGAATCCTGCACGGGCAGGTTTTTGATGAAAACTTTCTCATGGCGCTGGCCACCGTCGGCGCTCTTCTCACCGGCGAGTATCCGGAAGCGGTGGCCGTGATGCTGTTTTACCAGGTGGGTGAGCTGTTCCAGAGCTATGCGGTCGGCCGCTCCCGGAAATCGATCGCCTCGCTCATGGATATCCGCCCGGACTATGCAAACCTGGAGCGGGACGGCGATATCGTCCAAGTGGATCCCGAAGAAGTGGCCGCCGGCGACACGATTGTTGTCAAGCCGGGCGAGCGCATCCCGCTGGATGGCGTCGTGCTTGATGGGCGCACGAGCGTTGACACCGCCGCGCTGACCGGCGAAAGCCTGCCCCGCGACGTCGCGCCGGGGGATGACGTCGTGAGCGGCTGCATCAACGCCAGCGGCCTCATCCGCGTTCAGGTGACAAAGGCGTTCGGCGAATCCACCGTCGCCAAAATCCTGGAGCTGGTCGAGAACGCCAGCAGCAAAAAGGCGCGGGCGGAAAACTTCATCACCCGCTTTGCAAGGGTTTACACCCCCGCCGTGGTCATTGCCGCCCTGCTGCTGGCTCTATTGCCTCCGCTTCTGTTTGGCGGCTCGTGGGAAAATTGGATCCACCGCGCGCTGATCTTCTTAGTTATCTCCTGCCCCTGCGCGCTGGTCATCTCGGTGCCGCTGAGCTTTTTCGGCGGGATCGGCGGCGCATCCCGCAGCGGGATCTTAGTGAAAGGCGGCAGCTATCTGGAAGCGCTGGCGAATACAGAGATCGTTGTGTTCGATAAAACGGGAACGCTGACGCGCGGCGTCTTTAACGTCACCGCTGTCCATCCCGATACCGTCAGCGAGGCGAAACTGCTTGAGCTCGCCGCGCTCGCCGAGAGCTATTCCGATCACCCCGTCGCGCGTTCGCTGCGCGAAGCCTACGGCCTGGAGATCGATCGTTCCCGCATCGAAGAGGTGGCGGAAAAGGCGGGTCACGGCGTTACCGCCCGTATCGACGGGCAAAACGTCGCCGTCGGGAACGATAAGCTGATGGAGACGTCCGGCGCGGCCTGGCGCCCCTGCCACCATGTGGGAACCACCGTCCATGTTGCCGTAAACGGCTCCTATGCCGGCCATATTGTGATTTCCGACGAGGTGAAGCCGGATGCGAAGGAAGCGATCGCCGCCCTGAAGGCGGCGGGGATCCGCAAAACGGTCATGCTCACCGGCGATGCGGCCGAGGTCGGCGAGGCGGTCGCCGCGCAGTTGGGCATTGATGAGGTCCATACCCGTCTGCTTCCGGGCGACAAGGTGGATCGGGTGGAGGAGCTGCTCCGGCAGCGCTCCGCGAAGGGAAGGCTTGCCTTCGTCGGCGACGGGATCAACGACGCGCCCGTTCTCGCGCGGGCCGATCTGGGAATCGCCATGGGCGCGCTCGGATCGGATGCGGCGATTGAAGCGGCCGACATTGTTTTGATGGACGACAAGCCTTCCAAGATAGCCACGGCTATCCGGATCTCCCGGCGCACCCGTCAGATTGTGTATCAAAACATCGTGTTCGCTCTCGGCGTCAAGGCGCTGGTCCTCCTGCTGGGGGCATTCGGAATGGCGAACATGTGGGAAGCGGTTTTCGCCGACGTCGGCGTTTCGGTCATTGCCATCCTCAACGCCTCACGGGCGCTGAAGGCGGGAAAATAAAAGTTTCCCCGGCGCTCATGTGCCGCCGGAAAGACGCTTCCGGAACAAACCGGCGGCGAGGCTTCTGGAGGCGGTTGCAGCCCGAAGGGCCATAGCAGAGCGTCAGCCGCAGCGCTTGGCCGTTCCGCAGAAGACGAAAGCTCCTTATGCGGCGCGCTGCAAAGCCGGTAAAGAGAAAGAAGCCGCCGTAAACCCTGCGTAGGGATTACGGCAGCTTCTTTTTTACGCGTTTTGGCCGGCCATATCTTTTTTCTTCCAAAGAAGATGGGAGCTTGCCCTTGTAGTTTTACCCATTTGCGGCTATACTGATAAGGGCTTCCGGCGCATCCGGCCGGAGATCCGCTGTAAACAGCCGCCGGACGGCGGTTTAAAAACAGGAGGCCGCTACAATGGAAATTGAACGCAAATTTTTGATAGACCGCTATCCCGACCTGCCCGAACAGCAGCGCATCCAGATGCTGCAAGGCTACCTCGCAACCGGTCCCGCCGTGCGGGTGCGCAGCGAACAGCCGCAGGACAAGGAGGGGAACCCTCTGGGAAACACCCGTTATATCCTCTGCATTAAGGGCAAGGGCCAGCTTGTGCGCGAAGAGATTGAACTGGAAATCGAAAACGCCATTTTCCAGCGCCTGTGCGCCCTGCTGGATGCTCCCTTAATCTGTAAGGAGCTGCGGACCTACCGGCTGCCGGACGGACATTTATTGGAATGCAGCCTGGTGGATCGGGGGCTCCCCTGCTCGTTTATGTATGCTGAGGTAGAATTTAGCAGCCGCGAGGAGGCCCTTGCCTTCCAGCCCCCCGACTGCCTGGGCCGTGAGCTGACCGAGGAGCCTTCCGCAAGCATGAGCGCTTATTGGCAGCGCCGGAAGGAATATTTACCCACATGACCGGTTAAAGCCCCAAAATCTTTTTATTCTTTTGAATCCAGGGAGGATTCCGCCCAAGGCAGCAGTTGATCCCCTGCCCGCACACCGCAATCCTGCGGCAATCCAAAAACGCCGGGATGGAGAGGATCCACCTCAGCGGTGACAATGCCGACCAGGCGGCCTTCACGCCAAATTTCCAGAAGCTGTTCCATACGACCCCTTTCTGTAGAAACCGCGCCTGCGTTTTCCAGAGCGAAGGCAATAAAAATTTACCGGTCTCTTTGGGCCGGGGCGAAACGGACAGGCCAGCGCCCCTCCAGGTTTCGCGCAGTTCTATGAAATGCTATCCAAAGAATAACATGAAATTCCGTTTAGGTCAACTAAAGATTCCTCTCCCCAGCCCCCTTCGCCAAAACTTTTTCGCTGGGCATAGGGTGTTTCCAAATTCATATCAGAACCGGCATGCCGGGAAAAGGAGCAAAAAAGATGTTTATTACCATCGACGGCCCCGACGGTACGGGGAAAACCACTCTCGCCCACAAGCTGGCGGAAAATCTCCAAGCCCAGGGGCTTCCCGCCGTCTATACCTGCGAACCAACCGACTCTGAATTGGGACGGCGCATTCGTACCATTCTTCGGGAGGGTGGGTGTGAACTCGGCCGCTTAACCGATCTGTTTGTAGAGGACCGCGCCGGGCACATCCGGTCCTTTATTGAGCCTTGCTGCCGTCAGGGACAACTGGTCATTTGCGATCGCTATAAATATTCTACCATCTGTTACCAGCATCTCCAAGGGGAACCGATCGAACGGCTGCTGGAACGAAACCGGAATTTTTTAGCGCCCGATCTCGCGGTCATCCTTTGCACCAACGACGCCGGGCTCCTGCTGGAACGGATTGGCCGGCGCGGCCTGGGAGCCGATCTGTTTGAAAGCCGGAAAACGATCGAAAACAGCATCGCGCTTTACCGCCGGATGCCGGAATTTTTCCCGGAGGAAAACTTCCATTATATCGACTCCAAGCTTCCTTTGGAGGAAACAGCCGCCCAGTTGAGCGAGCTCATCCGTCAGAATTTTTCCGCCAAGAAGGATTGATCCCAGCAATAACCCTTTCCGGCAGCGGCAGACGGCCTCGTAAGAACGCGAAAAGGCTCCCGGCTTCACAAAATGCCGGGATCCTTTAAGACTTATGGACGCTCAAGGCAGACCCCAACGCGCGTAAGAAAAAGGCGTTCTCCCCATGGGGAGAACGCCTTTACCTGTTTTATTCCTCTTGTCCCTGTTGAGCCGCCTTGCGCTCAAATTCTCTGCGGATAACCCAAACCCCCACCGGCAGGAAAATGACTAAACAAATGTATTCTGCAACCGGATAGGAGAACCAGACCGCATCCAGGCCGAAGGTCCGTCCAAGCAGCCAGGCTACCGGAAGAATCAGGATTAACTGGCGCAGCAGCGACATCAGCAGCGATTTAAAGCCGTGCCCAATCGACTGGAACATGGTAGAAATAATAATTCCAAACGCTGCGCCGATGAAACAGTAGCTGATGGTGCGCAGCGCCACCTGGCCTATTTTCTGCATCTCCGCCCCCGCGTTGAAAAGCATCAACAGCTTATCCGGGATTAGGTTAAAGAGCAGCGTGCCGACCGCCATAATGCCCAGCGCCACCGAAAACGCCAGCTTGAGCGCGTGCATGAACCGTTTCCGGTTGTTCGCGCCATAGTTATAACCCAAAATCGGCATCAATCCCTGCGTCAGACCAAAGACCGGCATGAATACAAAGGACTGGAGCTTGAAATAAGCGCCGATGACCGCCACAGCGGTGGAGGAATAGGTCATCAGGATTTTATTCATTCCCGTTGTCGTCACCGACCCAATGGCGTTCATCACCGCCGTCGGCACGCCCACGGCCAGGATGTCCCGGATTGCCTCCCTATCCGGACGGAAGCCCCGCAGCTGGATATGGACGTCATGCTCACGGATATGCAGCATCACCATCACATAAACGGCCGACGCTATCTGCCCTATCACCGTTGCAATCGCTGCGCCCGCGATTCCAAGGGCCGGGAAGCCGAAAAGGCCGAAGATCATGATGGGATCCAAAATAATGTTGGTAATCGCGCCGATCAGCTGGGTAATCATCGGGGTGATCATGTTCCCGGTTGCCTGCAACACCTTCTCCCCCATGCTGGCAATGTGCATGCCGAAGGAGAAGATCATCACAATCGAAAGGTACTGCGTACCCATTTCGACCAAGGAGGGATCCTCCGAAAACAGCGAGATAAACGGGCGAGCAAGCAGCAATCCGCCTAAGAGGAAAATCACATAGTTGACCAGCGCCAGAAAGAAGCCGTTGTTCGCGGCGGCCGAAGCCTCCTGCTGCCGCCCCTCTCCCAGCCGGCGCGCGATGAGGGAATTGGCGCCGACCGACGCGCCCAGCGCGAAGGAGAGAATGAGCATCTGCATCGGGAACGCCAACGAGACGGCCGTCAAGGCATCCTCGCTGATCTTTGCAACGAAGATGCTGTCTACAATATTATACATGGCCTGCACCAGCATCGAACACATAGCCGGCAGCGCCATACTCGCCAGCAGCTTGCCTACCGGCATCGTCCCCATCTTTTGGGCACGGCTTTCTTTTTCCATTGAACCATCCCTTTCCATGGAACGGCCCTTCTCTCGTTTTTCAGGGACCGCTCCCAATTTTTTTGCAAGTCCTTTCCGGCCCCGCCTTGCCGGTCCTACCCAAAAGCATATAAATTGGGCGGCCTCGATGGGCCGCCCAATTGCAGGCGTGTTTCTTTTTGCGGCAGGCAGCCAAAAAACGAAAGACGAGCCGGATACCCGCGATTAAACTAAACCGGCATATACCGCCTATCTCCGTGACAGCGCAAGCGCACAGAGGTACAATGAGGCCCACAGGACGGCCACACAGACAGAAGCATAACAGCCGTTGCTACCTATTATACCACAATTTTCCCAAAACCGCCAGCTGTCGCCACGCCGATTTCCCCTTTTTTTATCCGGCAGGATTTTAGTGATATCGACTATTCAGCCAGCAAAATGCGGTCGTTATCGAGCGCTTTTCCTTCTCGTTCGTGGAAAAGGGCCAGCACCTCGCTGACCGTCATTTTCTCCCGCTTGGCAGGATCGAGCTCCAGGGCAAGCGCGCCTTTATCCATCATAATCGTCCGATTCCCCAGCTTGAGGGCGCTGGCAATGTTGTGCGTCACCATCAGGGTGGTAATGCTGCTGCGGGCAACCGTTTCCTGTGTCAAGGCGAGCACCTTTCCAGCCGTAGCCGGATCCAGGGCGGCGGTGTGCTCATCCAACAGCAGCAGTTTGGGAGTTACCATGGTGGCCATCAGCAGCGTTACCGCCTGCCGCTGGCCGCCGGAGAGCAGTCCCATCCGCGTTTTCATCCGGCTCTCCAGGCCGAGTCCAAGCGGCTCCAAGATGCGGGTGAAATAGGCGCGATCCTTGCGGGTAATCGCTGGCAGCAGGCCGCGTTTAGCGCCCCGCCCATAGGCCAGCGCGAGGTTTTCCTCCACCGTTAAGGAAGGAGCGGTACCCTTGAGCGGATCCTGAAAGAGCCTGCCGATATAGGCGGCCCGCCGGTACTCCGGCAGGTAGGTGATATCCTCGCCATCCAAAAGGATTTTGCCGGAATCGGGCTGAAAAGACCCGGCAATCAGGTTAAACAAGGTAGATTTACCCGCCCCGTTGCCGCCGATGATGGTCACAAAATCCCCTTTTTGCAGCTTTAGGCTAAAGCTGCGCAGGGCGGTCCGCTCATTCGCCGTTCCGATACTGAAGGTTTTCGTGAGCGCCTGGATTTCAAGCATGGGTCTTCCCCCCTTTTCTCTGGCGGCGCTGCCGGAGCCCCCCCGACAGATTGGGCAGAAAGATAGCCAGCGCCACGATGAGCGCCGAGACGAGCTTGAGGTCGGACTGCGGCATGCCCATTTCCAGCACTTGGGCAATGATGACCCGGTAGATTACCGAACCGGCCACCGCAGCCAACACGCCGCGCGCCACGCCGCCGCGTCCCAGCACCGTTTCCCCGATGATGATCGAGGCTAGGCCGATCACCACCATCCCGGTCCCCATGTTGGCATCGGCGAACATCTGCATCTCGGCGATGACCGCCCCGGAAAGGGCGACCAGCGCATTAGCTGCCGCCAATCCGATCATTTTGGTCCTATCGGAATTGATCGAGGAGGAACGCACCATCTCCTCATTATCCCCCGTCGCCCGGATGGTCAGGCCCAGAGCCGTTTTAAAGAATCCAACGACCAGCAAGCAGGCCGCTGCCGCCAAGACGCCGGAAAACGCCAGTTTGGCGCCCGCTCCCAACAGCGGGGAGAGGAGAGAAAATGCGGTATCGTTGCCCAAGAGCGGGATGTTGGGCTTACCCATCACCCTCAGATTGACCGAATACAGCCCGATCATCACTAAGATCCCGGCCAGGATCGATTGAATCCCCATCTTCGTTTGCAGAAAGGCGGCGGCCAACCCGGCCAACGCGCCGCAGAAAAGCGCCGCAAGCATTCCGAACCACGGATGCCCTTCCACCGCCAACACCGCGCAGACGGCTGCACCCAAGGTAAACGAACCGTCCACCGTGAGATCGGCGACATTGACAATGCGGTAGGAAATATAAAGGCCCACCGCCAAAAGGCTATAAGCCAGCCCCAGTTCTACTGCCCCCCGCAGGGCGAACAAGCTCATCATGGCCGGTTTCCTCCTCGCTTCCGTTTTATGCGCCCAACTGTACGGCGCTCGCCAAAATTTCCTCCGAAAGCTCGATCCCAATTTCCTTTGCAGTCTGCGGGTTCAGAATGGTGGAGTAATCGTCGAGCACCTCAAAGGGGATCTCCGAAGGGCTTTTTCCTCCAAGGATTTCGGCCGCCATTTCCGCCGTCCGGGTACCGAGCAGCGAATAATCAATGCCAACGGTCGCCAAGCCCCCGTCCGCCACCATCGAATCCGCGCCCACATAGACCGGAAGCTGGTTCATGTTGGCGATCCCAGCCAAAACCGGCATGGCGGTCGCCACCGTGTTGTCAATGGGGGTAAAGATGGCATCCACCTTACCGACCAGGCTGGAGGCCGACTGCTGTAGCTCGCTGGAGTTGGTAATGGTCGCTTCCACAAACTGCAAGCCGTTCTCCTGCATGTAAGCCTTCGCTCCTTCAATGACCGAGACGGAGTTTATCTCACTGGTGTTATAAATGAGGCCGAAGGTCTTGGCATCCGGCGTCAGCTCGGCGGCCAGGTGGAAGATGCTCTCCACCGGGATCGCGTCCGAGGTACCCGTAACATTCGGCAGCCCGACCAGATTTGCCGCCTGCGGATCGCTGACTGCGGAATAAAGGACTGGAATCTCGCTGGTAGCGGCGGCCGCGGCCTGTGCCGCCGGCGTGGCGATGGCAACGATGAGGTCCTTCCCGTCCCCTACATATTTCTGGCAGATCGAATTGATGTTGCTCATATCGTTCTGCGCATCGTCGGTCTCAATGACCACCTTCTCACCCATCTGCGCATTCAGCTGTGCAACAAACGCTTCCCGGATGGTATTCAGCGACGGATGATCGGTAAGCTGGATGATCCCGACATGCAGCAGTCCATCCTCTGCGGATGGGGCTTCCTGGCTCGCTCCGGCATTCTCCGATGAGTTGGGATCGGCTACCACGGATTCGGGAGAAGCGCCTCCATTCCCGGCCGCGCAGCCGGAAAGGCAAAGAAGAGCGCACAGCAGCAACGAAACAAACTTTTTCATCTTCAACAGCTCCTAAAAAAATATTCGTTGGAAGTAGTTTGGGGGCCGGTCCGTGAAAGAATTTGGAAACGGCGGCCGGGCCGCATGCAAAATAAAAAGACGCCTGCCCTTATCGCTACAAGGACAGGCGTCTATAACCTGCGGTACCACCTTGATTGATGCGGCGAACGCATCCCCTCAAACGGAATGCCAACACATTCCTGGCCGGATAACGCTGGCCAACCGTCGCAAGATACTAAGGAAAACTGCTTTTCCCGTTCACTCCGCCCTCCGGGGTCCATTTGTCCGTCCCGCATTTCTGCCAGGGTTCCAGCCTCTGCCCCAGCTCTCTGAGAGTGCGCGCGCCTTTTCTCAAAGGCCGACGGTTTAATCTCCCCTTCAATGGTTTGTTTCATTAAATCATATTTCTATCCGGTTGTCAATCCCCTTTTTCCGCTCCTTTGGGGAAAGGGAAACGCCTGTTTTCAAAATTATTCCTTAAAGTGCAAAATTTATTGCCTGTACCCCTTGTATTCTTCCAAAAGGTGTGCTATAATAATTTTCGTTGTCAGGGTGTTGGTTCCCTGTTTAATAAGGGCCTGTAGCTCAGCTGGGAGAGCGTACGGTTCGCATCCGTAAGGTCGAGAGTTCGATCCTCTTCAGGTCCACCATATTCGGGAGATCTCGTTTTGAGATCTCCCGAATTTTTTTATGCTCTCAGGAAACATAATAGCACACACTCTTGTCCCCTTCCGGATACAGAATGAGCTGCCACAGGATCATCTTCTTTCCCTCGATACTGCTCCCCGCGAACAGATCCGCCCAGGACATGAGCTTGTCATATTCTCTCTGTACGGAAACGGCCGACTTCTTCAGCTCAGCCACTCTTGCCTTGGTCTGTTCCAATTCCTGCGCCAGTGCCGCCAGTTTGCTTCGGGTGTCCTCTATCATCTCACCGAGGATATCTGCTCCAAAACTGCCAGTCCCGTTGATGGTCTTGATGATCTCTTTCTTGCAACTCTCCAATTCCCTCTCTGTGGCGGCATGGAGCTTCTCCAAATTTGCCACCGAGCTGTTTACCAGTTGGAGTTCCTTCTCCCGCTGCTTTTGAATGAGCTGGCTTCTGGGCGCAGTCTTCATCCGCTCAAAGAGTTGGATGAAGATTTTATCAATAATGTCATCCAGTTTCTCACCTGAGTACCCGCTCTGGCCGTCACAACCCTGGGGATGGCGGATCTTGTAGTGGCAGGAGTACTGGATGCGGGTTTCACGCTTAAACTCACCATTGGCGCATCTGCCGCTGCTGGTGGTCAGCATTAGCTTTAGAGCCGCAGTGGGCACAATAGACCATACCAGCAGCG
Source organism: Provencibacterium sp. (assembly GCA_022793895.1). Classification (GTDB taxonomy): domain Bacteria; phylum Bacillota; class Clostridia; order Oscillospirales; family Ruminococcaceae; genus Harryflintia. The sequence continues at coordinate 2,388 of JAAWDS010000026.1, read as the reverse complement.
CTTTCCCCTTGGAGTTAAATGGCACCTCATCGTGGCGCATTGTCCTAGCTTCCATCAGCTCCTGTGCGCGTTCATACAGATTCCGCGGAACGATTTGCAGCTCTGGAAAGGTTCCCGAGCGTGTTTCCCCACTGCGCAAGATGCCTATGTACATGATGTTCTTCAGCATTTTGATGACGGTGGTATTGGCGAAGTTTGTTCCTTTTCGATTGAGATAGCCGTTGTAATCCAGCTACCGGGATAATCGCTGCGCGGCGAATCCCTCATAGACATATTTCTCAAAGATGATACACACCACCGCAGCTTCATCCGGATCAATCAGGATCTCATTAACTTCGTGATTCTTTTTATTGAAGCGTCCCTGCTTTTACAGGCGGTATCCATAGGGAACGATCCCGCCGCGGAACCGCCGATTTGCAACAGACGGGTCCTTGTTCGGGCAGAGGTTTTGAGGCTATCGCCAGCTTACCCGCAACTGCTCTATGCATTATATCCCAACGCAGAAAACGGAGGCGGCAATCCTGACCGCCATGCATAGTATAATGAACAAGAGTTTTTTGGAGCGCGTGCGGGAAGCGTCCAACCAGAGCCAGGAAAACGCCGTGAAGGCATACCGGCAAAATTTAGGCTGGGCGCAGAAACGGCATAAGGAACTAAACGGGCTTGTTAAAAAGCTGCATGAGGAAACGCTACGGGCAAGATACCCGACCGGCATTTTACCCGCCTGCTGGCTGAATACGATGAGGAACAAGCGGCACTGGAAGCCTCTATGAGCGAGTGGCAGGAAGCGATTGATAACTGGGACGCTAATAAGTTAAAAGCCGATCAGTTTATCCGGCTTCTAAAACGCTATTCCGATTTCTCTGAGCTGACAACGCCCATGCTGAACGAGTTTTTGGGAAAGGTTATCATGCATGAGGGCGAGGGACGCAGGAAAAGCCGCCGCCAGAGGCTGGATATTTACCTGAATTTCATCGGTACGTTTGAAGTACCTGCCCATATCGTCACCCCGGCAGTGGTAGAGGAACAACGCCGCCAGCAGGAGGAAGAAGCGGCCAAAAAGGAGCGCTCACAGGAGCTTGCAAAGGCACGGTATGAGAAGTACAAACGGGAAAGGCGGGAATTTACCGCAAGGAAAAAAGCAGGGCTTCTCACGCCGGAGGAACAGGAAGCAGAGGGGAAAGCGGCTTGCACTTAAGCGGGAGTGGCAAAAGGAATGGAGAGATAAGCGGAAAGCCAGCGCGCCGGAGAAACCGCCTAAAAAGAAATCCATAAAAGAGCTCATGGAACTTCAAAAGGCCGGGGCTGAACTTACGTCGGAAGAAACGGAACGGTTTGCAGCATACCGCCAGAGAAAATCACGGCAGTATAAGGAGTGTTACAAGAGAAAAAAGCTGCCGGAACAGGAAATAGCATAGAATTTTGATTATAGCCCCGAAAGAGCAGCCGAATAAACCCGGCTGCCTTTTCTTTATCCGCTCTATTCCGGCCCCAAAAAAGAAAGGGGATTTTCAGCCCATGGCGAAAAGCAAACTTGAGAAAATCACGAGTATTGAAGAAGAAATCCGGCAGCTTGAAAACCAGCGCAAGCTGCTCCTTCAGGAACAAAAGGAACAGGAGCGAAAGGACAGGACAAAGCGGCTATGTAGGCGCATGGGGCTTTTCGAAAGCCTGCTCCCTGATACCATGTCGCTTACTGATGTACAATTCCAGACCTTCCTTGAAAAAACCATAGCGACCGGGTAAAGCCGCCATATCCTGGACGAGCTGACCGCGCAGAGCGCGGAATCAGCGAAGGCCGGCCAAAGCGCGCCCAGGCAGCGCAGAGAGGCCGTGAGGTTGGGGACGCTGCACCAGGATAACGGGCCTCTGCACGCCCCTCCCCTTGCTACAGCAAGGGCGGTCTTGCAGACGGCGTTTTGTGCCTCTCGGCACAAAAGGACGGGGGAACGACCCGCAGAAAGGAGGACAGACCATAGCAATCTATCATTGCAGTATCAAAATCATCTCCCGCGGCAAGGGCAAGTCCGCCGTTGCCGCCGCAGCTTACCGGGCGGGGGAAAAACTCACCAACGACTTTGACGGGAAACCCACGACTACACCCACCCGGGCGGCGTTGTTCAGACCGAGATTTTACTCCCCGGCCACGCCCCCGCCGTTTTTTCCGACAGGGCGGTTTTGTGGAACGCGGTGGAGAAAATCGAGAAAGCGATAAACGCCAAGCTTGCAATAGAAATTGAAATTGCCCTGCCCCGTGAATTGACCAGGGAGCAGGGCATTTCTCTTGTAGGCGTGTATGTTAAAGAGCAGTTTGTCAATGAGGGTATGTGCGCCGACTTTGCCTTACACGAGACCGGCGTCGGCAATGCCGAGGGCCATATCATGCTG
>JAAWDS010000025.1 GCA_022793895.1 Provencibacterium sp. | reverse complement strand
GGGAGTGGGAAAAGGCGCGATAGGCAGATCGATCCCGTCGTCTCCGGGGTAGACGGGGGGAGTGGGAGCGGGCGCGACAGGCAGATCGATCCCGTCGTCTCCGGGGTAGACGGGGGGAGTGGGAAAAGGCGCGATAGGCAAATCGATCCCGTCGTTCCCAGGGGAGGCGGGCGTTCCGGGGGCCTGCGCGGCGGGCAGCGACGGCGTACCTCTCCCCGCCGCGGCTTGCGCCGCAGGTTGGGTGGGAGGAATATTTAACGCCTGCCAGGCCATCAGCTCCTCGGCTTCAAACTGCGCGCGCAATATGCGAATGCTACTCATGGGCATGTACTCCTTTATATGTAAGTTTCATCCCATCCTATGCGGCGGCGGGGCCGGTTGACCTTTCTGCCTCTTAAAAAAGCGGCGGATGAAACCGGAGAAGGAAAGAGACGGGAAAACGGTGTATGCTTCCCCGATCTTCCGCCCATAATAAGAGGGAGAAAAGCGTCCCGTTTTAAGGGCGCTCAAAACCAAAGGAGGACCGCCATGCCAACCAACAAGCAGATTGAAAACGATCCCGCCATGAAGCAGTATTTCGATTCGCTGCCGCCCTATGTCCAGGAGAACATCAAGCAAGCCGGTTCCGACATTTGCAGCCTGGAGGAACTGAAAAGCTGCGCGCAGAACCTGATGCGCGGACAAAACTAGAACCGTCCGTTTGGCAGAGGACGCTCAACCGTTTTTCTGAGGAACGGCCCGCAAGGGCGCAGAAAGAACCTCCGGTTCTTAGCGCCTGTGCGGGCCGTTTGCCGCGATAAAACAGCTGGCGGACTCTCCGCCGGAAAGTCCTTCCCGCCGGAAATCACCCCCATGCTTCCCGGTCAAAAAACAAGTCCCTGCACAACGTTGATAAACACATCGGGTTCTTTTAAGGCGTGCGGTTTATCCTTCCACCAAACGGCGGCGCGGTTTGCCTTTAGCCTTATGCGTTCCCCGTTTTTCAGCTGATACGTAACCGTTATAACGGGTTCGCCCTCTTCTTCGCCCCAGAGCCGGTAGTTCAGCAGATGAGCGGCCTTTACCAGCAGGCAGACCGTTTCTTCGTCCGTGACCGTTTTTTCCTGTGTACCGTTCGAAACGATCGTGACCTTTTCCACCTCTTCCGCTTCGGGCAGCCCTATCAGGGGGAATCCATGAAAGGCTGCCCATATCCCTGCGTTCAGTATACAGGTTAACGCGATAGTCCATAAGTTCGCCCAAGAGAAAAATTTCCACGCTTTCTTTGCCTTTTCCATTCACGCAAGCTCCCGTTTTTGTTTTTCATTATACGGCGGATACAGGTGCGTTTCAACCTCTTTGGGTAAAATTAAAGCGTTCCCCAATCCCTCCATATTCAAGAAAAAATTCCCCCTCTCGACAAACGGCGCGAAATCCGCTATGATAGAAGGAGTAGGGGAGGGGAAGTTTTTGCAGAACATCAACCTGTTAATCAAGCCTGCATCGGGCAACTGCAACATGCGCTGCCGCTATTGCTTCTATGAGGACGAAACACAGAACCGGGAGATTGCCTCCTTTGGGATTATGAGCGAGGAAACGCTGGAGGCGCTGGTGCGGCGGACGCTGGAAACTGCTGCGCGCTCCTGCGCGTTTATGTTCCAGGGCGGGGAACCGACGCTGGCCGGCCTGCCCTTTTACCGCAAGCTCATCGAGCTGGTCGGGAAATACAACCGGCGGGGGCTTCAAGTGCGCTATGCGCTGCAAACCAACGGCTATGTCATCGACGATGAATGGGCGGCCTTTTTCAAGGAACACGGCTTTCTCATCGGTCTTTCATTGGATGGGACGAAGGATCTGCACGACGCCTACCGCATCGACGCGCACGGCGAGGGGACCTGGCAGCGGACGCTGCGCGCCGCCAAGCTCATGGAGCGCCACGGGGTGGAGTTCAACACCCTGACGGTCATCACCTCCCGCACCGCGCGCTCTATCGGGAAAATCTATGGTTTTTTTATGCGCAACAACCTGCGCTACCAGCAGTACATCCCTTGCCTGGACCCGCTCGGCGAGGAACGCGGCTGCCACGACTATTCCCTCACGCCGCCGCTCTATGCGAAGTTTCTAAAAACCCTTTTTGATTGCTGGTACCAGGATCGCAGGCGCGGCGAATTTGTCTATAACCGGTATTTCGAAAACCTGGCGGGGCTCCTGCTTGGGCAGCCGGCCGAGAGCTGCGGGCTGAACGGCCGCTGCATGAACCAATTGATCGTAGAAGCGGATGGGGGCGTTTATCCCTGCGACTTTTACGTATTGGATCGCTACCGGCTGGGGAACCTGAATACCGACAGCTTTGAAGAGATTGACCGGAATTTTGCGCAATCCGGCTTCTTGGAGCCCTCGCTCCAGGTGGATGAGCGCTGCAAGAGCTGCGAATGGTTCTTCCTCTGCCGGGGTGGCTGCCGCCGCGACCGCGACCCGGCGGACGGCGGAGAGCTGACGCTCACCTATTTCTGCGAAAGCTACCGGGAGTTTTTCCCCTACGCTGTTCCCCGTCTGTGCGAGCTGGTAGGGCTGCCGCCAGAGCAGGTGCTGAACCGTAGGCGCTGAACAGAGATTCATCGGGACTATCCGGGGGCCGCTCAGTCAACAAAAAAGGGCAGGCAAGGCGCGAACGCCTTGCCTGCCTTTTTGAGTTCTGTCAGAACCCGTTATTTGCCGATGATCTCCACCGTATCCAGAGCGATAGCCAATTCCTCATTGGTCGGAATGACCCAAACCTCCACCGGGGAATCCGCTGCGGAGATCTTGTGATCGCTGCCGGTGTTGTAGTCGTTTTCCTTTTCATCCAGCCACAGGCCCATAAACTGGAGCTCCTCGCAGCACTCGGCGCGCAGCTCGCCCGAATTTTCGCCGATGCCGCCGGTGAAGAGGACCGCATCCACGCCGCCCATCGCAGCCGCATAGGATCCGATATACTTTTTAATCTGGTAGCGCACCATGTCGCAGGCGAGCTTGGCGCGGTGGTGGCCCTCCTTCGAGGCGTTTACCAGGTCGCGCGCATCCGAGGAGAGGCCGGAGACGCCCAGGAAACCGGACTTTTTGTTGAGGATGCCGCTCATCTCATCCGGCGAGAGATTTTCCTTGTTGGCCAGGTAGGTGAGGACGGAAGGATCCACCGCGCCGGAGCGGGTCCCCATGAGCAGCCCGTCGAGCGGGGTGAAGCCCATCGTGGTATCCACGCACTTCCCATCCTTCACCGCGGTGATCGAGGAACCGTTGCCCAGGTGGCAGACGATAACGCGGGTACCCTCCGGCTTTTTCCCGGTGATCTCCAGATAGTGGCCGCTTACATAGCGGTGGCTGGTGCCGTGGAAGCCATATTTGCGGATATGGTATTTTTCATAATATTCATAGGGGATGCCGTACATATACGCCTTTTCGGGCATCGTTTGATGGAAGGAGGTGTCGAACACGGCGACCATCGGGGTGTCCGCGCCGAAAACGCTGCGGCAGGCGCGCATTGCCGCCGCCTGCGGCGGATTGTGCAGCGGGCCCAGCTCGGAGAAGGACTCGATATCCTCAATGACCTTATCGGTGATGAGGGTCGAAACCTTGTAGACCTCGCTGCCGTGCAGAACGCGGTGGCCGACCGCCGCGATCTCCTTCACATCCTCAATCACTTTTCCTTCGCCGGAGGTCAGCACCTTCACGACCTCCAAAAACGCCTCGCGGTGGCTGGGAAAGGAAGTTTCATACTGCAAATTGGCCGCATCGGTCTTGTGGGTGATGGCGCCGCCGGCTCCGATGCGCTCGCAGTTTCCCTTTGCAAGCACATGCTGGTTTTCCATATTGATGAGCTGGTATTTTAACGACGAGCTGCCCGCGTTAATAACGAGTACCTTCATGCTTTCTATTCCCTCCGATTTATACTTAACGTTGCGTCACACACCTATATATTATTACATCAAGTGGAAAAATTCAAGAGTCCTTGGAACAAATTGCATGATAAACACGGATGAATGGCAGAAAAGGCGGCGTTTGGCTGCGGCGGACCAGGCTGCGCGGCGGAGCGCCGGCCCTCCGAAAAAAAGCCCAGGGTGTTCTCCCAACGGAAGGGAGAACACCCTGAGATCAACCGGCTTTGCGGTTTGGCGTTTAGAAATATTCGACCGTTACCTTTTTCCCGGTTTTCTCCAGCTCGCCCGCCAGCTCTTTGATGAGGTTCAGCTTGAGGCCGAGAGAAACCGGCATGCCGGGGTTCTGGTGCGCCGGGTTGAGCGCCCGGCCGACCAGGAAGCGCACCTCGGTGCACTGTTCGAGCAGCAGCCGGGCCAGAAGGGTTGCGCCGTCCTTTTTGTTGAGGGTAAAGGTATCCAGGCTTTGGGGGTCGTTGTTGCTCATCAGCCCCTTGATGATATCCAGAGACTTGCCGATAGTGAGCACCCCTTCGGTGACGAGATCCACGCCGGGGATGGTCGCCGTCGGCGGGACGGCGGGGTTCTCATAGTCAATTGAAACGGTCAGCTCGCGGCCGGTGACGCGCGAGACGATCTGCGAGGTGCTTCCCCCGCAGACCACCTTGAGGCCGGGGGAATACATGAGCTTATGTACCACCGTTTCATCCAGCTCTTTATTCACCGGCGGGCCTACCATCACCGTAGCCGGGCGGTTGGGCTTAATCCGGAGCGCGCAGACGGTGGAATCGTCCCCCGGCTGATCCATGTAGAGGGTGTTCACGGCGGAGAGCAGCTTGCGCGCATAGATCAGCGGAGAGATATCCGGCGTGATGTTCTCCTTGAGATATTGTACGATGTTGTCATACTGCCAGCCCAGGTCGAGCAGCCGCCCGACGCCGGCATGCACAACGCCATCCGAGAAGGTGACGAGCATATCCCCCTCACCCGCCTGGAAGCGCGCGACCTCAATGACCTTGCCGCCCATCTCCATCTTTTGGCGCGGGATGTCGCAGATCTGGTTGTTTTTGAAATAGACAAGGGAGGGGTTGTCAAACTCGGCGAGATAGACCTCGCCGTCCAGCCCGATGCGCACGATGGTAAAGGTGGAATAGGCCACGCCGCGCTCGGAACAGACCGGCAGCGTGTCGGCCATCGTTTCCACCACATCCTGTAGCGTGCCGCCCTCGGAGAACATGGTGGCGATGATCTTGCTGGTCATCGTGGAGAGGATGTTGGCCTTTACCCCGCTGCCCAGCCCGTCCGCCAGAACGGCCAGTACATACCCATCCCCGCGGACAATTTCCACCTTATCGCCGCACAGCTCTTCGCCGAAGTGGTTGAGGCTTTCCCAGCCGACATCTACAAATAGCTTGTCCATCGGGCGCCTCCTATTCCTGCATGCCGGTCAGCGAGCTCTTCAGCCGGTTGAGCGCCACCTTGGTTTCCGCGGTCGTTTCGCCCAGCAGGCTTGCGATCTCCTGGGCAACGCGCATCTGCTTATCAATGACGCGCTGCGCCGTTTCGGCCGTGTGGGTGCGCACCGATTCGAGCTCCTCCTTGCGGGATTCCTCCTCGGTGACGTCCTTCACGAAGGCCAGATACATCCGGTGCTCCTTGATGTAGACGATCGATTTCTCCACCGTGCGTCCAACGTCCTCAAGCGTGACCTTCTTCTCGACAATAACCGACTGGTCGCGCGCCTCCTCAAAGCCGGTCTCCCCATAGAAGGCGGGGATGAAGGAGCCGACCGCCTCCTCGCGTTTAATGCCATAGATCTCTTCGGCGCGCGGGTTGAGATCCAGAACGTTGAGATCCTCGTCAAAGGCCAGTATGGCGTTGGGCGAGTTCTCCAGCACGGTGGAGGAGATGTTCTCCGCACGCGTTTTCAGATACGGCATGCACATGCTGATGTCCGCCTTGCCGCGCAGGACGGCGATCGCCTTATCGCGGCAGGTGGGATAGCCGCAGGAGGAGCAGTTGAGCTCATCCTCCGGGGTGAATTTGCCGATCTGGCGCAGCACGCGGCGGATATCCTCTTCGGAGAACTCCGGATAGTCCGGCATCCGTTTCTGGAAAACGCGCGGGTGGGAGCACTTGCGGCCGGCGCTGCCGGCCGGGTTCTGGTCGGCCTTGTCCGGCCCGCCGTTCAGATACATCTCGCCGAGCGCGCCGGAAAGGCCATGCATGCGCATAATCGGGCCGCCCATGCAGCCGCCCGCGCAGAGGTTCGCCTCGATGAACAGCCCGGAGGGCTGTTCCTTTTTCAGCGAATCCAAAAGGTCGATGCAGCTTTCCAGCCCGTCCACGGCAATGGGGGTATAGCCCGCCGTATCTTCGGGGCTGAGCGTTTTCAAAATCCCGGTCGGTTCGGGATAGAGCCGGGCCACCGGTTCCAGCACGCCGCACGCCTCCACGTCCTCCTCCTCGACCCGGACGCCCGCCTTCTCCATCCAGCGATCCATCGAGTCGAAGGTCAGCGCGAAGTTCACCATTCCGCCGGCCAGCGGGTCGGAGACCTCCTCCATCTTCGACAGGCAGGGCCCGGCGAAGACGACCTTGATATCGCCGTAGGTTTCGCGCATGAGCTTGGCGTGCGCCATCATCGGCGAGGAGACGGGGGCGAGCATTTTAATCAGCTCCGGATAGTGCCGTTCCACCATCATGACTACCGACGGGCAGGCGGTGGCAATGATGTTGTCCATCCGCTTATGGCGCATGAGCGAGGCATATTCGCGCGAAACGGCGGCGGCGCCAATGGCGGTCTCCTCCACGCCGGCAAACCCCAGCGCCTTGAGCGCGCGGCTCATTGCGCTGAAGCTATGTCCGCGCCACCAGGCCACCCAGGAGGGGGCCAGCGAAAGATAGACCGGTTTTCCCGACGCAATCAGCCCCTGTACGTCGGCGAAGTCGTCGCGCAGAATGCGCGCATTCTGCGGGCAGCAGTTGACGCAGCGGCCGCACAGCACGCACTCCTCCTCAATGACCTGCGCCATGTTGTCCCGAAATTCAATCGCCTTGAGCGGGCATTCCCGGATACATTTATAGCAGCTCTGGCAGCTGCGTGTGTTTAGCTTGATGATGCTCACAGCGTTTCTCCTCCTTCCGATGCGGCGCGCGCCTTCGGATAGATGCTTTCATAAAAGACCTGTTCGGCGTTTTGGAAGCCGACGTTCTGGACCGGCTCCTCATCCACCAGCACCGAAATGCCCTGTAGGCAGCGGCCCATGCAGAAGGAAGCCTTGATGGCCACCTCGTCCTTTAAATTGTTGCGCGCAATCAGATCCTGGAAGGTCTTGATCACCTGGTAGGAGCCCTTCATGTGACAGGAACTGCCGACGCACACCTTCACTTCAATCATCCTGATAACCCTACCTTTCTTCAGAACGGCAAAACCAGCCGGGTTGAAGAATCGAATTTTTCAACCCTTTACCCTCTATTTTACACGAATCGACACCGGAATGCAATCACCTGCCTTTTTCCAATTCGGGGCAATCGCAATGAGGCTTTCCCCTTTTGCACCTCGCCGGGCCGCCCCTGGCTTCGAGAATCCCCCGCTCTTTTTCCATAAAGGTATATGCGGGGTTGTCCGCCCATATCCCAGGCTGCGCCGCCTACAGGGCGGCGGCGGTTTCCAGCGCGATGCGCATCATCGCCGTAAAGGAGGACTGCCGTTCGGCGGCGGTGGTTTCTTCATGGGAGATAAGCGAGTCGGAGACGGTCAGCAGGCAGGCGGCGTTCTTCCCGCAGACCTGCGCGTTGTGAAAGAGGGCGAACGACTCCATCTCCACGCAGAGAACGCCCTTCTGCGCATGGAGCTGCCGGTAATAGGGGGTCTTGTCCTCGCGGTAGAAAACGTCGCTGGAATGGACGGGGCCGCAGAGCAGCGGGATGCCCAGCTCCTTCGCCGTTCCGGCCAGCCGTTCGCAGAGGGAGGCGCTCGGCCGGATGGTATCTCCCTGGAAGCCGCCCTGTACCCGCGCATAGGAGGATTCGCTCCAGGCGGCGTCGGCTAACACGACGTCGTAGATCTTCGCCTCTTCGCAGTAGGAGCCGGCGGAGCCGATGCGGATGATGTTCTCGACCCCATAGGCGGTGTAGAGCTCATAGGAATAGATGCCGATGCTGGGCATGCCCATGCCGGATCCCATGACCGAGACGGGGCGGCCCCGGTAGCGGCCGGTGAACCCCAGCATTCCGCGTACCTCGTTGAAGCAGACCGGGTCTTCTAAAAACTCCTTGGCGATGAATTGAGCGCGCAGCGGATCCCCCGGCATTAAAACGGTGGGAGCGATTTGGCCGGGCGCAGCGGCATTGTGCGGTGTAGACATAATAATCCCTCCTAAATGGGTTGCTATTTTCTGAAACTCCGTTTTATAATAGAAAAACGATCCTAAAAGCGAACGGAAGGGGGCCCGGCAGGGCGATGAACCAAGATCTGACAGTAGGAAAACCCTCCGCCGTACTCTGGCGGTTTTGCCTGCCGCTGTTCGGCAGCATTCTTTTCCAGCAGCTCTATAACCTGGCGGATAGCCTGGTGGCCGGCAGGTTTATCGGGGAAAGCGCGTTGGCCGCCGTGGGCAACAGCTATGAAATCACCCTTATCTTCATCGCCTTCGCCTTTGGCTGCAACATGGGCTGTTCGGTCATCGTGTCGCAGCTCTTCGGGGCGAAGCGCTACCGGGACTTAAAAACCTCGGTTTCCACAACCTGGATTGCCAGCGGCGCTCTCTGCCTGCTGTTAATGGCGGGCGGGCTGCTGCTTTCCACACGGCTGCTCCGGGCTATCCACACCCCGGCGGACATTATGGAAAGCTCCGCGCTGTATCTGGATATTTATATCTGGGGGCTTCCGTTTGTCTTTTACTACAACGTGGCCACCGGGATCTTTTCGGCCCTTGGGGACTCCAAAACGCCTTTCTTCTTTCTGGCAGCCTCCTCGACCGCCAACATCGGCATGGATATCCTGTTCGTGACCGCCTTCCGGATGGGGGTGGCGGGCGTCGCCTGGGCAACCTTTATCTGCCAGGGGATCAGCAGCGTCCTGGCCATGGCGTTTGTCCTCAAGCGGCTGGCGTCCATCCCCTGCGAGGGCCGGGCGCCGCTCTTCTCCTGGAGCCTGCTTGGCCGCATTGCCCGCATCGCTGTCCCTAGCATTTTGCAGCAGAGCTTTGTTTCGGTGGGGAATATCCTCCTGCAAGGGATCATCAATTCCTTTGGCTCCGGCGTCATTGCCGGTTATTCGGCGGCGATTAAGCTCAACAACCTGGTGGTGAGCTCGCTGACCACCTTCGGCAACGGCATTTCCAACTTTACCGCCCAAAATCTGGGGGCGCAGAAGCTCGCCCGCATCCGGGAGGGGTTCCGCGCGGGGCTCCGGCTGGTGTGGACAGTCTGCCTTCCGCTGACCCTCGCCTATTTCTTTGCCGGAAAGGGGCTGCTGCGCATCTTTTTGGATTCCCCCTCCGGAACGGCCATGGAAACCGGAATAACCCTTCTGCGGATCCTTTCGCCCTTCTATTTTGCCATCGGCGCGAAGCTGGCGGCGGATGGCGTCCTACGCGGGGCGGGCAAAATGCGGCCCTTCATGGTTTCGACCTTCACCGATCTGGTCCTGCGGGTCGTGCTCGCGAGGATCTTCTCTATCCCCTTCGGCGCAACCGGGGTCTGGATGGCGTGGCCGTTCGGCTGGACGCTGGCCGCCGGCCTTTCCCTCCTCTTCTACCGCAAGGGCGAATGGCAAAAGAGCGTGTTGTAGAATGCAATTCTGCAACACGCCCTTCTGCAAACCGGAGGATCGGCCTGTGTGATTTCTTTTGCAGGCCGGGGCGGGTTTTAAGCGGCCCGTTCTTTTTGCGGCGTTCTCTTTTCTTAATTGTTCGCGTCCAGGTGCAGCTCCTCCTGGGTCGCCAGGCGCATGCCGTTTCTGGTCAGGACGTCGGCGGTTTTTTCGTTGTCCTCCACCCGGATAATCAGATAGGCCAGCCCCTTTTTCCGGGTGATAAACGCATAGGTATATTCTAGGTTGATGTCGTTCTGGCTCAGGATATCCAAAATCCGGTAGAGGCTGCCCGGCTCATCCGGCATAGCCACCGCCAGCACCGGCGTAATGGAGCAGACATAGCCCGCCTCTTTGAGCGCGCAGGCGGTTTTATAGGAGTCGTCCACGATGATGCGCAGAATCCCGAAATCCCGCGTCTCCGAAATCGAGAGCGCGCGGATATCAATCTCGTTTTGGAAAAGCACCTTGGTAAATTCGGCCAGCATGCTGGGCTTATTTTCTACAAAGACAGAAATTTGCTTCACCGTCATGCTCAATCACTTCTTTCTGTTTTTTACCGCGTATCCGGCAGATCTGGGCTGCCGGATACTGTTTTTTTGGCTTTCCGGCGGCCCGGTTTAGTAGAGCTTGCGCTTGTCGATGATGCGGACGGCTTTGCCTTCGCTGCGCGCAATGGTTTTCGGCGCGACGAGCTGAACGCTCGCATAAATGCCGAGCATCGCCTTGAGCGCATCCACCAGCTCTTTCTCGCGCGCCGAGATGTAGCTGAGCGAGTCGGAGAACATTTCCGGCGTCATCTCCACCTGAACCTCCAGCTTGTCGCTGTTGTGGACGCGGGTAACGATAATTTGATAGTTCGCCGGGTATCCCTTGTTCAGCAGAACCGTCTCAATCTGGGAGGGGAAGACGTTGACGCCCTTTACAATCAACATGTCGTCGCTGCGGCCCATCGGCTTGGACATTTTCACATGCGTCCGCCCGCAGGAGCACTCGCCGCGCGAAAGCACGCAGATATCCCGCGTCCGGTAACGCAGCAGCGGGAAGGCTTCTTTGGTGATGCTGGTGAAAACCAGCTCGCCCTTCGACCCTTCGGGAAGCACCTCCCCGGTATCGGGGTCGATGATCTCGGCGATGAAGTGATCCTCGTTGATGTGCATACCGGTCTGCGCGCTGCACTCGAAGGAAACGCCGGGGCCGGAGATCTCGGTAAGCCCGTAGATGTCATAAGCCTTAATCCCCAGCTTGTTTTGAATATCCTGGCGCATCTCCTCGCTCCAGGCCTCCGCCCCGAAGATGCCCGCCTTGAGCTTGAGCTGATCCTGGAGTCCCTTCTCGCAGATCGTCTCGCCCAGATAGGCGGCGTAGGAGGGCGTACAGCAGAGGACGGTGGAACCCAGGTCAATCATGAACTGGATCTGCCGCTCGGTGTTGCCGGAGGACATGGGGAGGGTCAGCGCGCCGAGCTTATGGGACCCGCCGTTTAAGCCGGGGCCGCCGGTGAACAGCCCATAGCCATAGCTGACGTGAACGACGTCGTCCTTGGTGGCGCCGGCCGCCGCGAGCGCGCGGGCGCAGCACTCATCCCACAGGTCGATATCATGCTGGGTATAGAAGGCGACCACCCGCCGGCCGGTCGTGCCGCTGGTGGACTGGATACGCACGCAGTCGGAAAGCGGCATGGCCAGAAGCCCGTAGGGATAGGCGTCCCGCAAATCATCCTTGGTTAAAAACGGGAGCTTGTACAGATCGGCCGCCGAGCGGATATCCCCCGGCAGCACCCCCTTTTGCTCCATGAGCTTGCGGTAATAAGGAACGTGGTCATAAACATGCCGAACCGTTTTCACCAGGCGCTCATCCTGCCACGCCTGGATTTGTTCCTGAGATGCGCATTCGATCTCAGGCTGGAAATAGTGTCCCACCGTCATCCATCCCTTTCTTTTGTCCCTCGTTTTAAAAACGAAACGCCTTTGGCGAAATGGGGCTTATTGTGCTTCTATTTTACTATTTTCCTTCTTTGCTGTAAATAAAAAATGGCCGCTGAAAGCGGTCATTTTTTCGGCCCTCTGCCTCGGTTGCCGCGCGAGCGGCGAGAGGCAGGGCCGGATAGATTGTTTTTTATAGCGCAGCTATAAAAAATGGCCGCTGAAAGCGGTCATTTTTTCG